>CAYLPU010000001.1:0-6620 GCA_964385635.1 uncultured Anaerolineales bacterium
GTTGCCGTTTGTCGATCATGAGCTACCAAAGCTTCCTCTCCGACAAACTGCTAGGGCCGGCGGTTCTCAATGAAGGCGGTCGGGTCCAGGTAGCCGTAGATGTCCGGGTGGGCGCGGGCCGGGTCGTCGTCCCAGGTGTACCCCACGCCCGCGATGTGGCCGCTGCAGGTACCCCTTGCCCCTGCTGTCCCTGCCGGAAACAGATCCGATCCGTCGCGGAAGGTGCGCATCTCCCAATGCAGGTGGCTGTTGAGCCCCTGATCGTACACGACGGCGATCACCTGCCTGCGTGTTACTGGCTGGCCCGCCCCCACCTGTACGTGGTCCACATGCCAGTAGACTGAGTACACACGACTGCCGTTGGCCAGCAGATGCTCAATGGCGACGATGTGACCGTCTCTGCCTGCGTCCAGCGTGAAGATGACCACGCCACCGGCCACGGCGTGTACCAGACCGTGCGTGGCCTGCCCCCAGACGACCTGCCCCGCGTTGTCCAGCGCGAACAGGTCCACTCCGGCGTGGTAAAGTTGGCTGAAGGGAACGCTGCCGCCGTCTGCGTCGCGGAAGCAGTTGGAACGCTCGCCCTGTGCCGGGTTCTGCACGCCGTAGCGGGTGTCCACCGCCAGCGGCCCGGTGACCCCCTGAACATAGGGGCCATACTTTTCGGCGGGCAGCAGGGGGAAGTCGAACGTTTCGGCGACGGGCGGTGTGGGCCAGGGGCCAGGATGTGCAAAGTGGAGGGGTGTGGTGGGGAGTGGGGGCAGCGGCCGCGGGATGAGCCCGCCGCGACAGCGCCCCCATAAATAGGCCCCGGCGATCAGGCACAGACCACCCAGGCCGATGAGGGTCAGGAGCAAGACACGCCCACGGCTACACTCCCACACGCTGCTACTTATACTCCTCGCGCGGGGGATACCAGGCGTCGAGCGCGGTGGTGGGTTCGTCAAGGATGACGGCGCCGTGCGGTACTCCGGGTGGGATACACACCCCATCGCCAGCCCGCAGCACCCGCGTCTCGTCTCCCAGGTGAAACTCCATCGCCCCCTGCACCACGTAGGTGATCTGTTCGTGGGGATGGTCGTGCTCTGGAAGTACCCGCTCTGGCTCGAAGTCAAAGAAAGTGATCATCACGTGCTCCAGGTAGACCGCCCGGCGCACGACGCCCGGCAGCATCTCCGTCCCGGGCAATTCGCTCACGGTGAAGAACGACATTGGCTTCCCTCCTGCTGTGGACTTTGTGAAGATCGAGTATAGGCCATTATAAAAGGTTCTGGTCGGGTATGCAAATTGGGATGGGTGAGTTTGCGTTGCTGGGCTGAGTGTGCTACAATGTTCCCGTCGTCGGTAATCCTATCGCAAGCGCAAAAAGGAGGCAGATCATGCCTGAGTGGATAGCTGCAAGCGGTTGTTTTCTCGTCGCTGGCCTCGTCGTAGTCATCGCGTTGCTCCTGTCGATGGTCAAGATGCTGTACCAGTACGAAAGGGGCGTAGTCTTCACGCTGGGTAAGTACTCCGGCACGCGCGAGCCTGGCCTGAACTTCATCTTTCCCATCGTACAGACGATGCGCAAGGTGGACATGCGCATCAAGACAGCCGACATCCCCCGGCAGGAGGTGATGACCAAGGACAACATCCCCATGCTCGTCAACGCGGTGGTCTACTTCAAGGTTGTCAGCCCGGAGGACGTGATCATCGAGATTCAGGACCACGTGTACGCGATCCGCCAATACACGCAGGCGGCGCTGCGGGACGTGATCGGCAACAGCGAGATGGACTTCGTTCTCACCGAGCGAGAGCGGATCGCTGATAGCATCAAGGAGATCGTGGACTCCGAAACGGGCGGTTGGGGCGTGGACGTCGAGTCGATCAAGATCCAGGAGGTCGAATTGCCGGCCGAGATGAAGCGGGCCATGGCCAAGCAGGCGGAGGCGGAGCGGGAGCGCCGTGCCATGATTATCGCCTCGCAGGGCGAACTCTCTGCTTCGGAGAATCTGCGACAGGCGGCGGAGAACCTGGCGAAGAGCAGGGGGGCGCTGCATTTGCGCACGCTGCAGACGATCCGCGACATCGCCGCCGATCCTTCGGAGAAGATCGTGCTCTTCGTGCCCTCCGACCTGGGCCACGCGCTCGGCTCCCTCGTCAAGGGACAGACGGACTGAGCGGCCGCCATGCTTGACCATAGGACTCGCTACCTGCAGATCGCCTTCAACTACGACGTAGGGCTCGTGCAGCGCATCCTGCCCACCATCGTGCGCGATGTCCTGAGCCTGCCGCAGGGCAGCGAGCGTATCCTCATCGAGGCCGGGACCCCCTTCATCAAGCGGGCGGGCGTAGGCGGCATCCAGTTGATCCGCAGCCTCTGGCGCGGCCACCTCGTCGCCGACCTGAAGACGGTGGATGGAGCGCTGGAGGAGGTGGGCATGGTGCGAGCGACCGGCGCGACGGCGGCGACCGTCCTCGGCAGTTCACCTCCCGAGGCGCTCGACCTATTCATCGCCCGCTGCGATGAACTGGGGATGGATTCGATGATTGACATGCTAGGCGTGGACGATCCCTTGAAGGTGTTGATGCAGTTGAAGAGACCGCCGGACGTGGTGGTACTGCACCGGGGCCGGGACGAGGAGGGCACGCGGGGGAAGGTGATCAAGTACAGGCACGTCAACCGCGTGCGCTCCAAGTTCGACGTACTGATCTCGGCGGCCGGGGGTGTGGATCTCAAAGAGGCGCGCAGCGCCATCTTCAACGGGGCCAACATCGTCGTCGTCAACCTGGTGCGGCCGGGCGACCCCTGGGAGGGCATCCGCACCGACAGCGACGTGGGTGCGATGGCGCGGCAGTTTCTGGCGACGATCGAATAAGTCGGGGTTTCGTCACCCGCTCAACCCCAGCAACGCGACCGCGGCGGGCACCATATCGGCCACGCTGGGCTCCCGACCGCCCTCGTTCGCGCAGCGGTCGGCGACCGCGCCAGTGACCGTCTCCCGCAGCCACGCGATCTCGTCGGGGGAACCGCCGGGGTAGGCGAAGGTCAGCACTGCCTCAGACTCCCCTGGGTAAAGTCCCCCGTGCACGCCTGTCGTCGGCGCACCGAAGTAATACCCCTCCCGCCCGTTGGCCACCAGGATCAGGTCACCCGTCGTCGCCGACGTCGCCAGCCGGATGCGGTTGGCCGCGTCAGCGTAGTCCAGTTCAGGGTGGGCCGCCAGGTAGTCGGCGAGCGGCTGCGTCCGTCCGCCCCGCTGGGGCCGGTCTCCCGACCATGCACCCAGGTAGACGCGGTACTCCCCCCGCCAGCCCTCCCGCTCCGCGTCCCGCACCAGGATCAGTTTCAGGCTGCCCTGTAGTTCCTCCTCGTACCTCCCGCTCTCGTTCATCTGGCGGAACGCTTCGGCCACCGGCAGGATGTCCTCCTCGTAGCGCGGCGGGTCGGCCCAGCGACCGGCCCGGTGCTGGAGGTAGACGTGGGCCAGACCGCCGTTGAGGCCCATCACCGCGTCGCAGGCGGGATCCTCGCCGGGGATGTCGTGCACGTCGAGCCCGAGGGCTTCGAAGACGTGGCCCAGTTCCCGGTCGAAAGGGAAACCCAACCGAATGGAGTGGCGGTCGTCGGGCACGACCTCGATCTGGCCGTGGTCGCTCACCAGCGCAAAGAGTGTACCGTCCAGCATCCCGTGCCTCTCCAGCGCGTCCAGCAGCCGGCCGATCTGGGGGTCAACCATGTCGCGCAAGTAGGCGGGCTGGCTTGCTGGCCCGTGGACGTGGCTATGGTGGTCAAGCCCCATAAGATAGGTGGTGAGCACGTCGGGGCGGTTCCCCGCATCCAGGTGTCCGATCAGGCGGTCGAGCATCCCGCCATCGTACTCGGCCGCCTCCAGTCCCAACACCCCTTCCCCCTTGGTGAAGCGGGCGATCTCGACGACGTTGGGGGGCAGCCAGGCCTCGGCGCCACGGGCGTACATGTTGTAGACGACGGTGGAGGTCAGGCCATGGGTGGAGACTGTTTCGTAGAGCGTGGGGGCCTCACTGCTGAGGAACTGCGAGGCCAGGCCGTCGGTGAAGACGCGCACGGCGTCGTCCACAGCCAGCGTGTAGCCGACGTCGAAGCCGAAGTGGCGGGGACGGCCGTCGGAGATGCGACCCAGCCGGTCGAAACTCTCGTTGCCGGCGATTCCGTGCACGTCGGGGTGCTGCCCAGTAAAGATGCTCGCCTGGGCGGCGAAGGTGATGGAGGGAGCAGTGCTGAGCACGTCCACGTGACAGGCCATCTCCCCCTCCCGCCCGCCGGTGATCCGCCCGACGTTCGGGAGGTCACCCGCCGCGAGTGCTCCTCGGAAGACGTCGCGCCGCAGCCCGTCCACGTCAACGACAACGAGACGCTCAGGTCTCCTCATAGCAACCCCCATCCGATCCCTGCTGCGACGAGCGCACCCACGGCGGAGGCGAAGAAGTTCACCAGATCATTCCCCAGCCAGCGGTGGCCCCGCAGCAGCCGCGTCTCCGTGCCACAGCAGTGCACCCTGCGCTCCGTCTCTTTCTTACAGGTGTCGCACCAGTAGATGGCCTGGACGGTGGCCCCCAGCAGGCTGTCGAACAACGACCCGGCTGTCCCGCCTACCGTCGCCGCCAGCATCAATGCACCAGCAATGGCATAGCCCTGGCGCAGAACCAGCGACCCTAACCCGCCCAGCAAGCCGATGAAGAGCGCACCCCCTAGCGATGCAGCGGTCCCCAGCCACGTGACGCCCCCTGAGGCGCCCACCTCGACTCGCCGGCCGGTAGTGATCAGGCGCGGGAGGTGTGGGCTCAGCACGCCTAGTTCGGTGGCCCAGGTGTCGGCGTTGACGGCCGCCATCGCGCCGGCACAGGCGATGAACCACATCCCTTCCTGACCCCCGCCTACCAGAGAGGTGAGGGAGGGGATTCGAGAGAGCACCGCCAGCAGGGCCGCCAAGCCCCCATTGGCCAGTGCCTGGCTCAGGTCACGCCGGTGCCCCTTGGCGAACTTCTCCGCTAGCCCCTGCTTGTCTCGGGCGCGGTAGAAGGAGAGCGCGCTGGAGGAGACGAAGAAGGCGACAAGCAGGGTGCCCCACTCCCATCCTCCCAGCCCAAAGATGAGCGTGCCGGTGATGAGTGCGCCCACGACGCCACTGCCGCTCAGCGCGCCGCGTGTGTATCCAATCACGCCGATGAACAGAGAGATAACAAGGCCGCCGACGAGTTCAAGGAAGTTGAGTGAGCCAGTGTTCAGCGCCATCACGCATTTACACCTGCCCCAGGATTCCAAGCGCTGCTGCCCACACCAGCACCTGGATGAGGATTGTGCCACCCCACAGCAGGTAACTCGCTACCCGTTCGTACCGGTACGCTACCCACCCCAGCACACCGTTCAGCAGCAGCGCCAACAGGCCGATGAGGGGAATGATGAAGATCTGCCCCCGGGGTCCCAGTCGATCGGGGTTGCCTACGGCGTCGAAGTGGAGGGGCACCAGCCGGGGCAGCGTGGGAAACTCAAAGCACAGCAGGCCAGTCAAGGCCAGTACCGCTAGGAAGCCGGTCGCCAGCAAAGCCAGTCCCAACCAATCCTGCCAGATGGGCCAGTTCAGAAAACCCGGCCGTTTGGAGGATTGCTCCACGATCTGGGTAGGCCCCATCTGCAGCCGTTTTTGGAGCGACTCAAGGAAGCCCTCGCGGTCGGCGGGGGAGATGCCATAAGTGAGACTGGGGGTGACAACATAGATTTGGTGTCGGGGCGGGGCGGTGGCATGGAATAAGGCCGGCCCCACACCGGGAACCTCACCGTAGCCGACGCAGTGGCCGGGCCATCTCCCGCCGTAGAACCGGATGTGCCCCTTGATCTCATCGCCCGTGAGCACGCGCTCAATCTGCCCGGTGGGAACGATCTGCTCCGTTGGTCTCCAATGGATAACCAGCGCGTTGCGGTCGAGGAGGTATTTCGAGCGGGCCAATCCGTACAGCCAATAGCCAATCAACCCTAACAGGCCCAGGCTGACCAGCACGGCCAGCCCGGTGATAAACGTCCCGATGCTAAGCGGCCGGATGGCGACCAGGCTGATTATGCCAACGTCCACCAGGACGATGGTGACCACCAGGACGATGCCGATGCTCAGGCCTAACCTTATGTCCGTCTTCCATTCCGTCATACGTCACGCTCCTCGCTCAAACGCAGGCATTATACCAGGGTGAGAGAGTGGGGGCAAATCGTGGTACCCCACAACTCTGCCGCCTGGCCTGCCTGCGCCTCGACCGCTAGATCACATCGGCTTGCCGAAGGGCCATATTGGGCTTGGGCTGGAGTAGCGAGTAGCGTCCAGCATTCAGTCGCACCGCTGCGAACGATTGCTGCTACGGATTCGTGGGCTGCGCGGCACGCGGCTGCCAGGCCAGCTTCAGTGGGAACTGCTGAGCAAGCGCATCGTAACGACTACGCACCTCCTCGACTGGCATATCCAGTCTCTTGGCAGCCTGGCGCACGTGTTCCTCGCTAATCTCTTGTTGGGGATCCAGAAACGGTTGGACGGCATCTATGTCCCTGGAGAGCAGCCTGCGGTCCGTATCGTCCTCGCACGTCCGCGACAATGCCCCAAGCGCCGCTCGCCGCA
>CAYLPU010000001.1:6720-45442 GCA_964385635.1 uncultured Anaerolineales bacterium
CAGCGCTGTCTTGGTGCTCCAGCCTGGCGAGCAGCGGCTCGACCGCCCGCGCGTCGCCGATCTGGCCCAGCGCATCCGCCGCCGCTCGCCGCACAGCGCTGTCTTGGTGCTCCAGCCTGGCGAGCAGCGGCTCGACCGCCCGCGCGTCCCCGATCTGGCCCAGCGCATCCGCCGCCGCTCGCCGCACAGCGCTGTCTTGGTGGTCCAGTCTGGCGAGTAGCGGCTCCACCGCCCGCGCGTCCCCGATCTGGCCCAGTGCGCTCGCCGCCGCTCGCCGCACATCGCTGTCCTGGTGGTCCAGCCCGGCGATCAGCGGCTCCACCGCCCGCGCGTCCCCGATCTGGCCCAGGGCCCCTGCCGCCGCTCGCCGCACATCGCTGTCTTGGTCCTCCAGCCTGGCGATCAGTGGCTCGACCGCTCGCGCGTCCCCGATTTCGCCCAGCGCCCGCGCCGCCGCTTGCTGCACATCGCTGTTTTGGCCCTTGAGCCTGGCGATTAGCGGCTCGACCGATCGCGCGTCACGCTCGCGACCTAAGACCTCGATCAGCCAACGCACCGCCCCGGTATCGGAGGCCATATCACTGACGACGGAGATGAACCGCGCCAGCTCCGCCGCCGAGGGCCGCCAGGCATTGTCACCCATCAGGGGCTCTAGGCCTAGATGGTACAGCGTCCAGGCCGCTGCATGGACCACGGGGGCGCTTCCCGTGAGCATGGAAAGTAGTCCGTTCGCCATCCAGGGCATAACGCGGGCCTTTCTCTTCCAAGCTACATCTACGACGCCCAGAGCTGCGGCGATCGCTGTCGCCTCTTCGCCCGACGCGATCTGGGCAGCCTGCGCGGTCAGCCATTCGCGGAGCGCGTCCTCATCTTGCGGCGCCGAGGCCTCAGTGACCATTGCAGAGAGACCGCCAACACCCTCTCGGTCTGTCGCGTCTCGCCGGTGAAACTCCTCGACCACGAGGAAGCGCAGCGTCTCCGCCCATCGAGACGCAGCCAGTTCTATGGCAGCGGCGTCTACGGCTGTCGCGATACCACCACCACCGTCGTTCTCGCCGACCTGCCCAGTGAACGTCCGCAGCACCACCTGCGCCACCTCCTCGCTGGTGTTGGGCTCGTCAGCCAGGCAGAGAGCAGCCAGAACCGCGCGTGGGCGTGCTGTAGTCCGGGCGTCTTCACCCTCCAACGGGTTAAGGATGGCCCGCAGGACGTCGTCCACATCGTCGTCACTGCAGCAGGCCACACAGAGACGAAGCGCCTCGCGCCAGTTTTCGGTCACCCCTACTTCCTTCTCGCCGGGTCGAAAACGTTCAACCTCGGTCGTCCGACCGGCCAGCGGGGCGACGTGGTCGGCAAGGCTTCGCGACCGGTCGCGGCCGGGGAAACGGCCATCCACCAGAGACAGGCTGGCGAGGTACTCCTGAAACGTGAGGTGCCGGAACTCAAAGACAGGGACCGGCCTTCCACGGTGGCGGACGTGACCGGCTTCTACCAGGATACCCGTGCGCCGCTCCAGCAGGCGCAGGAATGTCTCGGGCGTGTGTCTTCGTACCGCGTGGACCTGGGGATATTCCTCCCGCATGCGCTCGAACAGACCGATGATTTCGTCCTCCCGAAGCTGCTGCACTCCGCGATCGCACATCTCGTAGGCAACGTACTCAAGTTGCGGAATCGCCTCATAGCGGTCAATTGGCTCGTCCACCTCGCTGCGCCAGTTGAGCAGCACCTGCACCCCCTCCCAGTACAGATCGGCCCGGTGGCTGGGGAGCTTGCCGACTTTGCGCTTGACCAATGCCAGTGTCGTCAGCAGCATTGGGTTGCCAGTGAGACGCTCAATGCGGTCGGTGCTGTGAATGTCGTGAATCAGCTCCTCCGTCGCCCTATCCCGCCGCTCTGGCGGTTCGGTGACAGCGCACCAGCGGCGGGCGAAATCGTCTTTGTCCTCCTTTGAAAGATCGGCGATCGTCACGTGCTCAAACCTCCGCCCCAGGCGGTAGCCCATCTCCCGGTAACCGACGATGCGCGACGTGGCGATGATCGGGGCGTCGTGATAAGCGAGGTGAATCTGTTCGAGTTGTCGGCAGAAGCCGGTGCGTACGGCCGGGTTCGCGATCTCGTCCAGACCGTCCAGCAGCAAGAGCGCCTGGCCCTGGCGGAGTTTTTCCCGCAGGACGGCCTGGAGGGCGGCGGACTCGGCCTCCGTCATCTCCGCCTTGCGCAGGGTGTGGAGCAGTATGTTGTCCAGCGGACCGCCCAGGCAGAACGGGTCGAGGTCCCGGCAGCGGACGATGACCGGGAGCCAATCCTTGTCGGGGAGCGTGGCCACATCGGGTAGATTCTTCCAATCTGGGTCTTGCTTGAGGCGGAGCAGGTAGGCTGTGGCGATCCAGCGGACCATTGTGGTCTTGCCCGCGCCAGGGTCCCCCAGGACGACAAGCCGTGGGGCAGCGGCTAGCCGCTGCCCCACGGGCACCCGGGCGCGCTCATCTTCCCGTTCGCCCCTGTCTGCCCGGCCCCATAGGAATGCCCCACGACGCTTTTCGAGCGCCTCGAACTCCGCCTCACTCGCTTCGACATCAGACGCAACCTCCACCCGGACCCGCAAGGGGACGTACAGGCGGCGCAGTTCCAGTTGTCGGGTGGCGATGTGGCGATCACTCTCCGGCAGGTTAGCCAGGTCGATGATATCGCACGACTCCAAAGCCAGTTCCCGGTACCGCTGCTCCGCATCGTAGCCAAATGGGACATAATCGGAGTCAGCCTCGAGGGGATAGTACTTCTCCAGGGAAGCGATCAAATCCCCCACCGCCTTTGCGGGGTCTTGTCAGTATAGAGCGACGGTACCGTCGAGAGAGAGCATCTGGACGTACGCGTCCTTCTCCATCTGCACGGCGAATACTCGAACCTGTTGATTCCGTCGCGCCGCGTTGACGAGGCGGTGCGCCCAACCGGTTCCCACCGCTTTCACCGTCCCGCACAGCACGACCGGTCCGCCCGTGCTCAGAACTCTCGACGCCTCCTCGACGACAGACTCGCCCACCATCACCGTGCCCCGGTGGGCTACCTCGTAGCCAGCATCTCGGAGCGGCTCTGCCAACTTGTCTGCTAGAGCCTCTTCACCTTCCGCATGCGCGATAAGAACCTTCCACGTCATGTTTCTCACCTCATTGCTCGCAGGAGCTCGGATACGCCTTGTGCCCAGTCCGTGACGAGGTCCGCGTACTTCAAATCGGCGAGGATTGCGGGTGGGTCGCCCCCGGTGAGCAGCACTGGCAAAACCTTGACCCCATGCCCATTAAGTTGTCGAGCGAGCGCCGACATCCACTCGCGGCTCATCCACGGAGAGGTTACGCCGGATGAGGAATAGCAAACGACCACGTATGTGGCCCCTTCCAGTCCTTCGTTGATGCACTCGATAATAGAATCACCCAGGCTGATGTTCCATTCGTCAAACCATACCTGATGCCCGGCATTGCGGATTTCGTCGGCCAGCCACTCAGCCTGTTGGGCATCGCTTCCGCGATGGCTTATGAAGACATTCGCCATGGTCACCTCCACTTGTACGAGAAGTCTACACCACGGTCAACGTCGCCTTCAGCGGTACGTCCGCGCTGCCGTGGATAATGGCCCACCCTTGAGTATACTCCAACAACAACTCTTGCACAAACGACAACGCCCGCCGCCCCGCTTCCTCCACTTCGACCGGTGCCGGTAGGCGAAGAGCGCGGGGCGGCGGGCTTGTCTTGCAGCGAACGGCCTCGTGTCAGACAGGGATGTCGAGCGCAGCGGGCTTCCATCTGCTGAGCCAGCGGCTTCCAGCTACCGGCGGGCCGCCTCGATGTGGGGAGCGCCACCGGCGACGCTACTCAGGGGCCAACATGCCCAAAATCTCCCGTTCGATCTCCTCAATCAGAAACGGCAGGTTGGGACGGGTGAAACTCAGGTCGGGGGCCGGGATGCGATGATGCTTGATGTCTGGAGGAATGTGCTTGTGATGAGGATGTGCGCTTTGCAGAGTTGGATCGTTCGGATGTGGTTGAGAATCGTACCAGTATAACTTCTCGCCACCTTGCCAAGCCTCGTAACCGTACCAGTCTATGACGGCAGGCAAACGGTGGTACAAGATTCGCTCACGAACAACCAATCGGATTTCACGATCAAAATACAGTTCGCCTGCCACCCGTGCCAGTGATGCCCCTCGCCGAACGAAGGTCACTGTGGAGCGGCGTATTGACGGGAACTGCTCTGTGAGCGTGTACAAGAACAGTTCGTAGTCATCCGGGGTGCGCAGTGGACTGTTCATGCGGCTATTCGGATCAGCCTGGCGATGCTCGGTGCTTGCTGTTGAATCCGCTGAACCTCATTGCGATACTCGGCTTGGCGGGCAAGCCACGTTCGATAGACACTGGCCCACTCGCCGAAATCTAGTACCCAACTGTCATCTTCTGGCTCTTCGCCGCTAGCGTATGCCGCGTAGAAGGTCTCCGAACGGATACCGTATTTGCGTTCAAAGTCCAGGAGTTCCTCTTCAAGCGCGTGAATATCGGTTAGAATCTCGCGCAGGTTCATCGCTTACCTCCACTTTGTGTTGCAGTGCAGACAGGGCAGCCACTCTGATCAGTCCTGACAGGCTGGCCGGGCGTTCTCGCAGCCGACGCACGGAAGTTCGCTTCTATTCTAACATCATCTCCCCGACCTGACAACTGGACAGCGGTGTTGACCACCAGGCTGGCGTTCTCGATGGGCAGGGCGGGGCGCGGTTGGAGTGGTGGGAGCGGCCGAAGATGAGGGTATGGACTCCAGCGCGGGCGACGGCGGGGACGATGTCGGCAGCCAGTCTAACGGTGCAGGAACCACCCGGCGATGGTGTAGCCCCACATGAGGGTGATGGCAGCGCCAGCGACGAGGAATGGCCCGTAGGGGATGTGGTCGCTCAGGCCGCGCACGCGGGTGATCAGCAGGATCAGGCTGACGGCTGCCCCGATGAGGATGGTCAACACCAGCGCCTCAATGACCAGAGGGAAGCCGGTGATGAGCCCGACGAACACCGCCAGCTTGACGTCACCACCGCCCAACGCTCCACTGCCGAAGAGGGCATTCCCCACCAACGCAGCGCCGAGGAAGAAGACAAAACCTATCGCCCCGCCGGCCAGTGCGCTCCACCACGTCATCTCCGGGGTGAATAAACTGGCGACGATGGCAAAGAGGATGGATGGGTACATCACCACGTTGAGGATCAGTCGCCGCTCAATGTCGATGATTAGGATCAGGGCGAAGATGGTGCTATATAAGAAGTAGAGGATCAGTTTGACGGAGGGTCCGAGCACGATCCAAAGATAGCCGTAGGCCACCGCCAGCCCGATCTCGACCAGGGGGTGACGCAGGCTGATCGGAGCGTCGCAGGAGGGACACCCGACGCGCCCAATCAGGTACGGCGGCAGGGCGAGCCATTGCCACCAGGGGCGGTCTTGTCCACAGTAAGGGCAATGAGGGCGTGTCAGTCTCCGTCGGGCAGGGAGGTCGGAACCGAGTTGATTGACCAAGCCGCCAACGAGGAGGCCCAGGAGAATGAAGAGGAGAGTCATTGAGGGGCATTATAAATGACAAATGAGCAAATGACAAATTAACAATGAACAATGGTTCACTGGGCGGCTGCTGTGGCGGGTGGAGGGGAGAAGAGGTCGATGACCAGAGCCTCAATTGCTGGCTGGTCGGGGAGCAGGACGGAAGCCCCCTCGGGCGTGACCCAGGGGTGGGTGTGGGTTTCGTCAATGGCAGCCGTTGTGATCTGGTCAGCGGGGATGCGGCTGGCGATGACAGCCAGGTCCACGATCTCCCCCAGCGTCAGGTCGGTCTCGAAGGCCCCCTGAAGGGCGGACCAGCGTTGCGGGGATTGCGCGATCAGACTTGGCAGCAGGTCAAGCCGCGTGACCCGGTCGCGCACAGCCAGCGCAATCTGGCGCTGGCGGGCGGTGCGGTCGAAGTCGCCGCCGGGAGTGGCGCGGGTGCGGGCGTACTTAAGGGCCGTGGCCCCGTCCAGGTGATGCTGACCAGCGGGCAGGTAAAAGGGATCGTAGCCCGTGCCGCTGTCCGGGTAAGTCGGGTCGGAGATCGGATAGGGCACGTCCACATCCACGCCGCCGATGGCGTCAATCAGCGTGACAAAGGCGTGGAAGTCGAGCAGAACGGCGTGTTGGACCGGGATGCTGAGGGTAGCGGAGACGGTCTGACGGGCCGAGGCCAGGCCGCCTGTCCCGTCCCGCTCGCCCCAGGCGTAGGCGGTGTTGATGCGTGCTTGCCCGTGGCCGGTGACCTCGACGTAGAGATCGCGGGGGATAGAAAGTATCGCCATGCGCCGTGTATTCGGATCGAGGTGGAAGAGCATCAGCGTGTCGGTGTTATCGGTGCCGCCATCCAGGTTGCGCCTGTCGGTACCCAGGAGAAGCACAGTGATTGCCTCGAACCGAGAGCTAGACCTGGGCAATGGGGTAGGTGGATCGTAGGGAACGGGGGTAGGAGGGGCATAGTAGACCGTGGGTGTCGGCAGAGCGGGTGGGCGTGCAGCGGGGCTGCAGGCTATCAACCCGGTCAGTCCTAGCAATAGGATGATCAGAGGTATCATTCGGCGGATCATCGTTTGTCCTCCAGTAAGTCCTCCATCAATGCCTCGATTTTCTCCGGCTGGGGCAGTAGCACGCGCTCGCCAGCAGACGTGGTGTACGGGACGGTGCAGCACTCGTCAAGAGTGACGGTGGTGATCTCATCGGCGGTGAGGCTGGTGGCCAGGAGCGCCAGATCAATCATGTCGCTCAGCGAAAGGTCCGTCTCGAGACTACCTGCAATGTCCGACCAGAGGATAGGGGCTTGGGTGATGAGGTCGGGCAGCAGGTCAAGCCGCGTCACCCTGTCGTGCGCGGCCAGAATGAGTTGCTGCTGGCGGAAAGCGCGGTCGAAGCCAGGGGCCGGGACGACGCGGGTACGGGCGTAGCGTAGGGCAAGTGTGCCATCGAAGTGGTGCGTGCCGGCGGGGATGGACAGGGGGGCGTGGCCACCGTGGTCATCCGGGAAGGCCGGGTCCTCGATTGGATGAGGGACCTCGACGTCAACACCGTCTATGGCGTCAATCAGCGCGACGAAACCCTTGAGGTGCACCAGGGCGGCGTGCTGTATGTGGAGACCCAGGGTGGCTGAGATCGTCTGCCTGGCCAGCACCAGGCCGCTGGTAGCCTCGTCCCGCTGGCCCAACCTGTAGATGCTACCGGCGCGTGCCTGCCCGTGGCTGGGTACCTCCACGTATAGATCGCGAGGGACGGAGAGCAGGAAAGCACGTTCGGTTTCGGTATCCAGGTAGAGAAGCATCAGTGTGTCGGTCTCGTCAGACGTCTCGCTCTCGCCGTCAATGCCGAGGATAAGGAGAGAGATGGGACCTGCCAACCGATCAAGGTGAGGGCGAGGCAGCGGCCCGGGCGCGGACGACGGAATGGCCGTGGCGTATGGAGTTGGTGTACTCTCGGTCGAGGAGGGACCGGTGGTGGCGAGGGTGTGGAGCAAGCCAGCAAGCCCGGCGACGAGGAGCGTCAAAACGGCCAGCGTTGCGACTTGGCGTAGGCGCGGGCGGAACGAAGGGGCAAGTAGGGGCGCGGTTTCCGTGCGCTGCTGTCTCTGTTTCTTCCAGCGCCGGGCCACTCCCTCCCACGAACGGGCTGGTGTCAACGGAACCTGTTCTCCCACGGCGCGTAGCGTCGTGGTCAGGTCTTCTGCCGTCCGGGTCAACGTCTCCAGGCGGGCGCGGCAGGCAGGGCAGGTGTACAGGTGGGTCTCGGCCCGCTCGCGGCGTTCAGGTGAGAGTGTATCTTCCAGGTAGGACAACAGTTGGTGGTTGTTGAGGTGTTTGTTCACGGCACATCTCCTATGTGGTAGCCGTGGTAGTCCAACTCAATGCGTGCCTTGTGCTCCAACAAGCGGGCCAGCGCCTTGTGGCCGTAGGCGACGCGCGATTTGGCGGTGCTGACCGGGCAGCCGAGAGCCTGGGCCATCTCGGGGTACGAAAGACCTCCGAAGTAGCGCAGGATCAGAGCCTGGCGCGACTTGCGCGGCACTTGGTTTAATGCTTCCCACACCACCTGCTGCACCCCCACCAATTCGAGCGCGACGCCCGGCTGATGAACGGCTGTTTCGTCTTCAGGCTCAAATCCAGCCTCCGCCAACTCTTGCAGGGAGAGCCATTTGATGCGGCGTCGGCGCTGCATGTCCCGGCAGCGGCTGGTGACGATGACCTTGAGCCAGGTGGCAAAGGCGGACCGCTCCGGGTCGTATTGAGCCAGATGCCCGAAGGCATAGACGAAACCGTCCTGCGTCGCGTCCTCGGCGTCCTGCAGGTTCCGTAGCAGCATATAGGACAGCCGAAGGACAGCCGGGTAGTGGGTGTCGTATAGTTTCCGGGCAGCGGTTTCATCGCCTGCCAGCGTAAGTTCGATCAGGTCTCGGGTCGTCGGGTCCGTAGTGCTCACCGTGGTTGGCTCTTACAATTACTATACGTAGAAAGAGGGGCAAAAGACGGGTTTTTGAGCAGGTTTGACGAAGTCCAAGAAAATAGTCCGCGAGCAACCGGATGAGGAGCCCGTCGGAGGCTTCACATCAGCGGTACTCGGCAGAGATGACCGAGGGCACCGGAACGCGAGAATCTATTTTCATGGATGTCCCATCCGCCGTCAACCACAGTCCGGTGGAGAAACCCCCGTCCAGGTTGAGTGCTACGTCCAGGTCGAGATCGGAGCCTGCGAGGAAGCGTGCCAGTTCGTGGAGGCTGAGATAGCCACGGGGCGCGACGATGAACAGGATGTGCCCCTGGTGGTCCTGGGCCACGACAGTGCGGCGGGCGGGGCGACCGTCGTCGGCATCGGCGGGGAAGCCCATCACGCCGTTCGGCTTGACCAACACCGGGAACGACGACAGTGCCTCAGTCAAGGGCTCTTCGGGGTCGTAGGGCTGGTCCGCAAGCCAGCGCACACTTACCCTCTCTCCTTCCCCTGTGGGGGAGGGGGCGACGGCGAAAAGCCCCGCGAAATCCCCGTAGAGGGTGCCCCAGGCCCGCCCGTCGCTGATGAGCAAGCCCACGGTCTCGTTTTCGGTGGTGAAGTAGCCACCGTTGACGACCAGTAGCGGCGGCTGGAGATGCTCCGCCCAGGCACTCACCAGGCGAGGTTCGACAGGGTCGTAGTGGACACGGAAGCGTACGGCCGCGTGATCGAGCCGGATGATGGTCAACCGTTCAGCGACTTCGCCGGTCTCCACGCGCACTTGACGCAACTCGACGCCCTGTTGCAACAGTTGCCAGCCAGTGTCGGGCGGTTCAGGAGTGGAAGTGGGCCAGGGGGTGGGAGTGGGGAGCACGGTTGGCGTTGGGGAGGCGGTGGAGGTGGGGGTAGGGAGCAGCGGAAACAGAGAGCAGCCCGACGCCAGAAGCAGGGTCAGGCAAAAGAGGAGGAAATAGTGAAACAGGCACACGGCTATTGGCCAGCCC
Source organism: uncultured Anaerolineales bacterium (assembly GCA_964385635.1). Classification (GTDB taxonomy): domain Bacteria; phylum Chloroflexota; class Anaerolineae; order B4-G1; family B4-G1; genus CAYLPU01. The sequence goes on from CAYLPU010000001.1 coordinate 16,244, forward strand.
CTCGCTTTCAGCACGTACCCACTCCAGGAGGAACTGACCGATCAGTCGTACCCGCTGCGCAGCCTCCATAAGGAAGTGCTTTGTCCAATATCTTTTGATGCACTTACTGAAAGTGCTACGAGGAGTCTGGGACACCCTCGGCCGCGATGCGCTGGGCGCACTCCGCCAGTTCGCGGAACCGCTGTGTTTCTACGGACAAGCCACGAGCGCGCCGCATGTGCTCGAATGCCTGATCGTACAGCGCGGCTGCGTTCTCCCACTCGTTAGTGAACTCAGCGATGCGGGCTGCCTGTTCAAGTGCCATCGCTGCCAGTTCCCATTTGCCCTCGTCAGCGTACTGGGCTGCCGCCTCCTTCAGATCAACCGGGCGCTGTTTGGGCAGTGGGCGCTCTGGCTCTGTCAGGACACGCTTGATGGTCGGCAGCAGCAGGTCATACCAGTTCGACTTGGGCAGGTACTCGTAGAAGTCCAACTGGGCAGCGCGCGCCTCGGTCTCCAGCGAGGCGTAGCCGGTGAACAAGATCACGCGCAAGTCGGGTTGCAACTGGTGCAGCATCGCAGCCACCTGGAAACCATCCATCTCGGGCATCTTCATGTCCAGCAGGGCGACGTCGCAAGGGGTCTCCCGCGCCTGCTTGAGCGCCTCGCGAGCACTGCTGGCCGTCACGATGGTATAACCTGTCTGTTTCAGGTAGTTCTCCATGCTTTCTAGCGCGAGCAGATCATCGTCCATCACCAGTATCGTTGATGACATTGTACTTAACCTCCTGCAGGTTTCTGGCTCTCTGCGGATTCGAGGCGTATAGGTGACCCCGACATCTCGCTATTGAGAGCTCGTAGTGGCGATATTGGTCATTCGCCAAATTATCGTCTATTCCACAAACTCACCTTGGCCCAGGATTCTCAGGGTGTCTGAACCGGAGTGGCGCCAGGAGAAGCGCGTTCGGACTGGATCGGCAAGCGGACAGTGAAAGTGGCCCCTTTGCCTGCAGCGCTGGTCACCTCGATGTGGCCATCGTGGTTTTCGATGTTCCTGCGGGCGACGTAAAGACCCAGCCCACTCCCCTTCTGCCCGTTTCTCCAATCCGAGAAGCCGATACGGAAGATTCTGTCCTGCGTCTCCGGGGGAATGCCAGTGCCTGTGTCCTCAACGTCAACGGCGATCCACGCATCTTCCTCTCGCCCCGTGCGCAACGTGAGTGTTCCGCCGTCAGACATAGCCCGCCCGGCGTTGGTCAGCAGGTTGTGGAAAGCCCGCTCCAACTGAGCACGGCTGCCGTATATCGGTGGGACGTCTTCGCTCCATTCCCGCGTAACCCGCACGTCGGGGTAACCGTAACTGAACTCCTGCACCAGCCGCTCCAGCAGACGATGGAGGTCGAGCGTTTCCCAGCGCCAAACCTCGCTGCTATCCAGGGCCACGGCCACGTGACCCAGGTCGTCGGCCAACCGCTTGATGCGGGCCAGGATCTGGCGGATGACCTCGATGGAACGTTCACCCTCTGGCTTCCCGGCTACCAGTTTGGCCAACGCCTGCACCCGTTGAGTGAGCACGAAGTAGGTTGTGCCGCCGATGTCGTGGCCCACCTCACGTGCCAGGAGGCGCAGTTCCTCCTCGGCCTGCTGCTTGCGACGGCGCAGTTCCTGCCACTCAAAGCCACGTTCGATACGCACGATCCATTGGTCCAGTGGCTCGGATTTGTTGACGAAGTCCTTTGCTCCTCCGCGCATAGCCGCGACCACGTTCTCATACACACCATAAGCGCTGAGCATAATGACGTAGGTCTGCTCCAGCAGGTACTTCTCGTGCATCAGGCGCAGCACATCCATCCCGTCCAGTCCCGGCATGTTGATGTCGAGCAACATGACGTCGTAGGAGGCATGCTCCAGCCGGGTCAGTGCCTCCTCACCGCTCACTACAGATTCCGCTTTCCAGCCTCGCGCTGCAAGGGTGGGGTTGCTGAGGAAAGCGACGACCTCATCGCGGAAGAAGGGCTCGTCATCTACTACGAGGATTGTTTTCTGTTCCATAACTCCTCTCTGGCTCTCTCTGGAAGGAGGGTTCAGTTTCCCCTCGACTGCGCTCAGGGCAGCTCCTCCAACGGCAGTTCGCACACGAAACGCACCTCCCCGCCATGAGTATTCCAGGTGAGACTACCTTCATACTGGGTCTCCACCGTTTCCTGCGCCAGCGCCCACTCGAAGTGAAGGGGCGATAGTTCCTCAGGCGCGCCGGCCGCTGGTTCGATGATACGCGAGATTCTTTCGGCTAGCGGAGCCTCCAGCACACGTATTTCCGTGCACACGCGTTGATCGTCGGCGGATAACGAAGTGCGCACCTCAATGAGGCCTCCATCCGTCCCGAGGGTTTCCATCGCCAGGCGCAAGACAGTGACCAAGGCGCCGAACAGTTCATTAGGCTCGATGAGTAAAGGGGGTAAGTCTTCATAGGTGACGTGCATCTCCACCCTGCACCGTTGCCGCTCCGCCGCCAGCCAGATAAGAACCTCGCGCACCACGTCGTTCCAGTGGGTGGTTGTGCGGACAAAGCCGATGCGCTGCGAAAACTTGAGCAGATCTAACAGTTTATTGCTGACCTCGTTCAGGCTGGTCTCAATAATGTCCAACCGCCTGGTGAGTCGTGTGCTCTGCACATCCTGGAGGTCGCTGCGCAGGTTAGTCGCCGCCAGGCGAGCCACAGCCAGCGGGTTTGCCGCCTCGTGCCGTATCCGTTCCGCGAGACTGCCGAAGGAGGCGACCCGCTGCATCCTCATCGCGGTGACTCCTACGTCGTTCAGTGCCTTGAGATAACGAGCCCCTTCCAACACGCCGCCGATGGATGTGGAGAGCAGGTGCAAGTACCCCTCGTCGTCGTCAGTGAACCAATCGCGGTGGCCGGGGCCGCTGGGAATCTTGTTGATCAGCTCAAGGGTGCCAAGAACCTCGTCGCCCAACTGCAGGGGCACACCGAGGAAGGAACGGTAGACGCCAGAGGGGAGATGTGATGCGATCTCTACAGCGTGAGGGTCGTTCCAATCCTCCAACGCGGCCGCCTCCCGCATCTGAACGGCTGTTCCAGTGTGGACGATGTGGCCTGTCAGCCCTTCCCCGGCCATGTACGTCAGTTTACCGACCAGTGCGCCGGGGAGGCCGCTGGTAGCCCACAGCACCACATGGTCGGTGTTTTCCTGGTCTCGAAGATGGATCTGACACGCTTCGGTACGAAAACCATCCCTGATCCGGTTCACCACTGCCTGTAGCATCTCGCCAATGGGCCGCCGTGGATCCAATTCCGTGCCAATGTCCAGGAGGAGCCAGAAGTAACGGGCACGGCGCTTCTCCAGTTCGTAGCGCTGCGAATTCTCGATGGCGATATTAACCATCGTGGCTACGTGGCTCAGCAGCGCTTCATCGTGCACGTCGAACTGTTCTCCTTCTGCCTTCCCAGAGACCCGCAGCACGCCGAGCACGGTAGTCCCGTCCCTGGAGAGGATCGGCACCCCCAGGTAAGCCAAGCCCTGTCTGGCGCTGATCTCGGAGTATTTCTGGCTCCAGACCAGGTCCTCGGCGATGCGTCGCAATTCCTCACTGTCCTTGACGTTGACGATGCGCAACGGCTGGCCGTGCCTGGCGACCCAGCCGGTCAATCCCTCCCCGGGCTCATACTCTATCCGCTCGGCGGGCATCTTTTCGCTCTCCAAGAGACCGGTAGTGCCGCGTAGGACGTAGCGGCCGATGATGCTGTCACGCAGGAAGATGGAAGAGCCACCAGCGCCGAGCCGGTCACGGGCATAACGCACGACCAATTCCATCAGCCGATCCCGATTCAACTCGCCGTAGATTTCCAGTAACTCTTGATCGAAACTTGCCGTCTGGCTCATACGAGTTTCCAACCTAGCGCCATGTCAACCCATAATAGAACTGCCGCCGCACCTCGTCCACGATGCGGAAGGCCGTCCGCCCCACCGCCGCGCTCATCCCGATGAAAATCGCCAGATAGAAAAACCAGCACCGACGACGAAGCCTAATGCGATCTGCCACTTCCCCTCTGGCATGGCCACGAGCAACAGCAGGGCCAGGAGCACCACATAAGGGGGCGATGGTGAGGAACTCCCGGCGGAGGAACGCATGCGCCCCATTCTGGATGAAATGGGCGAGTTCCTGCATACGCTCCGTGCCAGCGTCCTGCTTTTGCAGCCACAGGTAGAGAATCATGACCACTACCATGGCGAAGATGGTGGTCAGAGGAACGGAGACGTCAACGAGTTGCGTCAAGTCCATTGTGCTTCCTTGAATATCCCTTCCACCTCTTAAGAGTGGGGTGGGTTGGGTGTAACCACATAGGTAAGAATTCTACTCAGGCAGCGGGAAAAGTCAAATCGGCGCTTTCTCCGTCCGCCGTAGAGTTGCCTGGCGCGCCCATTTTGTGGTACAATTGGGGACACTTAGACGGAGATTGGCGGTTCGTGGCAATGCGTTAGGGAGGACGAGTATGCCCCAGAAAATATTGGTGGTGGATGACGATCTGCGGTTGCATCGCTTGATGGAACTGAGCCTGCGGCGGGCAGGATATCAGGTCATAACAGCGATGACTGGTGAGGGGGGGGTGGAGAAAGTCCAGACGGAGGAACCGGACTTGATACTGATGGATGTGATGATGCCGGGCATAGACGGTTTTGAGGCTACCAGGCGCATTCGTCGATTGCCCGAAGGCCGTCACATTCCCATCATTTTCCTCTCCGCCGTGGACGAAGTGGCGGCAAAGGTGAAAGGGCTGCGCGGGGGGGGGGATGACTATATCACCAAGCCGGTGAAGATGGCCGAGTTGTTGGCTCGCATCGAGGTCCATCTGCGGCCGGAAGCCCTCGCCGTGGGCCAGTTGATCACCGTGTTCGGCAGCAAGGCTGGTGTGGGCACTACCACGCTGGCAGTCAACCTGGCTCTGGCCCTGCGCAAAGCCTCGCAAAAGAAGATTCTGTTGGTGGACTGGCAGCGCCCCCTGGGTGAAGTCGCGCTCTTTCTGGGCCTGCCAGAGATGCGCATGTTGGAATTTCTCCTCGCCCGCCTCAATGACCTGAATGAACAGGTGTTTGCTGACATGATAAAGGAACACTCATCAGGCGTATGGGTTGTTCTTGGGTCAACCGGCCCGAACTGTGCCGGGCAAATGAGCAGGGAGGCCCTGGACAAGTTGTTGGAAATAGCCCTGGTCAGTGCAGATTACATTCTCGTGGATGCCGGCTCCTTTTTCTCCTGGGAGGACCCGCCTCTGATCGACAAGGAGGGAGGGATCAGCCTGTGTGTGCTGACGCCCGAAATCATGTCCATCAGGCGGGCTGTTCAGGCCGTGGAGATCGTCAACGTAATGAATCACAGTTTCTGGCCTATCTTGAACCGCTGCGACACGCCTGGGGATGCTCTGCAGGAGCAAATTGAATCGCGTTTGGGGACTGTCATCCATGGATGCGTGCCGGACGAGGGTGATCGGATGACTCGTGCTCTGAACGAAGGCTGCCCCTTGTACGTGATTGACCCACATTCGGGCTTCTCCCGCGCTATAGATGATATTGCCACCCGCATACACGAGGCTCTGAGGCTATGAGCATATCCCGCATTGCTTTAGCCCAGATGGACGTTCACACCGGTCAGCCGGAGGCTAACATGGCCCGGGCGCGGGAATTCGCTGCCCAGGCCGGGAAGGCCGATGCCGACTTGCTCCTGCTGCCCGAACTGTGGCTCCACGGCTACGACCTGGAACGGGCAGGGGAGTGGGCCGCGCCACTAGGGGAGGGCGGCTTTGCCCACATGGCCGCGCTGGCTCGCGAGTTTGGCCTGTATCTGGCTGGCTCGCTCATGGAGCGGCATGCTGGCGGCGGCTCTGGCGAGCCCGGTCGAGCCATCTCCAACACTGCCGTCCTCTACGCGCCCGACGGCACGCTCCTGGGGTCATACCGCAAGATCCATCTCTTCCGCCTGATGCAAGAGCCTCGCTACCTGGCCCCCGGCGACCGCGCTACCCTCTGTCCCACCCCGTGGGGGCCGACGGGTCTGGCCATCTGCTACGACCTGCGCTTCCCTGAACTCTTTCGTGCCATGGCGCTGGCAGGGGCGGTGCTCTTCCTGGTGCCGGCCCAGTGGCCAGTGCGCCGCATCGAGGCCTGGCTCCTTCTGGCCCGCGCCCGCGCTGTGGAGAACGAACTGATCGTTGCCGCCTGCAACCGGGTGGGGAGCGACGACCAGGTGGAGTTCCCTGGGCGCTCGCTCGTCGTGGATCCGTGGGGAAACGTGCTCGTGGAGGGAGATGATCGGGAGCAACTGTTGATCGCCCAGGTAGACCTGCGGGAGATCCGCAAGGCCCGTCGCTACCTCACCGTCTACGAGGATCGCCGCCCAGAGGCATATCGAGTAGATGAGTAGATGGGGAATAGATATATGGAGGTGAGTATATGAGTGATGAGTATATGAGGTCCTCGCTCCTCATATACTCGCATACTCATATACTCTCTCTGAGGAGCCATCCGTGAACTACGACACTATTCTCCAGACCGCCACCTCCATCGCCCACGAGGCCGGCGCCGTCGTGCATGCTGCCTTCCCGTGCACCACGCTTGCCCATATTGGCTTCAAGGGAGCGGTCGATCCCGTCACCGAGACCGACACCGCCGCCGAGGAGTTGATCGTCGCCCGCCTGAGGGACGCCTTTCCCGATCACCTTATTCTGGCCGAGGAGGGCGGCGGAGACGAGTCGTTCCTCAACGTGCTTCAAGCCCCCGTTCCCGGAGGCGTCCCCGAGGACCGGGACGCAAGCGACGGGCGGCCCTTGTGGCTGATTGACCCCCTGGATGGCACCAACAACTTCGCCCACGGCTTTCCCCACGTTGGCCTCTCGCTGGCGTTATTGGTGGAGGGAAAAGTGATCGTCGGTGTGATCCACGATCCGCTGCGGGGGGAGACTTTTGCCGCGACTGCTGGAGGCGGAGCGACTCTCGACGGCCGACCCGTCCGTGTCTCCGGCGCTGATCACCTGGCGGACGCATTCTTGGCTACCGGATTCCCCTACGATCGCCGCGTCGCTCCCGACAACAACGCCGAACGGCTGGGCCACTTCTTGCGCCGCAGCATGGGCGTGCGCCGGGCAGGAGCAGCCGTCCTCGATCTGGCCTACGTCGCCTGTGGGAGGTTCGATGGCTTTTGGGAGATCCGCCTCAAGCCGTGGGATGTGGCGGCGGGGGTGTTGCTGGTGCGGGAGGCCGGCGGGAGCGCGACCGATTTCGAAGGTGGCCCTGGTTGCCTCTCGGGCGAGTTCATCGTCGCCTCCAATGGGCGCATCCACGACCAGATGCTGCGTGTCATCCGCGAGAGAGCCGTCGCGCCGCGCCCCGACGGGTGAGCCGGGATCCCTCGCTTTGCGACAGATAACAATCAAACGGAGGGAGACAATGTCAGAGGAAACTGGATTGCGAATATGGGCAGACCCGCTGAAGGGCTTCTGCGCGCGGGTGTTTCAGAAGATGGGCATCCCGGAGGAGGACGCACGCATCACGGCCGGGGTGCTGGTGGCGGCTGACCTGCGGGGGATTGACAGCCACGGCGTGGCCCGCCTGCGGCGATACGTCAACGGCCTGCGGGACGGCGTAATGGTCGCCCGCCCCCAGGTGCAGGTAGTGACGGAGACCCCCGCGACTGCGCTCATTGACGCTGGGGCCGGTCTGGGTCAGCCGGTCTCCTACCGGGCGATGGAGAAGGCCATCCAGAAGGCGCGGGACTTAGGGGCCGGCTTCGTAACGGTGCGCAATTCCAACCACTACGGCATCGCCGGTTACTACGCGATGATGGCGCTGGAGCACGACTGTATTGGCATCTCGATGACCAACGCCGCCGTGCTGGTGGTGCCGACCTTCGGGCGGGATGCGATGCTGGGCACCAACCCCATCTCGGTGGCGGCCCCAGCGGGTCAGGAGTGGCCCTTCGTGCTGGACATGGCCACCAGCACCGTGCCGCGCGGCAAACTGGAGGTATACAACCGGTTGGAGAAGCCCATCCCCCTGGGCTGGGCCACCGACGAGACCGGCACGCCGACGGACGGTACTGGGCGTGTGCTGGAGAACCTCAAGCAGCAGGCTGGCGGAGGGCTCCTCCCGCTGGGTGGGGCCGGGGAGTTGCTGGGCGGCCACAAAGGGTACGGCCTGACGTTGATGGTGGACATCCTCTGCGCGATCCTCTCCGGCGCGGCCTATGCCGACCTGGTCTACCCCAAGGACGAGCAGGGAAGGCCGCTTCCCTCGGCCATCGGCCACTTCTTCGGCGCCTGGCGGGTGGACGCTTTCCGGCCGGTCGAGGAATTCAAGGCGGCGATGGACGATCTGCAGGGGCGCTTGAAGGGAATGCCCAAGGCGGAGGGCCAGACCCGCGTCTATGTCCACGGCGAGAAGGAGTACGAGGAGGCGGAACTCCGTTCCCGTGAGGGCATCCCCCTCAACCCCAAAGTGGCGGCCGACCTGCGGGCGATTGGGGAGGAAGTGAGGGTGGAGTACGACCTGGGAGGCTAGAAGCGGTTGCTGGATACTGGATAGAGGGCGTGGTCTAATCAACAAGAGGAGAGAAAAAAGTGGATTTTGGCTGGACCGAGGAACAACGGTTGTGGCGGCGGGCGGTGCGCGACTTTGCGCAGACAGAGCTCGCGCCCCGCGTGCGCGAGATTGATACCACCGGGCGCATCCCTTCCGAGATCGTCGAGGGGATGGCCGAAATGGGCCTGCTGGCCCCGCTGGTGGGGGAGGAGTATGGTGGCGCTGGGGCCGACTGGACGATGGCCGCCATCGCCGCCGAGGAACTGGGCCGCGCCGACATCAGCCTGGCTGTCCCGGTGCTCTATCTGGTGGAGGCTGCGTGGGGGTTCATCTTTCACCAGTACGGTGCTCCCGAACTCAAGGAGGAGTACCTGCCCAAAGTGACGCGGGGTGAGGCCTTCCTGGGCATCGCCACCACTGAGCCTGGCGGCGGGTCCGACATCCTGGGGGCTTGCCGTACCCGCGCTGTACGGGATAACGACGAGTGGGTGTTCAACGGCGAGAAGATGTTCATCAGCGGCGTGCGCGAGTCTCTGGAGTGGGGCGGCATCCACCTCATGCTGACCCGCACCGACCCAGACCCGGAATCCGGGCACAGAGCCTTCACCTTCTTCGCCATGCCGCTCAAGGGAACGGAAGGCATCACCCCTACCTTCTTTGAGGATATGGGGCGCATGGGCATCTCCACCGGAGGCTTTGCCCTGGAGGACGTGCGCTTGCCAGCCTGTCACCAGGTGGGTGGGCTCAACCGGGGCTTTTACCACGCTATGGAGGGCTTTTCGGCGGCGCGCACGCTGATCGGCGCTACCTGCGTGGGCGCTGCCCAGGCGGTGCTGGACATGGGGATGGATCACATCCGGCTGCGGGAGGCTTTCGGGCGGCCGCTGGCTAGCTTTGAGGGCATCCAGTTCCCCCTGGCCGATCTCTACACCGACCTGGAGGGGGTCAGGCTGATCACCTACAAGGCAGCCTGGACGATGGACCGCAAGTACAAGCAGGAGGCTGCCACCCACCACGACATCGCGCTGGCGGCGGCCATGGCCAAAATGCGCGCGCCGCTGGTCGGCTTCGAGATCATGAACGAGGTCGCCAACTGGTTTGGCGCAATGGCCTACACCAAGGAGTACCCGGTCGAGATGGGCATCCGGGGCATCCGCTCCTATTCCATTGGTGCTGAAGGCACTATCAATATCATGCGCATGATTATCGCCCGCGAGCTATTGGGCAAGGAGTTCCTGCCCACAAACTATTCATCAAAATGATTACAGAAAATGACACCGCCAGGCGCAGGGCCCTGCGCCTGATATTCTGCGTGCTCTCCCTCGCCGCTGGTCTTACGCTGCTCTCTACGAGGCCGGTGCGTGGCCGCTGGGAGGTGCCCGAGACCGTCGAGCCGGTCGAGCAAGCACATTCATCGCCCGGGATGTCGGTCGTTCCCACTCCCACCCCTCGGACTGAGCCTCAGGATGAAACCCCCACGCCGGTCGCTCTGCCCGACCAGGCACGGGTGCCTATCCTGATGTACCACTATGTCTCCGAACTCCCGCCCAACCCCGACCGGTACCGCCTCGATCTGACCGTCTTGCCGGAGGACTTCGAGGTGCAACTCCAATACCTGGCGGACGAGGGCTACCACACGATCACTCTGACCGATCTGTATCTTCACCTGACACAGGGCTATCCGCTGCCGGAAAAGCCCATCATCCTCACCTTTGACGATGGCTACAGAGACGCCTACGAGGTCGTGTTTCCCCTGCTGTTGGACTACGGCTTCACAGGTACATTCTTCGTGCTCGCCACCCCGGCCCACTTCGAGTGGGCGGAGTACCTGACATGGGAACAGATGAGGGCGATGTCGGATGCGGGAATGGACATCCAGTCTCACGGGCGAGACCACGTAGACCTGCGCGGGCGCTCTTACGATTACCTCGTTTACCAGACGCTGGGTGTCCAGGAGGCGATACATTATCACACTGGCCGTCTGCCCCGCTTCTTCTGCTACCCCTCTGGCCGGTACGACGACAACCTGATCGCCGTGCTCGAGTCTGCCGGCTACTGGGGGGCGGTGACGACGGAGTGGGGTAGGACGCACACACGGGAGAATCTTCTTGAGATGCCGCGTGTGCGCATCCACGGGGCCGGCACGCTGGAGAGTTTCATTGACAACCTGGAGGATTAGAGGCTTTTAGTCTATTTGTACTATATTCGCAAACTTGATAGGTTTTGACAGAGCCTCGGTGGTATAATTTGGCCTAACCGCCGGGGCTCTTGACTTGTCCGGCGGCTTAAGTGTGTATTGGGCAGTACCTGACGTATGTGATAACGAGGAGTTGATGGCACAGTCTTCCCGTCTGGCCGGATTCTACAACCAGCCTTTGGAAGAACGGATCGAACAGATCGCCCGGTGGGCGAGGTTGACAGGGGACGAAACCGCTGTCCTGCACGGCGCGATGGGGCTCGACCTGACACGGGCCGATCAGATGATCGAGAACGTGGTCGGCCTGTATAGCCTGCCGCTGGGCATCGCGGTCAATTTCATCGTCAACGGGCGCGATGTGCTGGTGCCAATGGTCATCGAGGAACCCTCGGTGGTGGCCGGGGCCTCCCTTGCCGCCAAACTGGCCCGCGCTGGCAGGGGCTTCCAGGCAACCGCAACCAGGCCGGAGATGATCGGCCAGTTGCAGGTGCTAGACGTCGCCGATCCCTGGTCGGCCCGTTTCGACCTGTTGGCCGCTCGCGACGACCTGCTGGCGCTGGCAGACGAGACCGACCCGGTCATCGTCAACCTGGGCGGCGGGGCGCGAGACCTGAAGGTGCGCGTCTTTGAGCAGACTCCGGCCGGCCCGATGTTGGTAGTGCATCTCATCTTCGACTGCCGTGACGCGATGGGGGCCAACACTGTCAACACCGCCTGCGAAACGCTGGCCCCCCGGATCGAGCAGATCACCGGCGGGCGGGTGGGGCTGCGGATTCTTTCCAACCTGGCCGACCGCCGTTTGGCGCGGGCGCGCTGTACGGTGCCGGTAGAGGTGCTGGCCTGCGGGGGTTTCTCTGGCGAGCGGGTGGCGCAGGGTATCGTCGAGGCCTGGGCCTTCGCGGCCGCCGATCCATACCGCGCCGCGACCCATAATAAAGGCATCATGAACGGCGTGGACGCCGTCACTATCGCCACTGGAAACGACTGGCGGGCGGTCGAGGCGGGCGGTCATGCCTACGCTGCCCACTCGGGCCGCTACACCAGCCTGAGCACCTGGGCGCGCGATGCTGAGGGCAACCTGGTCGGCACGCTGGAAATGCCGCTGGCGGTGGGCATCGTGGGGGGGGCTACGCGCGTGCATCCTACGGCGCAGGTGGCGCTCAAGATCCTGGGCGTGCAGAGCGCTCAGGAACTTGCGGAGATCATCGTCGCGGTGGGATTGGCCCAGAACCTGGCGGCGCTGCGGGCGCTGGCGACGGAGGGCATCCAGCGGGGCCACATGCGACTGCACGCCCGACAGGTGGCCATCGCCGCCGGTGCCACAGGGAACGAGGTGACGCAGGTGGTGGAGCGTTTGATCGCCGAGGGGTACATCCACCCCGACCGAGCCGAGGTGATACTGGCTGAAATGCGCGGCGAGCATTGAGTAACCAGTGCCAAGTGACGAATGACGGATGACGAGTGACGAATTACGAATGACCAACAACGACCAACCCACCATTCTCAAGCCTGATCGCAACGTCGGCATCATCGGTTATGGCGCTTATGTTCCCCGCTATCGATTGCCGGCCACCGAAGTGGATCGCGTATGGATGGACGGGCAGGGTGGCACGCCGATCAAGGAGAAGTCGGTGCCGGGGTTGGACGAGGACGTGGTGACCATGTCCATCGAGGCGGCTCGCAACGCGCTGGCCCGCGCCGATGGTGTGGACCCGGCGCTCATCCGTGCCGTGTGGGTCGGGAGCGAATCCCATCCCTACGCCGTCAAGCCGACCTCGACCATCGTGGCCGAGGCCATCGGTGCCACGCCCCACACGCAAGCCGGCGACTGTGAGTTCGCCTGCAAGGCCGGCACTGAGGCGCTCCAGGCGGCTATCGGCTTTGTGGGCTCGGGGATGGCGCGATATGCGCTCGCTATCGGGATGGACACGGCCCAGGCCCGGCCCGGCGACGCGCTGGAATATACGGCCAGCGCGGGGGGGGCAGCCTACCTGGTCGGCCCGGCGGAGGAGGGGCTGGCCGTCTTCGAGGGCTCGTTCTCCTACGTCACTGACACCCCCGACTTCTGGCGGCGGGCTTACCAGCACTACCCCTCTCACGGGGGGCGGTTCACCGGCCAACCGGCGTACTTCAAACATACCATCGCTGCCGCACAGGGATTACTGGAGGCGCTGGGGCGGAAGCCGGCCGACTATGCCTACGCTGTCTTCCACCAGCCCAACGTCAAGTTCCCGCAGACGGCGGCTAAACGATTGGGCTTCGCACCGGCGCAGATCGAGCCGGGGCTCCTGGCCAACGAGATTGGCAATACCTACGCCGGTTCCTCGTTCATCGGCCTGACGACGGTTCTGGACGTGGCCGCGCCGGGCGACCGGGTGCTGATAGTGAGTTACGGCTCTGGGGCAGGGTCGGACGCTCTTTCACTCCGCGTCACCGAGGCCATCCTGGAGCAGCGGCAGCGGGCACCGGCGACCCGTGACTACATCGCCCGGCGCGTTGAGATTGACTACGCGACCTACATAAGGTTCACCAGGGCCTTGAGAAAATGAAGCAATGAGAGACGTTGCCATCATCGGAGTTGGACAGACCAAAGTGGGGGAGCATTGGGATATCAGCCTGCGACACCTGGCGCTGGAGGCAGTACAGGCAGGCCTGGCGGATGCGGGCGTGAGACAGGCCGATGCGCTTTATGTGGGCAATATGCTATCGGGTGAACTGACCGGCCAGGAGCACCTGGGCGCGTTGGTCGCCGATTTCGCGGGACTGCGAGGGATCGAGGCGTTCAGGATCGAGGCGGCCTGTGGTTCTGGGGCGGCAGCGCTGCGGATGGGATACGTGGCCGTCGCGGGGGAACTGGCGGACATCGTCGTGGTGGTGGGAGTAGAGAAGATGACCGACGCCCTCGGCCCTGATACGACCGCGGCGCTGGCGCTGGCGACCGATGGCGACTACGAGGCCGCGCAGGGTGCTTCCTTCGTCGCCATCAACGCGCTGTTGATGCGGCGCTACATGCACGAGCACGGCTATGTTCACCAGGACTTCGCTCCCTTTGCCGTCAATGCCCACCGGAACGGGGCAAACAACCCGTATGCGATGTTCCGTTTTCCAGTCACAGTCGAGCGTTTCGTCAGGGCGAGGATGATCTGCGATCCCATCAATCTGCTGGATAGTTCCCCCATCTGTGACGGGGCGGCGGCAGTGGTGCTGGCACCGGCCGACGCGGGGCGCGCGCTTTCGGCGGCCCCGATACGCATCGTTGGTTCGGCTGTGGGTACCGACACCGTGGCCGTGCACGACCGGCGCGATCCGCTGGTGCTGGATGGGGCCATACTTTCGACGCGCCGCGCGTATGAGCAGGCAGGAGTTGGTCCGGAGGACATTGACTTGTTCGAGTTGCACGACGCTTTCAGCATCATGGCGGCACTCAGTCTGGAGGCAGCCGGGTTTGCGGACAGGGGCCAGGGGCTGCGGCTGGCGCTGGAGGGAAAGATCGGGATTGAGGGCCGCGTACCCGTCGCCACGATGGGCGGACTGAAGGCGCGGGGACACCCCGTAGGGGGTACCGGCGTCTACCAGGTCGTCGAGGTGGTGCAGCAGTTGCGCGGGCTGGCCGGGGCCAATCAGGTGGAGAACGCACGGCTGGGAATGGCCCAGAATATCGGCGGCAGTGGCGCGACGGTCGTCACGCACATTCTGGAGAGGGTGGACGAATAGCAAACAGGTTGTAGGACAAGTTGCTAACTTGTCCCGGGGGCAACTTGCCAAATTGCCCTACTTATTTTGGGAGGTTTACCAATGAGTATACCAGGAAATTGGAGGCTTCAAACACAACGTTACCGGCTGGTCGGAGAGGTATGCGAGAAATGCGGTGCGCGGATCTTCCCGCCCCGCGACGTGTGCCCAGAGTGCGAGGGGCCAGCCCAGACACCGTTTGTCTTCAGCGGACGGGGCGAGGTCTATTCCTACAGCACCGTCTACCACCCGCCCCGGGGGTTCGAGGAGTTCGCTCCCTACACCGTGGCGCTGGTGCAGTTGGAGGAAGGTCCTATGGTCACCGCGCAACTGACCGACGTGGATGCCGATCACGTTCGCGTCGGGATGCCGGTGGAGATGGTGACGCGCAAGGTACAGGGAGGTGGGGATGCTGGCGCGATCGTCTACGGCTACAAATTCCGGCCAGCCGTCGGTCACGCGGTCTGAGTAGGGCGAGTCTGAGACTCGCCCTACTGGGTCTGCGCGGCGTCCGTGGTTCAAGTTTTTGACGCTCTCCACGTCCAGCGGCCCAAATCTCTACCCCTGATGCCTCCATCATAGCCGGTTCTACCGGGTAATACATACACGGGCGCATCTCCCATACTTCCGTGGGAGATGCGTTTGTCTTTGCCACGAATCTCCCCGTTTCTGAAGCAAGCACCCTGATTGATGAATTGACTTCCGCGCAGTTTTCACTATACTACGGATGTTGAACTGCGATAGTTCGGCCTGTCGGGTTAAGAAACGGTAGAGGGAGGAATACACAGCAATGGTTATCCAGGATGCCGTCACCATCTCTGAGGAGGTACGGAGTGGCGCTGTCTTCGGTAGCGTCAGGCTGTATAACGTAGGTGACCCCACCAAGCCCGAGGGTTCCGCGCAGCGCATTCTTGCCCTGACCTACCCCACTCAGGCCCTGAGGCAGACGCTTAGCGCCGTGGCCCAACGGTTGTCGGGCGAACGCGCTCAAGGGACATTCATCTTCGCTGGAGACTATGGTACCGGCAAGTCCCACACGTTGCTGGCTCTATACCATATCCTCCACTCACCGGACGACGGAAGGGAGTGGCTCGACCGCGACGACGTGAACGGTTTCTTCCGCGAGCGGGAGGCGGCCACGAACCGGATGGAGCGCTTCGTCCACGACACCTATTTCGAGGTCTACGACATCCTTCTGGAGCGCATCCGGACCGAGGACCGGGCGCGCTACTTCGCGCCCGGCGAGGGGCTGGTGGTGTTGCTCGACGGGATGAGCATCCGCGAGGCCGCACTCTTGCCAGCCCGCCTGTCCCGATACGGCTACGCAGTCGAGGCGACGGGTTTCGCGCTCTCCGAAGCGCCCTCGTCCACGCAAGTGTTCACACGGCGGGTTTTCGGCACCCACTCCGTCACCACACTGAAGACCTGGAACGGCTTCCAGGTAGTGCCTGTCCGTTCTGGCGAGGTGCCCGCCGTGTTGCCGACAGGACTGAATGTGCTGGTGTGGCTGTCGTACCCTGACGAGTTGATGCATAAGGTGAAGGGCAAGACGCTGACCCCGGCCGAGGCGCTGGACAAGACGGTGGCGGCGTTGGTGGACGTGCTCGGCAAACTGGAGGGGACTCGCTTCCGCCTGCTCTCCGACCACGGCTACGTCTACGCGCCGTCGGCCCGCTTCGTATGGAAAGCGCCGAGGGGCGACGAGAAGGTGTTGCGGCGGCTCTTCGGCGGCGGGCGCTGGGTGGCGGCGGAGAAGATGACCGACCCGGGCTTCGACGGGCTGCGTGCTATCCCGCCCCAGCGGGCCTATGCCCTGTTCGACGAGCAGGGCTGCTACATACGCGGGCGATACGGTTGGAGCACCCAGGGCTCCCGCCAGGGGGACGTGGATCACTACGGTCTCTCATTGATGGAGTGTCTGACGCCGAGATTGACGGTGCGGAGTTGATGATACAAGGGCAAACCCACGGCCGTGACAGTTCAAGGATTGTGTTGAGTAAGATGATGAAAGATGTACTTCTTTGAAGAGCGTTTGCACTACGGGCAGTATGTTACAGCGAGATTGACTCGTAAAACCCCTGTTTATGACTGGTATGCTTTTCCTCATAGCTTCTCGAGGGAACTAGTGCATGAATTGCTCGATGAATTTAGTGTAGATGCTAATTCCGTTGTCTTTGATCCGTTCGTAGGAGCAGGTACGACACTTTTAGCATGTCGCGAAAGAGGGATTCCTGCTTTTGGAATCGATCAGCTTCCTTTTGCTGTCTTTACGTCGAATGTCAAAATCCGCAACTATGATCCTGATGATCTTCAGCACTCCCTCGATACATTTGACCCCGCAGCGTCTGATCTGCGAGCATTTGGGACAGTGCCAATTATCGACAGGGCTTTTTCCGATGGTGTTAGAAAGAGGGTCGAAGCTATCTACGGTTGGTCTCAAAGTTTGCCCAGGAAGAAACAAGCGGATTTCTTTTTACTAGCTTTGTTGTACATCCTCGAAAGCATCAGCCAGACTGCCAAGTCGGGGGGGTGGCTGCGAATTGTTGAAAAAGAGGTTGACCCGGATAGTGTTGAAGAACTGTTCAAAGCCCGAGTTCAAAAGATGATAGACGATATACGAGGACTAGAATTACCCTGTAATCGCGGCCTGTGGTACGCTATGCCAGGCGATGCCCGATACAAAAGCTCATCAAGCAGATGCGCACAGTATGTCATTAGCTCTCCCCCATACTTGAACCGACACGATTACACAAGAGTATTTGCATTGGAGATGGCGCTCCACTTCGTAAAAACGAATCAAGGGCTGATTTCCCTAAGAGCCAGTGCCTTGCGCTCCCATGTAGAAGCGAAACCACAGACAAAGTTGACACATAATGGTTATCGGACTCCTGAAAAGTTAAAAACTTTGGTTGCCAAGATAGAAGCGGAATCAAAAGAGCGAGATAAAAAGCGTATTCCTTCAATGATCAGAGGATACTTTGAAGACATTTATATGACTTTGGCTTCTCTATACAAGCGAATGAGACGCGGTGGCAAAATTGCCTTCGTGCTGGGCAACGTTCGGTTCTCAGGGATGATGATCCCGGTTGACGAAATTGTGGCCGAGATCGGAGAGCAAACGGGACTCAAAGTAGACAAGATCATCGTAGCCCGTTACCGAGGGAACAGCGCGCAACAAATGGCGCGGTTCGGCCGTGAACCTGCACGCGAGAGCATTATCTTATGGCAAAAGGTAGATTGAGATGACAACTATTTCACAACGCGCTGCACGTCTGGATTGGATCCGAGATCTAATTGTCTTGGGAATTGAAAGGCAAATCCAGCGACGCTCTGAATTACAACAAGTGGCTATTGAAGAGCAAGTGCTGGTTAGGGCCAGTGATGGAAAGCCTCTCGACTATACCAGTGTATACAGGTACTTTGATGCTCTCCGCTACCTGAAATTTGACGTCTCAGAGAAATATGGGATCGAAGACGACATTGTGTGGGCGCCAAGCGCTATAGAATTAGCTAAATATAGCACGGCAAACTATTGCACCGAGACGCTGACAGAACCCGAGAAAGCTATTTTCAGAACAAGCATCTTCCTTTCCGATGCAAGCCGACAGTTTCTTTCATATTTTTGTGGCAGCAATGCTGTTCCGCGCGGTCAGGAGGAGTTTATAACCTTGGCCCGTCCCCTCTATGTCATTAACGAGTCTGTTGAAAGGCCGTCCGGTATTGACAGTAGTGAAGAATGGCCAGCTAGAGACAACGTGGAAATCAGCCCTAACCCCGACTCCGGCAAGATAATCCGGAGACCGACGAAAGAATTCCTCTATACGTACCGCTACTGGTGTCTGGACACAAATATCATTGACGAGCTAAACATTCGCGAGGCCGAGAGATGTGGTATCCCCAAGCCTCACTCTTATGTCCTCTTCCCACTTGACCCCACAGTAAATATTACCCCCGATCAATTTCTAGAGATGATATATTCTTCACTTAAACGTAAACTCAAACATCCGCAAGTATTTCCTATACCATGGTTGATGTACCGCGTCTGCCCAAAAGCTAAAATCAGTGTGGAAGAATTCAAGTCTCTGCTGTTACAGGCGTGGCGCAAGAATCGCCACTTGCTTCATCTGGAACGAGGGCCTGGTGGACTGATCGAAGGCAAGATCTATTCATCCAAACGTGTGTATAGTGAACGTTATGGAAACCACCGCTACTACTCGGTCGTGGATGGAACAATCAGATCTAATCTGGCGGTCTTTCCCGCCACGTAAGGAGGGTAATGAAATGTCATCTTTGTTCAAAGAATTACCAGATGTTGGAAAGACTCGACGTGAAATTGAGACTGAACAGCGTAAGCGTTACGCTGTTTATGGGCTAGCCAGAAACCCATTCCCACTCGGTGGCAATTTTCCAGAAGGGTACTTGGATTATACCTACCTGGAAGACAGGCAGCGTGAACAGATTGAAGACTTTTTGTTCTCTACTTTTTACCGTGGCGAATTTAACGGTCTACTCATCCTGGGCGAATATGGAACTGGCAAATCCCACTTGCTGAACTACATTCATGAAACGGTCAATACTGACAGGAAGGGTATATTTGAAGGACGCGCGCTAGCGTTTATCATTGAAAATCCCAGTGTGGCACCTGAAGACATCTTGCTTTCGTTACTGCGTAAGGTCAAGCTAGGGACGCTTCAAGACTTAATATTCCTGCCCGTCAGGCACGAGTTGCGGGAGCGATATGGCGATAACGTGATTCCCTTCCTTGAGGAATTCACAACGTTTACGAGGCAAATGAAATTAACAGAAGGTGCGCTTGAGAACAGAACCTGGCAACCACGCTGGTATTCTGATCTCTTCTTCATCGGTTACCGCGAATTCCGCCAGAAACTGCAAAATCAAAACGTACAGCTCAAATCACAGGAAATCCGGCAATTTGCCCATGAAGTGCTAATGGAGAAAGTAATAGATAACTTGATCATAGTGGAGAGTCTGGTGGGTCTGATCTTTGGCGACGAATCAAAGGATGCTCGCTCCTGGGAATCTTTTTTGGTCGGTAGCCTTGTTGGGAAGAGAGGGCGGGTCGTAGGCGTGGAATTCTACCTGGGGGCATTCCTGCACCTGTTTGAGATTATGGGTATCCATCACATCTACCTGTTGGTTGACGAATTGGAGGACCTTCGCACGCAGCGTTTGAGCAAGAAAGCAGCCACCGAGTATCTGGCGACGTTACGGCGCATGATCCAACACAATTACAAGATGTTTTCCTTTGTGCTGGCTTCGACACGAGATGCCTGGAACGAACTGAGATTGTACTATCCGGCCATAGAAGACCGCTTCCCCATAACTGTCGACTTGGTCAGAGGACCAGAACAGGTTAAGCCAGTTGTGGCCAAGTACCTAAAGGAAGCACGAGATGGCGAATATCCAGAGGACAATCCCTGGTTTCCTTTTTCGGAAGCAGTCATTGATCGCTTGATAGAGATACGAGGCCATATTCTGCGTCACGTGATCACAGAATGCAGAAGATTGATTGACATCGGCATACGGGAAGAAGTTACTCCACCTCTCACTTTGGAATTTGTTGAAGAAAACGTGCCACTCAGTACGTATCAAACTGGGTGAAAAGCATTATGCTGCAGATACACACAATCGAGAGCTACGAGTATGTTGTATGTCTTAATGGCAACGAAGGAATCTGGCATCACCACACTCTGTATCGGATAATCTCCGAGAGGGCTTCTGAGAAGTTTCCCCGACTGATACAGTTTTTGGCCGATTCTATTCGCTCAATACTGCAGGCTTTGACTTTTCAGACACACTCTGATGTTGGGGATGTTCCCCGCAGGCGACTGGATCCGAATATCAGTGTGCCATTGAGTCCTGGCTGGTCGACAGACTCTGAAGTTTCAGTCAAGTATCGACTGTTTCTCTCTAGATTTGAGCCCTATGATGAAGTCTTAGTAGACAATGAATTACTGATCGGCGGTGCCATCCCCTTAGGCGACATTCTGAATTTGGATTACATAGGGTGGTTGTTCGAGACGAGAGACGACTTCTACTTCTCCTTCGAGGTCGTGATCCGGCAAACGGTTAGCCTGAGCCTTTGGCGCCAACAAAAGCTTATCGACGTGAGTATAACTGAACTTGATCGGCGACGTCAAACAAGAATTGTCAACCACGTTGCAGCGGTAAATCAAGCAAATGCTGATCCTCCTCTGAAAAACTATCCCCAGATCATTGGCGACCTGGACAAAGAAGTCATTTGGGGAATCAGCATGTTCGCAGGAGCGCGTCCCGAATCCTGGCAAATCGAAATTGATGCCATCAACCAACCATTCACGATAGAGGATTTTAGTTCTATAGTTTCACGGGCCTTGCGTGAGCAATCCCGACCAGTTTTGGAGCGGATCCCCACGTTTTTACGACAGGCCCATTCCGAGTCATCCGATCATCTGCTGGAAGTTGTGGTCACAATCCCCGAGATTGAGCCAGCCATAGAATGCACAATCAATGTCACTTTGCGCGATCCTGCTAGAGAGTTGTACTATTCGACAGGCAACGCGGAACTCGATCAATGTATTCTCGACATTCACCGGCAACTCTTGGATCATGGAATCCCAGTTGGACCGGAAACTGAAATGTATCAGCAAGTTTTAGGCCAACTACTTCTCTACAGATACTACTGTGCTTCAAAACCAGGTTATATTGATGCCAATGTCGCCCAAATGACAGAAAATGAGGGTTTCCACAAACACTTGTACAGTCAGTTGGGTCATCAACTGGCCATTGTCCCTGTTGCTGAAGTTTTCTCAGAGCTGGATATAGGAAACAGCCGTGTAGATTTGTTGATTGGGGATATCCCAACTGAATTGAAGCTGGAGGATCGCAAAACAGCTACCACAAACGACATTGTGGAGAGATACCAGGGACAAGCGGCTGATTACATTGCGCGCCGGGGTGCTCCTTTCGGTTTTCTACTGGTACTCGACATTGTATTGGATCGTGAGCAACCCACAAGCCGTGTGGATCAAGATCTGCGCCTGACCCAAGTTACAAATGTGTCTGGAGCCTCGGTTGTGGTGATTACCATCGTCATCCGAATCCCCAGACCGGCTTCTGACCACACTAGACTGGCACGCCGACGTGCATAGCGTGACTCCATACCAGCGATTGCGAATCTGAACGGAGACGACCATGCCCTACATCGAACACGACTTCCCCATCGAAGACCTAAACCGCATCGCCCAGAAAGAGGGCAACGCCAAGAAGCCCATCTACCAGATGCACAAGTGGTGGGCGCGGCGAATCGGCTCCGTCTTCCGCATGCTGATCCTGACCACCTTCGCCGAGGACGACCTGGAAAGGGGGGAGTTGTGGCGGCGCTTCTACTCGCGCAATCAACTGCTGGTGACCGACCCCGACGGCACGACCCGCCCGCCCATTGTGCTCGACCCCTTCATGGGCGGCGGCACGACCATCGTCGAGGCGCTGCGCTTGGGCTGCAAAGTGGTGGGCGTGGACCTCAACCCCGTGGCCTGGTTCGTGACCAAGAAGGAGATCGAGCCGGTAGACCTGGAGACGCTGGACGAAACGTTCAAACAGTTGGAGAAAACAGCAGCGACCCCCAGCCGGTCAACTACCGCTATGAGTACTGGCATCAGATGTTCAACGAGCGGCAGTTGCTCTGCCTGGGGATGCTGCTCGACGCTATCCTCCACATCCCGGAGGCGAATATCCGCGAACTGTTTGTAATGACTCTCTCGGATGCCGTGAACGCCAATAACCTTTTCTGTAAGTATGAGGTCGGCTACCAGAAATTATCCCCTCTTTTTGGTCTGCATGCCTATCATCCAGTCGTTCAGCCGGTCGAGAACAACGTCTGGGGCACAAAGTACGGGAGAGGCAGTTTTGTGAAGTATTTTGGCAAGACACGCAGAGGGAAGGTTTATGGCATCAGACCATTTGAGCGAGACGGCGCAGCCAGACGAAAGACAGGCGACACAGTCGCAGCGGAATTGGCCAAGGATTTTGCCGGCATTCTGGCTGGTCGGGGCAATGGTCTCCTGTGGGCACAGACCTCAGAGGACCTCTCCTCGATTCCCGACCGGTCGGTGGATGCAATAGTCACCGATCCGCCCTATTGCGACAACGTGATGTATGCAGAACTGGCCGATTTCTTCTACGTCTGGCTGCGGCTGGGGCTCAAGAATACGTACCCCTGGTTTGAGCCAGAGATCACGCCCAAGGCGAGAGAGATTGTTCAGAACAAGATGCAGGAAAAGAACGAAGGGTTCTTCTTCCGGGGCCTCACCCGCGTCTTTCGCGAATGTCACCGCGTTCTCAGAGATGAGGGCTTGATGGCTTTCACATTTCATCACAAGGAGACCTGGGCCTGGAAGTCTGTCCTATCATCCATCCTTGATGCTGGCTTTCATGTGGTCGCTACATACCCCGTCCGTTCCGAAAAGCGTGGTGGTTTCCACGCTGATGTGGGCAACATTGGCTACGACATCCCTTTCGTCTGTCGCAAGCGGCCAGGGGACGGGCAGCCGGTGGGCTGGGAGACGCTCAAGGACGAGGTCTACTTCGCTGCCCAGGAGTCGGTCGAGCGGCTCAAGACCTCTGGCCGCCAACTCTCCGACGGCGACCTGTTCGTCATCGTCATGGGCCGCTGCCTGGAGATCTACTCCAAACACTGGCCCCACGTCCTCAAAGAGGGCCAATCGGTGGACGTGGACCAGGCCGTGGACGACCTGGACGACCTGGTAGATTCGCTCATAAAGTCCTACGAACTCAAACTCCTGCCCCTCACGCTCGACGAGACGACCAAACTGTACCTGCTCTATATCGCCGGACAGCCGACCGTCAGCGGTGACGAACTGCGCAAGCGGCTGGTCACCGGCGGCGGGAGCCTCTCGGATTTCACAGGGCGGGGCTATCTGGTCAGGAAGGGCAGGCGGTTCACCGTCGCCGCGCCCGGGCAGCGGGTCGAGTTCATCGAGCGGCAAATCGAGCGCCAGGCGGACCTGCCCCTGATAGACGTCGCTCATCACCTCTACGCCACCTACCAGACTGGCCAGCCGCTCCAGTGGAGGATGATGGGCCGCTGGAGCCGGGATGAACTCGTGGCCGTCCTAGAACACCTGTACCGCAAGACCGGCGATCGGGCCTGGCGGGCGGTGGCCGAACTCTCGCGCCGCGCGCTGGCCCCAGGACAGGAAGCGATGATGTAGGAGAGATTATGCACGCATTACGCCCTGGCTACCACTTCGTCGAACGGAGGTTTATCGGCCGCAAGATCGAGGACATCGGCGAGCCGATGAGCATCGTGGCCTTCCTCCGCTGCCTGCGAGGGCGCACCCGCCTGCCCCGGGCCGTGCAGGTGCACGGACTGGAGCCACTGCTGGCGCAGATGCAGGATCGCGAAGCGGGCCGCTTTCTGCGCCGTCTCTTCGCCGACGCTTCGGACTGGCTGATGCAGCACAGTCCAAGCATCGTCATCTTCCCTGTCGCCCGCATCACTCTCAACCGCAAGCCTCACTTGATCCACGACGGGCAGGAATTGCGCTTTGCCCACGTCTTCGGTCGCGGTTTGCAGCAAGAGGATGTGGGGTACTTCATCGCCCCTTTTGCCCTCTCGTAGCGACATCGGTAACATTATCACTTGACTCGACAGGGCATGTGGACAACGCGATAACGCAAAGATAGGCCGCGTGGCTGGGAAGTCACGGTGGTAGGGCAGTATGTAGGCGTAATGGGCGTCAATCCCCACACCAGGGGGGCGAGATCCAATAGTCGTCGGCAACGGTCTGCCCGTCGGCTGATTCGACCTTGATGGTGTGTACCATCGCGCCGCACCCATGCGCCATGAAGACAATTACCGGCTTGCTCTCCCAGGTGGTGAAGACATCCAGGTCGTGGTGAACTGTATAGGGAGGCGCGCCCCCCGTGATCTGCAAGATGATCTTACATTCGTATCTGCCATCGGGCAGGTTTTCCCAATGATCCAGCCCCGCTGGCCTGATGAAGTCCAGTGGGCCGGCGCTGATCGGCGGGGTGGGCGTAGGCGTTGCCGTCGGCGGAGGCGCGGCCGTTGCCGAGACAGACGTGGGCGTTGTCTCCGTGGTCGCTGATGGTGCAGACGTGGGTGTTGCCTCCGGCAGGGTCCCGGTCGGTGTGTGCAGTGCTGTCTCCTGTGGCGGTGAGGCGGTTGGGACGTAGGACGTCGCAGAGGGAGGTGGGGCCTGAGATGTAGGCGTCGCCTGACTTGGAGCATTGCAGGCCAGAATGCTCGCCACGAGCCCAATGAAGGCCAGGTATAATGAGTAGCGTCTGTTCATAGTTTCTTACCTCCCCATCAACTACAGATTTCAAGTACATCTGGTGTGGAGCAGCAACGCGCCTTCCAACCGTAACAGTGCTGCTTTCACCTCCAACCCGCCGCCGTAGCCGGTCAGCGCGCCTCTCGCCCCGATCACCCGGTGGCAGGGGACGATGATGGATATTGGGTTAGCACCCACCGCTCTCCCCACCGCCCGGGCAGCCCCAGGCCGTCCTATGCGCTGCGCGATCTCACCGTAGGTCGTCGTCGCCCCGTAGGGGATGCGGGCAACTTCGGCCCACACTGCTCTCTGGTAGGCCGTCCCGCGCACATCCAGCGGCAGGTCAAACTCTCGCCGGGTGCGAGAGAAGTACTCGCGCAACTGAGTCAGGGCAGAAGCCAGGGCCGCAGCGTCCTCACGCGGCGGTTCCGGGCCGACGTGCCGCGATAGCCAGGAGAATAATGCTTTCGGCTGTCCAGCGCCCAGTTCCACTGCACAGATACCTGTCCTGGTCATGGCTACCCACACCGGCCCTACCGGCGATTCCATCCAGGCGTAAGCGATGTCTGAGTTCATCTTATCCTCCTTCCAGCGGTGATCAGCGCAAAGACGATATCACAACAGTGACGTAAGTTGTGCAGTGTGCTCCAGAACGACATGGGCACTGGCTCGCTCCAGTTCCTCCCGTTCGCCGAAGCCGCACAGCACGCCCACCGCCCACGCCCCTGCCCGCCGGGCGGACTTTACATCTACCGTCGTATCCCCCACCATTGCGCACTGCTCGACGGGCACACCCAGCAGCCGGGCCGCGTGCCGGACAGGGGCAGGGTGGGGCTTGAGTCGCCAGGTGCTTTCACGGGTCACCAGCGCGTCGAAGAGATCACGCAAGCCATATTGGGTCAGGAACGTTTCTGCCTCATCCAGGCCCCGCGTGGTGACCACTGCCAGCCGGTAGCGCCCGTTCAACTCGGCGAGCATCTTCTCCACACCTGCGACTATGCGAAAGTCAGCCCGCGTGCGCAAGCCACGCGAGCGGCGGAGCCAGTTTGTGAACCCCATCAGCAGTGCATCCAGTCCCAGTACGTCTATCAGCGTCATCAGCGCGTTGCCGGGCGTCTCAGAGACCATGACGAGGCGACGAGCAGCCCGGTGTGGGTGGGGCCAACGTAGCCGTTGCAGCCGGCGCGCCAGCGCCTCTACCGCCTGATCATCAGTGTCCATCAGCGTCCCGTCCAGGTCGAACAGCACGGCACCCACCTTGTCTTTATCGAACATCCCTCTCCCTTCTTCAGCGAGCAGCAAGCAGTATCCGGCACTAGCCAATAGTATCACGACGCCGCGAGACTGTCAAAGTGGCTCTACGCGACACGGCCCCGCCAGGCAATGCCATTGTCACTTGCACTCTCCCGCCTCAACGCCTATAATCCTGGAGGAGTTCAGAATGACCCTGTCCAATGTCCTGACCACCCTCCGGCAGGATCCGGCCTTTATGCGCTGCGTGACTGCCTGGGAGCGCATCCCGGCCCGACCTGCCCGCGTCGCCCCATGGCCGGCTGGGCTTGATCCACGCCTGGTAGCCGCCGTCCGTGATCGAGGCATCGAGCAGCCCTACATTCACCAGGCCCGGGCGATCGAGGCGGCGCTGGTCGGGGAGCACATCGTTCTGTCCACCTCCACTGCCTCCGGCAAGACATTGGCCTACAACCTGCCCGTTCTTCATGCTCTGCTCAACGATCCTGCCGCCTGCGCGCTCTACCTCTTCCCGACCAAGGCGCTGGCCCATGACCAGTTAGACGTTCTCAGTAATCTCGAATCCCAAATCTCAAATCTCAAATCTCGGATCGCTGTGCGACCCTACGACGGCGATACCCCTTCCTCCCACCGCCCTGCCATCCGCCGCGAGGCCCGGCTGCTGGTCACCAACCCTGATATGCTCCACACTGGCATTCTCCCTCACCACACCCGCTGGGCGCGGCTCTTCGCCAACCTGCGCTACGTTGTGCTCGACGAATTACACACCTACCGGGGCATCTTCGGCGGGCACGTGGCGAATCTGCTGCGACGGCTGCAGCGGGTGTGCCGTTTCTATGGCTCCGATCCCCGCTTCTTGTGTGCCTCTGCCACTATCGCCAATCCGCGCGAATTGGCTGAGCGGCTTATCGAGGCCCCCGTCACGTTGGTGGATAACGACGGTGCTCCACGGGGGGAGAAGCACTTTATCCTGTATAATCCCCCGTTGGTAGACCCGCAACTCGGCATCCGACGCAGCGCTACCCTGGAAGCAAAGGACATCGCCGCGCGGTTCCTCCAGGCCGGTGTGCAAACCATCGTCTTTGCCCGCGCCCGGCTGACCACCGAGGTACTGCTGGGCTACCTGCGTGATTCCGTCGCCGCCAGCGGTGGCGATCCCCAGACGGCAGGGCGGGTCTCCATACCCGCCGAAGCGGTGCAGGGCTACCGGGGCGGATACCTCCCCAGCGAACGGCGCGCCATCGAGCGCGGGCTACGCGAAGGAGAGGTACTGGGCGTCGTCGCGACCAACGCGCTCGAGTTGGGGGTGGACATCGGGCAACTAAGCGGTTGCGTGATGGCGGGCTACCCAGGTACCATCGCGAGCGCCTGGCAGCAAGCCGGGCGCGCCGGACGACGGGCGGGACGTTCCGTCGCGGTGTTGGTCGCCAGTGCTCTCCCACTTGACCAATATCTAATCACTCACCCACGCTACTTCTTCGGCCGGCCGGTCGAGCGCGCCCTGCTTGACCCGGACAACCTGGCTGTTCTGGTCAACCACCTGGCCTGCGCGGCCTTCGAGTTGCCCTTCGAGACAGGCGAACGCTTCGGCGGCTTCGACGACGCGGAGGCAGTGCTGGACACGCTGGCTGAGGAGGGGGTGCTACATCGCCACAATGGCCATTACACGTGGATCGGCGAGGGGTATCCTGCCGGTGGACTCTCCCTGCGCACTGGCACCCCCGACAACGTCGTCATCCAAGACGTGAGCGCGGGCTCGCCGCAGGTTATCGGCCAAATGGATCGCCCTAGCGCGCCCGTGTTGATACACGAAGGGGCAGTCTACCTGCACGGCGGCGCGACCTACATCGTCGAGGGTTTGGACTGGGAGAGCGGGCAGGCCCGCGTGCGGGCCGCTGAACTGGACTACTACACCCGTGCCTCGGCCACAACGGATGTGCGGGTGCTGAATGAGGGGCGAGTAGATGAGGAAATGGGCGTCACCCATGCCTGCGGTGAGGTACTGGTGACAACACGGGCCACGGGCTACCGCAAGATCAAGCGCTACACCCACGAGGTGCTGGGCTGGGAGCCCATTGACCTGCCGGAACAGGAATTGCGCACCATCGGCTACTGGCTGGCGCTTTCCGAGGAACTCACGGCGCGGTTGCAGGAAGCCGGCGTGCTTCCACCCCCAGCCGACTATGGCCCCAACTGGCCCTCTCAGCGTGATGGGGCCCGTGCTCGCGATGGCTACCGCTGTCGCCACTGCGGCGCGCCGGAGCGAGAGGGCCGCCAGCACGATGTCCATCACATCACGCCCCTCCGCGCTTTCGGTTACGTCCCTGGTGTCAACGATCTATATGAACTCGCCAACCGGCTGGAGAATTTGATCACCCTCTGTCCGGCCTGCCACCGCCGCGTTGAGCGGGTGCGAGGAGCACGCGGGGCACTAAGCGGCCTGGCCTACCTGTTGCGGAACCTGGCTCCACTGCACCTGATGTGTGATCCTGGCGACCTGGGTTCGGCCGTGCAGGCCCGTGCCCCGGGGACCGGCTTGCCCACTGTCACGCTTTACGACCGTGCCTCGGGCGGTGCTGGCCTGAGTGTGCGTCTCTACGAACTCCACGGTGAACTGCTGACGGCCGCGCTGGACGTGGTACATCGCTGCCCTTGTGCCGATGGTTGTCCTGGCTGTGTAGGCCCGGTCGGCGACGTCGAATCTGGCACCAAAGCCATCACGCGTCAACTGCTGGAGATTGTTGTGGAGGGATAGGAACCTTGCGAGGGTTATGAACCCTCGCAAGGTTGAGTATGAGGAGAACTAGAAGGGCCAGGTGGGGACTGGAATGCCGAGGTCAATCAACGCCTGCCAGAAAGACTCTGGCGCGTACCACACGAACACGCCGACCGCAATGCAGACCAGGGCGAACAGCACCACGCACCCGCATCCGACCCACAACCTGGTCTTGCTCTGCTGCTCCTCGACCGCTGGTGTGTAAGCCGGCGGTGGTGCAGGCTCAAAAGCCAGGGGTGGCGGTGCATAACTCGGCGGTGGTGCAGGCTCGAAAGCCGGAGGTTGCGGTGCGTAACTCGGCGGTGGTGCAGGCTCGAAAGCCGGAGGTTGCGGTGCGTAACTCGGCGGTGG
>CAYLPU010000001.1:45542-118677 GCA_964385635.1 uncultured Anaerolineales bacterium
GGTGCATAACTCGGCGGTGGTGCAGGCTCGAAAGCCGGAGGTTGCGGTGCGTAACTCGGCGGTGGCGACGAGACGGTGGGCTGTCCCGTGAGAACCTCAGTCGCGGCTATACCCATTCCATAATAAGTTAACGTCACTGCATTGCCCAGGCCGATCACATCGCCGTTTACTAGCGTGTGTGGTTCTACCAGCCGCACTCCGTTGGCAAAGGTGCCATTCGTGCTCCCCAGGTCTTCAATCACTACCAACCCGCCTTGGCGTGTGATGCGCGCATGCTGCCGCGAGACCTGTGGGTCGTTGATCACTATATCGTTGCCTGGATCGCGCCCCAGTCCAAGTGCATCCTTGTCCAGGGAAAACGTTTGCCCTGACTGAGGGCCCTGGTCCATCACCAGCCGGTAATTATCTGTCATCGCCTTCCTCCTCGCCAAATTTGCGCTTCACGCTTTGTGCTGGCTCCCAGTATATGACTTTTGCGCCTGGTTGTCAAACGCGCCGCTTGTGGTACACTTGTTCTCATGTACATCGTAGACGCCCATGAGGACATTGCCTGGAACACGCTCGTTCTAGGTCGCGATGTGCGGCGCAGCGCGCTTGAGACCCGCGACCTGGAGGAGGACACCGACGTCCCTCAGCGC
This sequence comes from uncultured Anaerolineales bacterium, assembly GCA_964385635.1. Lineage (GTDB taxonomy): Bacteria > Chloroflexota > Anaerolineae > B4-G1 > B4-G1 > CAYLPU01. The sequence continues at coordinate 46,181 of CAYLPU010000001.1, forward strand.
AACGGCCTCTGTATGGTGGGCCTGCCTGAGTGGCTGACTGGTGGCGTGGCGGTTGTCTGCGGCACCATCTTTGTCGCGCCGGCCCGCCGGAGGTCCACGGAGCCTCACACGTATACCAGCGCCGAGCAGGCCCACGCATTGGGCCAGACGCAACTAGATTTCTACCACCGCTTGTGCGACGAGTGCGAGCAGATTGTGTTGATTGGAAACCGCGCTGACCTGGAAGCCGTGCTGACCAGTGGGGAGAGCGAGAATCCTCAAGTAGGTATCGTCCCGCTGATGGAGGGTGCGGACCCCATCCGCGAGCCTGCCGAGGCCGAGATGTGGTTCGAGCAGGGCGTGCGGCTGGTGGGCCTCTCCTGGCGGGCGGGTTCCCGCTACGCCGGCGGTGATGCGGCCCCCGGCCGGCTTACCAACGCCGGTCGCGAACTGCTGACGGTGATGGCTGGCCTCGGCCTGATCCTGGACGTCAGCCACCTGGCCGAAAAAGCGTTCTTCGAAGCCGTGGATCACTTTGGGGGCCGTATCGTCGCCACCCACGCCAATCCCCGCGCCAGAGTGCCTGGTCCCCGCCAACTCTCTGACGAGATGGTACGTCACCTGGCCGAGCGAGATGGCGTCATCGGCATTGTGCCCTACAACAGTTTTCTGCGGCCCGGCTGGTCTAAAGGTGATCCCAAGGACGCTGTCACCGTTGCTGACGTGGCCGCTGCCGCAGATCACGTCTGCCAGGTGGTGGGGGATGCCAAGCATGTGGGGTTAGGCTCCGACTTCGACGGCGGCTTCGGGGCCGAGAGTACCCCGGCCGAGATAGATACCGTCGCTGACCTGGCTCGCATTGGCCCGGCACTGGCCGAACTGGGATACGGCGAGGAAGACATCGCCGCCGTCCTGGGGGGCAACTGGCTGCGTGTGCTACGGGCAGCGCTGCCGGAGTGACAACAACGGATTGGTAAACAAACGGAGTTCATTGAATATGCGCTTCGATGTCCTTACCCTCTTTCCTTCGATGTTTCGCGGCCCTCTGGAGGAGAGCATCCTCAAACGAGCCCAGGAGAGCGGCCGCCTTTCTATCGCGCTCCACAACATCCGCGACTACGCAACCAACAAACACCACGTTACCGATGACGCCCCCTACGGCGGGGGAGGTGGGATGGTGATGAAGCCGGAGCCTATCTTCGCCGCCGTTGAAGCGATCTTGCCCCCCCCCAGCCCCCCCCGGCAGCCCGGGGGGGGGAGAAGGGGAGGCGTGGGTATGCCGATCGTGCTCCTGAGTCCTCAAGGTCGCCTTTTTACCCAGGCCATCGCTGCCGAACTGTCCCACTATCAACGCATCATCCTCATCTGCGGGCGATATGAGGGAGTGGACGAGCGGGTACGCCAATATCTGGCGACCGATGAAATCTCCATCGGTGACTATGTGCTCACCGGCGGCGAGATGGCAGCGCTGGTCATCATTGATGCTGTCACCCGGCTGCTGCCCGGTGTACTGGGAGACCCCGGTGCTACTTTTGAGGATTCCCATGCCCGCGGGCTGCTGGAGGGACCACACTACACTCGCCCGGCCGTCTTCCAGGGCTGGGAGGTGCCGGAGGTGCTGCGTTCTGGAAACCATGCTGCCATCGCCCGCTGGCGTCGCGAACAGGCCCTACGTCGCACTTTCGAGCGTCGCCCTGATCTCCTGGCACAGGCCGATCTGACCACGCAAGACCGGGAGTTCCTGGCGCGGCTGGTAGATCGATGATTTGAACCTTTTACGGCCCGTAAGAGTATATAAAGTGAGCTGATGTGCTTGAAGAACAGATGACCACACAGGACACAGACGGCTGGCTCGTCACTCGCATTCGAGATGGTGATCTTGAGGCCCTGGGTGAACTGTACGAGAGGTACAACACACGGGTATATCGGACTGCCCTGGCAATCACCCGTGATGGGAAGGCTGCCGAGGATATCCTCCAGGAGGCTTTCCTTCGCGTCTATGCCTATGCCGATCGCATTGACGAGACTGTGCCGCTGGGACCGTGGCTGTACCGGGTCACGGTCAACCTGGCCTACAGTTGGACCAGCCGGGTCAAGCAGTGGCTGCACTTTTTCCAGGATGCGCTTGACCGTTGGACGTCGCCTGCTCAGTGGCAGCCTGAGGCGATAGCAGAAGAGCGAGAGCAGTGGCGAGTTTTGCAGCAGGCGATTGATGCATTGTCCCCCAGGCATCGTGCGGTCGTCGTCATGTACTACCTGGAGGGGTTGAGCCTGAAAGAGATTGCCTACGTGATGGATGTTCCGGAAGGGACGGTCAAATCTCGTCTCCACTACGCCCGTGAGAGGCTGAGGAAAGCCATTGTGGAACAGGAGCGCAGATTGGTGCCCGAGGTGGCGTATGACTTCACGTAGAGATGTGTTTGAGGAAGGCTCCACAGACGAACTGGGTAGGCTGATCCAGTGGGCACTGCGGGAAAGGGTGGCCGGCGCCTCCCCGCCACCGCGAACGTGGGAGAACATCCGAGCGCTCACGGAGCGGCCAACGGCGTGGAGCCTGATGAGGCGTGGATTCTCCAGGGGCTATCGGGCGGTGAGGGCGCGATTATCCAGGGTGGGCGCGTTTCTCTCTGCACAGATCGCTTCCTGGATATGGCCCCAGCATGAGTGGGTGGAATGGAGGCAAGATCCCTATTACACGCGCCTTCTTGACCAGTACGGTTCCCTGCTACAGTTAGCGGTTTAGATGGGACGTATACAGAACTTGGGGGACAAGGTTGCACTTTCACAGTAATTGAGTATAATGTGATCTGTGTTTTGCTCTGAGAATCGATTCGAAAAGATCGCTCTGGCCCATCCCCGGAGGCCCTCTGCCTCGAGGACGAGGCAGAGGGCACTTTTCGGATAGGCTCTAAATATTTTTCTTAAGGGGCGATATGTCTGATCATCAACGAAACCAATCCTCAAACATCTTGATGGATTTAAAAAACCTTGCCACCCGCTTCTACACCGAGGATGGGGTAGTGCATGCTGTCAACGGAATCTCTTACACCCTCACAGAGGGGGGCACCCTGGGGGTCGTCGGCGAGAGTGGCTGTGGCAAGAGCGTCCACGCTCTCTCTATCATGCGGTTGATCCCCAGCCCGCCGGGTAGGATTGAGGAGGGGGAAGTCTGGTTCGACGGGCGTGACCTGTTGAAGTTGGGTGAGCGGGATATGCAGCACGTGCGTGGGGCAGAAATTGCGATGGTGTTCCAGGACCCGATGACCTCGCTCAACCCGGTGTACACCGTGGGCTTCCAGATTATGGAGGCGCTCAAACTCCATCAGGGGATGGACAACGCGCAGGCGCGGGAGCGATCCGGGGAACTGCTGGCGATGGTCGGCATCGCGGATGCCCACGATCGGTTGGACGACTATCCCCACCAGTTCTCCGGTGGCATGCGCCAGCGGGCGATGCTCGCCATGGCCCTCTCCTGCAACCCCAAACTCCTCATCGCCGACGAGCCCACCACTGCGCTGGACGTCACGATCCAGGCCCAAATCTTGGACCTGGTGAAGAGGCTCCAGGAGCAACTGGGGATGGCGGTGATGTGGATCACCCACGACCTGGGAGTCGTGGCGGGACTGGCCAGTACAGTCAACGTGATGTATGCTGGCTACATCGTCGAGCGAGGTGACGTGAAGGACATCTACAGGCGATCGCGCCATCCCTACACGATAGGGCTGCTGGGGTCGCTGCCCCGGCTGGACGAAGCGCCAGGCACCAAACTGGTCTCCATACCGGGCCTGCCACCTGACCTGATTGACCTGCCACCAGGCTGCCCCTTCGCGGCCCGGTGCACCTACGCAGTAGACCGGTGTCTTGAGGAAATGCCGCCGCTGGAGGAGACGGACGGGGAGGACCATACCGTGGCCTGCTGGCGGTGGAAATATGTCGTGGGACACCGGCCTGAAGAGCCGGTGGTGGGAGGAAGGTAGAATGGTCACTGAGAGAGTACCCCTGGTCCAGGTCGACCACCTTAAAAAGTACTTCCCCATCACACGGGGTGTCATTGTCCAGCGCCACGTCGGCGACGTCAAGGCGGTGGATGGCGTCAGTTTCAACATCTATAAGGGAGAGACGCTGGGGCTGGTCGGGGAGACCGGCAGCGGCAAGACCACCGTGGGCCGGACGATGCTCCAGTTGTACGAGCCGACGGACGGACAGGTCATCTTTGATGGTACGGACCTGACGAGCATCAAGGGCAGCAAACTGCGCCATATGCGCCGCCGGATGCAGATGATCTTCCAGGATCCCTATGCCTCGCTAAACCCGCGCATGACCGTGGGCTCCATCGTCGCCGAGCCGTTGGAGGTGCACATGATCGCCCGCGGGAAGGAGAAGCGAGAGCGGGTGCAGGAACTTCTGCGGGTGGTGGGGCTCAATCCCTACTTCGTCAACCGCTACCCCCACGAGTTCTCCGGTGGGCAGCGGCAGCGCATCGGCATTGCCCGTGCCCTGGCCCTCAACCCCGACCTGATCATCTGTGACGAGCCTATCTCCTCGCTGGATGTCTCCATCCAGGCCCAGGTGGTCAACTTGTTGGAGGAGTTGCAGGATCGGTTGGGGTTGACCTACCTGTTCATTGCCCACGACCTGAGCATGGTCCGCCACATCAGCGACCGCATGGCGGTGATGTACCTGGGCAAGATCATGGAGTTGACCGACCGGGACGAGATCTATCTTAACCCGCTGCACCCCTACACCCAGGCGTTGATGTCGGCGGTGCCGGTGCCAGACCCGGTGCTTGAGGAGAAGCGGCAGCGTATCATCCTGGAGGGGGACATCCCCAGCCCGGCCAACCCACCTGTGGGCTGTAACTTCAGTACCCGCTGCCCGGTGGCCATAGATATCTGCTCGGAGGTTGAGCCGGAGTTCGTTGAGGTGAAGAAGGGTCATTTCTGCGCCTGCCACCTGGTGCAGCCTGAACAAGCGGCCTGATCAAGTCTGCTGGCAGTCTAAATGAGGCTGCTGCATAGTTGTGGCACACTCGTTTCAGTTCTTTGCGGTGTGTGTCGTTGTGAAAGGAGGTGATGGTCACTGAGACGATGGTACGGAGGAGAGAGACACACCTACTGACAAAACCTTGTAAGTGAGACTATCTATCTAAGGAGGAGAAAGATGCTTGCCAAAAAGTGGTATATCCTTGCTGCCGTGACGGTGCTCGCTGGTTTGCTGTTCACCGCCTGCGCGGCGCCTGAGATCCAGACCGTGGTGATCACGTCACCGCCCGAAGAGGTCATCGTTGAGGTACCCGTCGAGGTCGAGGTGCCCGTGGAAGTCGAGGTTCCCATAGAACCGACACCAGGGCTTGAGGCTCAGTGCAGTTACAACGCCTACCGCATGGGCTGGGTGATGGACTATTCCGACGCCGAGAACATGCTCAACGTCGTCTGGCACCCGGATTCGCCGTTCCAGTATACCTTCTGGGACGACGATGCCTTCCGCGAACTGGTAGATCAGGCGCTAGTGGAGTTTGACCCTGAGGTCCGCATGACACTGTGGCAGGAGGCCGAAGCCATCCTGGTGACCGACCACGTGGCGGTCATGCCCGTCTACCACTACGACCGGACCCACCTGGTGCGGCCCGAGGTCGAGGACGAATGGCCCCCCTTTGGCGCGCCCCATTTGATGAAATGGCGGCTGCCGGAGGGGCAGGATACGATACGCTACCAGCTGGGGACCGAGCCGCCCACCCTGGACGTCAACACTGCCACCGACACCACCTCCGCCATGGTACTGAGCCAGTTGATGGAGTCGCTCTACCGCTACACGGGTGAGGGAACCATCGAGCCGGCTGGCGCCGAGTCGTACGAGGTGTCGGAGGACGGGACGGTCTACACCATCTACCTGCGCCAGGATGCCTCCTGGTCGGACGGAGAGCCGGTGCTCGCCCAGCACTTCGCGGACGGGATCATCCGCCTCTTCGACCCCGCGACGGCGGCGGAGTACGCCTGGTTGATGTATCCCATCCTGGGTTCCGAGGAGTTCAACACCGGCGAGACGGACGATCCCTCGACCGTGGGCGTGGTCGCCGTGGACGACTACACGCTGGAGATCACGCTGAAGCAGGCCGCGTCCTACTTCGACAGCATCCTGGCCTTCCACACCTGCTTCCCCGTGCGCCTGGACGTCATCGAGCAGTACGGCGACCAGTGGACCGAGCCGGGGAACTTCGTGGGGAACGGCGCCTACGTCCTGATCGAGTGGGCGCACGACGATCACGTGCTCGTCGAGAAGAACCCCAACTACCACAACGCCGACGATGTGATCATCGAGCGGGTGGAGTTCCCGATCATCGTCGAGGACGCCACCGCGCTGGCCGCCTTCGAGCGGGGCGAGCTGGATGCCTCCGAGTACCCGGCAGAGGAACTACCGCGCATCCTGGAGGAGATGGCTGATTCCTTCGTGCGGTTGCCGCGGCCCGGCACCTACTACGTCGGCCTGAACACCGAGTTGGCGCCGACCGACAACCTGAACTTCCGCAAGGCGCTGGCCTCCGCCGTCAACAAGCGGGCCATCATGGACGCGGTGTTGCAGATGCCCTGGCGGATTGACGCCTACGGCGTGATCCCGCCGGAGATCCCGGGCTACCAGGGTGACGCGAGCGGCTACCCGTTCGACCTGGATGCCGCGCTGGAGTACCTGCAGGCGGCTATGGCCGAACTGGGCGTCGAGGAAGCGGGTGATATCGTCATCCAACTGTGGTTCAACCGGGGCAACGAGGACGTCATCGAGGCGGTTGAGGAGCAGTGGGAGACCAACCTCGGCATCACCGTCAACGTCGTCAACATGGAGTGGGGTGCCTACCTGGACACTCTCGACTCCTGCAACGACTAGCCTTCCGGCTACCCGGGGTTCCCTGGGGTTCCCGCAAGGGAACCCTGGGGTTCCCCTTTCTGGAGGCATAGTGCTATCCACGAGCGTGGTCGCGAATACACGAATTTACGAACCACGAATGTCCTCCGGTGTGATCCGGTTCGCGGGTTCGTGACCAGATTCGTGGAGGTTGGTCCCCGGGCAGTCTCCCCGTTAAGTGTTGCTGACTTGCTGCACTTACTTGCGGGGCTATGCTCCAGCCGGATCGCCAGATCCGGCGGTCCGAAGGCGGGATCTGACGATCCCTTTGGAGCGAAGTAAGAAACAACCCTCAAGAGGGGGACCATTGGTCTCCGAGAGGGAGGGTTACGAGGAGGGTGTAGATATGCAGAGATTTGTCCTGCGGCGACTGTTTTGGAACGTCCCGGTGCTGATCCTGATCAGCATTGTCGTCTTCGGGATGATGCAAATCGTGCCGGGAGGCCCTTTCACGGCGGGCACGTCGGGCCGGCCGGTCCCGCCGGAAATCCAGGCCAACATGGAGGCCAAGTACGGGCTCGATAAGCCGGTCTGGCAGCAGTACACGAACTACATGAGCCGGCTGCTGTTCCACTTCGACTTCGGTCCTTCCTTGCGGCGGCCCGGCCGGACGGTCAACAGTATGCTCTTCGGCAGCAACTACATGGTGAACGTGTTGCGGGAGCGACTGACCGCCACCTTCGGCACGGCGGCCAGTTCGATGACCTTCTCCGACCCGCCCGGCCTCTTCGACTCCTCCGCCCTGGTGGTGAAGACGAACGGGGAGGTGATAGGGTACATCGGCATCTCCTGGTACGACCGGTTTGAGGCGGTGAAGCGCTTCCTGACGCTGGCGCCGGTCATGGTCTCGGCCCAGGTGGGGTTGGTCTCCATCAGCCTGGCCCTCTTCGTCGGCGCTCCCCTGGGGATCATCTCGGCCCTGAAGCAGAACACCGTGGTGGACTACGGCGCGATGTTCGTCTCTATGCTGGGGGTCTCCATCCCCAACTTCCTCCTGGGCATCATGTTGATTCTGTTCTTCGCCCTGAAACTGGAGTGGCTGCCTACCTACGGCTGGGGGGAGGACTGGAAGCAGGTGATCATGCCGGCCGTCACCTTCGGCACAGGCGGCACGGCCATCATTGCCCGGCTGACCCGGGCCAGTATGCTGGAGGTCATCCGCGCCGACTACATCCGCACTGCCCGGGCCAAGGGACTGGCGGAGCAGGTCGTCATCCTGCGCCACGCGCTGAAGAATTCCCTCATCCCGGTGACCACCGTCCTGGGGCCGATGATGGCTGGCTGGCTCACCGGCTCTTTCATGGTGGAGTGGGTCTTCTCTATCGGCGGCATCGGCAAGTTCTTCATCACCTCGGTCACCGACCGGGACTACACGCTGATCATGGGCACGATCCTGCTCTACTCGGTGGCCCTGGTGCTGTTCAACATGATCGTGGACGTTGGCTACGGCTTCCTCGACCCACGCATCCGGTTCGAGTAGGACAATTTAGAAGTAGGAGTGAATTATGACCGAAACCGCTTCTGAGCGGGCACAGCGGGATCTTGAAGCCCGGTTTGCGGAGCGAGGCGTGAGCCTATGGCAGGACGCCTGGCGGCGGTTGCTGCGCAACCGCATGGCGCTGGCGGGGCTGATCTTCATAGGTGTCCTGCTCTTTGCCGCCGCGACCGCCGATTTCCTGCCCCCCTACAGTTACCGGAAGGCCGACTACGATAACACCCGCATCGCCCCACGCTGGCCCGATCACATCTTCGGCACCGACAAACTGGGGCGGGATGTCTTCAGCCGAATATGGTGGGGCACACGCGTCTCCCTGACCGTCGCCGTCGTCGGCTCGCTGACGTCGTTGATCATCGGCGTCACTTACGGGGCCATCTCCGGCTACCTGGGCGGCCGGGCAGACAACGTCATGATGCGCTTTGTGGACGTGATGTACGGCTTTCCCGATCTGCTCTTCATCATTCTCATCATGGTAGTCCTGCCCTCGGAGAGCGCCATCCAGGGCATGATCAACATCTTCATCGCCATCGGCATCGTGGGATGGAGGGGGATGGCCCGGTTGATCCGGGGGCAGTTCCTGTCCCTGCGGGAGAAGGAGTTCGTCCTGGCGGCGCAGATGGTCGGCGCTGGCCCGGCCCGCATCATCTCCCGGCACTTGTTGCCCAACAGCGCGGGCACGGCCGTCGTGTCGCTGACACTGCGCATCCCCGGCCTGATCCTGACGGAGGCCGTGCTCAGTTTTATCGGTCTGGGAGTGCCGCCGCCTTATCCCAGTTGGGCCCAGATGATCTCCGAAGGGTGGCGGGGGTTGCGGTCTGTGCCCCACATGACCATCTACCCGGGACTGGCGATTACTATGACCATGCTGGCCTTCAACTTCCTGGGGGATGGCCTGCGAGATGCGCTGGACCCGACAATGCGGGGCACCGCCCTGGTCCGCACAGCCCGGCGGAAGAAGCGGCGGACAGCGAGAGCAACGCGCAAGGCGGTGGCCAAAGCCGCCTAGAGCACCCGGTTGCAGCGAGCGGGGGCAGGGACGCAGGGAGCATGACTTTGCGTCCTGATTGCGGGGCGCCGGGGGCCGTCGGCAATGGCGGCTGCGCGAACCAAAGGGGCACGGACCGAGATGATCGGGCGTGCCCTCTTTTTTACATGGCTGGTTGTAGGACAAGTTGGCAACTTGTCCCAGGGGCAATTTGCCAAATTGCCCTACAGCCTATAGAAGAGGTGCCGAAGGAGGCAAGATGAAGCGATGGGGGTACTGGATCATCATTGGAGCGGTGCTGCTGGCTTTGGTTGCTCTCATCGGGTGGGCTAGCGCCTACACCCCGCTGTTGACTCCCCGCGCATCGGAGGAGTGGAGCCGGGGGCGACTGCTCGGCGTGACGCCGGTGAGCAATGCGGTGGATGTCCAGGCTGCCCCCGGTGGCGGACTGTTTTTAGCCTGGGTGGACCTCGATGATCGGCTGCATGTGGTACAGTTGGGAACGCAAGGTCAGGTCGTCATAGACCGGACGCCCAGATTGGGAACAGATGTCCCACGGGAGCCGCACTTCCTCGTAGGGCCAGAGGGTGAAATTCACCTCGTCTGGCGGGAGGCGGGCGGGGGCCGCTCGCTCCTGACCTACGCCCGGCTGGACAGCGCTGGTTCGGTGCAGGTTGGCCCGCTCCCCCTCTCGCTGCCGGGAGATGAGGCCCAATCCCCATGCCTGGCTTTTAACCGTCGGGGTGGAATCGAGGTTCTCTGGACCGGGCAGGCGGGCATCTACCGGGTCACGCTGAGCGCCGAGGGGAAGATGCAGGGCGATCCCGTCCTGCTGGTTGATGACGGCAGGGACATCAGTATACAGGTGGATCGGGAGGGGCTCTTCCATCTCGCCTGGCTACGGGAGACAGGGTCAAACAGGAAGGCGATTTACTATGCCTCCCTTGATCCAGAGCAGGACGATCTGAGCCAGCCGGAAGAGATGGGCAGGATCTTTCTGCGCGCGGGCCAACGCGTGGAAAGCCTCGTCGTAGGTATTGATAGCGACACTGGCTACGTCCTGTGGGTCATCCAGGATTTCCGAGATATCGCTTCCAGCGCCCGGTATGCTTTCTTTCCTCTGGAGATACCGCGCCAGAAGAAAGTTAGAAGCCTGCGGTTAGACGAAGGTGGCAATCCACTGAGCCTTCGGGCTGTGCGCGGCCAGTACGAAACGTTGCTCGTCGCTCTGGCCGAGACAGTCATGGCGCCAGATGGCCCAGGACTTCAGATCGGTGTCATCGCCGTGCGGGGCGAGGAGTTGTCAGGGGATCACGTCTGGGCAACGGTTGACCGCCTATCTGGGGGATCGACGACTGCCGTTGACCAGAGTGGCTGGCCGGAGGATCAGTATATCGTCACTGCTTCGGGTGGTTCTTCCCTCAAGCCGAGCCTGGCGGTGGATGCACAGGGCAATCTTCACCTGGCCTGGTTGGAGACGGGGGGCTTCGGAGTGTACCGCGTGGCCTACGCCGGCACCTCCCCCGAGGTGAAAAAGGCGTACAACGCCCTGACTTTGTGGGACGTGACTGACCGTGCGCTGGGCGCTGCTATGCAACTTTTCCTGATAGTGGGCTTCACGCCGGTGCTGGCCTTCTCTTGGTCTCTATTTCCTCTAATGTCGTTACTCGGCTACCATCTGGTCACCGGGTACGAGAGACTGACAGCGCCGGGAGCACGGGCGGCCCTTGGTGGTGCCGCGTTGCTGGAAGTGGTGTGCACCTATCTGCTCTATCCTCATCGTAGCAGCATGCCCGTGGTACTCCAGTGGAGTATGCCGCTTGTGACGGCCGCTGTCGCTCTGTTGTTGACGGCGCTGTATCTGCGGAAGCGAGACGAGCAACCGTTGTTTGGGGCCTTCTTTGTGTTCGCTCTCGCCCATGGTTTGCTTCAGATAATGCTCTTTGTACTCCTGCGCTAGTGAAGCGGGATGGTGTTTTGGCGAAGTTTTATTGAATTGATCACCGTTCCAGTTGGTGGCCTGGTCTATCACCTGGTGACACTGCTCGCTATTCACCTCATCCTGGGAGTAACATTCGAGCGCTGGAATCGCCGCCGCCGCGATCCGACTGCCATACGATTGCTGGTGACCGGCGTGGGTTTTGCCTTCGCACGCACACTACTGATATTCATCGCCGTGCTTGACCGCGCCAGGGCGGTATCGCCCAACGTCATTCTGCCCCCACTTGAGCGCTTCCTCGACCTCACCACGTTGCTGCTGGTTGCCTGGGCATTCCTGCCGGTTCTGGAGCAGCACGCACGTCTTGGTGTGACGCTGTTGCTCTTTACGCTCCTGGTAACTGCGGGCGTCTATGTGGCTTTCGCTATTCTCTGGCCATTGGCCGAGGTCCAGGGCATCGCCTACAACGATTATTGGCAGGAGACAGTGTGGGAATTCTCTACCATAGTTGTTCTCGTACTGGCGCTTATCGCCAGTGTGGCATGGCGCCAGGGTCGTTCGCACGATAGGAGATTGATCATCTGCCTGTTTGCCCTCTGGCTCACCGGTCACGTCCTGCAGATCACAGTTCCGGTCACCGATCCTCACATTGCCGGCTGGGTGCGATGGGCCAACCTGGCCGCTTTGCCCTTGCTGGCTGGCCTCGTGTACCGCCGCTCGCTGAGCGTGCCCCCAGCCGCCGCCAGGGATGCCGCCGGCGTCCGGTCGTGGCTGCGATGGGGCGTGTCGGCTGTGCGTGCTGGCGACTATGCCGAGGCACGTCGCTGTTTTCAGACGGCCCGCGACGTTGACCCGGACAATGTCGTCGCCCTGCTCTGGCTGGCATGGCTGGCGCATACCCGGCTGGAGAGCCTGGTTCTGTTCAGCCATGTACTGGAGCTGGAGCCGAAGAACGAGAGCGCTCACACCGGCATTCGCTGGGCGAGGCGCCGCCCCTCGCCTGATGGGCGTTACGACGACCTGATCGCTGCCGGTCGACTGCCCACAGCGATACAAAGGCCCGAGGCAATTTCACCCCCTGGGCTTTCTTTTCTGCGGGATATGTTACGCCCATCAGAAATCCAGGAGGGCATACAGAGAGAGGGCGTGACACTGCATACCCGCTGGCTCGGCAGTCCAGCAGGTATGGCAAGTGTGTTCCTGCGCTTCACCTGGCGTCTCCTCCCTACGCCCGCGCTCCTGGTGGTTCTGGTCTTTTTCGTGGCACTGACTGTAAATCTGGGGCAGGAGGGGGGCCTGGGATCGCTGCCGGTAGTGGCTCCTTCCGCCGCTGGTTTCACTATTGACTACCTGGCGAACCTGGTTCAGGGAGATCTGGGGGTTGTTGCGCCCCTCTATCCCAGTGCCTCCACCCCATCTGTCGCCGCTAAATTGGCCCGTGCTCTTCCCAGATCTTTGGGACTGTTGACCATCGCGATGACACTGGCGATTATCATTGGCCTGCCACTGGGAATCGGGGCGGGGCTGCGGCGCAAGACCGGTTTCTCTGGCCTGCTGGTCTTCCTCTCTGTCCTGGGCATCTCCACCCCCAGTTACTTTGCCGCCATGCTCCTGATCTGGTTCGACGTCTGGCTCTACCGCACCACCGGAACGGACTTTCTGCCGGTGCACGGCTTCGGATGGGACGCCCACCTGATTCTGCCCGCCTTGGTGCTGGCGGCCCGTCCCGCGGCCAACGTGATGCGGTTAGGGTACAATGCCCTGGTGGATGTTTTGGACACAGACTTCGTGCGCACTGCCCACGCCAAGGGGCTCGGGCCATGGGTCGTGCTGTTCCGCCACGTTCTGCGGGCCACTGGCGTGCCCCTCTTGACCACCGTGGCCGTCTCCCTCCGCTTCAGTCTGGCGATCCTGCCCATCGTCGAGTACATCTTCAACTGGGCGGGGGTGGGCCAAGGGCTGCTGGAGGCGGTCCAGGCCCATGACACGACCACGGTGATCGGCATGGTCTTGCCCCTGGCTCTCCTCTTCATCCTCGTCAATCTCCTCCTCGAGGCCCTCTACCTCGTCGTGGACCCACGACTGCGGGCGCGGGAGGCAGGTGCAGTATGAAGCCGCAGACCTTCTGGCAGCGACTGGGCCGGGCGGTGCAGGACCGCTCCTTCATCGTCGGCTCTGTCCTGGTGACCCTCTTCCTCCTGGTAGCGGTCCTGGGGCCGGAGGTGGCACCCCACAACCCCTATATGCGTGACCGCGTCCAGACCATTGACGGAAAACTGTACCGTGCCCCCATTCCACCCTGCGATCTCTACCCGATGGGAACCGATGACCAGGGACGGGATATGCTCTCCATGCTACTCCATGGGGCACGGCAGACGTTGGTGATCGCGTTCGCCGCGATGGTGGTGCGGCTGCTGTTGGGGTTGCTGCTGGGCACCGTGGCCGGGTGGTGGCCAGGGAGCCTCTTCGACCGGGCCATCATCGCCTTGATCGAGTTCCTGGCTGCGATCCCAGGTCTGATCCTGGCGATCCTCCTCGTCTTTGCCATTGGCATCCGCCAGGGGCAGGGTTCCTTCATCGTGGCGCTGTCGCTGGTGGGATGGGGGGAGGTCACCCAGATCGTGCGCGGCCACGTCCTGGTCATCCGCAACAAACTCTACATCCTGGCGGCGCGGGCGCTGGGGCTTGGTTCGGCACAGATTCTCAGCCGCCACGTCCTGCCCAACCTCCTGGCGACACTGCTGGCGCTGGCGGCGTTGGAGATGGGGGGCGTGTTGCTTCTCCTGGGCGAACTGGGCTTTGTCCACATCTTCATCGGTGGCGGGGGTGTATACGAGGACGAAGCCATTGGATTCATCCACTACTTCGATGTGCCAGACTGGGGGGCGATGCTGGGCACCTCCTGGCGCTACTTCCGCTCTCTCCCATGGCTGCCTATGGCCCCGGCGCTGGCTTTCTTTGTCACCATCCTCGGCTTCAACCTCTTCGGCTACGGGTTGCAGCGGTTCATTGAGAAGGGACGATTCCACCCCAGCGGCTGGTCGCTGTTCCGTTTCTTCGCCGTGGTAGTACTGCTCCTCCTCGGCGCCCGGGCGCTCCTGGCGAGCACCAGCACCGAAGCCCGGTTCACCGACCTGGCACGCCAGTTCGACGTGCAGCGGGCCTGGAACGACATATCCTACCTCACACAGCCGGAGTTAGAGGGGCGACCCACCGGCCCGGGCGGAGGCTTCCAGGCCGCGGGCTATATCGCTTACCAGTTCAAGCAAGTCGGGCTCACTCCGCTGCCCGACGGGACCTACTACCAGTCTTACGCCACCGTGTGCGGGCGGGTCACCGCCGAGCCTGTATTGGAGATTCTGGGACCGGATGGAGAGCCGCACATGCGGTTCGACGGGGGAATCTCCTTCGATCCCTTGCAGCCCTTCGAAGCCGAGGCAAGCAGGGAAGAGGAACTGCTGGTGATGGGAAACACGCGCGACACCGTGGCAATCAGAAAGGTTATCTTGCTGCTCGACTCGGCAGAGGAGTTTCACGTACCGTGGAATTACCACGTACCCGCCAACGCGGTTGTCTTACGCCTGGTGCCCGACGACGGGCTGGGGCCCAATGACCTGGCCCCTCCCTCCGATCCTCATCGCTTCATACCCTCTTATCCCAACCTGCTCATCAGTGAGTCTGCCGCCCGGCAACTGCTGGCGGAGGCGGGGCTGGACCTGGACGAACTCCGGGCAGCGCGGGAAGCGGGGCAGCGGATCGAGTTGGAGACCGGTCTGCGGGTCCAGGTAAAGGCGGGGCTGGCCTACGAAGATGTGTCGGCGGCCAACGTCGTCGGCTATTTCCCCGCCGCGGACATCACAACCCAGGGGGATCGCATCCTGGTCGCCGCCACCTACACCGGGCCACCTAAGCGGGAGGAAGTGATCTACCCTGGGGCGGACGAGGACGGTAGTGGTGTGGCGGTGATACTGGAGGTGGCCCGGCTGTGGCGGGACCTGGAATTCGAGCCGAAGCGGACGGTGGTCTTCGCCGCTTTCGACGAGTCGGGAGGAGAGCATTTCGTCAACCACCCGATCCTCCCGACCAGCCCATCGGACACCTGGACATCGGTGATCCTCCAGGGCGTGGGGGCGGGCGAGCCGCGGCTCGCCCAGATGGAGGCGGGGTCTGGCCTGGCCCGCGCCTTCGACCAGAGTGCCCGTCGGTTCGGAGTGCGCACGGAGGAAATGGAGGATTGGCAATTCTTCTTCACGAGTGGGCCTCGACGTTCGGGGCGCGTCAGTTCGGACACTTCCTACTCCGGGTTGGCGGTGACCCGGCCAGGGGACGACCTCTCCGGCACGCCTGCCGACACGCTGGACCATCTAGACCCAGAGTTGCTGGCGGAGGCCGGGCGGACGATGGCCCACTACCTGATGGTGCTCAGTTCTCGATAGGCGATGCTGTTGGTGGTTATGTGGTGGACAAGAATATGACCACCTCGCTACGTGTAGTGATGGGGCTGTTTGCCCTCAGTTTGCTGGCGCTGACAGTGACCGGCTGGCCCGTTTACTCCCGTTTGAGTTATCTATGGGGATTTCTGCTGGTGGGCAGTCGGCTCTGGGCCGCGCTGGCGCTGCGAGGGATACAAGTGCAACGCAAGGCGCGCATTCGGCGTGCTCAGGTGGGGCCAACCTTTCAAGAGCGATTTGAGATTCGAGACGACCGGCGCGCTCAGGTGGGACAGATTTTTCAAGAGCGGTTTGAGATTCAAAACGACAGCCGCCTGCCCCGTCTGTGGCTGGAAGTGCGCGATCAATCCGCATTGCCGGGGTCGCAGGGATCGCGTGTACTCTCCATGATCCGGGGACGGCAACGACGGTCCTACCGGGCGCGTACCCGTCTGGTGCAACGAGGTGTGTTTCCCTTGGGGCCGACTGTACTGGCATCAGGGGACCCTTTTGGTCTGTTCCCGGTCAGCCGCATCATGCCACCGGATGTCTCTTTGCTGGTGTATCCCATAACGGTGGAGGTGCGCGCCTTCCCCAGTCCGCCGGGGCTGTTGCCGGGAGGCGAAGCCCTGCGCTGTCGCGCACATCAGGTGACTCCGAATGTGGCAGGGGTGCGTGATTATGCCCCTGGCGATTCCTTGAACCGCATCCATTGGGTGAGCACGGCGCGGCGAGAGCGCCTGATGGTCAAAGAATTTGAACTGGACCCCCTGGCCGAGGTGTGGGTTTTTCTGGACGCTGCGCGAGAGGTGCAATCCACACTACCCTATTCCCCTCCCGATCTGGCTGTAGATGCGCTGTTGCGCCCTCTAGAAGAGGTTGTGTTGCCGCCCTCCACAGAGGAGTACGCGGTGAGCATCGCTGCCTCGCTAGGGCGATATTTTCTGCAGCGCGGGCGTGCGGTAGGGCTGGTGAGTTGCGGTCAGTCGCAATCTCCAAACGTGTTGCCCCCTGACCGGGGCGGGCGGCAATTGGGCAAGGTACTGGAAGCCATGGCACTATTGCGCGCTGTGGGGGATTTGCCCATCTCGGCCCTGGTGGCAGCCCGAGCCCGACACCTGCCACGCGGTAGCACGGTGATCTTGATCACCCCCTCCGTTCGAGAGGAGGTAGCCCTGACCGTGGATCACCTGTTGCGGCGGGGGTTGCGGCCAGTGGTCGTCTTGCTGGACGCAGCCTCTTTTGGTGGCCCGCCAGGGACGGAAGCCCTGGCGACCGATATCACGGCGCTGGGGGCGCCCGTGTGCCAGATAGCAAATGGTGCAGACCTGGGGACTGTTTTGAGTGAGGTAGCGGCGGATCTGGTGGTCCGATGGGGGCAGAGATGAGACCCATGGGACCATTGCCCTCACCCCCACGCTCCCATACTTCCACACCTACTTCCCGCTGGTGGGACCTGCCCGCTGTCCTTTTGCTGTTGGCTGCTCTATTCACCGCCTCCAGTCGTCTGGTCGCCACCCAGTGGACCGATCATCTGGATCGGATCCATACTCTGACCTTCCTGGGGGCACTGGTTGGCCTGGCTCTGGGCCAGAGTATCTTCTCCCCCCGCCAGGCCACCGCCTGGGCCCTGGTCTACGGCCTGTTCACTATCCCCTGGCAACTCAGCCTCACGCTGGGCCAAACCGTCTTATGGACTGAACGGTTGATCAGCCTGGCCGGCCGCTTGATCGTCACCATTGACCAACTGGAGCGGCAGGAAGCCGTGCAAGACCCCCTGCTCTTCTTATCCTTGATGGCCGGTCTCTTCTGGGCGCTGGGCGTGCACGCTGGCTACAATCTCACTCGCCATGCCCGCCCTTGGCGGGCCACGCTTCCCGCCGGCCTGATGCTGCTCATCATCCAAAACTATGATCCCTTCGTGGCCTCTCGCGCCTGGTTCCTGGCCGGCTACCTTTTTTTTGGCATCTTGCTTCTGGCACGTCTGACCTATCTGCACCACTATGCCCGCTGGAGGCAAACTCGCGTTCCTCTGCCCCCCTATATCGGTTTTGACCTGATCTGGGTCACCCTACTGATCACTGCCTTGCTTGTCCCAGCAGCCTGGACCATACCTATCCTGGCCGATGTTTTGCCCTCTGCCGAGGAAGCCTGGCAGCGCGTCACCCAGCCCTGGGCCGTTGCACGCGACCGCCTGAGCAAGGTATTCTCACCTCTGCGCAGCACCGGCGGTTTGGTCAATTACTACGAGTACTACGGTGAACACCTTTCGTTGGGCCGTGGGAGCGAACTTTCCGAAACTCCCATTATGACCGTCGACGTCTCGCCCGGTTCTGCCAGGAGCGTAGGGGCGCAGTTGCCACGCTCTTACTATTGGCGCGCTCGTGTCTACGACTCCTACGCCGACGGCCAATGGACCAGCACTCTCTCCACTACACAGTTCGTCACACCCACCCACTTCGGCCTGATCTTCCCTGAAGGAGAAGGACGCTCAACGGCTACTTTCGACTTCAACCTGTTCGTTCCCATCGCGACCCTCTACACGGCCCCTCAGCCCCTATGGGTCAGTCGCCCTGCCCAGGCAGACCTGGGCTACAATCCCGACGGCACCGCTGATCTGTCTGCTTTGCACGTCACCCCGCCCCTGCGCCCTGGCGAAACTTACCAGGTCCGGTCTTCCATCAGTGCTGCCACCGTCACCCAACTGCGCGCGGCCGGCACCGATTATCCTCTATGGGTCACCGGCCGCTATCTGCAAATCCCCTCCACCGTTACTACCCGTACCCTGGAACTGGCCCGCCTGATAGCCCTTACCCAAGACGATCCCTACGACATTGCCACTGCCGTCACTGCCTACCTGCGCACTTACATCAGTTACCACGAGACCGTCCCCACCCCGCCCCCCAACCAGGAGCCCCTGGACTGGTTCCTCTTTGATCAGCGTGAGGGCTTCTGCAATTACTACGCCTCCGCTGAGGTCATCTTGCTGCGTTCCCTGAGTATCCCTGCTCGGCTGGCCGTCGGCTTTGCCCAGGGCGAACGCCAGGACGAGAGTGACACCTACCTGGTACGTCGGCGCGATGCCCATGCCTGGCCTGAGGTCTATTTTCCTGGCCTGGGCTGGATTGAATTTGAGCCCACTGTTTCCCAACCTCTGATCCACCGCCCGCCGGGTGAGGGTCAGCCTGATACACCATCTGTTGGAGAGTCTGAGGGATACTGGCGCGACCGGGAAGAGTTCTTGGACCTCGAGCCCTATCCGCTCAGCGAACTGTCCCCCGCTGCTGCCCCAGGCTTCAGGAAGAGCACAGCCTTGTGGGCCTCATTCCTGGCCTTGGGCCTAATCTTAGTTGCTCTCGTCTGGAGCAAGCGGGGTCGGCGTGCCCCACCACCTCTGCCTATCCTGCTGGAAGGAGGCCTGCGCCGCCTTGGCCTGGAGCCACCGTCTGCCCTGCGTCGCTGGGCACGTCGCGCCGCTCTATCTCCTTTGGAGCGCGCCTACCTGGAACTTGCCCGCGCCTTGGCCCGTTTGGGCGACTCCCCCGACCCTGCCGACACACCAGCAGAACGTGTCGCAGCCCTGGCCCGTCTGCTCCCTCCGGCCGTGGACCCTGCTCAGCGGTTGCTGGCCGAATATCACCTCACGACCTACAGCCCCTGCCCCGGAAACCTGTATATTGCCCAACAGGCCGCTCGTGCCATCCGCAACCTGTCTTGGCAAGCCTGGATCCGCTGGCTAATCGTCCGCCAGCGTTAGAAATCACTGTTCCCACGCAAACCGGGAGTTGCATTCTGGCCCGTGTGATGTTATACTCGCCATTCGAGGAGGAGTAGATGCTATACCAACGGCGATGTGTCTTTGCTGTCTTCACCACAGCGGCTTTGCTGCTCACTGGTTGCGCTCCCCAGGTTGTGACCGTCACCGTGACGATGCCGCCGGAGACGGTCGTGGTCACGGCTACGCCTTCTCCGTCGCCTACCCCCCTGCCACCGGAGCCTAAGGCACTCACCGTCTGCACAATCGGTGAGCCCGACACGCTGTACCTCTACGGCGGTTCCCACCTGGCGGCTACGCGGCACGTGATGGAAGCGCTCTACGACGGACCCATTGACCACCGGAATTACGCCTACCAGCCGGTGATCCTGCAAAAAGTACCCAGTATCGCCGATGGGGACGCTCTCACGCGCAGGGTGCGCGTGCGGGAGGGCAGCCTGGTGGTCAGCGCCGAGGATGATGTCGTGGAACTGGCGGAGGGGATACGGGTCCGTCCGGCTGGCTGCTATGCTGAGGAGTGCGCGGTTGAGTTTGAGGGCGAACCGCTGTGGATGGAAAGGATGGAGGTCACGTTTGCGCTAAGGGAGGATGTCACCTGGGCCGACGGAGAGCCGCTCACGGCATCCGACTCGATTTTCGCCTTCCAGGTGGCCTCCGACCCCGCTACGCCTGGCGGCCGCTACCTGGTAGAGCGCACGGCCCGTTACCGTTCTCCGGACGAGTGGCGTGTAAAGTGGGTCGGGCTGCCTGGATTCCTCGACTCTACTTACTTCCTGAACTTCTTCGCTCCTCTCCCACGCCATCAACTGGAAGGCCGTTCTCCGGCCACGCTGTTGCAGGCCGATGAAGTCAGGCGTGACCCCTTAGGTTGGGGGCCATTTCTTGTCGAGGAGTGGGTGCCAGGGAGTCACATCACTCTCTCTCGTAACCCTCACTATTTCCGCGCGGCCGAAGGGCTGCCATACCTGGACCACGTGGTGTTTCGGTTCACCTCTGGCGCGCCGGAGTTGATTGCCCGCCTCCTCTCGGGCGAGTGTGATATTGGCACCCAGGATGCCGACTTCGAGCCGTTCATGCCGATGCTGGTGCAGGCTGAGCAGCATGGTCTACTGGAGGTGATTTCCGCGACCAGCAACGGGGGGGAGCATATTGACTTCGGTATTGCCCCGGTGTCTGACTACCAGCGAGCGGACTTCTTCAGGGATGTACGGGTGCGGCAGGCTATCGCCCAATGTATTGACCGCCAGGCCATCGTGGACGAGGTCACATACGGTCGCAGCGTCGTGCCAGACAGTTATCTACCACCAGGGCACCCGCTCTACGCGGGTGACCATCTGGTGCACTGGAACTACGATCCGACAGCCGGCCGGGTATTGCTGGAGGAGGTCGGCTGGCTGGATGAGGACGATGATGGCGTGCTAGAGGCGCGCTCTGTCCAGGGGATCCGTACCGGCACATCGTTTGAGGTCACACTGCTGACGCCTTCGGATAGCGCAGCCTCTCAGCAAGTGGCACGTATCGTTAAAGCCAACCTGATAGATTGTGGCATCCGTGTCAACCTGGAGACCCGGCCCTCGTGGGAGTTCTTCGCCGATGGACCTGAAGGGCCACTCTTCGGCCGTCAGTTCGACCTGGCCGAGACGGCGTGGTGGTTCGACTCCATCCCCCCGTGTGGGCGTTATATGTCTTCCGAGATCCCGGACGAGGGACGCTGGTACGGGGACAATGCCACCGGCTATAGCAATCCCGACTACGATGCTGTCTGCGAGGCGGCGCTCCAAGCACTGCCCGGCATCCCGGAGTACGAGGAGCATCACAAGCAGGCACAGATCATCTTCTCCGAAGAGCTTCCCGCCATCCCGCTGTTCATGTGGCTGCGGGTTGCTTTGGCCCGTCCGGGTGTGCTGAACTTCACGCTGGATTCCACAGCGGGGAGCGAGTTATGGAATATTGAGATGTTCGATGTGGAGTAGGCCCCGTCTTCGTTCACCCATCAACCTGAGTAGCTACAGCTCACGGTGATATCGTACACTTGTTTGTGCTCGCAGATGCTGTATAATGAGGGCACAAGTGGCTATCATAGGACGCTCTAACGATTCGGGGCGATGGCAAGATGAGCAACGAACAACAAACGACATCCCCTCGTGTCCTGATCGTCGAGGACGATGCCGGGATGCTGGAATTGATGCAAAACATGCTGGCACTGGCACGTTGCCATGTGCTAGTCACGCGTTCCGGCGAGGAAGCGCTCACCCTCTTATATCGTGAAGCAACAGCGGGACACGAGGTCGATCTGATCTTGTTAGACATCATGATGCCGGAAATGGACGGCTACGAGGTGATTGCCCGGGTCAAGGCTGACCCTGCGTTGCGCAATACCTCTATCATTATGACCACGGCTCTCGATTCGATCAGCGACAAGACACTGGGCCTGGGAATGGGAGCCGACGATTACCTCACCAAACCCTTCGATCCCCAGGAACTGCTGGCGCGGATTGATGCCGTCATGCGTATCCGCCGCAGCGAACGAGCGTTGCGCCGGCGCAATCGAGAACTGGCGGCCCTTATCGAGATCAACCGTATGGTCACCTCTAGCCTGAACCTGGATGAAGTTCTAGAAGCGACAATGCGAGGAATCCGCGAAATCCTGCAGGTCGAGGCTGGCTCTCTGGTACTGGTGGATGAGGAAGCGGGCAGGTTAGTCTTCCGCAAGACTTTGAGCCCCGATCAGGTCTGGAGCACCAGTCGGACCATTCAACCAGGAGAAGGCATCGTGGGCTATGTGGTGCAGTCTGGCAAGCCCAAACTCGTCAACAATGTCGAGCGCGATCCCCATTTCTCAGCCAAGGCTGACGAAGATGCGGGTTTCACCTCCCGCAACATCCTCTGTGTGCCGTTAACGATCCGCGATTGGGTGATTGGGGCCATCGAGGTGATCAACAAACCGGGTGGAACTTTCAGCGAGCAGGACCTGGAACTACTGCAAGCGATGGCAGCCTCGGTCGCGGTGGCAGTGGATAACGCAAATCTGTATAGTGAGTTGACCGACTTCGCAAAAGAACTGGAGCGTTCCCAGGCACAGCTCGTACAAGCGGAGAAAATGGCTGCCATCGGACGGTTGGCCGCCTCTATTGCCCACGAGATCAACAATCCCCTCCAGGCAATCCACAACAGCCTGCACCTGAGCCTGCACAAGAATATTGGTAGCAGTAAACGCTTGCAGTATTTGAACATGGCTCAGGCTGAGGTACAGCGGTTGATTGAGATCGTGCAGCGTATGCTGAATTTCTACCGTCCATCCCGCGGCGATGTGGTGCCTGCTGACATTAATCATATCATAGAAAACGTGCTGGCCCTGGTTCACAAGCGGCTGCAACACAGCGGTGTCCGCGTGCATAGCCGCTTGACCCCTGACTTGCCCTCTGTACCTGTGGTTCCTGACCAGATCACCCAGGTGTTCTTGAACATCATCATCAACAGCATCGAGGCTATGCCCTCAGGCGGCGATCTGCGATTGGAGACCCTGCTTTCAGAAGACGGTGAATGGGTATTGGCCGCTTTTCACGACACTGGTCAGGGCATGTCGTCGGAACAAACTACCCACCTGTTTGAGCCTTTCCATACGACCAAGCCCACCGGTACTGGGCTAGGGTTGGCCATAAGTTATGGGATCGTTGAGCGCCACAGTGGAGCGATAGAAGTGTCGAGCCAGCCGGGCCAGGGGACGAATTTCGTCGTTAAGTTGCCCGTGCGCCCGGTGGAGACACAAAGTAGGCTGGCCTTCCAACATGCTATGCAGTGAGGGTGGAGAAATGGTGGAGCGAAGTCAAGTAGCACGCATCATGGTGGTGGACGATGAGGCCGTGGCACGCATCTCCTTGGCAGAGATACTGAGGCTGGAGGGCTATCAGGTTGCTACGGCCGCCAGCGGCGAAGAGGCCCTAAGCCTGTTGAACAAGAGCGGCCCCTTTGACCTGATGGTGCTCGATCTCAAAATGCCTGGGATGGACGGGCTTGAGGTGACCGAAGCGGTGCACAAGCAATCTCCTGGCACCGTGATCATATTGCTAACTGCATTCGGGGTGCTGGAGACAGCGATTCAGGCCATTCGACAGGGCGCGCACGATTATTTGCTCAAGCCCTGTCCTGTTCCTGATGTTCTGGAGAGTGTGCGTAGAGGCTTGGAGAAGCGTCAACAAGAACAGCAGCGCCAGCACCTGGTCAGCCAACTGCAACAGACGCTCTCCGAGTTAGCCGCAGTTGAAGGCACGGAGACAGTTGAAGAAGCAATGCCTCCTCAGCCCAGCCGCTTCATCCAGATTCAAGATATTGTGGTAGACTGTCAGAAACACCTCGTCATGCTGCGAGGACAACCGCTGGACCTGACCCCAACGGAGTTCAAGATACTGGTTTGTCTGGTAGAGACCCCGGATCAGGTCTGGAGCCCGCAGGAATTGGTGCGTAGCGCCCAAGGCTACGAAACCGACGCCTGGGGCGCGCGCGCGATTGTTCGAGTTCATATCCGCCGCCTGCGTAAGAAACTGGAGCTAGATCCCTCCGACCCCAAGTACATCCTCAACGTGCGTGGCGTTGGCTACATGTTCGCCAGTGGTAGCCCCGGCGCAGAGTGACTCTCCTTGTAACCAAATCGTAACCCCTTCGCAACCCGCAGACGCAGTTTTCTGTGGTATGCTATGTTCACTCTTAATGATGCCCATAAACAACTATGTTATGGTGGGTCAGGCAGTAACAGTCAGAGCAAGGAGAGCAGAGGATAAATAGTGAGGGCGGGTGGAGGGTGTGTCCGGTGATGATGGCCTGGTTTGACAGGGTCAGAATGTGTGTCGGGTGGGACAGGGTTGATCGAGCACGGATTGCCGAACTGCGTCGCTGGCTGGATTCTGACGTCGCTGAGATGACTGAGACCCTCGGCGAGCAGTTGGTGCAGTTTAAGGGTACGCAGCCGCTGATGGCTAATGCGCGCTTCGCCCAGCGCTTCCACAGTGTGCTCCATGAGTGGCTGGTAGGCTTGCTTGATGGAGAGTTCGACGGAGAGTATGCCAAGAAACGTTGGACATTTGGCCAGAAGTTGATGGAGCTTGATTTTGGGTTCGAGGACATCATTCTGCTGGAGGAACTGACGCGAAAGCAGTTATTTGAGTTGGCGCAGAGATGGTCGGACGAGTGCCCTCAAGTGCTTTCGACCACGATGCGCACGCTGGACAAGGCATTGAGTCTCAACCTGGCGTTGGTCTACAGCAGCTATCTCCAGGTTCGCGACGCTGAAGTAGAGCGTACGCTGCTGGATCAATTCCTTGATATTACAGGGTTCAGCCGCACATTGTACGAAAACCTGGCGGAGACGCGGGAATGGAGCGAGATGAGCCAGCAGCAGACTAGGCTGCCCCGGAGCGGATGGCGCGTCGCATAGCAATCCGCGAGCAATAAGGCCGAGCGTGAGTGGCTCGGCTTTTCGTTTGGAGCACCGGGCGAGAGTGTGGTAGTCACTGCTCTGGCTCAACAGCGTGCTTGACGCAAAATATCTTTGTGGTAAAATGAATGTAGATGAGCGCACAAGCGCCCCCATCGTCTAGTCTGGCCTAGGACACGGGCCTTTCAAGCCCGCGACAGGGGTTCGAATCCCCTTGGGGGCATAGAGCAATGGTTAAGCCCTGGCGGTGAGCCAGGGCCTATTACATCGGGGGGCAGATGGGACTACCAGGTGAAGATGCTCTTGAGGTAATCGTCAGCCGATGGCTAAAGCGGCTCGAGTTGACGTTAGCAGTGGCCGAATCGTGCACTGGCGGACTCATCGGTCACCGTATCACCAACATCCCCGGCAGTTCGATTTATTATCATGGCTCTATCACGGCCTATTCCTACGATGTCAAGGAGCTGATCCTTCACGTGCGGCACGACACCCTATATCACTGGGGCGCGGTGAGCGAGCAGACGGCGCGGGAGATGGCACGCGGTGTACGGGATGCCTTCCACGCCGATATCGGTCTGGCCGTGACCGGCATCGCTGGGCCAAACGGTGGCATGCCAGAGAAGCCTGTGGGCCTGGTCTACATCGCGCTGACCACGCCAGATGGTGAGTGGTTAGAGCGGCACGTGTGGGGAGGCGATCGCTGGGAGAATAAAAGGCTCTCGGCTGAGGCCGCGCTCGACCTGTTGCGGCGTTATCTGGAGGGTCAGTCCCAGGCAAACAGGCGGCCTCCCGCTGTGAGTCACGCTGGCTGAGCCGACCGGATCAATCCCAACTTGCGCATCACCTTGGCAGGAGTGGCACGGCGGACCCGCTGCCACTGCTGGCTCACCCAGCGCTTGAAACCATTAAAGGGCTTGCGGCGTTGGCTCTCCGCCATCGCCCACTTGAGGAATTCGTAGTCCTGCCCCTTGATCTTGGGCTCGGTGGGGTTGCGACGGTAAGAGTCGTAGTCAGTGATGCGGCTCAGATCGTGCTCGACCGAGTAGTCGTACAGATCGGTGCCGGGGTGGGGAGTGAAGAAGGCCGGGCTGTAGTAATCTGGGTCTATCTCCTTCATCAGCCGCACCGTGTCCATCACTTCCTCTCTGGTCTCTGTCGGCATCCCCATCATATAGTTGGCCCATACAGAGACGCCGTACTTGCGACATACGCGGGCGGCCTGCCGGTTCTGCTCCACCGTCGTGCCCTTGCGGATGAACTTGAGGACACGGTCGTTGCCACTTTCGAAACCGATGAAGTAGCCGCGCAGCCCGGCCCCGACCATGCGCGCCACCATATCCTCGTGCTTGACCAGAATGTCAGCGCGGGTCTGGCAGAAGAAGGGCTGGGTGAAGCCATGCTCTTTATACTCCGCGGTGAACTCGATCACCCACTCACGGTCCTCCGTCAGGCAGTCATCGTGGAACATAAACGAGGCGAAGTGATACCGCTCACGCAGCACCTTCAGTTCGGCGATGACGTTGGCGACGGAACGGCGACGGGTGCGTTTGCCGAAGATGTAGTCCTCCCCCGGTTTGCAGAAGGCGCAGTTGTAGAGACAGCCCCGCCCAGCGATAACGGTGACAAACGGCGGTGGAAGTTCCTCGACGAAGGGAACTTCGGGCGAATCGAGGTCATAACCCCATCTCCGCCATTCATTCAAGAACAGGTCTCGGTCGGCGAAGGGAATGGCGTCAAGGTCGGGCGTCTCACCGCGCAGCACGCGATGGGGGGGCGGATTGCCCTCCTCTACGGAACGCAGCAGTTTGGGAAAGGTCACTTCCCCCTCCTGGGTCACCAGATAATCCACATGGGGGACGCGCAATGAGTCCTCCAGCGCAATGGTGACGTGGGGACCGCCGATGACAGTGACAATCTCGGGTTTGACCTCTTTGGCGATGGCTATCGCCTGGCGAGCCGGATTGTAGTCCACGCTCATCATCGTCACGCCAATGACGTCCGGATCCCGCTCTGCCAGTATCTCCCGGAACTGGTCCCAACCGGAGAGAGCCCGTAGGTCAATCAGGCCCACCTCAAACCCCTGGGCCCTGGCCGCCGCGCTGAGGGAGGCCAGGCCGTGGGAGATCCAACCGGCGTCCATCCCTTGCTTGAGGGACTCAAAGCCCCTGCCGGCGACGCCGGGGTAAATGAGGGTCGTCTTCAAGGTCATTTTTCGCAACCTTCACAAGGACGGCTGAACGCTTGCTGATCGGGTTGCCCGACGGGGGGAGACTACATAGGTGCACTGGTGCTCGCCCTGGGCTGCCCAGGCGATGCGCTGGGGAGGCGTGCCCAGAAGGCGAGTGATCATGATTATGTCTATTGTGCACACCTCGTGATGCTGACGGGCCACGCGTTCGTAAGGGCAATTGGTGATGTAGAGCAAGTACTCATTGTCATTGCGCTGTTCCCAACGGGCTAGATACCCGCGATCATTCAAGAATTCGACAGTAGCGACCAATCTTGCCTCGAAATCACCCCCCCCAGGGAGGATGGCCTGGTCGGCGATATGCTCCCCGATGTTCTTCATCATCTGATTCACTTCGGCAGGAGACAGATGCAACCGCACCTCGCTGAGGATCAGATTGACCAGATGACCATACCTCTTGGGGAAGAAGGTGCTGGCCTTTTCGGCCAGGGTATAGACGTACCTGGGACGGCCAGGGGCTTTACGTCGGCGCACGATAGGGGCTGCAACGAGCCCTTCTCTATGCAGGATTTCCAGATGGTGGCGCACGGTGACAGCGGTCAGGCCCAGTTCATGACTCAACTCGGCAACCGTTGCCTGGTGGCGTTCCTTTAGAATCCTCAAAATGTGCTCTCGGGTGACTTGCATGGCTCTGCTTCCTTCCAGGGACCTTTTAAGCAGGGCGCACATTCTAACACGGCCCCCATAGTTTGTCAAATTATCATCATCATAATTCGGCCAGTACGTTGAACCGGAAACTGGCCCCGACAGAATGATAAATGGCCTTATTACCCCCACTCGCCCGTCGCGGAAGTTGCCCAATTCTGGAAAACAGTGTAGAATGACACCTCGTATGATCCATTTCTGCCTACTTCGCAGGTTAGTGCGCCTGGTTATAGACAACGTCTACGAGTTGGCCGATTTCAAGCGGTCATTCCTGTGGGACCTGGATCGGCTGGCGAAGCCACTGGCGTATCACGCCGAGATTCACCCCACTAAACACGCAGCCGAACAAGCAGCACGGGAACGGAAGACTGCCAAGAAGAAGAAGAAATGACTCAAACTCCGGACCCCAAGTCCCGAATCCCGAATCCCGAGCCCAGAGTTGCGGGCATACGCTTCCAACCTATGGGCAAGGTCTACCACTTCGACGCCAGCGCCCGCCAGGACCTGCAACCGGGTGATTTCGTCATCGTCGAGACAGCGCGTGGCAAACAGTTAGGAGAGGTGGTCGGCGTGTGGCCTTCGCGCGAGGGCGAGGATAGGGAAAGTCTCAAGCCGGTGCAGCGGCAGGCCACTGGTCGTGATTTGGCGTTACGCCAGCAGTGGCAGAGAAAAGAGGAAGAAGCGCTGATCGCTGCCCGTGAAGCGGCGAAGCGGTCGGGCCTACCTATCAAGATCGTCGTTGCCGAGTACACCTTTGATGGCCAACGATTGACGCTGCTATACGCGAGTGATGAGAAGGAGTTGGGCCTCAGCAAATTGTTGCAGCGATTACAGCGTACGCTGGGTGTCCGTGTGGATTTGCGACGGATCGGCCCGCGCGACCAGGCCAAACTAATGGGCGGCTATGGCGCTTGTGGCGAGTTGCGCTGTTGCTCCCGCTTCCTTTCAGAGTTCAGCCCTGTCTCCATCAAAATGGCCAAGACGCAAGGGGTGTCGCTTAGTCCCTCGGAGATCACGGGGATGTGTGGGCGGTTGCGCTGTTGCCTCGTCTACGAGCATGAGCAGTACGTGGAGGCGTGTCGGGTGATGCCCCGGCGCAAGAAGCGCGTGCGAACACCCTACGGTGAGGGGAAGGTGGTGGACCTGCTGCCGTTGAAGGGGGTAGTCGTTGTCCAGGTTGAAGACCGGCGCATAGAACTGCTGGTTGAAGAGATAGAGTCGATCTCGTCATAATGCTCGACGGTCAAAAAAGATGGAGGTCTGAGGCCACACTCGCTTGCGAGCATGGCCTTGTCTTCGGGTTGGGAGGGGTAGCGCGGGCTGAACGCGCCCCATCACAACCCACACTTCGATTTTGACGAGGACGCGCTGCCGCTGGGTGTGGCAGTCATGATGCAGGCCCTGGCGCACTACTTGTTGTGAGGCGGTGGAAGGACAATGACTCAGGCAGGTCCTCTTCGCTGGCGTACTGGCGCAGGCTGGCTGGTGTTGGCTGGTGGTGGAAAGTGGGAGGAAGGCGAGACAGGAGCGATAGACGCCGCTGCGTTGGGCTGGGCGGATCTCGATCGGCCGGTGGCCTTGCTCCCTACCGCTGGTGGTTCGACCGCTGAGGGCGAGGCGTTGCTTGATTCACTCGCGGACCTGGGCGGGCCCGGTGGTTATGTCGTGCCTATCTTTGACGCCGCTAGCGCGCAGCGGGCGGAAAACTGCCGTCTCCTGGCCCAGGCCGGGTTAGTTTACATCGGTGATGGTCCCGACACGCTGGGGCTGGTGTGGGCACTACGCGGGAGTCCGGCGCTGAGGGCGCTGGCTCAGGCATTCGACGATGGTGCAGTGGTCGTAGGGATGGGTGCGGGGGCCATCGCGCTAGGCGAGTGGGCCGCCGATTGTGATAATCCCGAGCGGGCCGAGCCTGGCTGGGGTTGGCTGCCAGATGTTATCGTCGAGCCCCACTTTATCGGGACTGAGGCTACTGGCTGGCTGCAGAGACTCCTGGCCGCGCGCCCGGATTGCCTGGGGCTGGGTATTCCCGAGCGGGTGGCGTTGGCGCTGGGACCCGATGGACGAGTGGAGACAGTGGGTCCGGGACAGGTCACGGTGGTATTAGGTAAGGTGGGTGAATGAGGGGCCAGAGGGGGAACGCTGGTAAAAGCGGTACGTTCCATTTTAGCCCATTTCTAATTGTATTGTTACCCCAATCTGACCCTGCATCAGTATAATTAGGTAAGCACGTGAAATAGTATCATTGTCCTATAGACATTTGGTCTTGTCATGTTGTATAATGGAATTGGTCTGAACCGTGCAGGTGATGGAAGGGGGTGATACCGGTGCTCTTTGTATTGCGTGAACGTGGGCAGGGGCTAGTCGAGTATGCTCTGATTCTCGTCCTGGTTGCTTTGATTGTGATCGTCATTCTGGCTCTGCTCGGCCCTGCAATCGGCAATGTGTTCAGTAACGTGGTTGCATCCATCTAGCGCTCGTTTGCCAGCCCTGCAGGAGTCTCCCCTGGTGTGGGTAGGCTCCTATAGGTAGAATCTCAGGAAATAAGTTCTTCCAGCAGCGCGGCGATGTACTGGGTGCCGGCGATGAAGTCGGCGATGTGGATGTGCTCGTCGGGGGCGTGGATGCGAGAGCCAGCATAGCCCACGCCCGCGGTAACCATTGGCACACCGAACTGGCCACACAGTAAGTGCACCGGTCCGGTGCCGCTCATCATCGGGATGAGCGCAGGGTGGTGACCGTAGATGTACTCGGCGGCGCGCACGGCGGCCTGGACGAAGGGGAGCGCGGGGTCGCCCGCCGAGGGATGTTCACCATCGCTGGCGATGATCTCCACGTCACTGAAGCCCTGAGTGTCGAGATGGGCGCGCAGAAGCGCCAGAATCTGCGCGGGGTCCTGGTCGGGTACGAGGCGGAAGTCCATCTTGGCGTAAGCCTCACAGGGAAGCACAGTCTTGGAACCTGGGCCGCCGTACCCGGCGTGAAAGCCTTCCATGTTGCAGGTGGGGCCGAAGGTAACCTGTTCCTTGAGCAGGTTGCCGTTCAGTCCGCGCAGGAACCTATCCACGCCGTAGAGGGCACGAGTCTCTTCCTCCGGGTAATCCCACTCAGCGAGGGCCTGCCGTTGAGCGGGAGAGATGGGGCGCACGTCATCGTAGAAGCCAGGGATGCATACGTGCTCGTCGGGACCCTTGAGCGTGTTCAATGCCCACACGAGTCGCCAGACGGGGCTGACGACGACGGCGGCGAGGGCCGAGTGAAGATCACGGGCTGCCCCACGAGTGCGCAGCTCGACGTACAGCAACCCCTTGCAGCCCAGAGCGATCTCATACCGGTCGCGGGCGTCCTTGCCGCCGGCCTCCCACACACAACCGTGGACCCCTTGCAGCAGGTCCGCATATCGCGCCACGAATTGCCCCAGGTGCGTGCTGCCGATCTCCTCTTCCCCCTCGATCACCCAGATGATATTTATGGGCAGCGCCTCCCGATGCGCCAGGTATGCCTCCAGGGCACAAGCCCGCGAGACGATAGCGCCCTTGTTGTCGGCCGTGCCTCGGGCGTAGAGCCTGCCGTCGCGTATGTCCGGCTCGAATGGGGGCGTGGTCCACTCGTCGAGCGGGTCCACCGGTTGGACATCGTAGTGGTTGTAGAGCAGCAGGGTGCGCTGACCGTGGCCGGCCATCTGTCCCAGGATGACCGGTGCGCCGTCGGTGGGCACGAGTTCCACACTGAAGCCGACGTCGCGCAGCATCCCGGCTACCAGGTCGGCCATCTCGGTCAGGCCCTCTCCCTGGGCAGAGATGCTGGGCTGGGCACAAGCGCGCCTCAAACGGGCCAGGTAGTCGTCGGTGTGAGCCTCGATGTAAGCAAAGATTTTCTCCATTTTAATCTCCTTGTGTGAAATCCCTGTGTGAGCCTGTGTGAAGTGGGGTCACGGCTGCAGATCAAGTTGTTCAATGTTCCAGAGCTCGGAGGCTTGGGTGGGGTCGGGAACCAGACCGATGACCGGGGCGCGGGCGAGCGTGACCTTCGGACGCTGAAAGAGCGGCAACACCGGCAATCGTTCGGAAAAGATGCGCTGAGCCTCAGCGTGTCCGGCGGCGTAGCGCTCACTGCCGGGAGGGGCCTCCAGCGCGGCCAGGCAGGCGGTGTCGTATTTGTCGTCGAGGAGGCCAGTGACGTTGGGCCTGTCCCAGCGGCCCGCGTCGGGCATCTGACTGCTCAGGAACAGGTCGCACAGAGAATCGAATGTGGCGCGCCAGGAGAATTGCGCCAGGTCGAACCGCCGGCCAAAGAGCACCCCTTCCGGTCCAGGGGCGAAGAGCGCCTCAGGGGACATGGTCTCTACGCTGACCTGGATGCCGCACGCGGCCAGGTAAGCCTGGATGAGTTGGGCTACCTGAACACGCAGTGGATCGTCGGTTGTGTGGTAGGTGACCTGGAGCGGTGTGCCGTCAGCGATGCCAGGGATGGTATGAGCCTCGCGCACGCCGTCTCCATCTTCGTCGTACCAGCCAGCATTTGCCAGGAGCGTTTGTCCCGCCGCCAAGTCATGCCCCCAGGTGGTCAGCACGCTGCCCGCGTAGAGGGGGTGTTCAGGAGGAAGATAGCTGTGTGACACCCGGCCGGGCAACCACGGTATCTGATTTGCCACTGTCTGCCGGTCTATGCACAGCGCGACTGCCTGTCGCACCCGCACGTCCTCGAAGAAGTCGGGTCGGTCGTAGCCGATGGCCGGGCTGATGCCGAAGGCCAGGAGTTCCCAGCGGGCGTCGTGGGTGGAGAGCGTCTTGATCTGAGGCTGGTCGAGGAGTGCGGAGCGCACCGCGTCTGCAGCATCGTGCGTGACCACGTCGCAGCGACCTGCCAGAAGTTCCCTGGCCAACGTGGCCGGGTCGGGGATGAAGCGAAAAGTGACCTCGTCCAACCGTGGCAGCCCCTCTGGGGCGCGGAAGTAGATGGGGTTGCGCACGACGGTGATATGGTCGCCGTCCGCCCATTCGCGGAGGATGAATGGCCCCCAGCCCAGGGGTTGCCGCGTCGCGATGTCGGCGCTGAGCAACTCTGCGGCGGAAAGGTGTCCCCAGGCATGACGGGGCAACGGGTGCCAAAAATTGAGGAAGTAGGCGTGATCCAGAAATCCAGGGACGCCGCTCCATACGACAGTGTGCACGTCCACGGCGCGGTAACCAGCGGTGCGCTCGATGGTGCGGTTGTCGGTGGGGGTGGCCAGATCGGCGGCAAGTTCGAAGGAGAACACCGAATCGTCGGCGGTGAGCAGTATGCCGTCGGACCAGTAGAGATCGGGTTGGAGAGTGAAGGTGACAATCATCCGCTGCATCAAGATGGACGTGCCGCCGAAGGTCACGCGCCGTCTATCGGCGTCCTTGGTCACCACACCGGGTGACAGTTCGACCACCTCTCCACTGGTAGCGAGCACGCGGTCGCCGGTCTGGACGGTGACCGTCTCTGTAGTGGCGTTGCCGTTGGCGAGTCCGGGGATGTCGGTGAGGATGACCGGCTGGTAGGTGTAGTTACGGCTGTCCAGTGGCCCGTCGTAGATGGCCTGCCAGACGTGTCGGGCGGCTAAGTCGTCAGTGCCATAGAGGTAGAGGCTGTCGGGCTCGTCGGGCAGGCAGACGGTGAGGGTTTTGGGTTCGGGTGTGGGAGATGGGGTGAGGGTCGGGGTAAGAGTCGGAGACATGGTCGGCTCCGCGCACGCGGCACAGAGGGTCAGGATGACCAGGATAGCGAGTGACGCGGGGGTTTTCAAGATTGCAGATTGCGGATTGCAGATTGCGCCCAATTTACCGTTTACCAATCAGCCCGTTTGCCAGGCCACAATATAGCCATATTCTACTTTTCGACACAACTCTTGTCAAGCACCATTTTGACAGTCAGAGCGACCACGCTTATAATGATCGCGCTATGCCTGAGTTACCCGAAGTCGAGACAGTGGCCCGCGGCCTGCGAGCATCTCTGGTCGGGTGCACCATCGTCGGGGTGGAGGTGCGCTGGGCACGCAGCGTTATCCCGCCCGACCCGGCCACCTTTGCCCGTCGCCTCATAGGCCAGGCGGTCACCGGCGTGGGACGGCGTGGAAAGTGGATAGTGATCGCGCTAAGCGGCGGTGACACGTTGCTGGTTCACCTGCGCATGACCGGACAACTGGTGCTAGGGCCGGGAGGCGGCTATGGAAAGCCGCCCTACAGTGATGGAGAATGGCCCGACGAACGGCACGTCCGTGTGCTGTTCTTGCTCGATGACGGGCGATACCTGCGCTTTTCGGACACGCGCAAGTTCGGGCGGCTGTGGCTGGTGGATGATCCGGCTGGTGTGTTGGGCGCATTGGGCCCCGAGCCGCTGGGAGACGACTTCACAGCAGCGCGATTTGGAGAGATGCTGGCGCACCGGCGTGGGCGCATCAAGCCACTGCTCCTGGACCAGCGCTTTCTGGCCGGCCTGGGTAACATCTACACCGATGAGACGCTGTGGCGAGCCTGTATCCATCCGCTGCGCCGGGCCGATACGCTCACCCACGCCGAAGTGTGGCGGCTGCATCGATCCATCCGGTCTGTGTTGCGGGCGGCCATCGCCAGCGGTGGCACGACGCTCTCGGACGGGACTTTCCAGCGGACGGATGGTCGGTCGGGTGAGTTCGCCAGCCAGCTGGCAGTGTACGGGCGGGTGGGACAGCCGTGCCCGCGCTGTGGTACGACCGTCGAGCAT
Organism: uncultured Anaerolineales bacterium; assembly: GCA_964385635.1. Taxonomy (GTDB): domain Bacteria; phylum Chloroflexota; class Anaerolineae; order B4-G1; family B4-G1; genus CAYLPU01. The sequence goes on from CAYLPU010000001.1 coordinate 80,737, forward strand.
ATCAAAGTGAGACAACGCGGCACGCATTTCTGTCCGCATTGCCAATCCTTGCCGGAAGAGAAATTTTAAGGTTTGGCCTATTGACAATGGAAGGAATCTGGCGTAAAATGGTGATTAAGGGTTGAGTCAGCCGCCCCGGAGCCTCCCGGCGTCGCCTCAACAGAGCGCATCTCGGTTACCGCTAATCGAGAGCGAGGGTCAGACGGAGCATCCGTCCAAAGAGGCGAGTGCGCCGGAAAAAGGCACGGGGCGATTGGGAGCAGTGGCCTGGCACCAGTGGGCCACTGCTCTATTTCATTGCTCTGCCACCCCCATGATCCACTGCTCGTAGAGAGCGTGGTACTCGTCGCCGGTGACCACCGCCACGGCTGCCAGCCAGTCCTCCGGCGCGGCAACGCCATAGCGGTTGCGAGCGAAATAGGTCTGTAGAATCGCCCAGAAGTTCTCGTCTCCTACCTCCTGGCGCAGCGCGTGGAAGTAGAGCGGGCCTTTCTGGTAGACCACCGGCCCATAGTCCCCTTCGCTGTAGGCGGCGACCGGCAGTCCTGCCGGCGCGTCCCGTCCGGTTTCCACCAGTTCCTCGTAGGGCTGCCGAAATACCTGTTCCAGCAGTTCGGCAGCCAACTCTGCTCCGTAACGATCCTCGTAGTAGAGCAGTGTGCTGTACTGGACCAGCGCTTCATCGAGCCACGGTTCGTCCACCTGATCGTTCCCCACCAGGCTGTACCACCACTGGTGTCCCACCTCGTGCACCACGACCCACTCCATCCGTTCGCTGAGGGTCTCGTAGTACGTGTCGTTGATGACGACCAGACCAGGGTACTCGATCCCGCCAGCGCGGGTGGGGGTCTCCACCACGTCTAACTCGGCGAAGGGGTAGGGGCCGAACCGGATGCTGAAAAGGCGCACCGCCTCGGCCGTGCAATCCAGCGCCCATTCACCCCCCTGGTGGTGCCCAGGATAGAATACGCTGTTGACCGTTATCCCTTCCACGACACGGCTTTCCACCTGGTAATCTGGTCCCAGAACGGCGTTGAAATCTCGCATCGGACCGGTGACACAGGTCCAGGTAGTACTGCTGTCAGGGTTGAGGGCAAGTGGGGTGCAGGTGCCGGAGGCAATGAGCGTCATGTCCGCCGGCCCGGTGATGCGCACGTTGTAGAACGCCGTTTCAGAGTAGACGGCGTCACCGTAGGTGGCTGCCAGTTCGACGTTCCAGCCCTCGTCATCGTAGACTGGGATGAGGGGATAACCGTTTGCCAGGGCGAGGACTCCGTCGTAGTAGCCGAACTGCTGGTAGCCCTGGCCGACCTCAGTGGGAATGGCAATGGTGAAGTCGAGCGCCAGGTCGAGCCTCGCGCCTGGTTCCAGCGGCGGGTCGAGGGGGAGGCGCAGTGCAGAGCCGTCCAGTTCGACGGCAGGTGTAACCGGACATCCGTTGAGTAAGATGTTCGTCGTCATCATCGCGCCGCCGTAGCCGGGCGTGTTGGGAAAGAGGCGCAAGTAGAGAACGTCGAGGGGGACGTCATCGGTGTTGGTGTAGCCTACGCGCTCGTGGCCGGTGACGGTAGTCGCGTCGAGGTCAACGGTCAGTTCGATCTCGTAGCGCGTACCGTCGGGAAACAGGTCCAGGTCGGTGAGGAATTCGGAGCGCAAGGCTGGCGCGTGGTCAGAGGCAGATGGTAGGGAGGATGAGGGGGTGGCGGGCGGTGGTGTGTGGGGGGGGGTGGGGGGGTGGGAGCGTGTGAGTGTGGGGGTATGGGAGGGTGGAGGTGTGGGGGGGTGGGAGGGGGTGAGGGGGAGGCAGGCGATGGTAAGCAGCAGGCAGAGGACAGGGGTCAAGAGTCTGATACTTGTGGACATTGGCGCTCTCCTCATCTACTCATCTACAACACATGACCACGACGATCGTATTGTCCATCGTGCCGCCCATCAGCGGGTGGGGGGGGCAGACGATGGCGGCCGGGAAGGGCTTGGTCAGGAGACCTTCGCCCAACAGGGAGCCGGGCAGGTGCAGGACGCCCTCCAGCAGTGGGCCACCGCCAGCGGCAGGGAAGGTCACGTACCTGGTACTGGGGGACAAGATGCTACCCTCCGCCCACCGGTGGGAAGATGCCTACTTCGTCCCCGTCCGCCAGCGGGTGGTTCTTCTCCCGGATGATGCTGTTGATGAAGACAACCTTCACTTGACCGGCGGGGATCCGCAGGTGGTCGACCAGTTGGCCTACCGTTGCCCCATCCGGCAGTTCCACCTCCATCGGTTCGCCGATCCCCAGGTGGGGGTAGTGGCGGCGCAGGGTGGCGAATAGTTTGGCATGGACAGTGATCATGTATTGTTCTCCTCCACTACAGAAGTATATTAGGGAAGCGCCTGCCTGTCAACCCTGCTCCGCTCGCTCTCGCTGCTTACTCGCAGGGTCGTGTGTGGACAATCCCAGACGGAGAGAGTGGCCCGCGAAGGAAAGGGAAGGGGAGTGAATGCAGAACCGCCGGGCCCTCTCGCGGGCCCGGCGGTTTACGTGAACAGAAACCAGGTTTTTGAGAAAAAACCTGGTTTCTAAGTCATTACTCCTCGAACACAGCGTCCAACATGTCGTCCGGCACGTCCCAGGTGACGTTGTGGGGCGGGAGTTTCTCGTACTTCATGAACTCTGGCAACCGGTCGTCCGCCTTGGTGAAGCCGGCCGCGGCGTTGAAGGCCCGCTCCTTGTTAATGGTCTCCCTGCCGATGTTCATGATGTCCTCTGCCGTCCACTCGGTGCCCAGCACACCGCTGCACTCCTCGACCAGCCCCTCGAAGCCGCTGGGGATGTCCAGGATGGGGAAGGCGATGAACAGACAGTGGCCGGTGGTGTCAATGAAGGCGGTGGAGTACTGGAAGTTGCGCGCCAGTTCCGTCTTGTCGATGGCGAGTGGGTCCACCTTGCCGCCGACACCAGCGATCTCCGGGGCGATGGTGTAGCCGGAGGTGTGATCGGCGCCCATCGTGGAGATGGCGTAGGTGTAGCCGATGCCCTTGATGGCGCGAGGCTCGTAGGCGGGCATGGCCTGCCCCTTGACGGTGGGGCAGCGTATAACGCCGAAGGCTTTGGCGGTCGCCTCTGTGCCCTGGCTCAGGATGTGGCCCAACGGCGTGCCCTTGTAGATTTCCTCCATCAACTCGATGGCGCGCTTCCCGTCGCCGAACTCGGCCAGTCCCCCCTCCATCGCCACAGCGATGGTGTTGCCGGCCTCGATAGTGTCCATTCCCAGATCGTTGCACATCCAGGTCAGTTTGCCGATCACGTCCAGGTCGTCAATGCCGCAGTTGGCACCGAAGGCCCAGGTGGTCTCGTACTCGATAACGGAGACCAGTTCGCTGCCGTCGGGGTTGGGGATGACGTTGGAGCACTTGATGATGCAGCCGGGGTGACAGGCGTGACCCATCGTGCCGACGCCGCCTCGCTTTTCGCACAGTTCGGCCATAGCCTCACCTGAGATCTTGGCCGCACCCTCGAAGCGGCCCTCGCGGAAGTTACGGGTGGGCAGGCCGCCAGCCTCGTTGATGATATTGACCAAAACGGCGGTGCCGTAGGCATTGAGGCCACCGCCAGGCTTGGTGAGGGCGTGCTCGCGTATCGAGTCGGTCAGCTTCTTGCGCCCCTGGTTGAAGAGTTCCTTGTTGGCAATCTCCACGCCGGGCCCGCCCTTGCCGTCCACGACGATGAGCTTGAGGTGCTTAGAGCCCAGTACCCCGCCTAGCCCGCCGCGGCCGGAGTAGCGGCTGGGCCGGTTGTCAATGTCGTTGAAGCAGACGCCAGCATTAGAACTCTTCTTCTCGCCGGCGATGCCGATGGCGGCGATGCCGACCTTCTGGCCGAACTTTTCGAAGAGCAGTGGGTAGACCTCGTAGAGGCCCTTGTCGGCGTACTCGTCGGCGGGGAAGAACTCAGCACCATCCTTGGTGATGTGCAGCCCCCACCAGCCGTCGTCCGTGGGATAGCCCTCAACGACGATGGCCTTTAGCCCTAAGCGAGCCACCAGTTGGGACCAGCCGGTTCCGGCGTTGGATTCCTTGATGCCGCCGGTGAGTGGGGACTTGCCGCCCACCGAGACCCGGCCTGAGGTGGGGGCGTTGGTGCCAGTGACGATGCCTGGTGCGAAGACGAGCTTGTTGTTCGGCCCCAGCGGGTGACAGGTGGGTTCCACCTCGTCGTAGATGACGGACGAGGTGAGGCCGCGGCCGCCGAGGAACTTGTACTTTTCGGGTACATCCTCGTAGGTGGCGGTGCGGTCGGTCATGTTGGCACGCAAGATCTTGGACATTTTGGTACCTCCTTTAATAATTTGGAATGTGAAGTGCAACCAGTTTTCCAGAGACCAGGTTTTCAGGAAAAAACCTGGTTTCGCAACAAAAGGAGGCCACTTCTGACCCAGGCTTAGGATGCCAGGCCACGAAGTGCCTCCTTTGCGAACACGGCGGGCGCGGGGATTGCTCCCCACACCTTATCGCTCACCCGTCCCGGAGGGAGCGGGATGAGTCGGAGGGCTATGGGGTTTTTAGCCTCTCACAATTTGTACGATTCTCTCGATGATTTCCTGCGTTTTGCCCTGGGTGAGTGTCCCGACACAATAGCGGATGATGTTTGAGTCTGCTGTGAACAGACGATTTGGGCGAATGTTGCTATCCTGCCGGAGGCCTCCCGTCGCAAAGTCGCCATCAGAGATGGAGATAGCATAACTATCCGCGACGGTCTTACTGGTGATCTGGCATAGGATCACGTCATCACCCGTTAGTGCTGCGACTACGAAAGCAGGGCGTCGTTTCGCCGCGCTCAAATCTGAGAAGGGAAACGGGACGACGATCACATCGCCTTTCACAAATGCGCCCATGCCGCCTCTTCCTCGGGCCTTTGCCAATCCCGGCGTAAAATGGGTTCTGAGGCCAACATCGTCTGAAACGACTCTGATGTGGCTTCCCAATTCCAAAGTGCCTTGCCAGGCTGCCGCTCAGCCAGGTAAGAGACAAAATCATATACGACTACCAACTTATCGGCGGGCAACTGATACAGGCAGTCGGTAATTTGGGGAATTGTGATGGTTTGCGTTGTTGACACTCTCTTCTCGTCCATGTTTCCTATGATATGCCAGATGTGCCCGTTTGTCAAGTGCCTGTTCCTTAATATTATGCCGATTGACAGGCAGGCTACTTATCCTCACCTGGTTGGGTGTACGCGTGGTGCACGCCTCGATCCTGTCGCTGGCGGAACTCCTCCTGGAGTTGGGGAGTCAGGTGAGCGCCGAAGCGGTATTGGAACGGCCACATGCTCCGGCGGTGGGAGATGCCCACCCGGTCACCGTCGTGTAGCACCAAGTCGCGGTCTGTGTCGAGGCCAAGCAGAGCGGCCAGATCACCGTTGACGAAAGTGATACCTTTCTCCTCCGGTGGAAGCCTCAGGCGGTTGAGGAGATCCTGCATCGTGCTGCCCACAGGGAACTCCAGGTGTAACTCGGCATAACTCCCTTGGCTTTGCTCACCAGCATAACGTGCTATGGGTCCGTAGAGCCAAACTTCAATGTGTATTGTCTTCCCCATAGAAACATCCTCTATCCAATTATCCTTGCACCATTTTGGCGACGGTGACGCCCTCGCCGCCCTCCCTATCACCACCGGCCTCGTGGGTACTGACGATGGGATAGTCGGCCAGGAAGCCGCGCACCGCCCGTCGCAACGCGCCGGTGCCCTTGCCGTGGATAATGCGTACCCAGGGCAACCCGGCCAGCATTGCGGCATCCAGGTGACGGTCCAGCCGCTGAAGCGCCTCCTCGACGGTACAACCTCGCAGGTCGAGGCGCACACCGGGGGAGGAGGCAACGCTGACGTGGATGGCGGACTCATCTGGTTCCGGGGGCGGTGGGGTGCGCAGTTCAAGTTGGCTGAGGCTTACGCGGGTGCGGGCTGGCCCTACCTGCACCTCGGCCTCCTCATCGCTTGTCTCCAGAACCTGGCCCTCTGCGTTCAGCGGGTGCACCCAAACAGTATCACCAGGGCGGATAGGGCATTGCACCGCCCGGGGCTGGGCAAGGGGCTCCAGCGACTCCGGCTTGAGAAACTCCGTCTCCAATGTCTCGATTGTCTTTTCGGTCTCAGCCACGGCCTCCAGTGGCGCGGCAGCAGCCTGCCCCCACAGATTTCTCTGCTGGCGGCGCACCTCGGCCCGTAATGCCTCCAGTTCCGCTGCCGCCTCCTCCCGGGTCTGTTCCAGAATCTCCCGACGCTCTTGCTCGATTGTCCTCAGTCGTTCACGCAATTCACGTGTCAACTCCTCGGCTTCGGCGCGGGCTTTGTTGGCCGCATCTCGCGCCTGGGCCACCTGGATGCGCAGCCGGTGGATGTCAGTCAGCATGTCCTCGGTGCGCATATCGGCTGGCGAGACCATCTGGCGTGCCGCCTTGACAATTTTCCGTGACAGCCCCAGCCGTCGGGCGATGGCGAAGGCATTGGAGCGACCAGGCAGCCCGATGATCAGTTTGTAGGTCGGGCTGAGCGTCTCCGGGTCGAACTCGACGCAAGCGTTGCACACGCCAGGGGTAAGTTGAGCGTAGGTCTTGAGTTCGGGATAGTGGGTGGCGACGAAGGTTGTCACCCCACGGCGGCGGAAGTGATCCAGCAGGGCACGGGCCAGTGCTGACCCTTCGGCAGGATCAGTGCCTGCGCCCAGTTCATCCAGCAACACGAGGCTATGCTCATCGGCCTGGTCGAGGAACGAGACGATGTTGGTCAGATGGGAGGAGAAGGTAGAGAGGTTTTGCTCAATAGACTGCTCATCGCCGATGTCGGCGTAGACCGCTTCGAAGGGAGAAAGGGCCGAGCCTGGCTCGACCGGAAGGTGCAGCCCTGCCTGAGCCATCAATGTCAGCAAGCCCACAGTCTTCAGGCTAACGGTCTTGCCACCGGTGTTGGGGCCGGTGATGACCAGCACGCGGGTCTCATCGTCCGCCACGACGTCAATGGGCACGACACTCTGCGGGTCGAGCAGGGGGTGGCGAGCGCCGACGAGACGGATGGTCGCTCGATGCTGGATGCTAGATGCCGGATGCTTGCGAGAAGGAACGATCTCGGGAGCGGTGCTGTTAGTAGCATCGGCGTATTGCGCTTTGGCGAAGGCCAGGTCCAGTTCTGCCAGCGCCTCTATAGTCTGCCCAATCTCAGTTGCGCGTTCGGCGATGAGGTTAGAAAGGTGGGCCAAGATGCGATTTACTTCTTGCTCCTCTTGAAGTTGGAGTTCACGCCAGGCATTGTTCAATTCGACGACGGACAGGGGCTCAATGAAGATGGTCGCGCCGGAGGCGGACATGTCGTGGGCGATGCCCCGGATGCGGCCCTTGAAGTCGGCTTTGAGGGGGATAACATAGCGGCCCTCGCGCTGCGTGATGAGCGGCTCCTGTAAGAAAGCGGCGTTGTGAGACGAATGGATGATGCTCTGGAGTTTGTCCCGTATCCGGTCATGGGCGATGCGCACCTCACGGCGGATGCGGGCGAGTTCGGGAGAGGCGTCGTCACGCACATTCCCGCGCTCGTCCAGACAACGATCGATCTCCTTTATGATCTCGGGGCAGGGCTGGATGCAGATGGCTAGACCCGCCAAGTGGGGGAACTGGCTCTCCAACCGGATTAGAGTGCGGTGGAGATTGCGGGCAGCAACGAGGGTGTCGCGCACGTCGAGCAGTTCATGGGGCGGCAACATCGCCCCTCGTTGGGTGGCCACTGTCAGCGGACGGACGTCGTGCGCGCCCCCAAGGGTAGTGCCGGGCTTGGTGTCCAATAGGGCACGGGCCTCGCTCGTCGTCTCCAGACGCCAGCGAACCTCCCGCAGATCGGTCGCTGGCGTGAGTGCGCGGGCCAGTTCCTCCCCAGCGGAGAAACTGGTGTAGGTCGCCAGATGGCCCAGGACCTCGGGAAATTCTAACGTGTCCAGATGTTTAGGGTCCACGCGGCAGATCCAGATCGTAGACGTAAATCGGAGGTGGTCTTCCGAGGAACCAGAAAGATTGGGCGGTGTAGTGTAAATAAAGCACCCGGTTGAATTCCGGACGCAGCAGTGAGTCATTGTGTGCACGCCGCCCCACATGGCCGTAGCCGATAGCGTTAAACGCAAGGCTGATGACAAGGACACCAACAGCCAGATATACGAGCAGGCTGCCCAGGTTATCCAGGATACCTAGCGCGAGCAAGCGCGTGTCCCGGAAGGAGGTCCGGCCGAGGGCCTCCAGCGTGACCCAGATAACCACTGTTAATACACCGAAGGAAAGAGCCAGAATGTTGCGGTCCACCTCATCGCCGAAGGGAGCGCCGATGTAAGGGGCGGCAAACGGATAGAAAGTCGCGGCTACGCCAGAGGCGGCATACAGTATCGCAGCGGTCATGAGCCCACGGATGATACCCTGTGAGTAGCCCACAGCGCCGAAAGCAATCAAAACGAACAGCAGTATCACTTCGATGGATTGGAGACCAGAGACGAGGTAGTTGAATGCTATGACTCCAGCCACGCCCAGGAGGCTAAAGATAACTGGCAGTACCACGTCTTTAGTTGAACGTTCTTCCCTTCTCGGAGCGGGATGTGCGGCCAAAGTTCTCTCCTTCTACCAACTTCCTAGCGACCAACCTGCCAGCGTCCGTAGATTTCAGGTGAGCCTGGTGTACTATACCACATGCGGGTCAGGAGGCAAATCACTGAGGCTCGACCGCTGGCGACAGGCTGCTGGCGATGTGGGCCAGGCAGGCAGGGTCGTGCCAGATTTGTCAACCGCGCCGCAGGATGGTATAATCCACGCTATAGTAGGCATGGAGAGGTTGCGTAGTCCGGCCGAACGCGCGCGCCTGGAGAGCGCGTGAGCAGAAATGCTCCGCGGGTTCAAATCCCGCCCTCTCCGCCACCACGGGGCGGCCCCACGCAGGGGTCGCCCTTCTTCGCAGAAGGGAGCTGCCGATGCAAGCCACCATCCGCCGCGCCACCGACGACGATGCCGAGGCTATCTCCGCCGTATGGGAGGTCGTCTGCGCGGAGCGGGTCTACACTGCCGTGAATCGCCCCTTCACGCCCCAGCAGGAGCGGGACTACATCGCCTCCCTCTCTGACCGCGAGGGTATATTCCTGGCGGAAGTGGATGGCCACACCGTCGGCTTCCAGTCTCTGGATCTCTGGGCCAGGTACACCGACGTCTTCGATCACGTCGGCGTGATGGGCACCATCATCCTCCCTGAGTGGCGGCGGAAGGGCATCGGCCGCTACCTGGCAGAGCACATGCTCGACTTCGCCCGCGCCAACGGATACGAGAAGATCATCATCTACGTGCGGGCGGGCAACATGGGGGCCCAGGTTTTCTACCGCAGCCTGGGCTTCGTCCCCAAGGGAGTACTGGCACGACAGGTCAAGATTGATGGGCAGTACGAAGACGAGGTCTTTATGGAGTTGTCCCTGTGATCCCCGTCAATCCGATAATCCTGCCAATCCGTTGTTCCCCCACACCCTCACGCTCACGAACTGCACCGCCAGACCTCCATCCCCGAAACCACGCGCCCACAGCCCCACATCCCCCGTCAGCCAGGTGTCGTCCTCGACACTGGTGGCATATTCGTCGTTAATGTAGAAACGGCAGGGCGGACCAGCGCAGGCGACGCGCAGCCGGTTGGCCTGTCGGCCCCGATGGACATGGGGGAACTGCTGCCAGTCCACCAGCGCGGTCTCCTCGTCCTCCTCCACCCGCAGGACTGCGTAGTAGCCGTCGCTGCCGACAGCGAAGGCATAATAGTGGGTGGGGTCCTGGGCGCGGTAGACCAGGCCATAGCCGTTGAAGTCGGAGCCTGAGAACAGAACGGCCTCACCCTCCAGAATAAAGTCGCTGCTGGGCCGTCCCAGCAGCGTTACCACAGCTTCGTTTGAGCGAGCCTCCAGGCGCAGAGGGAGGCTGGGAGCCTGCCAGTCGGGCGAGCGTGTGGGGCGCGGGCTGTTTAAACCCAACGCCAGTGCAACGATCAACGCCAGTGCGCCCGCCAGCGCCAGTGTCATCAACCCCACCCCACCAGCCCATAGCCACCTGTCATTTATGATTTGACATTTGTCATCGGACATTGGCCGTCGGCCAATCCAGCACCGCGTGGCGCTGCACGACGGTGAGCGGTTCGCCGCCCCCGAGTTCCAGCCCGAAGGCTCCCAGGTCCCACCAGCGCACCTTGCCGACCAGCGATTCGCCAGTACGCAACTCGAAGCGAGCGGTCGTCTCGGACTCCATCGCCTGGTGCAAATAGGCACTGAGCGCCTTGCGATATCGTTCCCTGTGGTATTGCAGTGTTTCGAGCGGGACATCGTAATAGGCGGCGATCTTCGCCAGAACTTCGTCGTCCTCGCCCACGCGACGGTAGCGCTGCTCCATGCAGAGCAGCGTGCCGGGCTTGAGGCCAATTTCACCCTCAATCTGCTGCAGGTTGCCGTTGTCGTGAAACGCTCGCAGGTAACGCAGTTCGTCGCCCAGGCTCATTCTACACCTCCAGCCACACCTCCAGCCTTGCGGTAGTAAACGATGGCAAGTTTGTTGAGGGTGATCTCGTCCCCGCCGGCCTCACGGATAGTGATCTGGTAGGGACTAAAGCCGACCACGGCGCCCTCGAAGGTCCGGCCATCGAAGAGAGTGAAATGAAGAGCCGCGCCAGCCTCCTGCTGCTCCTGCAGATAGGCCAGTTCGAAGCCATCCACTCCCTCGGGCAAGTAGGCCCGTCTACGGTCAATGGCCTGCTTTGGTGGTCGCTCCTCGGCAATACGGCGCATAAAATGGCCGTTCCAGAAACGTGCCTCTTTCCGCGTCAGTTCCCCCAACGGCTTGCCAACCTCCGCTTCCAGAGCAGCCTGGTCTATGCCGAAATGGGCTACCAGCGTCAGCAGATGCGCGATCTGCGTATCCCGCGCTGGCGGGGGCTTGGGTGGAGGCTTCTTCTCCTGCGGTGGTTTCTTCTGCGGCCGGGATGGCCGTGGCGCCCCGGCGGGCCGCTCCTCGCGGGGCGGCCGGGATGGTGGTGGCGGTAGCGGGGACGAACGAGGATTGATGTCCCACTCATTAACGTAGAGCGCCTTGGCCAGCCGGCGCAGGTCGACGGGAGAAATCCGTTGTTCTCCCTTCTCATATTGAATGAGCGTGGCGATGGAGATGCCGGATTTTGAGGCCAGTTGGTTGACGCTCATCCCCTTGCGGTTGCGGACCTTTCTCAAATCTTCGGGCACTTTTCCTCTCTCCAGTGACGCTTCACGGTGACTAACAATCAGCCTCTGAGATTCATCAAGCGTAATTGTACCCGTCAGGCGCTGTCATGTCAAGCAGCCCTCGCGCCCCTCCCTACCCTGTCGCAGATTCCCTCTTGACAAAAATTAAGTTATATATTATGATTATTCATATACGACTTGATATTCTTCAGGAGGAAACGATGTATCCCGTCCCAACTGAGTGTCCTGTCTGCCGTGATGACCTGCTAGTCACCCGGATGGTCTGCCACAACTGTGGCACTGCCCTGGAAGGCCGCTTCGCCATGGGACGGCTCTTCCAGCTCACCCCCGAGCAACTCCACTTTGTGGAGATTTTCCTCCGCTGCGAGGGGAAGATCAACCGTATGCAGAGAGAACTGGGCCTCTCCTATCCCACCGTCCGCAGCCGTCTGGGGGAGATCATCCGTGCGCTGGGCTACGAGGTGAAGGAGGAGCAAGATGAGGACAACGAGCGCCGCCAGGAGATTCTGCAGCGGCTAGCCCATAAGGAGATATCCTCGGAGGAGGCACTCCGGTTCCTTCAAGAGGAATGACTGCGTGATTGAGACAGTCGGGGATCCGACCGGGCGTATACAGAACCAGGGGGACAAGACCTGATATGTCTGTCTCTCCCCCAGATGGTAGATGCGCCCGATCCGACCCAGCGTTTTCCCTGCGCTGCGGGGGATATGCACAACATAGTGAAGTTGCGAGCGTAGGAGGAAGGAATGTTCGAGCAGACTGTTGAAACGTCAGCAACCCCCCATATCACCATCACTGAGTGCATGGGCGACCTGGTAGTGCGGGGGGCGGAGGAGCAGCGTGTCACTCTTCGCCTGCGGGGTGGGGCCGACGACGCAACCCTGGAGCAGGAGGGAGAAACCTTCACCCTCGTGGCCCGCGTTGCCTGCTTTCTCACCTGCCCCGCCGACACCACCCTCACCGTCCACACCGTGCGGGGGGATCTCAAGGTCAAGGGAGTGCAAGGTCCGGTCGCCGTCGGCGCGGCCTACGGCAACGCGACCCTGGATGCCACCGGTCCCGCCGCACTGGAGCAGGTCTTCGGCAATCTGAGTGCCCGTGAGATGGTCGGGAGCCTGGAGGTACAGACCGCGCGGGGGAATGTGCGGACCCGTGGAGTGAAGGGGTTGCTCTCTCTGGGCCGGGTGACCGGCAACTTGAGGGCTGCGGGGCTGAAGGGAGGGCTGGAAGCAGAGCAGGTCGATGGGAACATTCGTCTGGGGCCGCCCTTTCCCCCCGGCGCGACCTACCGGCTGAACGCCGACGGCAACTTGAGGGTTCGCCTGCCTATTGACGCCAGCCTCCGCCTGGCCCTTCGGGCCGCCGGTCGGGTTCGCTCGCGGGTGCCCGAACTGACCCTGGAGGAGAAGAATGGAGAGACACAGGGCATCCTGGGAGCGGGCAAGGCCATCCTGGAGGCACAGGTCGGCGGCAACGTCACCCTGCGACCCCTGGGGCCGGAGGAGCAAGTTGCGGGGGGGCTGGAGGCTTACTCCACGGCCGACCTGGAGGAACTGGGCGCAGTTGTCGAGATGCATATCGCCGAGGCGATGACGGAACTGGAGACCCGCCTGGAGGAAAGCCTGAGCCGTGTGGACAGGAAGGTGCTCCCCCACCGGGTGGAGCGTGCGATGGAGCAGGCCCGCCGGGCAGCGGAACGCGAGGCAGAGCAGGCCCGTCTGCGGGCGGAGCGGGCCGAGCGACGCTGGCGGCGAGTCAGCGGCCGGAGGCCCCGCCTTGACCGGGAACTGGTAACAGACGAGGAGCGGCTGCAGGTGCTGCGGTTGGTGGAAGAGGGGAAGGTCACCCCTCAGCAAGCAGCCGACCTGCTGGCAGCACTGGAGGGGCGGTGATGGTCGCTGCCACCGCCCGCCCCCAGGCTGGGATGATCGCGCCCTTCGACCCGTTCCGGCACCTGGGGCCAGTGGTCGAGCTAATCGGCCTGACCTTCGCCGGAGAACTAGGGCCGGGGGCCCGCCATACGCTGCGACGGATGCAACGCATGGTTCGTTGGAGAGGCCTTGACCTGTGGAGAACAAAGACGGCCCTGTTGGGTGCACCGGGCTTCGTCTGGCTGGAGGGAGACCGCCGCGTGGTGGGCAACATCTCCCTGCGGCGGGCCGCCTCTCCCGGCGGGTGGATAATCGGCAACGTCGCCGTCCATCCCAACTGGCAAGGGCGGGGCATCGGCCAGGCGCTAGTGGAGGCGGCGGTGGAGATGGCTGCCGAACGGGGCGGTGCATGGATAGGGCTGGAGGTCCGGGAGACTAACGCTGCCGCCTGGCATCTCTACGAGGGGATGGGATTCGAGCCAGTAGGCACGATGCTAGAATTAGTCCGGCCAGCAGGGTTGCCCTGGCCATGGACACAACCTGCCACCTTCCCTCTGCGCCAAGCGCGGGCAGCCGACAGTGACACCCTATACCGGCTGGCTCAAGAAGGGCTCAGCCGCCCCCATCGGGAGACGCTGGAGGTCCGCCCGTCTCTCTACCGGGCCGGCTGGGAGGCCCGGCTGGACGGTTGGCTGGCGGGCTACCGGGAGGATTGGTGGGTGGAGGAGGAAGAGACACAGGTCGTGGGTGCGCTGCGGATGAACAGCCGCTGGCCCGCCCGCTGGCACTGGCTCGAGGTGCTGGTCCACCATGAGCGATTGGACGACCTGGGACCACCTCTGGCGGCAGCCGGGCTGGCTGTTCTCTCCCACCGCCAGCCATGGGAAGCCACGACGGCGCTGCCGGGGCCGAAGGAGGCGCTAGAGCCGGCCTTCGTCGCCGCCGGTTTCCGGCGGCTGCGCCATCTGATCCAGATGCGGCTGATTCTGGGACAGCGAGTGAGGGTAGTACCCTACCAGTGAAATTCTTGCACAATGAACAAGAATTTTAACGCAGAGTCGCAGAGGCGGAGAGACGCAGAGATGGAGCCAGGACAATGCTTTGCGTCTCTGCGTCGAGAAACTTTTCTGGCTTGTCCAGGTTAGGAGATGACGCATGGCAATGACAAGCAATGAACGGCTGAAGATTCTCCAGATGCTGGAGGAAGGGAAGATCACGGCGGAGGAAGCAACCACCCTGCTGCGGGCATTAGAGGGGAGGCGACGCGCTGTATCAGGTGTGGCCAGTCTGGGTGGTGAGAACCGCTTCCTCCGTATCCAGGTGACCGACCTGGCCTCGGGATCAGCGAAGGTGAACGTGACCATTCCACTGGGCCTGGTGAGCGCGGGCCTGCGAATGGCGGAACGGTTCGCCCCCAAAGAATTTGAGGGCTTTGACATGCAGGAACTGAGAGACCTGATCACCAGTGGCACGGTCGGCAAGATCGTGGAGGTAGTGGATGCGGAGGACAACGAGCGGGTTGAGATCTACGTGGAGTAGACCTCATCTTGCCTCTACTGAAGACCTGCGCTATACTTGTGTCAGCCCCGCAAACGACGGAACGGTTCGGGTGATTCCGGTGGCGAGTTTCCCGCCGGCCAAGAACCGTTACTCTGGAGGTGTCAGATGGCTACGGCGGAAGAACGGATGCAGGTACTAAAGATGGTCCACAGCGGTCAAGTCACCGCTGAGGAAGGGGCCCGGCTGCTGGAGATCCTGGGAGAAGACCGCCCGAGGAAGGACACCCAGCCAGAAAGCCGGGGCAAGGAACCGCGCCAGTTCCACATCCGAGTAACCGATCTGGAAACGGGGCGGCAAAAGATAGACCTGCGCCTGCCCTGGAGACTGGTCAACGTAGGCATCAACATGGGGGCTCGCTTCGCCCGCGAAGAGATCAGGGCAGAGGACTTCATCGAAGCCATCCAGGCTGGCGCCGAAGGAAAGATCATAGACGTGGTGGATGAAGAGGATAACGAACGGGTAGAGATCTTCGTGGAGTGACTCGAGTCGCGCCAGCCCCGCCAACGGGTGTAGAAAGGCGCGTTTCATTTCGGTTGACAGAGGAGGGAGCGCTCCTCAACTGATTTGAAACACACCCGAATCGGTCTCGTCTGTGTTCATCTGCGTCCAGAATTTGGGCGTCAGACGTTGCAACGCCTCTCCGCTCAGGGGACGGCGCCCGTGGCCAGCGTAGACCCATTCGAGCCTGAGCGCCTGCAGGCGGGCGAGGCTGTCTGGAATGAGCGACCAGTCGTCGGCGAAAGAGCACTGTACGCGAGGCCAGCCCGAGGTGGACACCAGGTCGCCCACGAAAGCGAGCCGCCCCTCGACGATGAGGCAACTGGAGCCAGAGGTGTGACCCGGCGTGTGGAGCACAACCGCGTCCAGGCCATAGGCGCGCAGGTCACTACCATCGCCGAGGAGGAGATCGGGCGGGGTTGGTTCCGGTCTCAGGTACGATCCGAACAGCTGCAGGAGCACCCACAGCAACTTACCCTGGCCGCGTGCCAAGCCGACGGGCGTTTCCCCCTGCGCCATCGCGTCCCCATCGGCGCGATGAATGGCGATGGGCGCGCCGGTGAGCCGCCGTAGCGCAGCCGCGCTGCCGTAGTGATCGAGGTGGGCGTGGGTGATAAAGATGAGCCGCAGGTCATCTCGTCCCAGCGAGCGCATCCGCCGCAGCACACGCTGCTCGTAGTGAGGTAAACCCGCGTCCACCAGCACCAGGCACGTGTCACTTTCGATCAGATGTGCGGGGGCCATCCCCATTGGAATGTTATGAACCTGCAGCGGCATATAGCAACTCAGCGAGGCTGTGGAGTACGTAGTCGGGCCGGATATCGGAAGCGGCCAGGTCCTCGGGGGTGGTGACGCCGGTGAGAACAACAGCGGTCGCCATCCCGGCCTCCTGGCCCATGCGAATGTCCGTCTCCAACCGGTCGCCGACGATGATACACTCGGAGGCCGGAAGTTGCAAGCAGTCGAGGATGGCGCGGGCGGTGATGGGCGAGGGCTTGCCGACGACGACCTCGACCTGCCTGCCGGTGCAACCTTCAATCGCGCCGATGACCGCCGCTGCGTCGGGAAGGCCGCCCGTCGGAGTTGGACAGTAGCGGTCGGCGTTTGTGGCGATGAAGCGCGCCCCGGCGCGGATGGCGTCGAAGGCGATCTGAAGTTTGCGGTAGTCGAAGGTGCGGTCGAAGGAGGCGACGACGAACTGGATCTCGCCGGGCCACCGGCCTGAAGAGCCGGTGCTGGGCTGGGTCAGGCGAAAGCCAGCCGCCTGCAGTTCCGCGAGCAGTGGCGGCTCTCCCACGACGAAGAGAGTCGCTCCCGGAGCCTCCTGCTCCAGCCAGTGGGCCAGCACCCACGAGGAGTTGATGACCTCATCGGGCGAGGTGGGGACACCCAGGCGGGTCAGTTTGGCGGCGTAGTCGGCGCGGGTCTGCAGGGGCTTGTTGCTGAGGAAGACGACACGGGAGCCGGCTGCTCGCAACGTTTCAATCGTACGTCTGGCCCCCGGCAGGAGCGCGTCACCCAGGTAGACGGTGCCGTCCAGGTCGAGGACGGTGCCAGGGAAGAGGGGGATGGTTTGTTGGTTGGCTGGTTCGTTTGTTTGTTTGTTGGTTGGTTTGATGGTCGGCCTCACACAGCAGGTTGAAAGACGTAACTAGGCAGGCGCTCGCGCAGGGTGGTGCCCGGGGCTTGCAAGTCAGCGAGCACTTCGAGGAACACGGCGGGAGGCAAGATTTGGACAGCCTGGAAGGAACACAGGTCTGTCAAGTCCCGGTCAAGAGTGACAACGTAACGCGCCCTGCCGGCCATTGCTGCTTCGAGTAACATATCGTCCTGTGGGTCACGACAGACGTGGACAGCCTCGGTTGGTCTCACGATGACAGCAACCGTTGCGATCACGTCCAGCCACTCGGCGGCTATGTCTGGATCGGCATGAAACTCCGCCGTTTTCACTTTCAGCTTGCGGGTCAGTTCATCCCATAGCGGGGGACTCAACACGATGTGGAACTCTCCCTGGCGCCAGGCTAAGAGTACGCGGTGTGCAGGACCGTGCCAGAAGATGCCAGCGATCCAGACCGAAGTGTCTATGACGGCGCGAATCATTGCAGTAATCGTCTGGCTTCTTCGTCGCTATATCCGTCCGGATCGTGGCCCTGCGTGATGAGGTACTCTTGGAACGCCTGTTGAGAGGCTGCCATCATCCGGTCGAAGCGCTCCTGCCACAGCGTGCTGCGGCGGACCGTCTTGCGTTCGTGCAGGAAACGATCTAGATCGACCGCCTCAATGCGATAAGACCTGCCCAACCGTATAGCAGGCAGTTCTCCTCGGCGTATCCACCGATAGACTTGTCGCACCCCAACCTGCAGATACCTGGAAACCTCTTGCGGTGTCAGCGCGCAAACGTTCATCGCGGTAGCCATAGTACACCCCCCAACACTATCATACACCAGCATGCACTATCCGTCAATGGCAGCGGAGGGAGAGCGCAACGCCTTCGCGTAGTGCCGCAGCACATAATACTTGTCAACTTTGACTTCTGCGCGAAGTTGCACTATACTGAATCTACCGTAACTACCCAGCAGTCGTTACACAGTGGCGGTTAGCAAAACCGCCCTACGCTGCCCTTGCCCCAAGATATTGAGAACATACTACCCAGCAGTCGTTACACAGAGTTACACGGAGAAGACACAGAGAACCACAGAGAGAGAAACAAATGCTCGAAATCAAACCTGGCCACACCATCCAAGGCCCCCGCTGGCCCGAACCGGTGGACGTCAAGTTAGTGGAAGACCTGGGCGACTACGTCCACCTGGTGGGCGCGACCACCGGTTCCGGCGAGCACGTGGACCAACTGATCCCCCGCCATGAACTGGCCCAACTGCAAATCGCTCGCGTCGAGGCCGACTTTACCGCCTCACCCCGCGAGGTCTTCCTCGCCCTGGAGGCCCGTCGCTACCGCTTCGCCTCCCTCTACGACCCGCTGCTGGCGATGAATACCTCCAAGGTGGACCCCCTGCCCCACCAGATCGAGGCGGTCTACGGCTACATCCTGCGTCTGCCCCGCATCCGCTTTCTCATTGCCGACGACCCCGGCGCGGGCAAGACCATCATGGCCGGGCTGATTCTCAAGGAACTCAAACTGCGCCACCTGGCCCGCCGCATCCTGATCGTAGTGCCGGGCCATCTCAAGGACCAGTGGCGGCGGGAGATGAAGGAGCGCTTCGAGGAGACCTTCGTCGTCATAGACCGGGGAGTGATTGACGCCCTCTATAGCGAGAACGTCTGGCAGCGGGAGATGCAGATCATCACCTCGATGGACTTCGCCAAGCAAGACGACCTTCTCCCCTCCCTGGCCTCGGTTCACTTCGACCTGGTGATCGTGGACGAGGCGCACAAGATGAGTGCCTACGTCTACGGCAACAAGTTGGAGAGGACCAGCCGCTACCGGCTGGGGGAGGTGCTCTCGCGCAGTTCCACCCATCTGCTCTTCCTGACCGCCACGCCCCACAAGGGCGACCCGGAGAACTTCCGCCTCTTCCTGGATTTGCTGGAGCCTGGCTTCTTCGCCACCACCGATATGCTGGCGGAATCCATCCGCAACCAGGACAATCCCCTCTTCATCCGCCGCGTTAAGGAGGACATGAAAGACTTCGAGGGCAAGCCGCTCTTCCTGCCCCGCCACGTGGAGACCAAACCCTTCGATCTGGGGCGCGAGTCGGTGCCGGAGAAGGACTTGTATAATGATCTCTCCCGCTACGTGAAGGAGCAGTACAACAAGGCGCTGACACGTAACCGGCAGCGCAATATCGCCTTTGCCCTGGTCATCCTCCAGCGACGGCTGGCCTCCAGCACCTATGCCCTCTATCGCTCCCTGGAGCGGCGCAAGAAACGGCTGGAGGACCTTTTGCAGGAGGCTCTGCAGGGAGCACAGGAAGGGCGTCGGGTGGATGCAGGGAGCCTGGACTTTGATGCTGTGGAGGACCTGAGCGAGGAGGAACGCTGGCGGCAGGAAGAGATCTGGGAGACACTCAGCGTGGCCGAGAACCGCCAGGAACTGGAGCGGGAGATCCAGACGCTGGAAGGTCTCATCCGGCAGGCCCGCGCCATCATCCAGAGCGGGGAGGAGGTCAAACTCCGTCACCTCCGGGAAGCGCTCGACGACCTGAACCGCCAGCATCCCGGTGCCAAGATTCTCATCTTCACCGAGGCCCGCGACACGCTCTCGTACCTGGAGCAGCGCGTCCGCGAGTGGGGCTACTCCATCTGCACCATCCACGGTGGCATGCGCCTGGAAGAGCGCGTCCGGGCCGAGGGGGTGTTCAAGAACGAGGCCCAGGTGATGGTGGCCACCGAGGCCGCCGGCGAAGGCATCAACCTGCAGCATGCTTGCAACCTGATGATCAACTACGACATCCCCTGGAATCCCAACCTGTTGGAGCAGCGGATGGGGCGCATCCACCGCTACGGCCAGACGAGAGAGGTCTTCGTATTCAACCTGGTCGCCGAGGACACCCGCGAGGGGCAGGTGCTCATGCGGCTCTTTGGGAAACTGGAGGAGATCCGCCAGGCATTAGGTAGCCACAAGGTGTTCGACGTATTGGGTGAGGTGCTCTATGGCAGCGGCAAGAACCTGGCCCAACTGTTGCTGGAGGCTGCCGCCAGTGCCCGCAGTATGGACGAGATCCTGGCGGAACTGGACATCGAGGTGGACGAGGACTACATCGCCCAGGTGAAGGAGAACCTGGGGGAGAGCCTCGCCAGCCGCTACATTGACTACACCCGCATCAAGGAGATGAGAGATCGGGCGCGGGAACACCGGCTTATTCCCGAGTACACCCAGGCGTTCTTCCAGAAGGCGATGGAGGCCGCCAGCGGCGATGGCGCCAAGGTGCGCGACCGTGGGGGCAGGTTCCTCGCCGTGGACGGTATTCCCTTCGAAGTGCGCCGCATCGCCCAGGAGGATGACTTCAAGAAACGTCACGGCCTGCTCCAGCGGCGCTATCCGATGGTCGCCTTCGATAAGGAGATCGCTCGCTGGCACGCCCAGGCCGAGTTCGTCTCCTTCGGTCACCCGCTCTTCGAGGCAGTGCTGGCCTGGGTCGAGCAGAAACTGGCCGGCAGCCTCTCGCGGGGAGCGGTCTTCACCGACCCCGACGGCCGTATGGACGGGGTATTGCTGTTCTACGAGGGGGACGTGCGGGACGGGTTGGGGCAGGTGGCCGGGCGCAGGCTCTTCGCCCTCTACACCGACCTGACCACCGGCGAGGTTCGCCCCGCCAACCCGGCCCTCCTGTGGGACCTGGCAGAGGGCGGCGAATTGTCCGATGGACCACCCCCAGACCTGGAAGCCCTCAAGCAGCAGGCCCTGGGTGCGCTGCTGCCGGCTCTCGCCGATTACAGGGAGAAACTGCAGGCGGAGCGAGATCGCCAGGCCGAGATCAAGGAGAAGTACGGCGTCAAATCCCTGGAGTACCTCATCGTCCAGTTGGACGGCGACCTGATCGGCCTCTACGCCCGGCGCGAGCGAGGGGACAAGGTGGACCTGCCGATCCACAACAAGGAGGAGCAGAAGCGCGGCTACGAGGAAGCGCTGGTGGTCTTGCAGCGCACCGTTGGGCAGGAGCGTTGCCTGACGATGGGCATGCCCCGCTTCGTGGGAGCGGTGCGGGTGGTGCCTGCATCCCAGACCGATGCAGCGATGAGCGAGGATCCGGACATCGAGCGGGTGGGGATGACGGTGACAATGGAGTACGAGCAGGCGCAGGACCGTATCCCGGAAGACGTCGCGGCCGAGAACCTGGGCTTCGACGTTCGCTCCACCGACCCGGAGACGGGGCAAAAGCGCTACATTGAGGTCAAGGCCCGGGCCCAGGTCGGCCCCGTGGCGCTGACCCAGAACGAGTGGTTCAAGGCCAACCGCTTCGGCCCCGACTACTACCTGTACGTGGTCCTCAACGCTGCCACGCAGCCCGAACTGTACATCATTCAAGACCCGGCGAGCAATCTCCAGCCCGAGGAGCGGGTGGAGGTGCGCTACCTGGTGCCGGTGGGTGATATTACCGGTAAGGGAGAAAAGGTGTGATGACCATGCTGTTTGCTTGATTCCACTATGGAGGAACTATGATTTCCTTGATCGAGGCATTAAACTTTCGCTGTCTGAAATATACTCACCAACCACTGGGACCATTTCACATTCTCGTGGGACCAAATGCCAGTGGCAAAACGACCTTTCTCGACGTCGTGGCCCTGCTTGGACGATTGGTATCTGAGGGCCTTGAGGCAGCCGCCTACGAGCGAACTCGAAACTTTCAGGATCTCGTCTGGGCAAGGTCAGGTGAGAAATTTGAATTGGCCATTGAGGCTGTGATTCCAAGCGCCTTGAGCAAAAAGATTGCCAATGAGAGATACGGTGTTATACGGTACGAGGTTTCTCTGGGCATTGATCCCGAAACTCGTGAAGTATCCATTTTGGCTGAAAAAGTTCTGTTGAAAAAGAACCAATCGGTTGCCCCAGTGCAGAGGACGTTTTTCCCTATGGAGATCATGCCACCTGCGACAATACTGACCCCGAGAGGAGCACGCGGTACCCGTACTGTCATCAACAAGGTTCCAGGGGGGAATGACAATTTCTATTCAGAAGTCTACAAAGAGTCGGGCAAAGGCTGGGCGCCGGCCTTTAAGCTCGGCCCGCGCAAATCGGCCCTGCGCAATCTTCCAGAGGATGAGTCCAAGTTCCCCGTGACGACCTGGTTGAAAGGATTGCTGGCCGAAGGCGTTCAGCAGTTTGTACTCAACAGTATGCTCATTCGCAAAGCCAGTCCGCCGGGGCAGGTGCGCGGCTTCAAGCCGGACGGCTCAAACCTGCCCTGGGTGATAGACAACCTTCAGAAAAAAGCGCCAGATCGCTTTCGGGACTGGGTGGCTCATCTGCGGACGGCGTTGCCCGATATTAAGGACATTCGCACTGTGGAAAGGCCGGATGACAGACATCGTTACTTGGTGCTCTGTTATGATGGGGATCTGGAGGTACCTTCGTGGGTCGCATCGGATGGGACGCTGCGACTGCTGGCCCTCACTCTCCCGGCGTATTTGCCTGATCTCAAGGGGGTCTATCTCATTGAGGAACCGGAAAACGGGATTCATCCCAGGGCAGTGGAAACCATGTTCCAGTCCCTCTCGTCTGTCTACGATGCCCAGGTACTCTTGGCGACACATTCCCCCGTCATCTTGAGCATTGCCGAAGCAAATGAGGTGCTTTGTTTTGCCAAGACACTGGAAGGCGCTACAGATATTGTGCCAGGGAGCGAACACCCGGCGCTCAAAGAGTGGCGCGGCGAGACGAACCTGGGGATTCTCTTCGCCGGAGGAGTGCTGGGGTAATGAACGGGCCAAAAGACCTCGTTGTTCTTGTGGCGGATAAGAATATGGAGTTTGCCGTCAAGGGTTTGCTTTCCCGTCCCAGGGCACTGGGGGTGCGCCCGATAACGAGTGATTTGTTTGTGCATCCCTATAGAGACCCGGGTTGCCTTCTGGATGGACACAGTTTTTTACGTCCTCTCGTGAATCGCTACTCGTATGCGTTGGTTATATTTGACCGCGAGGGATGTGGACGCGAACGTTTATCCAGAGAGGTATTGGAACAGCAAGTCAAAGAGCGTTTGTCACAATCAGGATGGGGTGATCGCGCGGCCTCGATCGTGCTTGATCCTGAGCTCGAGGTTTGGGTCTGGAGCGACTCGCCGCACGTTGATTCCGTATTGGGATGGAGCGGGAGACAACCCGACTTGAGGACCTGGCTGGCCGAAGAAGGATTTGTGGAAGCAAATGATCCCAAGCCCAATCGTCCCAAAGAGGCGACACAGGCCGCTCTCAGACTTGTGCGTAAGCACCGCTCCTCGGCGCTTTATTTCCAACTGGCGACAAAGGTCAGCGTCAACCGCTGTGTTGATCCGGCCTTTTCCAGGTTTAAGGCAATACTGAGGAATTGGTTTTCGGAAGAGCAGCGGGGAGAAAAAACATGATCGATTCTCCAAATCCACATCCTCAAACGGGTTCCCTCTTCCCCGACACCCGCCCCGAGGCCGAAGCGGTGCTGATCGGGCTTCTGCGCCAGGCTCCACCGTGGCGCAAGTTGCACATGGTGGGCCAACTGAACCAGACCGTGCGCACCCTGGCCCTCAGCGGGCTACGCCAACGGTATCCCGAGGCCACCCCCCAGGAGTTGCGCCGTCGCCTGGCCGACCTGTTGCTCGGCCCTGACCTGGCTACCCAGGTGTATGGCCCATTGGGAGAACAAGAGGAGACACAATGACCGACCGCCGTTTCATCGAAGAATCCTTCCCCGTCAAAGAGGTGAGCGCCATTTCGGCCAAGGAGAAGAACATCCGCCACGGCCACATCTGCACGCTGCACATCTGGTGGGCGCGGCGACCCCTGGCCTCCTCCCGCGCCACTGCCTATGCCGCCCTGACCCCCGCGACCGACGACATCACCGAGTGGCAAAAGCAGCGAGATTTCATCGTCGAGATGAGCAAGTGGGAGAACTCGCTTAACCCCCATTTGCTGGAGAAGGCCCGCCGGGACATTCTGGAGGCCCACGCCGAACGGTTGAGCGCCGAGCGGGGCGAACCGGTCACTGTGGAGGACATCGAGGCTGGCCGCGCCCCCCGCCCGCGTGTGCTGGACCCCTTCGCCGGTGGCGGGGCTATTCCGCTGGAGGCGCTGCGCCTGGGCTGCGAGACCTACGCCAGCGACTACAACCCCGTGGCCGTCCTGATCCTCAAGGCCACGCTGGAATACCCGCAGAAGTTTGGGAATAGAACACGGATGGACACGGGTGGGACGGATGAACACGGATTCTCCAAAAGTACCCGTGAAGACCCGTCGCATCCGTCCAAATCCGTGTTCTATTTACCTGGCCTGGAAGATACTTCCGTCACCAACCCGTTGCTGGAGGCAGTGAAGAAATGGGGGGACTGGGTGCTGGAGGAGGCGCGGAAGGAACTGGCACGCTTCTACCCACCCGACCCTTCTCCCTCTCCCTCCCAGGGAGAGGGCCGGGGTGAGGGTCCTATCCCTGTGGGCTACATCTGGGCGCGGACGATTCCCTGCCAGAACCCCGGCTGCGGCGCAGAGATCCCCCTGATGCGCCAGTTCTGGTTGGCGAAGAAACCGAAGAAACAGGTGGCGCTCTATCCGGTGGTGGGATGGAACACGGGGGAATGGAACACGGGGGAATGGAACACGGATGACACGGATATGACGGATCAGCACGGATCATCTAAAAATATCCGTGAAAATCCGTCTAATCCGTCCGAATCCGTGTTCTATTTCCGCATCGTGGGCGATGGCTATGCCCCCTGGCCGGAGGGCTTCGACCCCAAGGCGGGCACCGTCTCCCGCGCCGTGGCCACCTGTCCGGTCTGCGGCGGGATGGTGGAAGCCAAGACGACGCGGCGGCTCTTCCAGGAGGGGCAGGCCGGGCAGCGGATGGTGGCCGTGGTGCTGCACCACCCCCAGCGGCGGGGGAAGACCTATCGCCTGGCGACGGCAGAGGATGTGCAGGTTTTCCGCGAGGCCGAGGCGGCGCTGCGGAAGAAACGGGAGCGGCTGATGCTGGTGTGGGGGATGGACCCTGTTCCAGATGAACGTGTTCCCACGCCTTGCCACGAGGTTGACAGGTTGCCAATGTATGGAATGCCTGTTTGGGGTGATGCGTTCAATGCCCGTCAGCAACTGGCCCTCATCACCTTCACCGAGAAGGTGCGCCAGACTCACAAACAGATGGTGGCCGAGGGCACAGAGCCGGAGTTTGCAAAGGCAGTGGCGACGTATCTGGCGCTGGCAGTGGACAGACTCGCAGATAGAGAATCAAGTATCTGCCGTTGGGATAACACAGGCGAGTCTGTGATGAACACGTTCGCCAGGCAAGCCCTACCAATGGTCTGGGACTACGTGGAAGTAAACCCTCTTAGCGGTGCTACGGGTGATTGGAATTCTGCTATGGACTGGGTAATTCGGGTGATTGAGCACTGTTCGCAATCTTCTACCGCCAGACTAACTACTACAGTTACTCAATCCTCTGCCACCCAACTCCCACACCAAAACGACCATTTTGATGCCATCCTCACCGATCCGCCCTATTATGACAATGTGAACTACTCTGTCCTGTCGGATTTCTTCTACGTCTGGCTCAAGCGAACGGTGGGGCGCCTTTACCCGGATTTGTTCTCTACTCCTCTTGTGCCCAATAGTAGTGAGATCATCTCTGATCTCCATCGTCAAGGTGGGAAGGAGGCGGCAAAGCGGTTCTTCGAGGAGAACATCAAACAAGCCTTTCAGGAGATGCACCGTGTTCTCAGATCCGAGGGCATTGCCATCATCGTCTACGCGCACAAGTCAACAGCGGGCTGGGAGGTTCTCATCAACTCCCTGCTGGACTCCGGTCTGGTTGTTACAAGCGCCTGGCCGCTGAATACCGAAATGCAATCCCGCGTGCGGGCCCAAGAAACCGCTTCGCTGGCCTCCTCCATCTACATCGTCGCCCGCAAGATGGCCCGCCAGCCCACCGGCTTCTATAACGAGGTGCGGGAGGAACTGCGCCAGCACCTGGACCACAAACTGCAGCGCCTCTGGGAGGAGGGCATCGGCGGGGCGGACTTCTTCATCGCCGCCATCGGTTCAGGGATAGAGGTCTTCGGCAAATACGAGCAGGTGATGGACTACGAGGGCAACGTCGTCCGCGCCGACCGGTTGCTGCAAGACGTGCGCACCATCGCCACCGACTATGCCGTGCGCCAGATTTTGCGGGACGGGTTCACCGGCGAGGTCAGCGATCTGACCCGTCTCTACGTCCTCTGGCGCTGGAACTATGGCGAGGCGCGCGTGCCCTTCGACGAGGCGCGTAAACTAGCCCAATCCTGCGGCGTGGACCTGGCGCGGGAGTGGGGGCGGCGCGGCTTTGTCAGCAAGGAGCGGGAGTTCGTCCGCCTCCTGGGGCCGCAGAAGCGCAAACTGGACGACCTTGAGAAAGACGACACCCGCGAACTGATCGACGTCCTGCACCGCGTGCTCCTGCTGTGGGAGAAGGGGCGGCGGGAGGAGTTGGTGCAAGTGCTGGCAACCAGCGGCTACGGTCGCAGCGAGGCCTTCTACCGCGTCGCCCAGGCGGTCTCCGAGACCCTGCCCAACGAGAGCAAGGAGAAGAAACTGCTGGATGGGTTCCTTGTGGGCAGGGAGCGTGTGCGGGAGGAAGTGGGGAAGGCAGGGCGGCAGGGGAGATTGTGGGAGAAATAGAACACGGATGACACGGATTGGACGGATTCTCGCGGATTGAAAAGAAAGGTTAAGAGATCTGTGTAAATCCGTGGCATCCGTTCAATCTGTGTGCTATTGAGAGGAGTTCACGATGCTCCATAAGGAGATCACAGGGACGATCATTCAATCATTCTATACGGTGTACAATGCCTTGGGCTATGGCTTCCTGGAGAAGGTCTATGAGAACGCCCTGGTCCACGAGTTGACCAAACTTGGGCTCAAGGTTCGTCAGCAAATGCCCATTCAGGTTTACTACGATGGCATTTCTGTCGGTGAGTACTTCGCCGACCTGGCGGTGGAGGATTGCGTCATTGTGGAACTGAAGGCTGCCGAGAGCCTGCGTCCGGAGCACGCTGCTCAACTGATCAACTACCTCAAGGCCACTGAGATAGAAGTCGGGCTATTGTTCAATTTTGGGCCCAAACCAGAGTTCGCCCGCAAGATATTCACCAATGACAGGAAGAAATGAGATTAGAACACGGATGACACGGATAGGACGGATTTGCACAGATTCTTACAAAAAACCTGTGTTCATCCGTCGCATCCGCGTTCATCCGTGTTCTATTCTCCAGATGGAACACGGATAAACACGGATGAGACAGGTTCTCACGGATCAGAAGATAAATCAAAAAAATCTGTGTTCATCCGTCGCATCCGCGTTCATCCGTGTTCTATTCTCCAGATGGAACACGGATAAACACGGATGAGACAGGTTCTCACGGATCAGAAGATAAATCAAAAAAATCTGTGTTCATCCGTCGCATCCGCGTTCATCCGTGTTCTATTCTCCACCGGGAGGTGAAACGATGACTGCCTTTCACACCATCGCCGGACCGCGTCAGGATATTTTGGGCGAAATCATCCAACGGATCTTCAAGGTCATTCACCCCCAACGAATCGTGCTTTTCGGCTCGGCAGTACGGGATCAGATGGGGCCGGATAGTGACCTGGACTTGCTGGTGATCGTGCGAGGGCCAGTTCACCGCCGCGCCCTTGCCCAGGAGATCTACCGTAACCTGCACGGCATCCCGCTGCCGGTGGATGTCGTTGTGGCGACGGAGCAGGACATTGAGCAGTACGGCGACAGGGTCGGGACGATCCTGCGTCCAGCGCTCAGGGAAGGACAGGTGATCTATGAAAGAGAAGTATGACCCAACGGATCCACGACTTTGGCTGGCACGCGCCCGAAGCAATCTCAAACTGGCCGAGTTAGGCTACCAACAGGGGGTTTTCCTGGAAGACCTGTGCTTTGAGGCCCAGCAGGCGGCCGAAAAGGCCCTCAAGGCCATCTGTGTGCACCACGATCTGGACTTTCCCAAGACCCACTCCCTGGTGATCCTGATAGACATTCTGGAGTCGGCTGATCTGCAAGTCCCACCGGAAGTCAGTGCAGCCGATGTGCTCACCCAATACGCTGTCCAGGCCCGCTATCCTGGCTGGGGCGAGGAGGTAACTGTGGCAGAATACCAACATACCATGGGATTGGCTCGACGAGTCGTTTCGTGGACCGAAAGCATCCTGGGAGGAGAGAGACTATGACCGCATTCCACACCATCGCTGTACCACACGAGGACATCCTGGCCGGACGGCTGACGCTAGACGTCTTCGCCGCCGACCTGTGGGAGGTCCACAAGGGCCGCGCCCCCGACGAGTACCGCGACCCTACCCGCTTTTTCCAACAGACCTACCAGACCGAGGGGCTGCGCAACCTGCTGGCCGTGGTCGAGAAGCGGCTGCGCGGGGAGGGCGGCGACCCCGTTATCCAGATCCAGACCCCCTTCGGTGGCGGCAAGACCCACGCCCTCATCGCCATGTACCACAAGGCGGCCGAGTGGGAAACCAACCGGGTGGTCATCGTGGGCACGCCGATGGCTCCCACCGACACCCTATGGGGCCAGATAGCAGAGCAACTCACCGGCAGCGTAGGGCAAATTACCGATTTGCCCCACACGGCCCCTGGTCGTGAGGCTCTGCGGACGCTCCTGGAGGCCCACCAGCCGCTGCTTGTGCTGATGGACGAGGTGTTGGAGTACGCTACTAAAGCCGCCGGCGTGCCGGTGGGCGCCAGCACCCTCTCGGCCCAGACCCTCGCCTTCCTCCAGGAACTGACCGAGGCCGCCAGCACCTTGGAACGGGTCTGCCTGGCGGTCACCCTGCCCTCCAGCGTATTGGAACACTACGACGATGGTGCGGAGAAACTGTTCCTCCAACTCCAGAAAGTGGCCGGGCGTGTGGAGAAGATCTACACCCCCGTTCAGGAGCACGAGATCACCCAGGTCATCCGCCGCCGCCTCTTTTCCTCGATACACGAGCAGCGGATGCAGGAGGTCGTAGGCGAGTTCCTGGACTACGCCGTGGTAGAGTCGCTATTGCCGGCAGGAGTGGAGCCATCGGAGTATCGCCAGCGATTCGAGGTCTCCTACCCCTTCCTGCCAGAGGTAGTGGACATCCTCTACCAGCGCTGGGGCAGTTTCACCAGTTTCCAGCGCACACGAGGCGTGCTGCGTCTTCTTTCATTGGTCGTCCACGCCCTCAAGGAGCGAGAACTCCCTTACATCACGCTGGCCGACTTTGACCTGGCCAACCAGGAGGTGCGCCGCGAACTGCTCAAGCACATCGGCCCCGAGTACGACAGCGTCATCGCCGCCGACATCACCGGGCAGGAGGCCGGAGCCCGCAAGGTGGACGGGGAACTGGGCGCGGCCTACCAGGGATTGCGGTTGGGGACACGGGTGGCCACCACCATCTTCCTGTACTCCTTCTCCGGCGGCGTCGAGCGAGGGGCCACGCTGGGCGAGGTCAAGCGCAGCGCGACCACTACCGGCAACCCGGCCAGCGTGATCGCCGAAGCGGTCGAATTGTTAAAGAGCCGCCATCTCTTCTACGTACAACAACAGAGCGGCAAATACTTCTTCACCAACCAGCCTAACCTGAACCGTATCCTGCTCACCCGGATGGAGAACATCGAGCCGACCGAGATCACGGTTGAGGAAGAGGCTCTGCTGAAGACCCGCGTGGGCGGGCGGCGGCTCAAGGTCTTCTTGTGGCCCACCTCCGACGCCGACATCCCCGACACGCCTGAACTGAAACTGATCCTTCTGCAGGAACGGGACGACGTCCTGATGGAAGCCATATTGAAGCAGAAGGGGACTATTCCCCGTGTCCATTGCAACACCCCCTTCTTCCTGGTGGCGCTGGAGAACGAACGGCCCGCCCTGGAGATGCTGATGCGCAAGAGTCTGGCGTACGAGACGTTGGCAGAAGACGTTACTCTCAGCCTGACCGCAGACCAGCAGAAAGAGATCAAAGCGGAACTGAAGAAAGCCCGTGGCGACCTGGCCGAGGCGGTGCGCCGCACCTACCGGCAACTCTTCATCCCCGCCCGTTCGACAGGCTCACCGCCACGAGTACTCGCGGTGGCAGGGCAGGCCCGCGACGGGCTGAAGGAACTGGACCTGGGCATCCCGACGTATGGGGAGGACAAACCGCTGGACGAGGAAGTGTACGACAAACTGCGCCTGGACGGGGAGATATCGGAGCGCATCGTGCCCCTGGTCATCAAGAAGCGCTACCTGCCGGAGCAGGAGTACGTGCTGACCGAGCAATTGGCCCAGGCCGGGCTGCGGACGCCGGGGGAGATGCGAGTCGTCAGCCGAGAGGCATGGGAGGAGGGAATCGCCGCAGGGGTGCGCCAGGGGTTGTTTGGGCTGGGGGAGTTGGAGGACGACCGGCCCGTATGCCGTTACTTCAAGGAAGAGCCATTTGTCGGGCTGGCGGGCAGCGAAGTCATCATCCAGGCCGAAATCTGCCAGGCCCAGCGGGCGACAGAAGCGGAACAGCCGGCCTACCGCTCTCCGGAAGAGATGGGGGCGGCGGTACAGGAACCTGGTCTTACAACCGTTGGCGAGACACCCGATGTTACCGGCATAGAGAGCCGCGAGCGCGTGCCTCTGCACCTCCGGCGGCGGGTCCGGCTTCACTTCACCGTGCCTAAGGGCAAAGTCGCCGGCCTGATGGGAGTGATAAACCTACTCCAGTACAAATTCGACCGGCTGGAGGTCGTGCTCTCGGCTGAGCATGGGGAGATCTCCGAGCAGGAGTACGAGGACAAGATCCAGGAAACGTTCCGGCAATTGGGGATCGAGGTCGCGGAGGAATGAGATTACGGTAATTTGCTATCGCTCAATCCCTTTCCGCGCCATCACCCCCTGCTGGTAATAGTGCTTCACCTCCCGCATCTCCGTCACCAGATCGGCCTGCTCGATCAGTTCCTGCGGGGCACGGCGGCCGGTGAGGATCACCTCCACGTGTTCCGGCCGCTGATCCAGAAACGCCAGCACTTCCTCGACGGTGAGCAGCCCGAACCAGATCGTCACGTTGACCTCGTCCAGCACCACGATGTCGTACTGGCCCGAGAGCATCGCCTCCCGCGCCCGCTCCAGCCCCCGGCGGGCCTGGGCCACGTGCTCGGAGGTGACCTCCTCCCGGCGGATGCAGCGCACGTCCCCATACTGCTCAATCGTAATGGTAGGGGCAGGGCTTGTCCCTGCCCCGCTTGCCCCCGCCCCGTAGTCGCGCAGTGCCTTCAGTTCCCCGTAGTGCTGGCCCTTCATAAACTGGCCGATGTAAGTGTGCATTCCATGGCCGGAAGCCCGCAGCGCCAGGCCCAGGGCGGCGGTGGTCTTCCCCTTGCCGTCTCCCGTATAGACCTGCACGTAACCTCTCGAGAGCCGCCCGTCGTTCATTTGCTCGGAGTCATCAGTTTGCATCTTCAACCTCCGCAGTCTACTCCGATGTCGTCTAAATGGCTGTGGGACAAGATGGCATCTTGTCCTACCTGCCTGTTTCTATCCTTGAATGCCCAGCCCGGCCAGCGCATCCTCGACAGTCAACCAGCCAGTGCCAGGGAAGAGCCGCGCCACCTGCGGGGCGAAGAGCGGTGAAGCGGCCAGCACCTCCGGAGGACCATCGGCGACGACCTCGCCCTGGCCAAGCATCACGACCCGGCCGGCAGCCTGCGCGGCCAGTTCGACGTCGTGGGTCACGAGCAGCACGCCCACCCCTTCCGCCTGCCACTCTCGCAGCAGGCGCACCAGTTCCCGTTTGGCGGGGTAGTCCATCCCCCGCGTGGGCTCGTCGAGCAGCAGAAGGCGGGGCCGGATGACGGTCACCGCGCCCAGCGCGACCCGCTGCCGCTGGCCGACGCTCAGGTCGCGGGGATAGGACGCGGCCAGATCGCTCAGGCCCAGGCGGCCCAGCAGGCCGGCGGGAGCGATGGGTGGGCTGTCCAAGAGGCCGTGGTTGCGCAGCGTGACCGACAGTTCCTCCGCGACGGTGTCGGCAAACAGCAGGTCGTCCGGCTCCTGGGGCAGGTAGCCGATGCTCTGGCAGATATTGGCCGTATCCTGCTTGATGAGCGATTTACCCGCCAGCACAATCTCTCCCCGCTGAGGACGCAACAACCCGACGATACACTTGAGTAGCGTGGTCTTGCCGGAGCCATTGCGCCCCATCAGTGCGACCAACTCTCCAGGGGCTATTTCCAGGTCAATCCCGCGCAAGACGTCCACCCGGTCGTAGGCAAAGTGCAAATTGCGGATTGTGAATTGCGGATTGCGGATTGCGGATTGGAGATTGGAGATTGGAGATTGGAGATTGGGGATTGGGGATTTCGCGGCGAAGTGGCGTCCCTCTTCAATGGTCAATGGCAGCGGTTCCCAGCCCAGTTCCTTGCCCAGTGTGACCAACGGTGGGGTCAGGTCCATCTGGCACAGGACATGGCGCGGCGGGCCACTCAGTACCCCCCCATTGCCATCCCCTACAGGAGGGGGAGGCAGGTAGATCAGGTGGTCGGCGTGGGGCAAGATACGCTCCAGCCGGTGTTCGGCCAGGACAACTGTCAGTCCTATGTCGCGGTTCAACCGCACCAGCGCGCCCAACACATCCTCGGCCGACTGGGGGTCGAGTTGCGAGGTAGGCTCGTCGAGCACGAGGACACGCGGGCGCAGTGCGAGCGCCGCAGCGATGGCGACGCGCTGTTTCTCGCCGCCGGAAAGCGTCTCCAGCGGGCGGTCGCGCAGAGGCGTCAGGCCCAGCAGATTCAGCACTTCTTCGACGCGCACGCGCATCTCGGCGGGCGGAATGGCGCCGTTCTCCAACGCGAAAGCGATTTCGTCCTCGACCCGATCCAGGACGAACTGCGCCTCAGGATCCTGGAAGACGAAGCCGACGACGCGGCTGAGCACCTGCGGCCCTTCGGCGACGGGGTCGTGACCGGCGACGGTGACGCTCCCGCTCAGCGTGCCGCCGGTGAAGTGGGGCACCAGTCCGTTGAGACAGCGCAGCAGCGTGGACTTACCCGCACCGGACGGTCCGGCCACGAGGACAAACTCCCCCTCAGCGACGTGCAGCGTCACGCCGGCCAGCGCAGGCTGAGAAGAATCAGGGTAAGTATAGGTGAGACGGTCGCATTGAATCATCGGCTGTCTTCGGCTTGCCTAGTGCCAGTGAAGGCGGTATAATACAGTTGAGATAGGGGGTGTGTGATGGAGCTGCAGGACATTGTCCAGGACCTCCATGCGCTGGAGGAACGCATACGTGCCTACGAACGCAAGTATGGCATTACCTCGCACGATTTCCACGAGTTGTACCAGGCCGGGTTGCTCGACGATGAAGGCTTTGAGAAAACCCAGGAGTTTACCCGTTGGGCCAGCGCCTATGAGATGAAACTGGAGCGAGGGACGACTTTTGAACGACTCAGCCGAGAGCGAGTCGCCAATCTGCGACGCCAGGCACCCGGTCGATCGGTTCAACTCATTCCCCAATTCGGCTGATGCTCCCATCTCTGCCCGACTACGAACGTCTGATCTACACGCTTCAAGAAAGCCATCCCTCGATTGAACGCTCGACCCTTGTAGTGATTCGACATGGGCCAGCCTTCGCAGAACTCAGCGGCAGTCTGGAGTTCTCCAACGATGTCATACTGCATGTGTGGGAAGACCTGAACTTTGCGCGAGGGGTTATTCAGGCATACAGTTACGCCATTGAACAGGCTGGGCAGCGGCTGTATTGGTATGACCCCCAGCCTCACCCCAACGATCCCATGCTGGCAAGCACATTTCCTCACCACAAGCATATTCCACCTGGCATCAAGCACCACCGCGTTCCTGCCCCTGGCCTGAGTTTTGACCAGCCCAATCTTCTCTTTCTGATTGAAGAGATTGAGCACGACTTGCTGGGTCTCCAGCGCTGACCACCGCCGGCACGAGCAACCCTAGCAGCCCCAACCCGATGAAGGGGTCGAAGGCAGGTAAGGTCAGGCCAGGGTAGGGTGAATAATAAAGTGTGCCTCGGTCCGTCAGAGGCAGCGGCAACAGGACCACGGCCAGCGTCAGCCCGCACCCCAGCACGACCAGCGTATCGCGGGCGGTCCAGCGAGATCTGCGGTAAACGGTGCGAGGGACGGCCCGCCCAGCCAGCCACACCACGCCGATGATGATCCCTGCCCCCCCGATCATCGCGCCCACGGCCACATCCTTCCACGACGGCAAGAACAGGAACGTTAGCCAGCCTCCCAGCAGCGCCAGCAATCCCATCGCCAACACCTCTTGCGTGCGCAGCGGCTGTGCCCGGTCGGAGACGGCTCCGTAGCCGCGGGCGACCATCGCCTCGGCCAGCCCCATCGAGCGCTCCAGCCCGCTCACCAGCAGCGGCACGACAATAGGCAGCCAATCGCGCAGACCCCGCGTGCGGTGACCGCGCACCGCCTGGGCCTCGCGGATGCGAGCCAGGCTGCGGGTCGTCTGCGGGACGAAGGCGAGGGCGATGGAGAGCACCACCCCCGCTTCGTGGAAAGCGCGCGGCGCGAGTCGCACCAGATCGCGCACTGGCGTCACCTGGTTGAAGACGGCAAAGCCGCTGAAGATGGCCGTCAGCGTGAGGCCGTTTATCGCCCCAAAGACGAGCGCCTCCAACGTCACCGGCCCGCCTAGCAATGGAAGCCAACCGGGCAGGTGAAAGAGCACCGTGTCACCTAGATGGGCGGTCAGGCCGTTGAACAGGGCGGCCAGAGGGACAGCCACGGCCACGAAACGGAGCGGTGAAAGGGGAGCCTGGCGGCCCTGGTCAGGCGCACAGATGACACTCGCCACCATCGCAACCAACAGCAAAAGGACGATGTAGAGCGGGTTGCGAGTGGAAGAGGCCGTCACCAACACGGTCAACGCCCAGAGAAGCCACGCGCGCGCGTCAAACACTGGAGCGCACCTCGAAGTGGAAACGACGCCGGAAACGGGCGAGCGCCCGCACCGTCGGCGCGCCCAGCAGCAGGATCAATGCCACGTTGCCCACCGCCCGCGTCATGTCCCAGCCCAGCGAAGTCACCGCGTAGAACGCGGCATAACGGGCCAAGGTCTCCCCCAGACCAATGTGTGGAGCCCAGGTCTGCTCAACCGGCCCCGCCGCGAAAGGCCAGAAGTAGACGTTTATGATCACGCCGTAGAGCAGGCCCCAGGCGAAGCCGAACATGCATAGGATGAAAATGTCCAGGGTGAGACGTGGTGCGCGCGTGAAACGTGAAACGTGATACGTGATACGTGATACGTGATACGTGATGTGTGAGAGCCAGCCAGCGGTCAGGCCGACCCATCCCGCTGTGAACATCTGATACGGAAGCCATGGTCCCACACCGCCGGTGATCAGTCCGGAGGTGAGCAGCGTGAAGGTCCCCATCAGGAAGCCGAAGCGACTGCCAAAGACGTAGCCGGCCAGGATGATGGGCGCGAAGATAGGGGAGAAACCGCCTGGCATAGGAACGGCGACCTCAATGAAACGCAGCACGCTGGTGATAGCAACCAGCACGCCCAGCATGGCGACTGTCTTCGCGCTGATCGCCTGTCCCTGCAGTTCCACCAGCAGCGCGACCAGCGAAAGTCCCACCAGCGCCGTGGTCACCAGCGACGCGTCCTGGCCGTGGGCGATACCAATGGAACCGCTGGCCTGTGTGTCGAGGAAGAAGGGATAGACGAATGCCAGAACACCGATGGCCGCGCTAAAAGTGTAGATGGACCCGCTGATGACCCGGCGCACGTTCATTTCCGATGGGAAACCACGAAGACCAGCCAGCCGAGCAGTCCGCCAACGATAAGGCTGAAGGCGATGTAATCCAGCGGCAAGATAAAGGATGGACGCTCGTCGTCGGTTGTCTTTTGCGAGGAGCCAGAAGAGAGAGTTGGCGTAGGCATTGGCCAAACAACAGATGTGGGAGAGGATGATGAGGACAGAACCGCCACGTGCTCAGGAGTGGAAGGAGGTGATGAGGATACGGTTGCTGGAGGCCGAATGGTGGGTGATGGCGGCGGGGATGAACCTGGCATGGACTGAGGAGTGGGAGAAGAGAGCGGCGGGGATGTGGATGTCGCAGTTTGGAGAAGGGGAGCGGGAGACAAGGACGGGAGCACTGTAGGTTGAGGGACAGCCGTCGGCGACAGCGTTGCGCCAGTCACGCCCAGCACGAGCGTGTGGGTCTGCTCTCCCGCCGTGCTCACAACCCGCAGGTGGTATTCCTGCGGCGCGGCGGGGCAGGCCTCACGGCCTCCGATGATGTCCACGCGCTCCCCGTCCAGGTAGATCTCAAGGGCGTTGGCGGTGTCCCAGCGCACCATCGTGCAGGTGCCAATGGGGATAGGGTTGCCGTCCAGCCGGAACCAGACCACAGGGGCTGGCGGGAGCGAAGTAACAGTCGGGGGCGAGAGAGTATCGGTGGGCTGCGGAGTGGCGGTCGGCATCGGCGCGGGTGAAGTGGCGGTCGGGGGCAAATCCGTGTCGGTAGGCGGAGGCGTGTCGGTTGGAGGCGGGGCGC
The DNA here is from genome assembly GCA_964385635.1 of uncultured Anaerolineales bacterium. Taxonomy (GTDB): domain Bacteria; phylum Chloroflexota; class Anaerolineae; order B4-G1; family B4-G1; genus CAYLPU01. The sequence continues at coordinate 117,093 of CAYLPU010000001.1, forward strand.
AGATTTGATCGAACGGCACGATGGGCGGCGGTCCACCAGCCCCCCAACTCCACCCCTCGACGTCACCGTTGTGGGCTTTGTAGCCGCTCGCGCCCCCTCCAGAGTAGGCCCAATTTCCATCAATCAGGTGCCAGTAGGACCAGTAGTCGGGAGAAGCGCAAAAGCAGTCCTCGACCGGGCAGCCTTCCCCCTCAATGCCGCAGATCGCAGCCCCCATGCCAGAATCGATAGACGCGACGATGTTCAGGCCGGAACGTGTCAGCACGTCGTAGCCGCTGATCTCCGCTTCGCTGAACTCGATACAGCGGGTGATGTGGGAGCCATCGCCAAAGCGCACGACCAAGCCAACGCGGTTGGACGTCTGGGCGCGCACATCCGGCGGGCCGGTCCCAACGACGGCCAATGCCAGCAGTACGGTCAATGCCAGGTAGGCGCTGTTCAATCTGTGCTTCATGCCGACTCCGCAAAGATGTGGGTTCCGGCGTGGTCTTTGGCCACGCCGGAACCGGGTCCATTGAACCAAGGTCTCTACTTGAAAACGAGCGCTAGGTAGGCATAGTAAGGCTCCAGCGTGGTAGTTGGCGCGACGGTGTCGGTGATCTCGGTCCCATACTGCACGTCCTCCGGGTCGGTGAAGGTGACCCGCACATCGTGGGCGACCAGGTGTGTGATAGGCAGCGTGGCGGTGTAGTAGCCGTCGGCGCGGTGGACCGTAGTACCCGTCACCCATGATGTCTCGCCGGAGACGCGCCAGTCTAACGTGACGCTGCCGTCGGCGTCCAGGTCGCTGCCGAAGGGAATGGTCACATCCACGCTGCTGCCCCACGCGGCGCGCGGCGGGCAGGCGACAGTGCGGTCGGGGTCGGGGCCGCGATAGACGGTGCTGAACGGGGCCAACACAGTAGGCGCGAAGGGATAGTGTACCCCCAGCAGCGCCGGCACCGCCTGCCGGGTCGCCAGACCGCTATCGGACCCGGCCGCGGCGAAGGGGCCGTCGGGTTTCTGGAAAGCAGCCAGTGCGTCGTAGGGGCTGTGGCTGTCCTTCAACCACTTGTCGGCAAGCAGATCCTCACCTGCCGCCAAAAGGCCCTGCATGGCGTAGGCAGTGGAGTTGGCGCTGGGACTGCCAAAAGCATCCCAGCCTCCCTGGGTGTTCTGTTCGTTCTGTAGAGACAAGATCCCGCTGACGACGCTGGTATCGGTGGCTGGCACACCGGCCGCGATCAGAGCCTGCAATACCAGGCCCGTGCTACCTGGCTTGTCAATCCCCCATGTATCTATCCAACTACCGTCGGGATTTTGGAGGCCCGTGAGGGTCTGTGTGGCGCTGATGGGGATGCTCTCGCCCGCTGCCGCCAGGCCCAGGATAGCGAAAGCCTGGTGCCAGGAATCGTTGGCATTGCCGAAGGCGCCCAGCGTGGGGCTGTACCAGGTGTTGGTGAGCACGTGGACGATGTTCACGCCGCCGAAATCATAAGCGTCTCCACCGGCGGCCTCGACCGCTACGGCTAACTTGCCCGCTGAGTTCAGACGTGTGCTCTTCCGATCTCAGCGGGCAAGTTAGCCGTAGCGGTCGAGGCCGCCG
>CAYLPU010000002.1:0-117105 GCA_964385635.1 uncultured Anaerolineales bacterium
AATTGTACCGCAAACCGGGTTCGGAGGGAAGCTGTCTCTCCGACAGACTGCTAGTATCATATATATGGGGCTTCGGCTGTGGGATGCTCAGAAAGCCCACTTTATCATACCATCCACTGACGTTTCTGTGTGTTGAGGAATGGTTAAGGTTTGGTTACAGGTCACAAGACGTAGATGTGCGGCGCAGGTTGTGGCTAAGCCAACCTCTGCCAGACTGAACTAACGGCCCACGGTGGGGAGTATAGCACGCGGATAATGAGTTGGCAAACTCCTGCTTCGACATCTGGCACTTCTGGCGGGCATGTGTGCAGGTTGTAACGCTCTTGTAACCCACTACCTGAGAATCCATGCTAGAATAGTCATAGCCTTCACAAGATCGTCAAAGTTAGGGGGGAATGAGCGATGGGAGTACGAGTTTGTAGCCTGAGTCTGGTCATACTGGCGATCTTCGCAGCCTTGATGCTTGTCCCCGATAGTCATCCCATCCCCATCAGCGATATTTCTGTGCCCACCGTCACCGTGATTGATGCTGGTACTGGCACAATCGAGGGGGTCGCGCAGCGACAGGGGACGCAGACCGATCATGCGGGCGTGGAGGTCATTGGTCTCTCGGGAGACGATGGGATGACAACCACGGTAACGACAGCCGCCGATGGCGGCTTCGGCCTGGCGGTCCCGATGAGCAGAACCTACACCATCAACGCCAGTTACCCCGGCTATCTCCGGTCCCAGAAGGGCTCGGTCTGCGTCGTGAGCGCTACTATGGACATCGGCCCGACGACGCTGGTGGCGGGCAACGTCAACGCCGACAACTGCATCAACATCCTCGACATCGTATCCATCATCAGCAAGTTTGGCCTGACAGGATTACCTGCCAGCGATCCGGAGGACATCAACGACGACGGGACGATCAACATTCTCGATCTGACTGTCGCGGCTGGTAATTTCACGCGCTGCGGTCCGACGGTCTGGGCCCCGTAATTGGCTTCGGAAACCCCACGCGCGTCCGACTTGACAACCGTTCGCTGCCAGGCTACAATATGAATCGTTGTAAGGAGTTGGATAGCGACAATGACTTTTGCCAGTCTGTCGAAAGGGGTACGTCCTGCCATTGTGACTCTATGTTTTGCGCTCGTCTCGGTGGCAGGAGCGGCTGTCCCAGCACAGAGTGCGCCCGCGACCGCACTACGGTTCGATCCAGCCGCTGTGCAGGTAATGAGCGGGGACGCCCTCACCCTGGCACTCTGGGTGGATGACGTCGAGGGCCTTGACCACATCGAGTTGTACCTGGACTACGATTGGAATGGACTGGAGGTGCAGGATGCTGACCCGGACCGCGAGGGTGTGCAGATTGAGCCTGGTCTCATCTTCTGCGCAACCTGTACTCCGTTGAACGAGGCCAGCGATGGAAGAATTCACTTCGTCGCCCAACGGGATCCCCTTGACGGCCCTTTCTCCGGCAGCGGCATCCTGGCCTATATCACTCTACGGGTCACAGCAACCGAGCCGGATACCTACACTGTCTCCTTTGACCAGGCAGCGACCCATCTCTTCGACAGTGAAGATCATCCCATCTCCGTGGATCAGTCTGCTGATGCGGCACTCGTCCTGTCACCGCCGCAGGTCATACTGACAGGATGGCTCACGCGCGAGGGATGGGACAGTCATGATCACTCGGTGGTCAGCGCGGTTCTCTACCCGGCTGCACTTCCCTATGGGCCTGTTGCCTGGGGACGTACCTGCACCGATACGACGGGTGACTTCACACTGGGGACCTGGAATGATCCGATGTTCGTCCAGGCTGCCATCCTTCCTTCTGACACCCCGTCCGACTCGCCTTCTTGTGAGTTCTGGTGGGCCTTCATACGGCTCAATTTCACCAACTACCTGAGCGAATGTTACTGGGAATGTGTGGACGGTGATGTGCGAGACATCGGCTGGCACAACCTGGAAGGGGGCGACGTCAACGGGGATGGTTGCGTCAACATCTGCGACATCGTACTCATCATCAGGGACTTCGATGAAGCGGTGGAATCGCCATGCTACATCCCTTGCGCGGGCTGCCCGCTGGATTCGCCACCACCCAACGTCGCGCCAGTGTGCGACGTCAACGGTGACTGTCAGGTAGACATCCTGGACCTGTCCCAGGCCGCCGGGAATTTCGGTCTATGCAGCAATTGTCCTTGAAACTCCGTCGCTCTACACTGATACTGCTTGCCTGGTGGGGGCTCGTCGCCTGGAGCACGGGGCGCGTGACTGCCCAAGGGGCAAAAGTGTGGCTCGACCCGGCGACGCTGGAATTGGCTCCGGGCGAGGAGGGGACGTTGCATGTCAGGGTGGAGAACGTTGCCCAGTTGGTGGGTGCCGAGGTGCACCTGACCTTCGACCCGGTGCTGCTGGAGGTGGTGGATGCTGATCCGGCGTCGGAGGGGGCGCAGGTCTCCCACGGGGACTTCCTGAGCCCTGACTTCGTCGTTCAGAACGTCGCCGATCCGGCCGCCGGCACAGTGGACTATGCTATCGTCTGCATACCGGTGAGCAAAGCGGTCAGCGGCAGTGGGGTGTTGGCTCATGTTGCTTTCCGCGCCCTGGCCGAGGGGGAAACCCGGGTCACTATCCGCAGTGCCCTCCTGGCCGACGCGCAGAGCCAGCCCATCGCGGTCGAAACCGGTTCCAGCGTGGTCGCTATCAGCCGTCCCGGACCGTCTTTGGCGGTCTGGGTGTTGATCGGGCTGGTTGCGGTCGCTGTTGTGTCCGGCCTTATTGTTGTTGTGTGGCACGCCGTTAAGGCACGCTAGTTGGCGCATTATCAGATGCCAGAAAGGAGAAGAACGATGAGAAGTCAGTTTTTGACGTTGCCGCGCCGTTGGATCGGCCTGGTTATGCTGGTGGCCCTGCTGTGTTCCGTGCCCGCCGGGTACGGGCTGGCCCAGGACACGATGGTGACCATTGACCCGCAGAGCCAGGATGTGGCCGTGGGGGCCACGACGACTGTGGACATCCGCATTGAGAACGTGGCCGGTCTCTTCGGCGCTGAAGTGCACCTGACCTTCGACCCAGCGCTGCTGGAGGTGGTGGACGCTGATTCAGGCTCGGCTGGCGTGCAGATTCAGCCTGGTACGTTCTTGAGCCCGGACTTCGTGGCGAAGAACGCGGTTGATCAGGCCACCGGGAAGATCGACTTTGCTGTCTCTCAGGTGGCGCCCAACGAGCCTGTCAGCGGCAGCGGGGTCTTCGCCACGGTCACGTTCCGGGGCAAAGCGGCCGGCACCTCGGCCATCAGTTTTGATAGTGCTCTCCTGGCCGACCAAGGTGGTGGGGCCATCAGCACCGGCACCCAAGGTGGGAATGTCACTGTCACCAACGGGGACACCCCAACTCCGACGATCACGCCTACGCCCGGTCCTACATCTACGCCCGGTCCTACATCTACGCCCGGTCCTACGCCTACGCCCGGTCCTACATCTACGCCCGCGCCCACCCCTCCGAGTGGGAGCATCCTCGGCTACCACGTCGTGCAAGCAGGGGAGACGCTGTTCTGCATCGGGCGGGCCTATGGAGTGGACCCCTATGCCATCGCCAGACAGAACGGGATTCTCAACCCCAACATCATCCGCGCTGGACAGAGGCTGGCGATCCCCAACGTGCCGCGCACCTTGCCGCCCGGCCGGGTCTGTCCGCGCCAGTTCAACGGGGAACCTCCGACGCCTCCTACCTGCCGCTGGAATCACACTGTCGTTCGGGGCGAGAACCTGTACCGTATCTCCCTACGCTACGGGGTCAGTATGTGGGCTATCGCCGAGGTAAACAATATCACCAACATGAATCTCATCTATGCCGGGCAGGTGCTCTGCATTCCGTAGGGCCAGGTCCGTAGGGGCAGGTCTTAGACCTGCCCCTACTGCCAGTTCATGACAGGGCCACGCTGGCCATAGTTGCCGGCGACGGTCGCCAGGTCGTAGATATTCACCACGCCGTCTCCGTTGACATCGGCGGTCGGGTCGTCGCTCCCATAGCGCGCACCAATCAGCGATATGTCAAGGATGTTGATCGTGTCATCCTTGATCACGTCACCGCCAGGTAGGGTTATACTACCCAGGTCACCTTGAGCTGAACTCGCCTGGCCAGTCAGGTAGCCGGGCCGAGTGACCTGCAGGCATTGGTCGGTGCCGCCGGGGGAGGAGGATATTTCAAAATAGCCCTGGTCGTCGGTGACCACGGACGGCACGCCGGGAGGGGCCCCGTCGGTGGCCTGGCCCACAGGTGGACACGGTCCCTCAGTCAGGAAGACAGTAGTGCCATTGTGGTTGGTGCGTCCTTGCAGCAGCACGACGCCGGATATCGTGTCCTGGTACACCTGGATCGCGCCATTCTCCAGTGCGTGGGGGATGGGATCGTCACCGTGATCGGATAGGTGAGTCTGCTCCAGGATGAGGGTCGATTGGCCTGCGCCTTGACCTTGCCAGATGATAGTGGCCAAAGCACCAGTGCCATTGATCGGTTCGGCCGGATCACGCAGGGAGATGGCAAACTCAACGACGCCGGCCGAGTTGTCCACCTGGTTGCGGGCCACGACGTAGTTTCGCCCGTCAAACAACGTGCCCACCGCAATCTGCTCGCCGGGCGTGTCCGGGTCAGCGTCTACCACCTGCACGATGTCCGGGTCGAAGGTGAGGCGGAAGTCAGCGCTGTGGAGATTGGACACGCTGACTGCTTGCACCTCGGTCGTTGCGGTGGTGCCCACGGGGATCTGTAGATTGGCCGGGACGATATTGAGGGAGGCGGTTGCGTGGCCGGAGATCACCTGGGTTACCGCAGCCAGGGCATCAACGCGGGGTGTGGTGCGGCCATTGCGATGGTCTGTCACCGGCGCACCGGTGTCTTTCAGCGCTGTCTCAATCTCAAGCGGCGTCACGTCTGGCTTGCCCTGTACCATCAGAGCCGCTACGGCTGCGGCGTGGGGAGATGACATAGAGGTCCCACCCCTGGTGACCTGTCCACCACCTAGGGCGGTTGAGGCGATTAGCGCGCCAGGGGCCAGCAAATCGAGTTCAGGGCCGCTGTTGCTGAAGCAGGTCACCTGGTCGGCTACGGCGTTTGCGTCGGTACAGGTGGACCAGGTAATAGAGCCAACATTGGCATCATACGTGCTGCCGACGGATACGGCGCTGGAAATGCAGGCCGGGGCCATCATCATCTCTGCCTGGCCGCCGTTGCCGGAGGCGGCGAAGATGATCATGCCGGCCTCTCGCGCAGCATTGATGGCGGCGGCATACATCATCGTGTTGGCATCTTGCTCATCGCACACACCATGGTAATAGCCGCCGCCCAGGCTCAGGTTCATAACTCTGACGTTGAGGTGCGGCTGATTCGAGACGACCCACTCAATTCCGGCTAACACATCCGAGGTCCAACCGGAGCCAGTGCTGTCCAGCACCCGCACCGCCACAACGCCGGCATCCGGGGCTATGCCCCGGGGGCTGGTATCGCCCCGGCCACTGATGATGCCAGCGACATGCGTGCCGTGCCCATTTTCGTCCTGGGCGTTTTCGCTTTCGTCCGTACCATTGGGGGGACAGGCACCCTGGCTAAAACAGTGTTGTGCCACAATATTGTCGGAGAGATCAGGATGGGCACGATCGATGCCGCTATCCAGTAGCGCCACGTTGACCCCGGCCCCGGTCAGGCCGAGACTGTTCCAGACGCGATCAGCGTGGATCAGGACGGCGCTCTCGGCCAGCGTCGTGTGAACCGGCATGTCCAGCGCGACGGCCCGTACGTCAGGATGGCTGCGCAGGATGTCCAGGCCTTGAGGGGTAACCATACCCACCAGGCCAGGGACCATTTGATAGCGGTGGATCAGGCCAAAGTCTCCAGCCGATAGCGTGCCCAACGTGCGATCCTGCGCTTGAGATATCAGTTGCCTTTGCCCCCGCACGTCGAAAGCGGCGGCGGGTGGCCACAAGGCTACGATGACGCGGGTGGTTTCGGAGGTCTCCAGTGCCTGTTCAACTTCCCGGGCTACGTGGGGTTCTCTTCCGGGAGGGAGCAGCGATGTCTGGCTCGGTGCAGTAGTTCGCATTGTCTGCGCCACGGCCATTCCTGCGCCGCCTTGCCAGGCCGGATGGGCCAGGATGAGGGCCAGTATCGTGCTCCCCGCTGCCCTGATGATTTTCCGGTAGACACTGCGTCGCGTTTTCATCGTCAAGCCTGGCGCGTTTCAGGTTGCTCTATTCCCAGTCCTCCACAGGACCGCATTTGCCAAAGTTGACGGCGGCGATCACCAGATCGTAAATGTCCACCACGCCGTCACCGTTGACGTCGGCGCACGAGGGGCACGAGAGGAGTGGAGCCCTCATCCCGTTGCACCCGCCAATCGCTGTCAAATCGAGGATGTCAATGCAGTTATCTCCGTCCACATCACCGCCGGGCAGGGTGATTGTACCCATATCACTCTGTAAGCCGTTCCCAGGAATCCCGACAAAGTACTTCGCAGCGGTCAGGTAACAGACATGATATGCCGTCAACCATTGGTAATTGGCAGTGGGAGCAGCGCTGAAACGACCTTGCTGGTCGGTAAGCGTAGTGGTAAAGTCCAGGATGGTGCTGAATAGGGAGACCTCGGTGTCACTGTGGTCGGTGCGGCCCTGTAGCAATACGGTGCCGTAGATTGAATCGTGGCATTCCTCTATCTTTCTTTGGACCTCATCCCGCATAGAGGGAATGTGGGCCCTTAACCGGTCGCCGGGGGATAGCGAGCCCCCGCGACAGGTTATAGCGGATCGAGCCACGATGTTGGGGAGTGTTGCCTCGCAGTAGCCACCGCTGCCCAGTGGGTCGATCCCTTTCTGGCCGGCTTTCCATGCCATGAGGTCGTTCCCGGCCTCCAGCATAGCCAGGGACGGATCGGCGTTTGACAGACCCAGGTAGTCGCAATTGCCGTAGCAGCCGATGTAGCCAATGCCCATTGAGCCCCGGTTGAACCCATCGTACGCGCCGATCACGTCATCACCGCCGGCCCGTCCCTCGTAGATGTTGCCCAGCGGATCAATCAGGTATTGGTAGCCGGCATCCCCCCAGCCCCGGGTATTGGCGTGGTAGTTCCAGATGGAGCGCACTACTCTGGCCCAATCGCTGGCCGAGTTGGGGGTAGCCGTGTGGTTGATCACGATGTGGTGGACAGACTGATAGGTTGGCGGCCAGCGTGGACTACCCTGGCCATCGGGACAGCCCCAGGCTGTGCGGGAGATGACGGGTGGTTTGGGCGGGCAGACGTCCAAGGCTGCCGAAGCAGTCTCTCTCTGCGCCTGCGCGGCGGCAAGCGCGTCACTGGGGCCCTGGCTGGTGTTGTTGAAAAAGAGGGTCAGGTGGCGGAAGACGGGTGAAGCGCCGCTCTCACTGGCCTGCAGGGTCAGTTTGAACTGGAAATACACGGGAGTGTTGTCCACCCAGATCAGCGCGCCGCTGTATTCGCCATTGCGAGTGGGGTAGTATTCCACGGGCACAGGCAGCCACCCTCCCCAGGTTTGGCCGTCGTTGCTCAGGCGAGACTCGACAGACACGGACGCGCCTGGAGGGATATCGGCCAGCCAGGCCGGCACGATGTCGGTGGTATAGTCCAGCGGCGAGCGAATGGCGTCCGAGCGATAAGCGCCGGAGGTCGCGCCTGCATCCAGGGTCAGGCTATCCGGCGCGACCACTACGTTTTCGGTCACGCCTGTGCTCTCGAAGTAAGTGCCTGTCAGCACCGCCCGTTGTATAACGATGGCCGAGTCGCCACTAGCAGAGGCGTAGATGGCAGCCTCGAAGACGGGCTCCTCGCCCGAGCCCTGGGCAACGGCGGGCTTTTGGTGGGGGGTGAACAGCCATGTTGCCAGTAGCAGGGCCAGAAGTAACCTGTTAATCTTTACGTTCCGTTTGTGGTGTTTCATGGCAAGCCTCCTCTTAATTCAATACCGAGCGCCTTGGATTTGCAAGCCTATCCGAGGAGTCACGAACGACGACCTCATGTCCCTTCAATGCCTGCATCCGGGGCGATGCTCTGTGGACTGTCGCCCTGGCCGGTGATGGGTGCCGGTGATGTGCGTCACGCTATTCCAGACTTGAGACACCTGTTGCTCTGGAACGCCCATGCTGGTATCAGCAGCGGATTGCCATTGGGCCGCTACGACCCGAGTCGTAGCGGCGGTCTCCAACGCATGTCCTACGCCCCGGGACAACTGAGCCTTTCTCCTGGGGCAGAGCGCGTTTTTGTCGTTAGGTCTGGGTTGATTGGGGGACGACCTCGGAGGTCAAACGACCTCCGAGGTCTGGTTTGGATTCTTCCTATGTGAAATTCCTCCGCTTGCCCTATGGCTGCCAGTTCGTCTCAGGGCCGTTCGTGCCCAGGTTGCCGGCGGTCACCACCAGGTCATAAATATCCACTATGCTGTCGCCGTTGACGTCGGCAGTGCAATCGTCGGTGCTGTAGCGCGCGGCGATCAGCGATAGGTCAAAGATGTTGATCTTGTCGTCCTCGGTCGCGTCGCCGCCTGGCAGAGTGATCGTGCCAAGATCTCCCTCGATAGGGTTACTGACGGGGTCGGCGGGGCAGTACTGGCCGACCAGGTACCCGTGATGTATGGCCTGCAAGCATCTGTAGGGGGTACCATAAGGAGAGGGAGGATCGTAGAGGGTGATCTCAAAATAACCATCGGCATCGGTGATCGCGTAAGGCACGCCGGGGATGGGGATGTCCGCGGCAGTAGCGCAGACACCCGCCTCCGTCGTCACGAAGACGTAGGTGTCGCTGTGGTCGGTGCGGCCTTGTAGCAATACTCTGCCACTGACAGTGCCGTCCCCGCATTGGATCGAGCCGTTCTCAACCGTGTGGCTGATCTCGTCGCCGTCGGGGGGACTGCCCAGTTTGGTGATCGTCAGGGTGACCGGCGATACGCCCGTCCCTACACATTCCCAGGTGATGTTCGCCAGCGTGCCGGTCCCGGTGAAGGGGGGGGCTGGATCACGCAGGGTGGCCTCGAACTCGATGACGCCGGTGTCGGTGTACACGTAGTTGCGGGCCACAAAGTAATTCGGATTCTCATCTGTAAACACCGGACCCACTCCGATTTGCACGCCGGGCGTGGACGGATCCGGTTCGGTGTCCACCGGCTGCACGATGTCCGGGTCATACTCGATGGTGAATTCAACACCGTAGAGATTGACCACGTCCTGCACTTGCACATCTGTCGTGTCGTCTGGAGGGATCGTCTGGCTGGACGGGTCGATGCGAATGATGGTTGAGCCCTGGGCGGAAGCGAACGGCTGGTGGGCGAAAAGTAACGTCGCCAGCAGCGTGACCAGGAGCAGTATGTGAACCGTCGTGGTCCGTGTGAATTGTTTCATTTCAGGTGCCTCCTTATTACTAACGGGTTTCGGTTGTGTTGCCAGAGCGGCTGCGTTGAGAGGAATCCACTAAGCACTGTGCTCTGTTTGCATAGAACCTCCTTAAGTTGATTCACTTTCGCCGACACTGTTAGTCTACCAGATTTTCTGCCTTGTCGGGGTTACCGTTTCGTTACGGTTGGGTTACCTCTCATTACTCTTTCCTCCCCTTGCATCCTCCCGGCTGTGTGTTAAAATTCTGTCTATGCGAAACCCGCTGCGTGCTGCCGTTCTTGTCATCTGCCTCGCGCTGGTCTCCCTCCCGGCTAGCGCCCAGGAGCCGGCCCCGGTCGTCACCTGGCAGATTCTGGTGAATCAGGCCCGTCTCGATGAAGGGTTGGCCTTCTACGGATTCTCCGCTCTGCTGGCTGCTGCGGCGCAGCGCCACGCCGATGATCTGGCAGCCCACCAGATTTGGTCTCATACCGGTTCCGACGACTCTTCGCCCAGCCAGCGCATCGCGGAAGCCGGCTATGCTGCCTGGACCTGGAATGGTGGAGAGTCGATTACCAGCGAGAACTTCTGGACTGGCTACGGCACAGTCGAGGACGCGATGGCCTTCTTCTTGGAGGACCCACCCCATCGCGACAACATACTCAGCGCCACCTACCGGGAGATGGGCGTCGGCGTCGCCACCGATGCTACCGGCCGCAACTACTACGTGCTCGACTTCGGTGCACGCCCCAACGTGTTGCCCGTCTTTATCAACGACGGAGCCGCCAATGCTGATGACTCCCAGGTCGCGATCCGATTGACCAACGAAGAGGCCCGTCCGGGAGGGAAGGGGGCGACCTTTATGGGCCGGGCGATTGAGATTCGCATCAGCAACGAACCAGAGTTTGACGACTTGCTGTGGCAGCCCTGGGAGCCGCTCGTGCCTTGGACTTTGCCGGACACCCCAGGCGAACATACCGTCTACGTTCAGTTTCGCGACGCGGCTGGCCGTACCGCCGCTGCGGCGGATGCGATCATCCTCGGCGAGGGAGCGGTCATCACGCCGACGCCTGTTCCACCCAGCCCTACCACCGAGACTACTGCCACACCCATCCCACCCAGCCCTACCCCCGAGCCTACTGCCACGTCCGTCCCACCCAGTCCCACCTTCGAGCCTACTGCCACGCCTGAGCCCACCGTTGTCCTCATCCTCCCTGAGCCTGCTGCCACACTTGCTTCCGCCGTTACCTCCACACCCGAATCGCCGCCAAGCGTGGAGACGCTCCCTGCTAATCACACCCCTCGCCCCGCCCCTTTCCCTACCTGGACGCCGTTGCCGCCGACGTCGCCCCGGGAGGATAACAGCCCTGGTACGCTCTTGATTGTGCTCGCAGCGCTGCAGGGACTGGCACTTGTCCTCGGCATCTGCCTGGCCCTGTACCGTGGGCGGGTGTAGCGAAACATCGTTACCTTAGACGGATGGTAGGACAGTATGAGTGATACTGGGTTCATCGGCATCTTTGACTCCGGCGTGGGCGGTCTGAGCGTGTGGCGTGAGATCGCCTGCCAACTTCCCCACGAACGTACGCTCTACCTGGCCGACCAGGCCCACGTGCCCTACGGTTCCCGTCGGCTAGCCGAGGTGCGAGGATTATCCGAGGGCATCACCCACTTTCTGCTGCACCAGGGCGCAAAGGTTATCGTCGTCGCCTGCAATACCGCTTCCGCTGCCGCGCTGCACCACTTGCGGCGCACCTTCCCGGAAGTCCTCTTCGTGGGGATGGAGCCGGCCGTGAAGCCTGCCGTTGAACAGACTCGCAACGGCGTCGTGGGGGTGATCGCCACACAGGCCACTTTTCAGGGGCAACTCTTCGCCAGCCTGGTGGAGCGATACGCGGGCGATGTGCGGGTGCTCACACAGGTCTGCCCGGGGTTGGTAGAGGCGGTGGAGGTCGGTGCATTCGACACATCCGAGACCGAGGCACTGCTGCGGCAATGCCTGACACCGCTGCTCGAGGTGGGGGTGGACCAACTGGTGCTCGGCTGCACCCACTACCCCTTTCTCCGACAGACCATCGAGCGGGTGGTGGGAGCAGGCGTGACGGTAATTGACCCCGCTCCAGCCGTTGCCCGCCAGACGGGGCGCGTGCTGGCCCAACTGGGGTTAGGGGCCGACCCCTCGGCAGGCTCAGCCCGCCGCCGGGGCTGCGTGGGCCATCACCTGTTCTACACCAGCGGGGACGTGGCGACTTTCACCACGATGATCGGGCGGCTCCTTCCTTTCGCTAGAGCGGGCGCAGAAGTACGATCAGTTCGTTGGCTGGCGGGCCGCCTGGAGATCAGTCGTGAAGTAGGTATCGTTTGACAAAAGATGTTCCCCTATCCACATGCTACTCATACTTCAGCGCGGCGACGGGGCTGAGGGACGCCGCCCGCACCGCCGGGTAGACCCCCGAGACCACACCCACCAGCGTGGCAAACACCACCGCGAAGATGGGCAGCCAGAGGGGGGTGTGAATCAGGGAGATGTTCACGTCTGAGGCGCTCGCCCCGCTTTGAACCGCCTGCGCCGCCAGGTAGGTGCCGGCGATCAGGTCAATCAACGCCCCCAGGCCCGCTCCCAACAGGACCCCTCCGATCCCGCCCAGCAACCCGATGCCTCCCGCTTCGGCCAGGAAGACAGACATTACGTCCCGGTTGGTCGCCCCTACCGCCTTCATCAATCCGATCTCCCGCGTGCGCTCGTAGGTTGCCATCGTCATCGTGTTGGCGATGCCGAAGGCGGCCACGATCAGCGCGATGGCTCCGATGCCGCCGAAGACGCCCTGGATGACCAGGAAGACGGTATTAATCTCCCGCAGCACACTACGCGCTGAGTAGGCGTAGAACCCCTGACTTACAATCTCCCGTTCCACGGCCGCCACATGCTCGGGGGTAGCAACCTTGACCAGCGCCTCCCGGTTATACCCATCGCGGCCCGGGTTGAGGCGCTTACCGGCGAACCAACTGTTCAACTCCAGCACATCGTCCAGTGCCAGGTAAAGCGTTTGGTCATCTCGCCCCCCCGATTCCTCCAATACGCCCGCAATCCGCAGGCGCACGACCCGTTCCACCGGCTGGCCGTCGTCTCCCGTGCGGCTGAGGACCAGTTGCAGCGCCTGTCCCTGCAGGTCGAAGGTCTCCTCCGCCGGGCGTTGTGACTGGGGATTGTAGAATCTTTCCGCCACCTGCCCCCCTGCCAGCGCCTGCCAGCGTCCCAGCCGGTCCGTCCCGCTCGCCAAAACGAAATCCAGCCGCCCTACCTGTGTCGGGTCAATGCCCATGATCTGCACATCTCCCACCAGCCGGTTCAGCCGGAGCATTCCGGCCCCCATCATCGGCTCCCGGGGCGTGACAGCCACCACGCCGGGGAGTTTGCGAAACTTGGCCAGCGCGCGGTCGTTCAGCATCACCTCCTCGCCAGCGCGGATTGACTCCCGCCAGGAATAGACGGTGATCTGCGTCAGTTCGCCGATAGAACCCAAATCCTGAGTCACGCTGCGCTGGAGGCCAGCCGCCAGTGAGATCAGGACGACGACCGCCGCCGTGCCGATGATCACGCCGATGGCCGTCATCGCCACGCGGGCCCTCATCCGGCCCAGGTTACTAATCACCAGATGCAGTAAGTCTCTAAAACTCAATCTATTAGCTCCCCAGTCCCAGTAGCCCCCGTAGGAGACGCAGTACCTTATCCCAGAAGCCTTCTCCTTGCTCCTGGGCCTCTTCCCCGGCCTCCGCCGAGACCTCAGCCGGATTCTCCACCTCCACCGTCAGCGTCTTCGTCACTACCTGCGGCTGTTCGAAGTCGTCCAGGTAGTGGACGGTGACCAGTACATCGGCTGTTCCCCCTGCCTGGGCGGTCGCCGTCGCCTCCAGCGAGCCCGAGGTGCCCCCATCCAGTGGCCCCAGGTAGAGCGAACCATCTTGGATCTCCAACTGCATACTCGTGACCTCCAGCGTGCTGACGTTGACCAGCGTGCGCCCGATGTTCGTTACCTCGACCGGGAGCTCAAAGGGAACGCCCACGGTGGCCACCTCCACCGGGCGATAGAAGCCGATCTGGAGGTGGGGCCGCCGGCGCACCAGCAGGCTGATCAGTTGGCTATCGCTGTGGCGAGTATCGCGAGCGTCGTCGAAGGCCAGTGCCACCGGCAGGCTATAGGCTCCAGAGTCTGCCCCGCCATCCACAACTAACTGCTGCGTCACCTCGACCGTGTCCTCGGCCGCCAGGTACGGCACGAACTTGACGTTGCTAGAGTGAAAGGGAGCGAAAGGATCCATCCCGCTTCCTCCCTCGTCACCCAGCGTCAAAGTCAATCGTCGCGCCTCCCCGCCGCCGACGTTGCTCACCTCCAGCGTCAGGGTGAAGGTGTCGCCGGGGGCCAGGGTCTTGGGCGTGGTGCGGTAGCCAGCGATGATCAACTGCGGGCGATCCGTCATCGCGGTGCTGACCTCCAGTCCGACGCTCTGGCGGGCGGCGTAAGAGCCGCCATCGTAGTCGGAGTAGTCCAACGCGATCTCCAGGTTGAGGCGGCCGGCCTGGGTCACCTCGCTCAGTACCAGTGGTAGCGTCACTGTCACCGTCCGGTTGAGCCCTACTGGCGCCACCGCCACGACGTTGCTCCCGCCGGCTGGCGCGGCCAGGTCGCCCGAGGCCGCGCTGATCAGCACGTCGGTTGCCGTGCGGTCGCCGCGGTTGGCCAGGCATAGCGTCAGGCTGAATGTGTCGCCGGGCCCCAGAATGGCGGGCTCGGTCTGCGCAGCCTCAATGACCAACTGCGGTCGCCCGTGCCCGATGCCGATGACCTCGACGGCGACGGTCTGCGGATACTCGTAGTGGTTCCCCTCCCAATCGTTGGCGCTGAGGTTGACCTGGAGGTTGTAACTGCCGGAGGCCATGCCGCTGGGGGCGCGCATCTGCTGGGTGACGACGGCGGTGTGGTTGATGTGCAGTTGCCACAGCAGGTGTCCCGTCTCGCCCACCGGCACGAAGGTGCCGCCGGGGAAGGTGACCATCGTGTTTTCGCCGGCCCGGCTGCCGTTGTTGTAGATCTCGATGGTGACGATGAACTCACGCCCCACCACGACACGGGCCGGTTCGATAGAATAGTTGAGGATGGTAAGATTAGGCCGTCCGGGCACCGGCGTGGGCTTTGGGGTGGGAAGGGGGGTGGGGCCGGGTATGGGTGTGGCGGAGACGATGGTCAGTGCCGATGGTAGGGTGACCGAGATGCTGTCCTCGCTCACCTGCAGGTCGTAGGTGCCGGCGGGGGCGCCAGGTGGCACCACCGCCAGCAATGCTGTGTTGTTGACGTAGGTCGTGTCCAGCATACCGAAGCCGACCAGGCGGGCGATGGTGGTAGTGGTGAAGCCGCTGCCGTAGATGCTCAGCGTGCCGCCGGCCTGGCTGACCAGCGTGTCGGGCTCGATGCCGGTCAGTGCCAGTTGCGGCAGTGGACTCGCAGCGGCGATGGATGCCAGCAGGAAAACCGTTGCCACCCCGGTAGCCAGAATGACGATTAGAAGAACGACCTTGCGCATAATCCCCCCATTGTTCAGCCACAGATCACGTGTTTGATCATTTGTCATTTTGTCATTTGTCATTGGAATCGGCAATCCGCCCGTCCAGTAGATGGATGCACCGGCTGGTGAATTCGACTACCGATTGGTCGTGGGAGACAACGATGATGGTGCGTCCCTGTTGCTGGTTGAGCTGCGCCAGTACCTCCATCACCTCCGCGCCCGTGCGGCTGTCCATATTGCCCGTTGGCTCGTCGGCCAGGATGATGGCCGGGTCGTTGGCCAGGGCGCGGGCGATGGCCACTCGCTGCTGCTGTCCGCCCGAAAGTTCGGTGGGCCGGTGGTCCAAACGATCGGCCAGCCCCACTGCTTCCAGCAGGTGGTGTGCCACCGTGTGGCGCTGAGCAGGTGGTACGCGGGCGAAGAGCATGGGGAACGCCACGTTCTGCAACGCGGTCATCGTGGAGATAAGGTTGAAGGCCTGGAAGACGAAGCCCACCTCCTGACGCCGGTATTCAGCCAGTTCGTTCTCGTCCAGCGCCGTGAGGTCCTGGCTGCGCACCCAGATGTGGCCAGCGGTGGGGCGGTCGAGCCCGCCCATCAGGTACAACAGGGTGGACTTGCCCGATCCGGAGGGGCCCATTATGCCCAGAAACTCTCCCTCCTCCACCGTCAGGCTTATTCCATCCAGCGCATGGACGATCTCCTGGCCCATGGGGAAATCCCGGCGTAGCTCCTGGGTGCGGATAAGTGGTTCCTGCTCGATCATAACGACTCGTTCCGGGTTTCAGACGCCGTCTCAGGTTGGCTTTGGAACCTGGGGCCGGAGATTGCCTCAACGGACGCCGACCTGCTGGGCCAAGAGGCCACCGATGAGCGCGGGAAGCAGGCTCACCGCCGTCAGCAGGAGCCAAACACCCATCGTGACCAGCATTGCCTTGCGCCGATGCAGGCGGGTGACCACCGTCAAGCCGATCACCAGCAGGGCCAGGTTCCAGAACAAAAACAGATCCACTCTGGACAGGGAGGCCGCGAGGAGCATCTGGCCTGTGCTGGGTGGAGCGAGGACTATCTCGCCGACGGGCCTATTCTCTTGCACCAGTCCGGAGAGTCCCGGGTTGGCGATGATTTGGCCACTGATTAGAATGTAGACCGTCTGGAGCAGGCCGCGCAGCGCGTAGGGGAGCCAGGTCCACACCACCATCGGGAACATCTGGCCGAAGGTGCTGCGGCCACCCAGCGCGGTGCCCGCCAGGTAGAGCGCCCCGGCCCACGCCAGCCAGCCCACCACCAGACCTACCACGCTGCCAACGGCGGGGAAGACGACGGTGATGAGCGGGGAGGCAGCCATAGACATCGCTTGTTCCATCTGGGCCTCCTGCTCGGTGGACATTTCTGCCTCCTGCTGCTCTCCCCACTGTTCCTGACCCGCGAGGACAGCCTCGCGGGTCAGGAGTGTCCTGATGGGAGTGGCAACCAGGATGGGCAGAACGACCAAGAGCACGGCCAGCAGGGCGGGCACCCACCAGGTTCGTCCCCCGTGCTCGCACAGGTGCTCTAGCGTGGCCCGAGGCCGCACGATCATCCCCCACAGCAGGCGGGGCAGTCTTCGTTGCTCCGGTGCAGATGCTTTCTCCTCTGACATCACTTTCTCCTCTCGGCCGTAGGTCACGATGTGTTCCCGTGCTTCTTCGGGGGCACGGTGGATTATACCTGGATTTCGAGCGGGCTGCAATTGGCTGCTTCTCTCCCATCATGTGTGTCACACATACCAAACATAATTATATATCAGGTTGGGCAAAGTCGCAAACGACTCTTCGCTCCCGTCAGATGTGTCACCCGACGGCCTGGGTCGGAGGCGACACATCCCTTATGAGCAAGACCTGACAGGTTTCAGAAAACCTGTCAGGTCTGCCTCTCCCCCATGATACTGTGGCGCAAGATGCCATCTTGCGCTACAATAGTGGTTGATATGCCAGCAACCAGCAACCAACATTCAGCACCCAATATCCAGCAACCAGCATCCAGTTCTCGCGTTGCCCGCTCCGCCGCGCTGGTCGCCCTCCTCTTCGCCGCTGACAAACTGCTGGGGTTGGTGCGTGACGGAGCCATCGGCCATGCCTTCGGTGCCTCTGCCGTACTCGACGCCTACTACGCCGCCTTCGAACTCCCCGATGGCCTCTTCACCATCGTAGCGGGGAGCGCGATGACGACTGCTCTCATCCCGATCCTCTCCGCCCGCATCGCTCGAGGCGACCGGGAGGGAACCTGGCGACTGGTCTCGGCGGTGATCAACCTGGTGCTCCTGATCGTGGCAGGAGTGAGCGTACTGGCGGCCATCTTCGCTCCCCAGGTCATCCACGTCGTCGCTCCGGGCTTCGACGCCGAGCACGCGGCCCTGGCGGTGCAGTTGATGCGGCTGGTGTTGCTCCAGACTCTCGTCTCTAGCACCAGTGGCATCGTGATGAGTGTGTTGCAAGCCCACCAGCACTTCCTGCTCCCTGCCGCCGCTCCTATGTGTTACACGCTGGGCCGTCTCGCGGGGGCGCTGCTGTTGGCCCCTCGCTGGGGAATCTTTGGGCTGGCGTGGGGCGGGCTGGCGGGGACCGCGGGCCACTTTCTGATCCAGATGCCCGGACTGATTCGTTACCGCGCTCGTTGGTGGTCCACTCTGCGTCACCCCGATCTGCCATCGGTGCTGGCGCTGATGGGACCGCGGGCGCTGGGTCTGGGGGCCACCTACATGAACTTCGTGCTGCCCACTTTCCTGGGCTCACGGCTGCCGGCGGGTGCGATCTCCGCCTACGAGTATGGCTGGCGGTTGATGCAATTCCCGGAGACGATCGTCGGCACGGCGCTGGGGCTGACCGTCTTCCCGACGCTGGTGGAGCGAGCCAATGCTGGCGACAAGGAGGGGCTGCGCCGCACGGCCTCCTGGGCGCTGCGGCTGGTGCTTGCGCTGGCTGTGCCGGCGGCTGTCGGGCTGATCATGCTGGGCCGCCCGCTGACGGCGCTCTTTTTCCAACGCGGCGCGTTCGACGCGACTGTCACTGACCGAGTCTATTGGGCACTGCAGTTCTTCGCCCTGGGGCTGGTGGCCCACAGCGCGCTGGAGGTGGTCAGCCGGCTGTTCTACGCCCAGCGGGACATGTGGACGCCGTTCTGGGCGGCGCTGGGTGGGCTGGCGATGAACACGGGGCTTGGGTGGCTGCTGCTGCCGTATCTGGCCCACGGCTCCATCGCCCTGTCCAACTCACTGGGAGCGGGATTGCAGGTGATGATTCTGCTGCTGCTGGCGCGACGGCGGCTAGGTGGGGTCGAGGGGCGGGCGCTGGGTGCATCGCTGGCGCGGACGGGAGCAGCGTCGGCGCTGATGGGGGCGGCGGTGGCCGGCTTCCGTGCCCTGTTGCCCGATGCGGGGCTGCTCGTGACCGGCGCGGGCGGGATGGCGGTAGGTGCTGTGGCCTACGTACTGGCGGCGCTACTGCTGGGCAGTGAGGAAATACGCGAGTTGCCGGGGTTGCTAATGAGGCGGGATGGCTGACTGAAGGCTCGACTTCGGGATGTGGGCGAGTTGGTCGAGGACCGGCTGTACGAACTGGAGCGGCTCTACCGCAGCATTGCTGATGCGCGCTGCCTGTGAGCGGGCGTTGGGGAGGTGATGATCAATTACGCCAAACCACTTTAGTGCATGGGCAGCGTTGGCTGAGTATCTGATCTACTTGCCTTTTGTCATGCGCAATCGTTGAGGAGGTGGACCTTGCAAATCACGAACGTCAAAGTTATTCCGGTCGAGATGGGCCTGCGCCTACCCTATCGGACGGCCTACCAATCAGAGATCGACCGCGTGACGGTGGTGTTCATACACATCGAGACACGCCAGGGGCAGGTCGCCTGGGGCTGTGCCGCCTTTGATCCGGCCATCACCGGCGAGACGCTGGAAGACGTCGTCCGGGCCTGCCGGGCCTGTGCCGACCGCGCCCGCGACCTGAACCCGCTGAACATCGAGTATGCCCTGGGCGAACTGTCTCAACTGACTGAGCCTACCCCGTCGGTCCTCTGCGCGTTCGACATCGCCTTTCACGACCTCCTGGGACTGGCTGCCGGAATGCCCCTTTACCGTCTCCTGGGCGGCTACCGGCGCCGCATCCAGACATCCGTAACCATCAGCATCGCGCCGCTCAAGGAGACCGTCAAGTTGGCCCTCGACCGCGCTCGACAAGGGTTCCGTATCCTCAAGATCAAGGGCGGCCTCGACCCCGAGGAAGACGTCCGCCGAGTGCGAGCGATCCACGAAGCCCTGCCTTACTTCACCCTGCGCCTGGACGCGGACCAGGGGTATACCGTCCAGCAGGCGCTGGACGTGGCCCGTGTGCTAGAGGGAAAACTGGAGATGCTGGAGCAGCCCACGCCCGCCGACGACCTGGACGGACTGCGCCAGGTCACGAAGCACAGCCAGGTGCCCATCCTGGCCGACCAAAGCGTGGTGGGGCCTGCCTCGGCCCTGGAGGTCGCCGCCCGCCAGGCCGCCGACGGGTTGAGCGTTAAACTGGCCACGTGTGGGGGGCTGCGCTGCGCACGCCAGGTGGACACCATCGCCCGTGCTGCCCAGATGGTCACGATGGTCAGTTGCGTCAACGAGCCAGCGCTACTCACCGCTGCCGGCCTGAGTCTTGCGCTGAGCAGCCCCAACGTTCGTTATGGTGACCTCGATGGCCATCTTGACCTGATTGGCGATCCCACCGTGCCT
The DNA here is from genome assembly GCA_964385635.1 of uncultured Anaerolineales bacterium. GTDB lineage: Bacteria > Chloroflexota > Anaerolineae > B4-G1 > B4-G1 > CAYLPU01. Next base: position 19,667 of record CAYLPU010000002.1, read on the forward strand.
GGCTTTATTCTGGAGGAGGGCTGGCTCATCGCCACCGACGTACCTGGTCTGGGTTGCACCGTCGATCTGTGACGCCGACATCAGGAGAACGAGCCCGGCGCTAAACGATACTGTTGGTAGATTCTCGCTTGCGGGACCCGACCGGCGATGAAGTCGCCGGTCTACGGAGCGACGCCCCGTGAACGGGGCTGGCCGGATTGATCCGGCGCTGCTCCACGGCACGGACAGTTCATGTCTGTGCGGGCTGTCGAATAAACCAACAGTATCCTGAACCGCCGGGCTGAAGCGGCAAAGCCCCTCTTTGGGGGCTGAATTTGAGCCCGCAGGGCTTTGCTCTTTTAGCGTCGAGATTTAGCCGGCGCCCTTGCCGTGCTGCGAGGGCCGTGTTATAATCACGGCAGGCCCCTGTAGCTCAACTGGACAGAGCAGGAACCTCCTAAGTTCAAGGTCGCGCGTTCGAATCGCGCCAGGGGCACCACACGCAAAAGCGGCCACCTGGACAGTGGCTGCTTTTTTATCCGTGAAGGCCTCTGCACGAATCTTGTCCCATTGGCTGGTCAGTTTGAGGCACGGCTTCACGGCAGGGCGAAGCCCCGCCCCTTGGGGCGGGGTCTGGCCCTGGGGGTGCAGGGGGGCGGGAGCGCCCCCGCCCGAGGGTGGGGTGAAAGCCCCATCCTCGGAACCGAGCTCGGCGCTGAGTACGCCGGGGCGAAGCTCCGGCGTACCAGCGACGGGCGAGTTTACCAGACGTCTACGAAAAAACCCCTCGCCTTGGCGAGGGGTTTTTTGCCTGCGAACCAACCACAGTAGTAACGACTTCAGTCGTTGTCGCCACTACGAACACGCGCAATCATCGTGGTCTAGGTACTAATACTGCGGCATCGGCGGTGTCGCCGGACCCTTCTCTTCCTCCGGGATGTCGGTGATCAGCGCCTCGGTGGAGAGGATCATGGCCGCGATGGAGGCCGCGTTGGAAAGCGCGCCCTTGGTCACCTTGGCCGGGTCGATGATGCCTCGCTTCACCATATCCACGAAATCACCCTGCATCACGTCATAGCCGGTGTGGGCATTCTTATTCTCTTTCTGGAGCCGCCGCACGGAGTCGAGGATCACCGCGCCGTCCTGCCCTGCGTTCTCAGCGATCTTGCGCATAGGCATCTCCAACGCCGTGTGCAGAATCTTGACGCCAGTCTTCTCGTCGGGGAAGTCCATCTTAACCTCGTCGAGCGCGGAGATGGCGTTGATCAACGCCACGCCACCGCCCGGCACGATCCCCTCCTCGACCGCTGCGCGGGTGGCCGAGAGCGCGTCCTCGACGCGGTGTTTCTTCTCCTTCAGCTCGGTCTCCGTTGCCGCGCCAACGCGAATGATGGCCACGCCGCCGGCCAACTTGGCCAGCCGCTCCTGCAATTTCTCCCCGTCGTAGTCGGAGGTAGACTTTTCGATCTCGACCTTGATCTGTTCCATACGGCCTTTGATCTCCAAATCGTCGCCATGGCCGCCGACGACGGTCGTGTCATCCTTGGTGGAGATGACCTTATCAGCCCGGCCCAGGTCCTCGATGGTGGCGCTGTCCAGTTTGCGGCCCTCTTCCTCGGTGATCACGTGGCCGCCGGTGAGCGTGGCGAGGTCGCGCAGCATAGCCTTGCGGCGGTCGCCGAAACCGGGGGCCTTCAGCGCCAGGCAATTGAGCATGCCTCGCAGTTTGTTCAGCACCAGCGTCGCCAGTGCCTCGCCGTCGATGTCCTCGGCGATGATGACCAGGTTGCGTTCTCCCCTCTGCACCAGTTTCTCCAGCACAGGCACCATGTCCTGCGCAGCCGAGATCTTCTTGTCGTGGATCAGGACGTAAGGTTCCTCGATGACCGCCTCCATCGTTTCGGGGCTGGTGATGAAGTAGGGGGAGATGTAGCCCCGATCAAACTGCATGCCCTCGACGTATTCTGTCTCGAACTCCAGTCCCTTGCTCTCCTCAACAGTGATGACACCGTCCTTGCCGACCTTGTCCATCACCTCAGCGATCAATTCGCCGATCTCCCTGTCCTGCGCAGAGATGGCCGCCACGTTGGCGATCTCATCCTTGCTGGTCAATTCGATGGATTGATCGGCGATGGCGTTGACCACGGCCTCGCTGCCAGCCAGGATACCGCGCTTGAGCAGCATCGGGTTGGCGCCAGCAGCCACGTTCTTCATGCCCTCGGTGATGATGCTGTGGGCCAACAGGGTGGCGGTCGTGGTCCCATCACCGGCGATGTCATTCGTCTTGGTGGCTGCTTCCTTCAAAAGTTGTGCCCCCATGTTTTCGAAGGGGTCTTCCAATTCGATTTCCTTGGCGACCGTCACGCCGTCGTGGGTGATGGTGGGAGCGCCCCACTTCTTGTCGAGTGCCACGTTACGCCCCTTGGGGCCAAGTGTAGTGACGACGGCATTCGCCAGGGTGTCAATCCCGCGCTTGAGAGAACGGCGGGCTTCCTCGCTGAAAACCAGTTGTTTTGCCATCTTGCTCTATTTCCTCCTCGTTAAAATCAGATTGTTCTTCTATTACTATCCCAGGATAGCCAGGACGTCACTCTCTTTTAGGAAGAGAATCTCCTCGCCGTCCTCCATCTTAAATGCCGTGCCAGCGTACTTGGCATACACGACCCGGTCCCCGACCTTGACTTCCATCGGGATGCGCTTGCCGTCCTCGTCAAGACGGCCCGGCCCTACGGCCAGTATCTTGCCCTCCTGGGGCTTCTGCTTGGCCGTATCGGGAAGCACCAACTGACCGCCAGCGAAGGTCTCCACATCCTTCTCCAGCGGCTCGATGACCACCCGATCGCCCAACGGTTTGACGTTCAGTGCCATTTTACTACCTCCTGATTGAAATTTGTGTGTTGGAATTGGTTTCCATTGTACTAGCACTCAAACCGTGAGAGTGCTAACGCAAGCGTTATCATACCATAAATTCTGGAGATGTCAAGACCCCCGCTGCCCAAAGGTAAGACCCACCGTGAGCCCACGGCGGGTCTTGTTAAACCTATCTTTATGTCAATGTTATGTCGTGGGGTAGCTCCACACTTAATCGTGGTCATGTACACCACTGAGCAATAAGCGCTTTCATAGCGTTTGACGGCCTCCCGCGTCGTTTCGGCGGCCGCCAGGGCGGTGGAGGCACGCGAAAAGACAACAACTCTTCGACCGTCCAACGATGGTCCGTGATCCCGGCTGCAATGGCGGGCGTCCTATGCAGCCATCGACGCCGATAGTTGGACAAGTAAAGCGGAACTCGTAGACTCTTATGATACGTACAGAAGTTGTATACCGTACCGACCAGATACATCCCGTCGTGCAGTGTGGGGATCTGTCGAGCCAACGCACGCCCGCGGCGAACCAGAGCCGCAATCCGCGACCGGAAAGTGGCGTTCAGCCGCTCGATGTAGGCGGTGTTGATTACCCCGCCGCCTTGGGTCTTGTGCAGCAAGGTCTCGATCTGGGCTTCTACTCCCTGTACCACACGTCGGATCACGCCTACCACTTGTACCTGCTCCAATTCGCGTGGTTGCTCTACCATGTGTTCGTGTACCTGCTGGCAGTGCTTGCCCGATCAGCCTTGCCAACTCAGCACGGTACGCTCATCCAACCCAAATGCCATGACAATGGCTTGAACCGGACAGCCGTAGGCCAGCAATGTCACGACAGTGACCACGATGTCCTTCGCTGTTCGCAATCGATAGAAGGCTGTCCCTTTGGTTTCGGCAAACGTCTTGTTGCATACATCGCACTTATAGCACCGTTCCTTCTGGCTATGCACACTGATGTTGCCTTTGCCAACCTGTCCACTTATTGTTTTTTCTGTAAATTTGGTCAACCCCAAAGGGGTAGGTCGGGTGTATCCTTCCTGATGTCCTCACAACAAAAGCAGGCAGCGACCTGCCACCTGCTTTTGCATCTTGGGTAGTTAATGAGTATTAACTACGGGCGGCCTGGAACAGTTCTTTCAATGCGATCACGATGGTCGCACCAGCGACAAAGGCTACCACAAACGGCAGGATTAATGAAAAAGCCGTCCCCACGATGGGTAAAGTATTTAGCGCCGTCGCGGAAAGAGTTAACGCAATCGCAGCCAACAAAAAGCCTCGCGTATCTTCGGCGGTGACATTGAGAAAGCCGACAATCACACCCAGGATCGCCAGCACCCAGATCGCCCAGCCGGGTTGAAAGAAAAGCCCGGCGAGCGCGGCAATAACCAGGCCAATAATAAAGGCCCATTTGCCAATTTTGACAGTATTCATTTTAGTCTCCTTTCACTAAAAGAAATGATAGGCGAATATTGGTGCAAACCGTCTTAAAGACGATGATGTGTTTTACATATGATAGAACACTTATCCGGCAAATATGTTACGGATTTATCTCTACTTTTGGCGATGCGGTAGCTCCATACTTAACCGTGGAGCGTTCAAATCGCCCCACTCGAGCTCTCATTTCAGGCGAAATATGGAGATTTTGCCCCACCATTACCCCTAATTTGAGGCTGAGAGGCACCCTGTGCTCCACGTTTTGGGCGACCACGGTTTAATGTGGTGCTACCTGTCGTGTGTCTGGAAGCAAACGTTCCTGTAACCGCGCTCGAATCTGGGCCTCTGCATCTGCCACATCGACACCCTGCGAGGCCGCGATTTCCCCCGCGAGGAGGTTCGTCCCTGCTTCGTACATCCTTTTTCCCATCGTGGTCAGACGGCCCTCTCGCTGCTGCCGCCAGGCCATATCCCGCACTGCCTCTGTGACCTGAAAGACATCCCCAGTGTGAAGCTTGTCTTCCAGCAATTTGTACCGTTCCTTATGATCGGTGGGCAGCGCCCTGGGATCGGCACATAATACGTGCCATACCTGGTTCAGTTTGGACTGTGGGATCGCGCGACGCAGACCTAGCGTCTTCGCGAGACTGATTGGGATCATCAGGCTCGTCCCAGGCTGGCCCAGCAACTCAATCCTATAATACAGGTCGTTGCCTCCGCGCCATTGCCGCTCTTCGACACGTACTACGACACCCGCTCCACGAACAGGGTGAACGATCGCGTCACCTGCCTCAAACCTCATCTCGTTTGCTTCCCAGGTCAATGATCACCCCTATTATATTATACCACAGTCGCGGTAACTTGACGAGTCCAGTTTTTGTGGTATACTATACCCCAGTATTGTATTTTGGAGGTAGTGATGCCTATCTACGAGTACTGTTGTGCCGAATGTGGCGAGAGATTCGAACTATTTGTGCGTTCGGCCGCGCGGCAGGCCGTCCCCACCTGCCCCAGGTGTGGGAGTCAAAAGGTGCAGAAAGCGATCTCGTTGTTTGGGGTCGGCGGGACTGGGAGGAGCGACAGGACGAACGCCGCTTCTTGCGGCTCAGGCCCCACCTGAGCATTGAGTCGCTAGGGGGCCGTGAGCCTCCGACAAGGGGGAAGGAAGATGCACTTAACCGACTCGTCCGCCAAAACCGACTTGCTGAGGCGGGTACGACGGGTCGAGGGCCAGGCGCGGGGCGTGGCGCGCATGATTGAGGAAGACCGCGACTGCCACGAGATTTTGCAACAACTGGCTGCTATCCGCTCTGCCTCCTACAATGCCGCCGTCGTGCTGGTACGAGCCTATGCTACTGAATGTGTGGTGTCGGATAGCCCGCCCGAGGAGATCGCCGACGCGTTGGTGGCGGCACTGTCGAGATTGGTATAGAGAAGCGGAAACGAGACGGTTCACGTCGAGGGGGCTGCGCCGGAACCGATGGTGCTGGAAAAACTACAGGAAGCGCTGGAAGGGGTAGGGGAGTAGGTGTAGTTCTATGAAAATTCAGCCTTTCATCGTAACGCCAGTCGCGGAGGCCGAAGAGTCTACCGTTGAGGAGGAAGTTTCAGTCTACGATCTGGTCATTATCGGCGGGGGGCCGGCCGGGCTGACCGCAGCCATCTACGCCGGGCGTTCCGCCCTCAAGACATTGGTGCTGGCCGGTTCTGTCCCTGGCGGGCAGATGGCCAGCACCCAACTGGTGGAGAACTTCCCTGGCTTTCCCGAGGGCATCGGTGGGGTGGGACTGGCCAAGCGTATGCAGAGCCATGCCGAGCGCTTTGGAGCCCAGATCGTGATGGACTCCGTGACCGAGGTAGACTTTTCCACCTCACCATTCACCATACAAACACATTCCGAGACCTACCGGGTCCGAACGGCGATCATCGCCAGCGGTGCCTTTCCCCGTCGCTTGGGCGTGCCCGGTGAGACGGAGTTCTTCGGGCGCGGCGTCTCTACCTGCGCCACTTGCGATGGTTTCTTCTACAAGGACAAGCGGGTCGTGGTGGTCGGCGGGGGCGACAGCGCCGTTGACGAGGGGCTGTTTCTCACCAGGTTCGCCAGCGAGGTCGTTGTCGTCCACCGCCGTGATCAACTGCGGGCGACGAAGATTTACCAGGAACGGGCCTTCGCTAATCCGCAGATGCGCTTCGTGTGGGACAGCGTGGTGGAGGGAATCTTGGGTGAGCGGACTGTGACCGGCGTGCGAGTGCGCAACGTGAAAACGGGGGAAACCTCGGTCATTGAGGCCGATGGCGTGTTCATCTACGTCGGGATGGAGCCGGTAACCGAGTTGTTTATCGACCGAGTCGAACTGGACGAATGGGGTTATGTCGTCACGGACCGGCGCCAGCATACCAGCGTACCAGGGGTCTTCGCAGCGGGAGATGTGCAGAGCACAGACTTTCGCCAGGTGGTGGTGGCTGCGGGGGCCGGAGCGATAGCGGCGATAGAGGCGTGTCGCTTCCTGGCTGACCAGTCCCATACCACTTGAGTAGGTGAGTATCACAGTATATCTAACAGGGGGAGGTAGACATTATGCTGAGCCGGGATTATCGGGAGGTCCCTGTGGAGTCCGCCGGGGACGGGATCACTGTCCGCTGGGTCGTCGGGAAGCCGGAAGGCGCGCCCAATTTCGCCATGCGGGTGATCGAGTTCGCGCCAGGGGCGGTCTTCGCCCGCCACCAGCACCCCTACGAACACGAGATCTTCGTGCTGGAGGGTGAGGGAGTGGCGGAGTGGCTGGAGGGGGAGGTACCGATGCGGCCCGGCGCCGCCCTCTACGTTCCTCCCGACGAGCCCCACGGTTACCGGAACACCGGGGAGGGTGTGTTGCGGTTCATCTGCGTCATCCCTCATCTGGAGGAGTGACACTTCTTGCATCTCACGTTTCACTTCCTGCCTCTCACCAGATCGTGGAAGAATGAACGAGAACACAGCAGCAAGAGTGATAGGACTGGAAAAGCAACTCGCCGACCTGAAGGCCCGCCTTCCCAAGCACTCCGTCCCTCCGGCGATGCTCATCGAACTGGAGGAACTGGAGGAGGAACTGGAGGAGGAACTGGAGCGAACGCGGGCGGAGGCGGCACAGGAGAGCCCGCAATGACGATCGCATCCTTCGAGGGTAAGACCCCGCACATCGGCACGGGCACCTACATCCACCCTTCCACCGATGTCTTCGGTGACGTGACCATCGGCGAGGGATGTTGGATCGGGCCCGGCGTGCGCATCCGAGGGGATTACGGCACCATCATCATCGGGGATTACAGCAGCGTGGAGGACAACTGTGTTATCCACGCCCGTCCCGGTGGACGGACGACCATTGGTAACTGGGTCACCATCGGCCACGGCGCAGTCATCCACAACGTGCAGATGATCCACGACTATGCCATCGTCGGCATGGGAGCGGTGGTGTCCGACTGGACGGTCATCGGCGAGTGGGCGGTCGTTGGCGAAGGGGCGGTGGTCAGGCAAGGGCAAGAGGTCCCGCCGGCCCACATTGCCGTGGGGGTGCCGGCGCGGGTGCTGGAAAAGACGGTGAGCGACGAGTACAAAGCACAGTGGACTCACTTCAAGGAGACCTACGTGGACCTGGCGCGACGGTATCCCAGGGGGTGGCAGCCTCTGGATACGCGCCCAGACGACGCGCCTGCCTGAAGCCACCGTGATGGCCCTGAGGTCACGCCCCCGGCTCAATCGGCGGATTCGTAATCGCGTGAGGGCGTCACAGGAGAGCCGACGAGGTCGTATTCTAGCGCGGTGGTGATGCGCACAGGGACGATCTTCCCAACCGGCAACTCCGCCTGCACCAGCACCAGGCCGTCAACCTCGGGCGCATCTCGGGTTGAGCGTCCCACGCTCAGCCCGTCCCCCTGTCCCTCGATCAGCACGTCCAGCGTCCGCCCCACCAGCGCCTGGTTCTTCGCCAACGAGATGCGCTGCTGGATCTCCATCAGCCGCTCACGCCGCTCCTCCTTCACCTCTGGCGGCACGTCGTCCTTCAACCTGGCGGCTGCGGTGCCCTCCTCGTGGGAATAGGTGAAGACTCCCACACGGTCGAACTCCATCTCGGTCACAAAAGCCAGTAGCGCCTGGAACTCTGTCTCCGTCTCACCAGGGTAGCCGACCAGGAAGGTGGTGCGGATGACGGTTTCCGGCATCGCTGCCCGCAGCCGCTCCACGGTGCGGCGCACCTCCTCGATGTTGGCCGGGCGGCGCATGCGGCGCAGCACGCGGGGGTGGGCGTGTTGGAGGGGGATGTCGAGGTAGGGCAGAATTTGCGGGTGACAGGCCATTGTCTCGATCAACTGCTCTGTGACGCGGCCGGGGTAGGCATACATCAATCGTATCCACGCCACCTGCGGTACCGCTGCGACCAGCCGTTTCAGCAACTCTACCAATCCCTCCTGCGACCTATCCCCCTGGAACATCCCCAGGTCGTGCCCGTAGTCGGTGGTGTCCTGGGCGATGAGAATGATCTCCCGCACTCCCCGCTCAGCCAGCCATCTGGCGTCGGCCAGGATGGCCTCGGGCGGGCGGCTCACGGCGGGCCCCTTGATGAGCGGGATGGCGCAGAAGGCACAGGAGCGGCGGCAGCCATCGGCGAGTTTGAGGTAAGCACTGGCCCCTTGCACCGCTACGCGAGGCACACCTGGCACGTCCTGCCCCAGTTTCGGTGTCTCAGGCAAGTGGTAGATAGACGCTTGGCTCCTCTCAATCTCTCTCCGGCCCTCCTTCACAAGGGGAGGGAGAGGAGCGAGGCGGGAGGTCTCCAGTCGCTCGACGAGGGTCACGATGTCCATCCAGCGCCGTGTGCCGATGAGGCCGTCTATGCCAGGCACAGCCTCGACCAGTTCGTGGGGAGAACGCTGCGAGTAGCATCCTGCGGCGATGATCTGTTGTCCGGGCCGCCTTGCCTGCGCTAGTTCTCGCAACACGGCGCTCGACTCCTCCCGCGCTGGCGCAATGAACCCGCAGGTATTGACGATGAGCAGATCAGCCCCTTCGGGGGTGGTGGCAACCGTGTAGCCAGCACGCTCCAGCAGTGTCGCTATCCCAGCGCTATCCACCAGATTCTTGGGGCAGCCGAGGGAGATGAGGTAGAAACGTCGTGATTTACTCATTGAGACACAGGCGGGTTAGGGCACCGACGCGGGGGCCGGTGATGGTGCAGCGACCTCGCCGTTCGGACCCCAGGCACGGGTGCAGACCTGTCCTCGCCCACACACCGTCCCTTGCGGCTGCCCGTTGATTGTCACCTGCAGCCCTGCTCCATTGCCTGTGTCCACGATAATCGTCTCCTGGCTCGACCAGGTCTCGACCTGGCTTGGGGTCAGCATTCCTTGAAATGCCGTCTGACCATCCCTCGTCACGCGCACCCAGACGTGCTCGGTGGCCTCCAATGTCAGGGTCACCTTCCCCTCGAGGTCAGCCGGGAAAGTGGGGGTGACAATGGGCTGAGCCGGCGTAGCCATCGGCGGCAACGTAGTTTCCGAAGGTGGGATCGTGGTTGCGGCAGCGGATGCCTGTTCATCAGCGTTCCGGTTCAGCAGGTATCCCACCCCTGTCGCAACCGCCAGCAGGATAATGAGCACAATACCCACGATGATTAGCGTTTCCGGGCTCGTCCGGTGCGCCAGGGAAGCGGAGAACGGGAGACTGTGGGATCGGGACACTGTCGTCCTGCTGGTCGAACGGACAGACGGAGTGGACTGCGTCTGCGCTTCTGCAGACGCGGTTGCTAGAGCCGCGGGCTCGACATTGCCTGCCTCAGCGTTGTAGCGGGCCAGAACCTCGTCGAGGGGGAGACCGAGGTAGCGGGCATAGATGCGCAGGAAGCCGCGCGTCTGTACATCGTTGCCCGGGAAGACGGAGAAATCCCCGGCCTCCAGCGCTTCCAGGAAGCGCGCCCGAATACGGGTGGCGGCCTCAGCATCCTTGAGTGTGTCTCCCTGGGCCTCCCGTGCCTGGCGCAGCCATACTCCGAGCGTTTGCATCACTGGCCCTTCGGTGCTGGGTCCCAATTAGTCTTCTGCCTGATCCGCCGGGTCGATTTCCGGCGCTGGCTCCTCTGCCGGCTCGGCTGGCGCTTCCTCAGGCAGTTCCCCACCCTCCGGCTTCACCACGACTTTGACCTCAGCCACCACGTCTGCAGTCAGGCGCACAGACACGACGTGCCTGCCTACCTGCCGGATCGGTTCGGAGAGGATGTGTTTGCGCCGGCTGAGCTTCTCCCCGACCTCGCGTTCGAGTGCCTCGGCGATGTCTGCGGTTGTGATGGAACCGTAGAGACGGCCCTTCTCGCCGGCCTTGGCTTCAAAGGTGAGGGTGAGACCGCTCAGACGCTGTTTGAGTGCCTCAGCGCGAGTCGCCAGCCGTTCCTCTCGGTGGGCCTCAGTGATCTGCTGGTGCTTGGATTCTCTCAGAGCGCCATGGGTGGCCTTCACCGCCATCTTTTTGGGGATCAGATAGTTGCGGGCGTAACCGGTTGCGACGCTTTTAACGTCGCCTTCCTGCCCCAGATTGGGCACGTCACGGGTCAGAATGATCTTCACGCTCACTTGCCTCCCAGAAGAAATCGGGGTATACCAGACGCACGTGAAAACTGGAAGAGAACGCCATCGCCGTATCCTGCCGTTAGCAGGTAGCCGCTGACTAATCGTCGCAAACTTCAGGTGCGCCCGGTACATAGGGCGGGTGGGATTCGAACCCACACGTCCTTGCGGACAGAGGATTTTAAGTCCCCGGCGTCTACCGTTTCGCCACCGCCCCGCATGCGCTACGGGCAGCCTCGCACGCTGCCCGTCGTTTCAGGTGCCATGTTCAGGAGGCGACGGCCGGAATCGAACCGGCGAATAAGGGTTTTGCAGACCCCTGCCTTACCACTTGGCTACGTCGCCTTGACCCATGAGGATTTTACCATGCCTCTCTCTTCTCCGCAAGTTGTGCTTGATTCGAGAAGGCGAAGTTGCAGAGCGGCGGCAATGAACTCGTCCGGCTGCCCGGCTGCCCGCCGGTTGACAAAGGGAATACTTTGTCATATAGTTTTGTTCGATAAGCCGGCAAATCCAGATGACTACCCTGAGAAAAGGTATCCGATCCCCCCGCTACTGGCGGAACATCGCGATCGTTGTTGGACTGGCTTTGTTTACCGGGGCAATCACCATTGCGATCTACATCGCCACGCTCGCTGCCCACGCCGCGGAAGACGCGCTCACCCCGCCACGCGCTCCTGTTGACCGGACCCCGCTTGACGTCGGCATTGAGGACTATGAGGATGTCACGTTCACTGCCAGCGACGGGATCACATTGCGCGGCTGGTACGTCCCGTCTGAAAACGGCGTGGTCATCATTCTTGCCCATGGCTATGCCGGAAATCGCCTGATGCTCCTTCCCGAAGCACGAGTGCTCGCCGGGCAAGGGTACGGCGTGCTCCTCTTCGACTTCCGCGGGCACGGCGAGAGCGAAGATGCCCTGGTCACGATTGGTGACCACGAACGACGCGACCTCAGCGCGGCGATTGACTTCGTCGCCTCACAGCCTGGAGTCGACAGTATCGGCGCCGTCGGATTCTCGATGGGCGCGGCGACGCTGGCCCAGGTTGCTGCGCAGGATGAACGGTTGGGCGGAGTCGTCATCGAGGCAACCTTCGCCAACCTGGCCCAGGAGATCCGCTATCGCTCGCGTGCCTTCGGGCCCCTGTCGCAGATTCCCGCCCTGCGGGCGATACGGCAGTCGGGAGTGGATGTTGATGGCGTCAGCCCCGCTGAGGATTTATGCGCGATCAGCCCGCGTCCGGTGCTGCTGATCTACGGCGAACTGGACGCAGACGTGCCCCCCGGTACGGTGCGGGCGATGTTCGACGCGGCCTGTGACCCGGCGGAATTGTGGGTAATTGAAGGGGCAGCCCACCAGAACTACACAGAGATTGTACCAGAGGAATACGCGGCACATCTGTTGCGCTTCTTTGATACGTGGTTAAGCCGGTAGGTTGAGAAACATGCACCGATCATCACCACCTATCACCTGTTGCCCCAGGACGCTCTGATCCTGGCCCAGGCTGAACGGCTTGGGGTGTATGCTGTCGCCACCCTCGACCGGGACTGGCGACGCGCGAGCGCGTTTGACGTGTATACGTGCCTCTGAGCAAAGAGCATGGTTTGCATCTCCCTGTGCTATGTGCTGCAATTAGCACATAGCAGGAGGTGAGAGCCATGCGCTATACCCAACCGCTGGACGACTTGCTCGGCAGCCAGGCCCGGCTGAGAATCCTGCGCTACTTGTGCACTGTCGGTGGCGAGCACACCGGGCGAGGGATCGCACGGGCCATAGGGATGGGGGAGACGCCCACCCACCGGGCCTTGAAAGCGCTAGCCGACACATTGATCGTGCTCTATCGCAACGAGCACCACGCCCTGGTGGAACGGGGGCTGCGTCCCTTGTTCGCGGCGGAGAGGGCCCAGCAGGACGCTGCCATCGCCGACCTGTTGGCCGAGGTGGACGTTCCCGTGGATGCGGCGCTGGTCTACAGCAGCGTGGCCCGGGGGGAGGACACCTGGCACTCCGACCTGGATGTCCTCCTGGTGACGTCCACGGCCGACGATGCCCGGCGGGCCGCCGAACGCATCTGGCAGCGGGATGGGGACCTGATCCAGCGCTATGGGTTGATCTCGGTCCGGGCGCTATCCAGAGACGAGTTGGCGGAGAGGGTGCGGCGCGGCGAGAGGTGGCTGGTGGAGGCTTTGCGGGACGGCGTGGTCGTCAGGGGCACGTCTCCTCAGTGCGCGCAGCGTGGGCAGACGGTGGCGTGATGGTTAAGAAGGTATCGGACAACTCAAACTCTCTCACTCCGACAGCGGTTGACAAAAACAAGTTGGCGCTGACGGATCATCGTACGCAGACGCTGAACAACAGGCGGTGGATTACGCTTGTGATGAACAACAAAACCATCAACCTTAATCCTGCCAATCCATGTTCTAAAACCTCAGCGGGAGACACGCCGCCACGTGAGCCGCGCCAGCGCCACCCCCGTGCGCTCGAAGTACTCCATGCGCACCTCGTGCACTCCCTCACTCAACCGGACCGTCCCGCTGCGGGTGCCGCGCATCCCGCGCCAGGAGTCGATCAGCAGCCGCCCGTCCACCCATAGCCGCACGCCGTCGTCGGTGTAGGTCGTGAAGCGGTAGGTGCCACCCCGGAAGTACAGCGGCTGCGTCCAACGGGCGGAGAAGCGATCCCTCGGCACGCCCGCCCCGGGCGAACCCCAGCCCCAGTTGTGATCCAACACCGTCTCAATGCGTCTCAGCACCGGCTCGCCGCTCAGGTCAGCGTTGGCGAAGTAGGCCGCCGCCCACGGATCGTCGGCCCACTCCTCCGGTTCCGTCTCTACGGGTGCACCTGCCTCTGCGGGCGCGGAGGAGGGGGGAGCGTTGTCATCCGTGCCTGGCTCCCACCAGAACCGCACGCGGGCGTGCCCGGTGTGCTCGTAGTACTCCAGCCGGACGGTGTGTTGCCCCTGCAGGTAGGTGCCGTCCACGTAGTGGAGTTCGTAGTCCATGTCCTGCCATTTGTCAATGACGATTCCCTGGTCGATCCACAGTCGCACGCCGTCGTCCGCCTGCACCGCGAAGCGGTAGTAGCCGGGCGTGAAGTCCACCGCGCGCGTCCAGCGGACGGCGAAGTTGTCGTCGGGCATCCAGTCCACCACCGGTCCCACGCCCCAATCGAAGCGAATCTCGGCATCGTCGCGCACCAGCACCGGCCCGCCGACGAGGTCACGATTGTCGAAGTACTCGCCGCGCCAGGCGGCGAAAGAATCCAGTGGCCGCCACCAGACGTGCGCGGCTGCCTGGCCCCCGTGTTCGTAGTACTCGACGACGATGGTGTGCTGACCAGCCGCCAGGTACAGGTCGCCGGTGTGGGTCTTGGGCAACTTCTGGTCCACCCAGGCGTCTATCACCAGCGCGCCATCCACCCACAACCGCACACCGTCGTCGGTGCTGGCGAGGAAACGATAGGTCCCGGCGTCGAAGCCCAGCGTGTGCGTCCAGCGCACCGAGAAGTAGTCGGCGGGGAGAGCCGGGTCGGGGCTGCCGTCGCCCCAGTTGAAGTCAATAGCGTGGTCGTTGCGCACCAACGCCGGCCAGCCCTCCAGGTCCCGGTTGTCGAAGTATTCACCGCGCCAGGTCGCGCCGCCCACCAGCCGGTTCCAGGCGACGCTGATGGTGGCGTCGCCGGTGTGCTCGTAGTACTCGACCCGCACCCGGTAGGTGCCGGCCGGGATGTAGCGGTCCACGACGAGCGGTGTGGCCCACCGGTCGCGCCACTCGTCCACGACCAACTGGTCGCCGACCCATAAGCGCATGCCGTCGTCGGAGAAAATCTCGAAGCGGTAGGTGCCGCCAGCGAACCACTCGTCGCGCACCCAGCGGATGGAGAAGTTATCGTCGGGGATTTCGGAGGACGGGCTGCCGTCACCCCAGGTGAAGTTGATGGCCTCGTCATAACGGCCCAGAACGGGCCCGCCGCTGAGGCTGGGATTGTCGAAGTAGTCGCCCCACCAACCCCCCGGCGCTGGCAGCGGAGCAGCCGTGGCGGGCCTGCCGCCCAGGAGCAGGCCGATCAGCGCGAGGACGAAGAGCGAGACAGTGATATAAAAGGAAACACACTTCTTCATCGTCAGACCTCCTATTCGTCATTCGTCATCCGTCATTCGTCGTTGAACACAAACGTCTCCACCATCTGGTCGAAGGAGCCCAGGCCGGAGTCGGTGACCGCGTGCACGACGTATATCAATTCATAGCGCGGCACGAACCACCACGCGACCCGCCCCTCCGGCAGGTTGAGCACCAGGTGCAGCCCCTTGCGCCCGGCGAAGGGCAGCCACTCACGGGAGACCACGTTCCTTGGCGGCAGCGAAGCGATCAATTCGTCGGCCAGTTCCTCCGGGTCGCCGCTGGTCACGCGCACGCTGGCGAATTCCTCCCCCGGCCCCTCTCCCGTGAGAGAAGGGGGACCAAAGGTGGTCTCGCCCTGTCGCTCGCTACGCACCTCCCAGTGAGGCGGGTAGCGGATGCGGTAGGCCAGTTGCTCGTCAGTGTAGGTCGGCCAGCCCTCGGTGTCGTCCGGCGGCGGGGGCAGAGACGGGCCGTACCAGTCGAAAAGGTCCACCTCCTCGACCGCCTGCCCGGCCCGGACCTCGACCGGGGCCAGGTCGTGCTGCGGATTCTCCCAGCAACCCTTGGGCGGCGGCGGGAAGTGGCCCGCCTCGCAGGCGGCCAGGTAGGAGTACGCCCCTCCGAATGCGCCCTCACCCTCGATGGGGTAGCCGTAGACGTAATAGGTGCCCGGCTCCACGATCGGGATCTCGTAGACCGATCCGCCCGGCGGCGACACCTGCGTGTCCACCCGGTAGAAACGACTGCCGTCCGTCGCCACGCCGTACACCGCCAGCGGCGGGACGTACTCGCTGGGGAAGAACAAGCGCCCCCGGATGCGCCCTGTGGCGTGATCGCCCGTGGGCGTGTAAGGCAGCGTCAGCGGAACCGGCCACGCGGGCGTGGGGGTCGCTGGTTCGGCGGTGCTCACCACAGGCGTCGGGGTGGGGAAGGGAGCAGGCGTGGGGGTAGGGGTGTGTGGGATGGCAGAAGCAAGTATGGGGGTGGGGGAGTATGGGGGAGTGGGAGAGGCGGGTGGCGAAGGCGTGGCCGTCGGCGCCCGGGGCTGTACCGTCGCCGGACGGCACGCGACGAGCGACGCCGCGATCAGCAGAACCACCCGGAGAGACCACGGTTGCCTCTTCATTGCTCATCTCCTGAACTTCGTCGCACGCGCAGTCGAAGCCCCTCCAGGGCGATGATCTCGACCCGCTCGCCCTCGGCGATGGGGCCATCATCGGCCACCGCCGCCCACAGTTCCCCTGCCGCCCACACCGTCCCCTCCGGGTCGAGCGGTGACCGGACGATACCCTGACCACCGACCAGCGACTCCACGCCGGTCACCGGCTGCAGCCTCTGGCTGGCGGTCTCGCTCTCGTGGATGGGCCGCTCGGCCCACTCCACCGCTGCCTGGCCCCGGCGCTCGGCGAAGACGCCCGCGTGCTCCACCAGCACGTTGACGATCTTTTCCATCGCCTCGGTGTCTATCTCCGCGTCGCCCGCGGCCACCGGATGGGCCGCACCGATGAGCGCAATCACACTCCAGGTCTCACGCCTCACGTTTCACTCATCACGTTTCACGTCTCACGCTCTATTATACCCCAAAACCGTGCTCTCTGCACCTGCATGCACTGGACGTTGATTTACTCCGAAAATAGCCCCTCTGCTTGCGGGGGATGACAATCCACCGCTCCCCACCGCTGGGTTGTCATCCGGCAGGAGCGTAACGTGGTGCTGTTTTCGTTCTTGGGGGTGAGCCAAGGATCATGGCGTCTGCCCTCGAAAAAGATCGTGTCAAGTCAAATGATAATATCACCGAAAGGCAATCGTTCGGTCAAATGATAATGTCACCGGGTTGTTCGCTCCTTTCGCAGTGCTTGGTGGATTTCTCCAACGGTTCTATACTCGTCAAACCGCTGTTGCCCCACAAAGACGATGACATCGAGTCCATAGTTGTACCCTTCGCACGAACTCCTTGAAGTGCAACTTCTCCCGATGGTGAGGTGGGTGGTCGCGTTCGTGCCGTGTCAAGAATGCCTTGAGTGGCTGGAACAATGCGTCGAACGTGGTACAATCTTTTTCAGAGTCATCTGGTTTAGTCATTATGCTGCTCCTTAGTCAGGTTGCAGCATGTTTTAACAGATGACTCACTTATTGTTAAGTTGCTCTATGACTGCTGGTTATCCGGACAGTATTGGTTTGCAGTCTACTCTCTTGTGTGTTAGAATAACAAGGTGTGCTGGCAGTACACCAGCACGCTGATGTCCAATGTTATTGCTCCCTGTTCTCGCGATCATCCTGCCACTGGTGGGTGCCGGCGGGACGCTCGGACTATCCCTGGTGCCCCGTGCTCGCCCCTACGCTCGCTACATCGCCCTGATGGCGGCTGGCCTCACGACCATCCTGGTCGTGAGGCTCATGTGGATGGAACCGGTGACGGTCATTCCCTCCTTGTGGCAACCTTCCCTGCTGTTCGGTGACGCGCCAACGCTGCGGACCGAGGTCATGATGCAACCATTGGCCTTGGCACTGGCACTGGTGACTTGCAGCGCGATGCTGGTGGAACTCAGCCGTACGGGGGAGTCACCCCCCCAGTTCGTGGCCGTGTCACTGGCCTTGCTCTCCGCTGGCCTCGTCGCCTTGTGGGCAGCCAATCTTCTCACCATGATTATCGGTTGGGCTATATACGATCTGCTACAGGCCGCTGGGCACATTGCAGCCGGGGGCTCAGCACGGACGGCTGTTCGTAGCCTGATCTTCGGCGGTCTGGCAACGCTGCTCCTGTGGGGTGGAGTGTTGTTGCCCAGCGGTGGAGTGGGTGGCAAGTCATGGGCGTCGATGACCTTCAGCAGCACCCAAATGACATTGTGGGCGGTGGCCGGTATTCTGCGGTTGTGTGTGTACCCGTTTCATCTCTCCACCCCAGATGATCTTGACACCTCCCCGTCTCTTGTCACTCCTCTTCTTCTGGGCCCCGTCGTTGGCTGGGGATTGTGGCTCCGGCTTACCCAAGCAAACGGTGGCTCTGTCTTCGGCAACACATGGGTGCCAGTCATAGCGGGGGTTACCCTGGCCCTGGGAGGTTTCCTGGCCTGGTCCTGCGATTCCACTCGCCGTATGTTGCCGTGGATCGGGATGGAGGTGACCGGGGCGGTGCTGCTGGCCGTCGGGTTGGCAGGGGAAAGCGCCACGGCAGTCGTCGCCGCTGGCAGTGTAGCCTGGGCGCTGGGGATAGCAGTGCTCTTTTTAGGCGGTGGCCTGCAACGAGAGGCTCCGTGGTGGAGCATCCCCGCGCTGATCGGAGCGTTGGCGCTGTTGGGAATGCCCCTCACGCTAGGATTTGTGGCAGAGACAACACTGATCGAAGGGCTCACGAAGGAAGGCCACCTGGGGTGGGGAGGGGCGTTGTTCTTCGGGAATCTGTTCCTCGTCCCATCGTTGGTGCGCTGGCTGTTGTCGCCGTTCTCTTCTCCCTTGAACAACCAGCGCTGGTTGCTCGTGGCACGCGGGGTCGGCTTGGGACTGCTGGCGCTGCTGTTGATTGTGGCCGGCTTGCACCCGCCGCTCCTCATTCACAGTGCCATGGCTCCCTCCCTGGGAGCATTATTCACGATGCCAGGTGTAGCAGGTTGGCTGTTGTGGGCGATCTCGCTCGCCGGCGGGGGAGTCCTTGCCTGGCAGGAAGGGAACCTGCGCCCCAAGATAGAACCGTTGCTCAGCGCGGCCCACGATCTGCTGCGCCTGGAATGGCTCTACGATGTGGTAGTAAGGGCGATAGACCGGGGGCTGAACGCGCTCCGAGCGGCCGACGAAATTATAGGGGGAGCAGGGGCGCTGCTATGGTCGTGGTTGCTGTTCCTCCTTATCCTGCTGGTATGGGGCGGGTTGTAATGCCGACACTGGTAGAACTCCTGGCGCGCGTTTCATTCCTGGCCGCGATGCCCGCCGTGGCCGGCATACTTGTCACAGCGGGGCTCTTGGTCGTAAGCCGGGATTGGCGGCTAAACATGACTGCACTCACCTTGCAGTACTTTTTCGTGGTGCTGCTGCTGACCCGTCTGATCCGGCTGGAAGTGGCGGCTGTCAAGGGGCTGATCGGATGGATGATTTGCCTGGTGTTCTATCTGACCGAGCGGCGAGCCAGCGCACTTAAGCAGTCCTCGGCTGTTGAGGACACAGAGGTGTCGCGGCGCTGGATTATCCCTGCTCGGACATCATTTTGCCTGCTGGCTGGGATATTGGTTTCAGTGGCGGCATACACGGCCGCGTTGCACATCCCCTTGCCCGAAGTCTCAACCGATATCACGCTGGCATGTTACCTGTTAGTCGGGCTGGGGGTGTTGTTGATCGGGCTGAGCGAGGCACCAATGCAAGTGGGATTGGGATTGCTGACCTTTCTGTCTGGTTTTGACCTTTTTTACGTCGCCCTGGAGCCAAGTCTGGCCGTGGCTGGGTTGCTGGGTGCCGCCAGCTTTCTCATCGCGCTGGCGACCGCCTATCTGAGGACTGCCCAGGTCATCGTTGGCAGCGAAGGGAAAACGCCGTGATCGCAGGCCCGCTCTTGCTGCTAATCATCCCACTGGCGATGGCAGGCATCGTGTACATCCTACTCCGATGGGAGTTCCTGTCAGCGCTGCTGGCCACTGGCACAGCGTTGACGTTGGGTATTGCAGTTGTTACGCTACCGCTGGATCAGCCGGTGCAGCCTTTTTCATTCCTGGGGGGAGACCACCAGATCGCCATGGGTGAGGCAGTGACCTTCTTTGGGCGTGAGTTGGTTCTGGAGCAGGCCGACCGGATGGCGATGGCGTTCCTATTCCTCACTGCTGCCGGACTCTTCTTTCTAGCATGGCGCTTCGCACCACATTCTCTGCTCTTCCCGATGGGCCTGGCGCTGCTCAGCCTGCTGAGCAGCGCGCTGCTGATCCGGCCTCTCATCTACGCTGCCCTACTCATTGAGATCGCTGCTGCCCTTTCCATCTTCGCGCTGCAGGCCGAGGGACAGCCGCCCACTCGAGGGGGACTACGCTATCTGACGTTCACCACCATGGCCCTGCCCGGGTTGTTGGTAACCCATTGGCTGATGGAGCGATATGCGGTGACACCAGACGAAACAGGTCTGCTCAGTATGACTGCTAGCCTGCTGACCATCTCGTTTGCGTTGCTTCTGGGTGCCGTGCCTTTCCACACCTGGGTGCCGGCCATCGTTGGCAATAGTGTGCCACTGGCAGGCATCTTTGTCCTCACCGTCAACAATGGGGCGATCTGGTTCCTGCTACTCGATTTCCTGGAGACATACCCCTGGCTCAGTAGCCATCCTCGCTTCGGCCCTCTTGTCACCGCTGCGGGCCTGGCGATGGCCATCGTGGGAGGATTGCTTGCGTTGGCCCAACGCCGCCTGGGGTCGCTAGTGGGATACGGTGCGCTGGTGGACAGCGGCTGTGCGCTCATGGCCCTGGGGATGAACAGCAGACTGGGACTGACGTTGGTCTTTCTATCACTGTTGGTACGTCCCTTCGGCCTGACCCTCATGGCAGCAGGCCTGAGCGGTCTGTGGGCTCTCAATGGCAACGATGACCGCTTCGACGCGCTGCGCGGGCTGGGCCGGAAAGCACCGTGGAGCACAATGGCTTTGATCTTCGGGGGGCTTTCGGTAATAGGGTTACCAACCAGCGCTGGCTTCGTCTGGCGCTGGGCACTCTATCGCACCCTGGCTTCTCCCAACCCAGGCTCTGCCTTGTGCCTCCTGCTGACAGAGATAGGCGTGATGATTGGTATGTGGCGGGGGGTATTCGCTCTCCTGATGCGCCCCCGGCCGTCTGAGGGTAACAGATCCCCCCGCATCACCTCTGAGGGCTGGCTGACGGCAGCAGTCGTGGCTGTGGCAATACTCGGCTGTATCGGGGTCGGGTTCTTTCCACAGACCCTCGCGCCGTTGGCGGCTCGCCTGGCAGATACTTATACCTTCTTTGCTCCCTGATGGACCTATTTGAGCACAGCCGGCAAGAACAAATCCGCCGCGAAGCACCTCTGGCGGCGCGCATGCGTCCACGCACCCTGGACGAATTCGTCGGCCAGGAGCACATCATGGGTGAGGGGCGGCTATTACGCCGCGCCATTGAGATTGACCGGTTGTTTTCCTCACTTGTCTTTTGGGGGCCGCCGGGCACCGGCAAGACGACACTGGCGATGATCATCGCCAATACAACGGCCAGCCATTTTGAAACCATCAGTGCCGTACTGGCGGGGGTGGCCGACCTGCGGCGCATCATCAAAGAGGCCAAGAAGCGTCGCGGGATGTACGGCCGGCGCACGATCTTGCTCGTGGACGAGATCCACCGTTGGAACCGCGCTCAGCAGGACGCGCTGTTGCCCCACGTCGAGGACGGCACCATCGTACTCATCGGCGCGACGACCGAGAACCCCTACTTCGGTGTCATCGCCCCCCTGGTCTCCCGCTCCCGCGTCTTCCAGTTCAAGCCGCTCGCTGATGACGAGGTGGTTACGATACTGCACCGCGCTCTGATCGACGCTGAGAATGGGCGTGGCTACGGCGCTCGCAATGTCCAACTCGACGACGATGCTCTGGCCCATCTGGTGCGTATTGCTGGTGGCGATGCCCGAACCGCGCTTAACGCGCTGGAATTGGCCGTGGAGAGCACGCCCCCCGGCGACGATGGTGCCATCCACATCACACTGGCCGTGGCTGAGGACTCGATCCAGCGGCGCGCGCTACGCTACGACAAGGCGGGCGACGAGCATTACGACACGATCTCCGCCTTCATCAAGTCAGTGCGTGGGAGCGATCCCGACGCGGCGCTTTACTGGCTGGCCAAGATGGTCACCGCCGGCGAAGATCCGCGCTTTATCCTGCGCCGGCTCTACATCCTGGCAGCGGAGGACATCGGACTGGCAGACCCCAACGGAGTCGTGATCGTCAATAGTTGCGCTCAGGCCTTCGAATGGGTGGGGATGCCGGAGGGGCAGTATCACCTGGCATTGGCGACGCTATACCTGGCCACCGCGCCCAAGTCCAACTCGGCCGGGGCCTACTGGGGAACGCTGGCGGAGATCGAGGAGCATGGTGCCGGGCCGGTACCGATCCACCTACGCGACAAGAGCGACGTTTTCCACGGTACGCTACGTAAACACTACAAACGCACAATGGGTAAACACGAGGAATACAAGTATCCCCACGCCTATCCTGACGGATGGGTGGAGCAGCGCTACCTGCCGGAGGAGGTAGAGGGCGGATGGTTCCGGCCCAAGGGGCACGGCTACGAGCGGGAGGTCATTGAGCGACTGGCGAGGTGGAGACGGAAACGTAACGCGTAAGCACTGTACACAGCACGTGCTGCGTATTGCGTGTCTTGACTCCTTACCGTAGTACCCGCTCGTCCCCCACGCGCTTCGTCACCTCCACCTCGTCCAGGTGCTCCAGTAGCGCTTGCGCGTACTTACGGCTGGTCCCGAACAGGTCGCGTACCTGGGCCAGAGTAATGCTCTCCTCCCGTTCGATGTATGCGCGGATGCGAGCCGCCATCTCCTCGTAGGTCTCGGGCAGGAACAAGACCTCCGGTGAGGCTTGCACCAGGTCGCCCCGGGCGATCAGCACGCCCAGCACTTCCTCCCCCACTGCGGCGACACTCTCCTTGACCGAGGGGGTGGTGTATGGCTGACGGCGGAAACGGGCCAGCAGCACATCTACCCGCCGCTGCTGCTCGCGGTCTAACTGGACAGTGTGGGATGGAAGTCTGACGATAGCCCCTTCGTCTACAATCAGCCTGCTGGCAGCAGCACGGGCCAGCGCCGCGTTGAATACCTTAGCCTCCAACTTGAGCCCACTGCGCAAGGCCTCGCGGCCCATCCCCGTTCGCAACGGGAACCGCTGATGGTAGGCGGAGAGTCCGCGGGAGAGCCGGTCAATCAGGGCAGACCACCAACCGTGTGTCGCGACCAACTGATTACTGGACGTCAACTGTTGGATGCTGGACGCTGGATGCGGGTCGCCGACCTGCGAGCCCAGGAGGATTGCCTGGCTCTCGTCCAGGAGTTGAGCCAGCGGATTGGGGGCAGCCTCACCCAGGCTACTGGCAGAGAGCAGGTCGCGAACAGAGGTGGGGCCGCGCCGCTCAAGGGCTTGCAGCAATATCTCGGCCGGGCTGCCCTGGGCCAGCGTCTCCAGACGGGCAAGTACCTCAGGGCGGAAGCGGCGGTGCTTGCGGCCTGGGTGGGGGTCCACGACAACGCCACCGCCCACGGTCGCGGGAGGCGAGGGGACGCGGACGATGAAGCGGTCCCCCTTGACCAGTGGCACCGGCTCCTGGAGACGCAGTTGTGCCCAGCCAGATTGCCCCGGCGACAATGTATCCTGGCCCAGCAGCCGCACACGGGCCATCACCTCGGCTGCGCCGGAGAAGAACTTGAGTTGGGCATTGTGACGCAGCGGGCGCTGTGCATGCCCTGAGCCTAGCCGAAGGGTGTCGGGCAGGTACTGTAACCGCACATCTACCAGCAGCGTGGGATGCAGCCAGCCAGGGGTAGTGACGACGTCACCGCGCTTGAGGTCGGTCTTGTCGACGCCACTGAGATTCATCGCCACGCGACTGCCTAGCACCGCCCGTTCGACCTTTCGCTTGTGAGTCTGCAAACCCCGCACGCGGGCCTTCGACCGTCGGGGCAGCACCTCGACCTCCTGCCCCACCTCGAAGTAACCATCGGTGAGAGTGCCAGTGACGACGCTGCCAAAGCCGCTGATAGTGAAGACACGGTCTATTGATAGTCGAGGGCGTCTCCGGTCGGAGCGGGGTTCGACATGGGCAAGCACTTCCTGCAAGGCGCAGAGCAATTCGTTCAGGCCCTGCCCGGTGCGGGCTGAGACAGCGACGATAGGCGCATCCTCCAGCGTTGTCCCTTCCAGTGTCTCGGACACATCGGCGGCGACTAACTCGACCCACTCTTCACTTTCGTCTTCGCTTGCGACCAGGTCTACCTTGGTCAGGGCGACGACGCCTGTACTGATTCTCAGCAGGTCGAGAATGGCCAGGTGCTCCCGGGTCTGCGGCATCACCCCCTCGTCGGCGGCGACGACGAAGAGAGCAGCGTCAATGCCGCCTACACCCGCCAGCATGTTCTCGATGAAGTCCCTGTGCCCGGGCACATCCACAATGCCAACCGGTTCGCCGTTGGGGAGCGTGAGCCAGGCGAAGCCCAGGTCTATCGTCATTTCCCGCTCCTTCTCCTCGCGGAGCCGGTCGGGATCAATGCCGGTGAGGGCATGAACGAGGGTGGACTTACCATGGTCTACGTGGCCAGCGGTACCGATGACGTGCATCTAAGCGCTCCTTACTACTCGCGGCGTAGAGTGCTCAGCTGTGCGTCTGCCTGAGCGATGAGTACCTCATACTCATCCTGGACAGCCTCAATCTTACGGACAGCATCGGCGCGGCGAGCCTCCCAGAGAGCGTCCAATTGAGTATGCTGCAGTTCAGTGGCGGACCCCAGTGCATCCAGGCGTTCTAAGTGTTCGGTATTGGTTCGTTCTTGTTGCCGCCAGCCCTCTTCGAGCAGGATGTCCCGTTTCCTCTGCTGTTTCGCCCGCTCCACCGGCCACTCCTCCCACTGCCGCTTGACCCGGTCCTCAGCCAGCCGCTGCATCTCGGCCACTTCATTCTGTCGCTTCTCCATCCGTGCCCGGAAACTCTCCGACTTCTCCAAAGCCCGCTTGACCAGTTGCTGTTGCTCAATGAAGCCCTGTGTCTGCGTTCGTATCCGCTCCATCTCCTGGGCCACCTGCTCGCCCTGGTCCAGATACTGCTTCATGCTTTGTTCGCGCTGGAAGTCGGAGACGCGTAATTCTTCGATAGGTTTTTCGTACTTCTTTGCCTCTTGAATAGCCTCCTCGATGAGCGGCCTCTGTTTCTGGATCATTTCTTCCAGGAGCGGAAGTTTGGCGGCCTGGGCATTGATCTTCTTGCGCTGTCCGGTCGTATCATGTTCCAAATCAACGATCCGGCGGTTGTCGGCGCGGCGCTGCTCCTCCAGGTAGGTGACCGCCTGCACGCGGTCGTCGGAGCGTTTGCTCAGGTCGGCGACCTGCTCGGTCAGGCGCTGGAGGGCCTCGCTCAACCGCTGATCCTCCGCCCTGACGGCGTTCAACTCCTCGTCGTACCTGGGTAGAACGCGAAGGTCTCTCTCCAGACGGTTCAGGTTGCTGATCAGCGCTTCGTACTCAATTCGACGCAGGCGCTCGGTCTCGGCTGCTTCCTTTCGCCGCGTCTCCTCCCGTTGGTCCATCCGGAAGACTATCTCATTCTTGAAACTCGAGACCATCGGCTCAAACTCGGTCACTCGAGACAGAACACTCTGGATACCGGATATTGCCGTTTGTAGTTCCTGGACCCGAGCCACCTGCTGGGCCACTTGTTGCTCCTGGCCCTGCAGCCGTTCCTGCAGCGTGGCGATAGTGGCCTTATCCTTGCGTCGCTCCTCATCCAGCCACTTGAGCGTCTGCATCGCCTGGGTCAGATCCATCTCCTGAGTCACATCCATCGCCATCATCACACCCCCTGAGTAAGTTTAGCGCCTGTCCGAGAAGTGCTCCTTGGCACCGAAAACAAGTCTAGTGGCGCTGATTATAACATCATTCCTTCCCACGGGCAACGGCTCGGCTGAGCCTACCGAAGTCAGTCGACAGATATCATCTCAATATTCTGGGGCCAACGTAGGGCAAATTGGCAATTTGCCCCACCTTCCCCGACTTATTGAGAGGGTACGTTGACAGGCTGCGGTGAACCGCTATAATAGCCTCGGAGTCGGACATGCGTATCGGTATTGACACCCGTATAGTCCACTACGCCCGGGGCGGAATCCGCAACTATGTGCTGCACTTGCTTGGGGCGCTGGCCGCGCTCGACGAAGACATAGATTACTATGTCCTGCACAGCCGCAAGGACCGCAACCCTCCGCGGCCCGGGCCGAACTTCCATTCCGTCGCCTGCTGGACCCCTTCGCACCACCGGCTGGAGCGGTTGGCGCTGGGGATCGAGATAGCACGATTGAGACTCGACTTGCTGCACAGCCCCGATTTCATACCTGCCGCATCTGGCTACCGCCGGTCGATAATCACTATTCATGACCTCAACTTCCTCCATTACCCGCAGTTCCTTACCCCTGAAAGCCACCGTTACTACAACCGGCAGATCGAGTGGGCGGTGCACCGCGCCGATCATATCCTGGCCGACTCCCATGCCACCAAATCTGACCTGATCTCGCTGCTGGATGTGCCGTCAGAGAAGGTCACGGTCGTGCACCTGGCCGCTGATCCGGCCTTCCGCCCATTGCCAGAAGCGCAAACCGCGCGGGTCATCGCGCGATATGGCCTGGAACCGGGGTACTTGCTCTTCGTGGGGACACTGGAACCGCGTAAGAACTTGCCGGGCCTTCTGCAGGCCTACCGGTTGCTGCTCGACGCGGAGGTGACGACCGCGCCGCTGGTGCTGATCGGAGGGAAGGGTTGGCTGTATGACGAGGTCTTTGAGCGCATCAAGGTGCTGCACTTGACCGAGCGGATGCGCTTCCTCTACGACGTGCCGGATGTCGACCTGCCAGGATTGTACAACGGTGCCAGTGTGCTGACGACGCCATCGTTCTACGAGGGGTTCGGGCTGCCGGCGCTGGAAGCGATGGCCTGTGGAACACCGGTCGTGGTCGCCGAGCGGGCCTCGCTGCCGGAGGTGGTGGGGGAGGCAGGGCTATTGGTGAACCCGGACGAGCCAGACGATATCGCTCGGGCGCTAGCCCGCGTGCTGACAGAGGAACCACTGCGAGCCCGGATGCGGGAACTGGGGCTGGTGCAGGCGGCCCGCTTCACCTGGGCGGAGACTGCCCACAAGACTCTGGCTATCTACCGGAGGATGCTGGCGCGGTAGATGCTCCCAACGGCCTATGCTGTCAATACTTCAACGCCGTCTTCGGTAACGCGGACGGTGTGTTCCCACTGGGCCGAGAGGGAACCATCAGCAGTCACGGCGGTCCAGCCGTCCTCCAGAATCTTGACTTGATACCCGCCAGCGTTGATCATCGGTTCGAGAGTAAAGACCATGTCAGGCACGAGCGTCAGGCCGGTTTTAGGTTCCCCGTGGTGGTGGATGTTTGGCGGCTCGTGGAACTGGATGCCCGTCCCGTGCCCCACGAACGCCCGCACGACCGAGTAGCCGTGGCGCTCGACGTGCTGCTGAATGGCGTGGCCTATATCGCCCAGGGTATGGCCTGGCTTCACCTGCTCGATCCCCAGATAGAGGCACTCCCGGGTCACTTCCACCAATTTACGAGCCTCTTCGGAGGCTTCCCCAATCAGGAACATGCGGCTGGAATCACCATAGTACCCATCTAGAATGGAGGTGACGTCGACGTTGAGGATGTCGCCCTCCTGTAGCACAGTGCCATCAGGGATGCCGTGGCAGACGACCTCGTTGAGGGAAGTACAGACGCTCTTGGGGAAGCCTCGGTAGTTCAGCGGCGCTGGGGTGGCGCCGTGGGCGAGGGTGTACTCGTGGACCCAGCGGTCGATGTCACCGGTGGTGATGCCGGGGACGATCCGCTCCTCCAGCATGTCCAAGATCTCGCGGGTCAACTGGCTGCTCTTGTGGATGCCCTCGATTTGTTCCTCGGTCTTGATGATGATCTCAGACGCCTGCTGCCTGGCCCTCCGGCGCGTGCGGCGCGTAGTCAAATCCTGTTTGAGGTGACAGTGCTTGTACTTTTTTCCACTCCCGCACCAGCAGGGAGCATTCCGTGATAGTCTACGCATGACGTGCTTACCTCGATGCTACATTTGTCCGCCGCGACTGTTAACGTGCGACGTACCTCCGAGGTGCGTCGCACGTCCCCATTGCCAACTCGCGCTTGAAACGAACGTGAATCATGCTATAATGACATGCCTGCAGTTACTGCCCACGACGATCCCAACATTGAGCCAGCCGGCCAAGCAGACGCTCGGCGGAATTGCAAGAGAGGGAGGCTGCGATGTGCGTTATTGGGAAGTATCTAAATACGTACCTAACCGCGGATAACATCGCTCTGGTTCTCGCACTCGTGGGCACTTGTCTATTCAGTGTTCTGGCTGCCCGCGCTGAGATGCGGCTTTGGAGGAAGACGCGGCACATTAGATGTCGCCGGCGGCAGCAACAGTTCATCACCGAAGGCAAAGCGCACTTGCGATAGCCGCAGGGCGCTGTCATGTGATAGACCTACGCCGTTGTTCCACCAGTCTCGTTCCGGCGTCCTGTCAACTTCGCAATCCGCCCGTCTTTCCTCATCAGCGTCCAAACCCGCCTGCCCTTGCCGACAGCGCACAACCCCGCCATGGAGCACGCGGCACATGCCCCGCCGCACTCACCGCTTGCCTGCTTCAGATACCCCATCCGGGCCAGGTCATCCAGCATCGCCTCGACCAACGCGGGCGTCGTCTCCAACTCGCGGGCCAGGTCGGCCACCCGGTGGGTGCCACCGGCCCGCAGCAATTCCAACAGCCGGCTCAACACCGTTGCCCCCTTTGTGGACAAACTGCCATCTTGCCTACGCCTCCTTCCGTTGGGCCATCCAGCGGGCCAGGAGGCTGGCAATCAGCCCAGTGATGGGCACTGCCAGAACCAGCCCAACACTCCCCGCCAATGTGCGCACGATCTCCTCAGCGATGGGCTCGCGGTTGATCCGCCGCCAGAGCGGTTCCTGGTAGATGGTGAAGACCAACATCAAAGGCATTGAGGCCCCTACGTAGGCCAAGAGCAGCGTGTTGACCATCGCCGCGATGTGGTCCCGACCGATGTTGAGACTGTGGCGGAAGAGAGCCTTCCAGCCCAGGTCGCGATTGGCGTTGACCAGTTCGAAGACTGCCGAGGCCTGGCCCACGCAGATGTCATCTAGCACGCCCAGCGAGCCGATAATGATCCCGCCCAGCACCAGCCCCCGGAAGTTCAGATTCGGTCCCAGTTCGATCACCAGGTAGGAACTCTCTTCCACGCTCAGACCGGTCAGGCGGGTCCATTCCACAAATATCCAGGCTATCAGTCCAGTCAGCGTCAGGCTCAGTATCATCCCGACCATCGCTGCGTGGGCCTTGGGGTTCCAGCCGTAGGTCAAGTAAGTGGAGATGGACAACAGCACGATGGAGCCGACGATGCTAATTAAGACCGGGTCCTGTCCGGCCACAATCTGGGGCAAAATGAAGGCGAAAATCACCACCAAACTGAACAGAGTGCCTGTCAGCGATCGCATGCCTCTGCCCCGGCCCACCAGCGCCACCAGCCCCATAAACAATGCCACGATCAAGAACAGCGGCCCGGTACGCACGAAGTCCGAGATGTAAAAGCGGTCACTGTCCATCCCCCCTATGCGCTCCAGGTAAACCCGGTCGCCGGGATGGAACAGTCGCTCCTGGCTGATGATGTTGACCGTCCCCTCCTCGACCACGACCTCCT
Organism: uncultured Anaerolineales bacterium; assembly: GCA_964385635.1. Classification (GTDB taxonomy): domain Bacteria; phylum Chloroflexota; class Anaerolineae; order B4-G1; family B4-G1; genus CAYLPU01. The sequence continues at coordinate 49,119 of CAYLPU010000002.1, forward strand.
GCCCGGCCAGAGAACCGCTCTCTACGCGCAACAGCAACCGCTGGTAGGGCTGCACACTGCCCTCGCCCAATTCGACAGTGCCTTCCTCCAGCACCTCGATCACGCGCGCGGTCATTGTCTCCGCCTCGCCCGGCGCGAGGGTTTGCTCGGATGAAACAGGCGGCCGTGTCTGCCGTGGTACTATGACGATGACCGCTACCGCCAACGCGACTAGCACGCCCAGGCCGATGAGTAAGAAGCGTTCCAGTTTTGACATCACAACCCCACCACACGTGCCAGCCAGAAGACGCCAGCCCCCGCCGCCCATGAGATGACGAACAGGAAGCCCACGTTGAAGAGCGTCCAGCGCCACGAGTTAGTCTCCTGCCGGACGACGGCGACCGTCGCCACGCAGGGGACGAAGAGCATCTGCACCACCAGGAAGGCCAGTGCCGTGGCGGCGGGGAAAGTGACCGCCAGCGTCTCCGCCAGCCCGGCCCCCTCTCCTGCGCCGAAGAGGATGCCCAGCGTGGCAATGGAGTTCTCCTTGGCGATGAAACTGGTCAGCAGCGCCACCATCAGCCGCCAGTCGAAGCCCATCAGCCGGCCTACCGGCTCCAGCCACCGGCCGACGGCAGCCAGGTAACTGCTCTCCACCTCCCCGCCCGGTAGCACAGAGAGCGCCCACACCACCACCGAGACCACCAGGATCAGCGTGCCGGCCTTCTTGATGAAGGCCAAACTGCGCTGCCACACCAACATCCCGATGGTGCGCCAGTTGGGAAGGTGATAGAGGGGCAACTCCATGATAAACGCCGCTCGCCGGCCCCGGAAGAGCACCTTGTTGATAAGCACGCCAGAAAGCGCCACCAGCAGCAGCGCCAGGAGAACCATTCCCCAGGAGACTAACGTGGCGGCGGAACCGAAGAAGGCCGGGGCCAGGAAGGCCACTACCGCCATCCGGGCTGTGCAGGGGATCAGCGGGGCTAAGAGAATGGTCAGGAGACGCGCACGCTCAGACTCGATCACACGGGTACCCAGCACCGCCGGGACGTTGCAGCCGAAGCCCAGGAACAGCGGCAGAAACGACTTTCCGTGTAGTCCCATCAGGTGCATAAAACCGTCCATCACGTAGGCCGCCCGCGCCATATACCCCACGTCCTCCAGTACACTCATCACGGCGAAGAAGATGACGAGGATGGGTAGAAAGGTGAGCACCGCCCCCACGCCACCGATGATTCCGTCTGCTACCAGATCCACGAGCCAGGCTGGAACCCCAGCCAGTCCGGTGCGGGCCAGGTCTGCCAGCAGGCCCACCACGTAGGTGTCCAGCAGGTCCTGCAGTGGCGTGCCCACGGTGTAGGTTAGCCAAAAGATCAGCCCCAGGATACTCGCCAGGATGAGCAATCCCCAGAAAGGATGAGTGGCCCAGCGGTCCAGTCGCTCAGTCAGGCTGATCTGGCCGGCCCTGGGACGGGTCACGGCGGCGCGGACCATCCGCCCGATCCACTCATACCGGCCGCTGGCCACGGCTACCAGCGCGTCGTCGTGGGCCCGCAGGACGTCGTGGACCTCCTCCCAGCGCCCTGCCGGTAAGCACTCCTCCATCATCTTCGTGATCTCCCGGTCCCCTTCCAGGAGTTTCAGCGCCACCCACTCCTGGGGGTATGGGTCCGGCACACACCCTACGATCAGTCCCTCAATCTCTTCCAGGACCTCCTGATGGTCGGCCCGGATCTGGGGGGGCTTGGGCGTATAGGGAATCTCCCCGCTCGCCACTTGCCCCACCGTCTCCACCAACTCCCGCACTCCCACGCTCTTGGTGGCGACCATCGGCACCACCGGCACTCCCAGCGCGGCCTGCAGTACCTCCGGTTCGATCTGCATTCCTTCCTGCCGGGCTACGTCCATCATGTTCAGTGCCACGATCACCGGCGCGGGCAGGGAGACCAGTTCCGCCACCAGGTAGAGGCTCCGCTCCAGGATCGCCGCGTCTACCAGCGTCACCACCACGTCCGGCCGCTCCCGAATGATGAACTCCCGGGCGATGACCTCCTCGGCGGAGTTGGCGGTCAGGCTGTAGGTCCCGGGCAGATCCACCAAGCGATAGTGGATCTCGTTGTGGACAAACGTGCCCTCCTTGCGCTCGACGGTCTTGCCAGGCCAGTTGCCCACGTGCTGCTTGAGGCCAGTGAGGAGGTTGAAGAGAGTAGACTTGCCTACGTTGGGCTGCCCGGCCAGCGCCACCAGAATGGTGCGCTCCATTGCCTCCGGTTCCACGGCAGTGGCTTCCCGAACGGAGGTAAAAAAACGAGGGCTCATTCGGACCTCCTGCGCACGTAGACCCGTCCAGCCTCGCCGCGACCCAGGGCGATGCGGGCATCGCGCACACGGACGATGATCGGCCCTCGGCCGAAGTTCTGCAGTACCGTCACCATCGCTCCGGGAGTGAACCCCAGGGACGTCATTCGACCCAGCAGCCCCCGTCCGCCGGCTAACTCAATCACCACGCCCTGCTCGCCAGTGCTCAGGACGCTCAGGGGTACTACCTCGTTCTCTGATGCCATCTCTGATGCTGGCAATGGGACTACGCGGCGCATCTTTGGCCTATTTCTCATTGCTGTCTCGTCCTCCTGCGTTGTTTTTGACACTGGGTGCAATAGCCGCTCAGGTGTAGATGGGCATCGGTCACGTGCAGCCCCTTTCGTTCGCCCAGATCCCGTCCGACCTGCGCCACCAGAGGGGTGTCGAATTCGATTACCTTACCACAGCCCAGACAGGTAAAGTGATAGTGTGGGCTGTCCCGCACCGGTTCATAGTGGCTGCGCTCTTCTCCCAGGCGATGTTCCTCCACCAGCCCCATTTCCTTGAGGACAGACAGCGTGCGGTAGACTGTCGCCAGGCTAATGTCAGGACTGTGAACTCTGGCCTTGTCATAGAGCGACTCAGCATCCAGATGTTCTTCGCTCTTCTCCAGCACCTCCATAATCAGACGGCGCTGGGAGGTCAGTCGCCGGCCTGTTGCTCGAAAGACGTCTCGTAGGTGATCTCCCGGCATATTCACTTCCCACTCCCTCATTTCCTGCCCGTTTATTGCAACTGATTTGCATTATCAATTATAATGCAATTTATGTCATTTGACAAGTGACACGCGACATTCTTCCCGGGTGACACACGTCACACTGCCTGGGGATTTCGTAGAGGGCTCTGTTTTTGTACGCTGTTCTACCGCCCAAACTCGTGGGCCAGTTGCTCCACGCTCAGGTGAATCATCGTGGGTCGCCCGTGCGGGCAGGTGCGCGGGCTAGTACACTGCTCCAATGCCCGCACCAACTCCTCCATCTCCGCCTGTACCATCACCTGCCCAGCCTTGACCGCGGCCCGCTTGCAGACATGGCGTGCTACGGTCTCCTCGACCGTGCTTGCCAGCACTGCATCGCCTGCTTCTAGCGCCGCCGCCACGTCCTCCAGCACCAGGTGTGGGTTTATGTCCGCCACGAGCGCCGGGAGTGCCCGCACCAGCATCGTCGTCCCACCAAAGGGCTCCACCTGGAAGCCCAGGCTGCCCAGCACTTCCAGGTGTTCCTCCAGCAGACTCGCCGCCTCGGGCGCCAGTTCCACGGGCTTCGGCTCAAGCAATGCTTGTGACACAACCCCGGCCCGCTCTCGCTCCGCCAGCAGCCGCTCGAACAGCACCCGCTCGTGGGCAGCGTGCTGGTCAATCAGGTACATCCCCTCCGGCCCTTCGGCCACGATGTAGGTCGCGCCCAGTTGCCCCACCACTCGCAGCGGCGGTATCCTGCCCGCAGATGATATGAGAGCACGCCTGGGTGCCTCCACATCCGGTGTCTCAAGGCGCAATTGCTCACCGGCCGGTCGCGCCCTCAATCCGGCCAACCGCTCGCGGTGCTCCTCCCGCCACGGGGCCGGGGATGCTGGCCAGGCGGTCGGTGGACGGGCAGCGACAGGCACCGGGGAGCGCTCAAGCAGCGTGCGCCGTACTGCCTTCTGCACCGCCCGGAACACTACGTCACCTTCGCGGAAGCGCACCTCAGCTTTGGCGGGGTGCACGTTCACATCCACGTCCTCTGGCGGAAGGTGTACCATTACCACCCCCAGCGGGTAGCGCCCGGTGGGTAGGAGCGTGTGGTAGGCCTGGATGATCGCGTAGGTCAGGCGAACATCCTTTACCCAGCGCCCGTTGACGAAAAGCGTGATGTAGCCCCGGTTGGCCCTATGCAGCGAGGGCGGGCTGACGAAACCTGTGACCTGGACGCTCGCTGCTGGTTGCGAGGCATCGGGGGTAATCTCAAGAACGGCAGCACCGACTTCCAGACCGTAGACTGCGACCAGCACGTCGCGCAGGCGGCCGTTGCCAGGCGATTGGAAAACGACCTGTCCATCGTGGGCCAACGTAAAGCGCAACCCCGGATAGGCCATCGCGTAGCGGGTGAGCCAGCCGTCGATGTGCCTCCGCTCGGTCCGCTCTGTGCGCAGGAACTTGCGGCGGGCCGGGACGTTGAAAAATAAGTCCTCCACCGTCATCGCTGTCCCCGGCGGTCGCCCGCTCTCCTGGCGAGTCACCATCCGGCCCCCTTCCAGCCGTAGGAGCGTCCCCACCGCCTCACCAGCCGTCCGTGTCACGAAGGTCACCCGGCTGATGGCGACGATGGAGGCCAGCGCCTCACCCCGAAAGCCCAGCGTGGTGAGGCGGGCCAGGTCGTCCGCCGTGGTCAGTTTGCTGGTCGAGTGGCGATGAAATGCCAACTCCACCTCGGCGACTGGCACGCCACAACCGTCATCGGTCACGCGGATGAACTGCTTGCCGCCAGCGCGCGTCTCCACCCGGATGTCGCGCGCGCCGGCATCTATGCTGTTTTCGACCAGTTCCTTGACCACAGACGCGGGGCGCTCCACGACCTCGCCAGCGGCGATCTGTGAGGCAACCTCCTTCGACAACACACGAATGGGCATCACAACCTCCCCGTATTCATTTTATCACACAACGCCGCTCAGGCAAGAAAAGCCATTTGACTGTTAATTTGACATTTCGCTCTCCCTGCGGTAGCATGGTGATGGTCGTGCTAGACGGGGAGCTGGCGGTGCCCTGTACCCGCAATCCGCCATAGCGGGGTCGAACTCCCCCTTAGAGGGTTGGGCCATTCGATACTGCCCAGGTCAAGCGGTGTTGAAGATTGGGTCCTGCGCGGCAGGAGCCTCCGAACCCCGTCAGATCCGGGAGGAAGCAGCGGTAAGGAGCCCCTCCTGGGCGCCGCAGGGGTGCCTGGTCGGAACCGGTTGATCCCGGTAAGCCGGGCGGTGCGATTCGACGGGGGGTGCACGACCATTCGACTGGATGAAGGAGGCGGCGGCAAGCCCGCCGCCTTCCTTGCGCTGATGACGTATGGAGACGACCGCAACCACCCCACTCAAATACGTAAACCTGCTACAGGGCCTTAAGGCCCTCGTGGCACTGGTGTTCGTCGTCGGCACGTTGGCGGCCGGCTACCAGACGACGCTGACGCCAGTCACGTTGGTGGTAGACGGCCAGGTGCAGCGGCTACACACCCACCAGGACACCGTCGCCGGGCTGCTGGTGGACGCCGACGTCGCCCTTCATCCCGAGGACATCGTCACCCCCGCGTTGGATACACCGCTTGAGCCGGAGATGATCGTGCAAGTGTGGCGGGCCCGCCTTGTGCACGTCAACGCCGACGGGAACAACGTCATGCTCCGCACTCACGCCGCGTCAGTCGAGGCGGTTTTGCAGGAGGCAGGAGTGACGCTGGGATTGCACGATGAGGTGGAGATCGAGGGAGAACTCCTGGCGACCAACCCCGGCACAGGCAACCTCGAACCCGCCCGCCTCACAGTCCGCCGCGCCATCCCTTTCACACTGCACGAAGATGGTCAGGCGACCACGCTCTACACCACCGCCCCCATCGTCGGGGAGGCGCTGCGCCGGGCTGGGCTGACGCTCTACCTGGCCGACCGCGTCCAGCCAGGTCTCGGCGAGCCTATGTCGGCAGGGATGCATGTCTATGTTGACTGTTCCGTACCGGTGGCAGTACAGGTGGATGGACGGACGCTCCGCACTCGTACACATCGGCAGCGCGTGGATGAGTTGCTGGCCGATTTGGGGCTGATCCTCACCGGCCAGGACTACACTACTCCCACACTTAGCGCACCCCTGGAGGAAAACGGGACGATTCGCATCGTGCGCGTAAGCGAGCACTTCTTGATCAGACAGGAACCTATCCCCTTCGACTCGACATGGCAGCCTGACCCGGACCTGGAGATTGATTACGAGCGGGTGCTTCGAGAAGGAGCACCTGGCATTTTTGAATGGCGCATCCGCGTGCGCTACGAGGATGGTCACGAGATCGCACGGGCGGTCGAGAACGAGTACGTCGCTGTCCCGCCCACAACGAAGATCATGGGGTATGGAACGAAGATCGTTGTCCGCACTCTCGACACCTCCTCCGGTCCAGTCGAGTATTGGCGTGTGCTCCGTATGTTGGCAACTTCCTACTCCGCCTCCACGGCCGGCACGCCGGTTACAAGTCCCTGGTATGGACGCACGGCCACAGGGATGCAGATGAGGCACGGTATCGTCGCCGTGGACCCGCGAGTGATCAACATGCGCAGTCAGGTCTACGTGCCCGGATACGGTGTCGGCATCGCCGGTGACACTGGTGGTGCGGTCAAGGGGCGGCGTATTGACCTGGGGTACGATGACGATAACCTGGTGCGCTGGTACCATTGGGTGGACGTCTATCTGCTGACCCCCATGCCGCCTCCTGACCAGATCAACTACCGCCTCGGGCCTTAGGGCTGGCCAATGAACGTGCGCAGGCTGCTGGAACAATGGGGCCTCCGGCCGAGCAAAGGGCTGGGCCAAAACTTCCTCGTGGATCAAACCGCCCTTGGCAAGATCGTCACTGCCGCCGAACTGACCCGCGACGTCGTCGTCCTGGAAGTCGGCGCGGGACTGGGAGCGCTGACCAGGCGGCTGGCCCAGGATGCTGGGCACGTGGTCGCCGTCGAACTGGATCAACGACTCATCCCCGCGCTGCAGAGCATATTGGCCGACCTCGACAACGTCACGCTGATCCAGGGTGACATACTGGCGCTCAACCCCGCAGATTTGATCAGCGCCGCCAGCATCCAGTATCCAGCATCCAGTATCCAGTACAAGGTCGTGGCCAACCTGCCTTACTACATCACCTCTGCCGTGCTGCGCCATCTGCTGGAGGCCAGCCTCAAGCCACAGCGGATGGTGATCACAGTGCAGCGAGAGGTCGCGGAACGCATCGTCGCGAAACCAGGGCGGATGAGCCTGTTGGCAGTGAGTGTGCAGTTCTACGGGCGGCCGCAGCGACTCTTTCGCATCAAACCGGGCAGTTTCTATCCCTCCCCGGGAGTGGAATCGGCGGTGGTGCGGGTGGACCTCCACGCCGCGCCACCCGTGCCCGCAGAGGATACAGCCGCTTTCTTTCGCGTCGTGCGGGCCGGCTTCGCCCAGCGCCGCAAGCAACTGCACAACGGATTGGCTGCCGGCCTCCGGCGGCCGTCTGAGGAGGTGGCAGCCAGATTGAGGAGAGTTGGCGTAGACCCCCAACGGCGTCCACAGACACTCAGTCTTGAGGAGTGGGCCAGGGTCACCCGCGTGCTGGGTGAATCTTATGAGACTGCAAAGAGAGTGCAGATTCAAAGTACAGATTCAGAAGATATTGGTTGACGCTACCACACAACCATGATACAATAACACAAAGAGCCATGATGTGAAACGTCGCCTAAATACAACGTTGCTTCTTTGTCCCCCCGGCCTACGGGGTTCATAAATAGGCTCTATGGGGATTATATGGGGTAGGGGACCTCCGAGGTTTACGGAGCGGGGACTAATTTTCTTATGGATCCATAGGAAATGAGTAAAGCGGGGCAAGCGGACACGGATCAGCCTATATACATCTGTGGCATTCTTGAAGGCGACATCGACGTTGCTAACACTGTCTTCATCGACAAGGAAGGACTGGTAAGCGCCAACGTCACGGCCGAGCGTGCCATCGTGCAAGGGGTCGTCGTCGGCAGCATCCGCGCCCGGCAGGTCGAAATCAGCACCAGTGGCAAGGTATGGGGCAATGTCTGGGCCCAGACCTTCCATATTGAGCCCGGCGGCTTTATCCGTGGGCAAGTCATCACCCCTTTGCAGACCGGACACGTGCTCAGCGCCTGCTCACCAGAGTCACCCCCTGCCCTTGTCGCTGTCTCCTCCCTGCAGCCATTGCCCGACGACGGCCTCAATCACCTGTTGGCCGAACTAAAGGCGGTTGCTCAGGAAACTACCACTGTAGACGACCTGCTGGCATCTCCCCAACTACTGCACATCGAAGAAGCGCTGGCCCGCGTCGTTGAGGCCAAGAACCGGACAATCTCTCAACTGCAATTGGAGCTCCAGGCCATGCAGGCGACTCTGGCGGAGCAGGAAGGGTTGACAGCAACTCTCTCAGCCAACCTGGACAGTACCGGCAGCGAGCGCGAAACGGCGCTGGCACAGCAAAACGCCGAGCTGTGCGACGAGTTGGAGCGCCTGCGCCTGACTGCCTTACAGCGCGAGCAGAGCCTAGCCGAACTCCAGGTGAACCACGATGAGATGGCCCAACTCACGGTCGGGTACGAGAAAACCATCGCTGAACTTCAATGCGACCGGGAGGCGACTCGCTTGGAGAATCAACGGCTCCAGGTTGAACTGCATGAGATCCGTCTGGCCCTAGATGCAGCCCAGAACGAGATCACGCACCTGAGCACCGATCTGATCGAGACTAAGGCCCAATTCCAACTCCTGAACAACGAGCTTACTTCCAGCCAGGCTAGCCGCGCTAACCTGATCGCCGCTACCACCGATGCGACCAAGCAATTGCACAGCCAGTTGGCCGAGGTTACGGCGGAACGGGATCAGGCGGCCGCTGACCTCGATGCCGCGCAAGAACAGATCGCTCACCTGATCGATCAACTGGCCCAGGCCCACGCCGCCGCCACCGACCTCGCCGCCGAGCGAGACAGCCTCCAAGCCGATCTTGAGCGCATCCGCAATGAGCACGTCATTGCCCGGGCTGGTCGTGCGGAGACCCAGGTCGCCGTCGAGCAACTGACCGCCGAGCTCGAGGCCGCCTGTGCAGAGATCGAGCGTCTGAGCAGCGATCACACGGCCGCGCTCAGCGCCGTTCGGGTCAAGCGAGACGACGTCTCCGCCGAGCTCGAGGCCGCCCGCCAGCGCATGGAGCAAATGAGCGAACAGATCGAGGCCGCCCGTGCAGAGATTGAGCGTCTAGAGGGCGATCACACGGCCGCGCTCAGCGCCGCTCAGGCTGAGCAAGACGGTGTTTCCGCTGAACTCGAGGCTGCCCGCCAGCGCGTAGGGCAACTGAGCGCCGACCTCGACGCCGCCCGCGCAGAGATCGAGCGTCTAGGCAGCGATCGCGCCGCCGCGCTTAGCGCCGTTCGGGTAGAGCGAGACGACGTCTCCGCCGAGCTCGAGGCCGCCCGCCAGCGCATGGAGCAAATGACCGCCGAGCTCGAGGCCGCCCGTGCAGAGATCGAGCGTCTGAGCAGCGATCACACGGCCGCGCTTAGCGCCGTTCAGGTCGAGCGAGACGACGTCTCCGCCGAGCTCGAGGCCGCCCGCCAGCGCATGGAGCAAATGACCGCCGAGCTCGAGGCCGCCCGTGCAGAGATCGAGCGTCTGAGCAGCGATCACACGGCCGCGCTTAGCGCCGTTCAGGTCGAGCGAGACGACGTCTCCGCCGAGCTCGAGGCCGCCCGCCAGCGCATGGAGCAAATGAGCGCACGGCTCGACGCCGAGCGAGTGGATGCCCGGACCGACATCAAGCGCCTGACCACTGACCTCGACGACGCCCACCACCGCCTAGAGCAGACCGTCACCGAGCGAGATACCTTCCAGGCCGAATGTGAGAAGGCCCAGGCCGCCGCCGCTCGGCTCACTGCGGACCTGGAAGACGTACGACATCAGATCGCTCAACTGGACGACCAATTGGCCGAACGAGAGGCAGAAATCGCCCGCTTGCAAGCCGACTATAAGATAGGCCAAGACCAAATTGGGCAACAACGGCAGGAACACACTGCTTACTGTCTGACCTGCCACGCTCATCGCCCCATCAAAGAAGCGCGTGAACTCGTCATGCCCGACGGCCGTCGCGCGGTCAAGGGTCACTGTATTGTCTGCGGTGCCAGTCTCCTCAGCCTGGTATCTTCGGACTAAGGGGCTGCCCAAGAATGGCTGGCCGCCACGGAGTAGGTTCAACGGAACAAAAGGAGGCGAAATGAAGACAGCACATCACTACCAGCGTATAGTCAGCACCAGGCTGGTTCTGGTCCTCGTGGGATTGTTTCTGACCCTAAATCTGGTCAGGAGGGCAGGGGCCAGCACTTATCTCCTACCCCATTCACTCTCCCCATCGAATCAAGAGTTCCCCATCGTTCAGGGGCCAGATGATCTCTTGCGCCCTGCCATTGCCAACGGGGACCTGATGATTTGGTATGCCCAGGGCGGAGACGGTCTAGATGTCTTTGGCCTGCGGTTAGATAACGACGGTCGCTCTCAGGGTGAGCCGCTTCTCATCGGTGGCGGTCCTGGCGATCAAGCAGTGCCCTCTATTGCCTCCAGCACCGAGGGCGGAAACTACCTCGTCGTGTGGCACAGCCAACGAAGCAGCGATGCCGATTCTGACATCTACGCCCGCCACCTGGACGCCGAGGGCCGCCCACAAGGCGATTCCTTTGCTATTTGCATCGCCGAAGGCGACCAACTTCGCCCCGCCGTCGCCTACGCTCCGGATGCCAATATCTTCGTCGTTGCCTGGCAGGACAATCGCATGGGTAACGTTGACCTGTATGCCCGTCTGGTACCGGTGGCGGACGGCAGCGCCCCAGCCCTGGCCGAAGAGTTCGTCGTCAGCTCCGTCTCCAGCGACCAGCTCATCCCCAGTGTTGCCTGCGAGACCGAGGGGCCCCATTGCCTGGTCGTGTGGATGGACAACCGGAATAACAGTTTTTTCTACACGGATATTATGGGTCGCTTGGTCAATGCCGCCAGCGGCGATGCGATCGGCGACAAGATAGACGTGGCTGTCGAGCGATGGTATCAAGACTCCCCGACAGCCGTCTATAATCCGGTTAGCGCCGAGTACATGGTTGTCTGGAATGACGACATCAGTTGCCGCCGTGTATCCCGCGACGGCCAGCCACTGGGTGCTAAGACTGAAGTCTCGCTGGAGAGCCCCTTCCAGTACAAACCGGTGGTCGCCATTGACGCCGATGGCAAGTACCTGATCGTGTGGGAGGATGGGCGTAACCAGGACAGCCATGGCACCGACATCTATGGTCAGTGGCTATCGTCGGCTGGTGTTCCGATGGGAACTAACTTTGCCCTGTCCACTGACAGCCACAACCAGTACTGGCCGGCCTTGGCCTTTGACCAGGATATGGGAGCCTTCTTCGCCGTGTGGGAAGACGACCGCAACAATGGCAACCTCGCCCTTTATGGGCAGATGCTATCAGATGTCTCAGAGACCCAGTAGTTCTGCGACCGCGCGCCGACGGCCCCTGGCCCTGATTGCTCTCTGGCTGCCTTTCATCCTGCTGGCCATCCTGTACTCACCGCACCCGCTGGCGACTGTGTGGCCCCAGAGACCGGGTGAAAGCAGCCTGCGCCGTGCCTTCGATTTGCCCCCCGAGCCGACCCTGGTCGTGTTCCATCGCCCCGGCGGTCTCACGCCGGCCGACCTGGTCTATGTGAATGCCTCCAGTCGCGCGCTGCAAGCCGCCGGGGGTGACGTGCAGATTTATGGCTATGACACCGGTGAGACCTGCGTCGTCTCTCTGGCAGCCAGCGTGGCCGACGTGCCCGACCTGCGGGCAGACGTTCAGGATGTGCCTGATGATCTGGAGGTATATGTTACCGGCATGGCGGCCTTTGCCTACGACGCCGTTGTCTCTTGGCGGCGCGCTCGCCTCTTGGTCCTGGTCGGCGTGACCCTCATCGCCGGGCTCGTCGCGCTATTCGGGAAACTCGGCCCGCGTCGTGCCCTCGTCGTCAGCGTCAGCGCTGGCAGCGCCAGCGCAGTGGCAAGCATGCTGGCTGCACTCGTGGCTCCACCATCTCCTGTCGCCTTGAGCGCTGTCGTCAGTGCCGGGCTGGCTGGGGCCTGGGCCGTGCGCCTACTCACGCCACGATGGTTCGTCCATCCCGCAGCCCCGCTGTCTGGTTCCCTCCCAAAGTCAAGACCCAGTTCGCCACCGCCTGCTCCCGCCCCAAGGCTAAGCCCTAGTGCGCCGCCGCCCGTCTCTCCTAAAAAGCCAATCTCCAGTTCGCCACCGATCCGGAGAATCACGCCCCTGCAGCGCGCGATCATCCAGGCGGGCGAGGGGACGCTGCTCCAGGCGCTAATCATCGCTGCTGGGTTGACCGGATTCTTGTTTGACGCTCGGACCGGCATTGCCCTACTGCTGAGCCTGGTCGTTGCCGTCGTCATCAGCCTGAGTGGCACTCCCGCTCTCATCGCCTTGCTCACTAAACCGCGTCGCCCCCGACCCATCCCGGTTACGGCCCACCGAAAGTGGCTCCTCCTGGCGCTGGCGTTGATCCCAGTCGTGAGTTTGCTCTGGCTGACTCTGAGCGCACACCCAGCCGACACTGTGTCGCGCAGAATGGAGGCTGCCACTGGATACGAGCTTCTGGTCACCGCCAGTGAGAATGAGGATGGGGCCGGGGAGGATGCGCTAGCCCTTGGTCGTTTGCTGCCCTTGCACCTGTTGATTCAGGCACCAGGCGTCGCCCGCAGCGAGGCCGGGTTGGACTCATTGCGGAACCTGGCTGAGGAACTGAACGCCCGACCGGCTATATCTGCGGTAGAGGGGGCTGCTACGCTCCAGCCCTCCCCTGCCACCGACGAGGGTCAGTTGAGCCCTGCCGAGCAGACTGCTCTGTTGGCCCGGCTGGGGCGCATGGCTGCCGAGTTGGAAGTCAGGCTGGGCACTCAGGCCAGTGAACTATCGCAGGTGGCTGCTGATCTGCAGAACCTGGACCTGACAGCCAGCGACGCTCCGACTACCTCTGTCGCGATGGTGTTGAACGAGGCCAGCGAACGACTGGTTAGCGTGAGTGAGGAACTGGCCGACGCTTCCGCTGGGCTGATCCGCGTGCCCACAGAGTTTCCCGAAATTGCTCCTCGCATGAACGACGTACCTGCCTTGGATGCGCTACCGACTACTCTTGACTTTGCCGTTGCCGATCTGAACGAGATCACGGCCGATCTGCAACGTCTTGCTGCTCAAAACACACCCGACGCCAATTCTCAGGACAACCCGTTGATTGCAATCGAAGCAGATCTGGGTAACTCGATGACCATCCTTGAGACTGTAGCCACCGACGCCACCCTTCTGCGCGCCGAACTGGCCGCCGCCGAGGCGATGTGGGCCGGCGCTGCGCTGGGCGATTCGACCCCTTCCGCACCTGACCCTTACCTGGTCAGTCATGATCTGATTCGCTTGGTTCTCATCCCATCTGGCGACCCGTATGCCACGGACACTCTTGATGATGTGCAGGCATTGGTACAGGCGACCGAGAGGGGGTTGGCCGGCAGCCCGCTGGCCGACAGTGAACTGGCGTTGACCGGCACATCTGCTATGGCGGCAGGTCGGCGGGCGTGGGTGCTGCAAGACTTGCTCGCCCTTGGCGTCGTCGTGGCTGCGCTGGCCGTGATGCTGTTCGCTTGGGGCACGCTGTCGCAGGCCGGGCCTGCACTGCGCCTGGCCGCTGGCGCTGTGTTGAGCATCGTCGCTGGCGTGGGAGTGACATCTGTGGTATTATGGCACATAGACGCTAGCGCCATCGCCCTGGTCGGCGTGGCTCTGGTGGCCATGGTGGGAGGGCGAATGGCAGGCGGGCCGGTGCCCAATGTCGAAGCGCTGGCATTGGCGCTGCCGCCATTGAGTCTGGCCCTGGCCGGGGTGGCTACGTTAACTGCCGTTGGCCTGGCCCTGAGCGCGGGCTTGCTGGCGGGGCATTTCCTCATTGCACCGGCATTGGGCTACCAACCACGGTCTTAATGCAAGGGAATGATAAATATGGCTTACGTTAAACTCGTCGTCACAGGACCCTTTAATGCCGGCAAAACGGTACTCATTGATACCGTCAACGAGATTCGCGGTGTGAACACCGATGTGAACACCGACGCGGGCCGTCACATTAAGCAGCAGACGACGGTCGCGATGGACTTTGGCCGGGTCACGTTGCCGAATGGCATCTCGTTGCACCTGGTCGGCACACCAGGACAGCGACGGTTCGCCTTTATGTGGGAGACGCTCGTCATCGAATGCAATGGTATACTGATGTTGGTGGACAGCAGCGACCCGACCAGTCTTGCCGACGCTGGCCGAATGTTCGATTTTTTTGCTGCCCGCGCCAATGGCGTTCCGATGTTTGTCGTCGCCAACAAGCAGGATCTACCCGGCGCGCTATCGCCTGACGAGGTGAGCCGAGCACTGAACCTGGTCGGCCCAGGCCGGGCCGGGCGCGCGGTCGCCCTACTGCCGCTCCCTGGCTGCGTCGCTTGCGACCGAAGCAGTGTACTATCCGTCCTGGAAGCGATAGCGCCCTATCTGACAATCGACTCGCACGATGCGCAGCACTCTCTGCAGAACAGACTGGGCGCAGTGCACATCAAGTGAAGACGGGATGGAGCAAAAAATGAACGAATCGCACAAGAACACCTTGCCGGAAGAGGGGCTCCAGCAGACTCTCCATGGCATCCGAGAGAACGGCCCTGCGGCACCACAAGAGGGCCCCCTGGAGAGCCTGCTGACGCAGGTCGTTCGACGCCGGCCCTACATCGCGGCTCTGGCCTTGATCAGCCCCGGTGGAAAACTGTGGGCCTCGGCGCTGCCGGACGGCGTAGAGGCGGAGACCGTGGCGGCGATGGCCGCGCCCGTCGCCTTGCTGGGGCGGCGTGTTGCCTTGGAACAACTGGGGTCCGATATGCGCCAGGCGCACGTCGAGGGAGAGGGCGGACACGCCATCTTACGGACCATCGGCGAAGCAGCAGTTTTGCTGACCATCGCCTCCGCCGACGCTAACCTGGCCTTGGTATTGCACGATGTGGACATGCTTGAGGGGCACGTGGCCCGGGTCATGGGAATCACCACGCGCGAGGCAGGTAAATGGACCGAGGCTGCCTCATCCATCGAAAGGTTGCGCAGGTTGGTCAGTGAGGGGCAGGCGGTTGGGGTGCCGGAGGATCGCCTGGGTGACCTGCGGTCCAAACTCGAATCGCTGGACCTGGGCTTCTTCCCAGAGCGAGTGAATGCCCTTCGTGCCAGATTACAGTATCCCCATCATCTCAAAGAGGTCGAAGCCGAGTTGCTGACATTAGAGAAGGATGTGATGGTTGCGTTGGAGCAAGACATAACCCCGCCTGTCTTATCTTCAGTGATCGCAGGCCAAGATGTAGCTGAACGGGTGGGCCAACAAAGTTCATTTTTGAGGAGGGCACTTAAATGGCTAGCGTCGATGATCGAGTCCGAAGACTAGGTATGTTGCTGCGCCAAATGCAGGGGCTCACGCCCAATATCGAAGCCTCGGCTATCGTCAGCCCCGAGGGATTGGTGCTGGCGTCGGCCTTGCCTGCCGGTACCGACGAGCAGGAGATCGGCGCTATGTCGGCGGCCGTACTCACTCTAGGCGAGCGCATCGCCAGAGAGCTGCTGTCGGGGCGGGTCAAGCAGGTCTATGTTGAAGGACAGGGCACTGGCTATGTCTTCTTGACGTCTATCGGCGAGGAGGCTATCCTGATCGCGCTGGCTAACCCCGACGCCAAGCTGGCCCTGGTCTTTATGGACATGGGCCGTATCGCCTCCGAGGCCCAGGCAATCTTGCAGGAGGACGTGCTGGCCGAGGTTCGACCGATTGACGTGGGATAAGGTTGGGTCTTAGCCGCACTCATAAGTAAAGAGGGAAGCCAGATGTGGCCTCCTTTGTTTACCTGTGCAGCGGCTGCCGCTTAATGACCCCGCAGGCGGATGCGGACCTCG
The DNA here is from genome assembly GCA_964385635.1 of uncultured Anaerolineales bacterium. Taxonomy (GTDB): domain Bacteria; phylum Chloroflexota; class Anaerolineae; order B4-G1; family B4-G1; genus CAYLPU01. The sequence goes on from CAYLPU010000002.1 coordinate 65,205, forward strand.
CGGCAGCGTGGGCATTTGGCACCTATGTATTCGGTGCCACAGGTGCGGCATACTTTGGGGGGAATGGGGCGGTCATCCTCCAGCGAAGCAACGATGAGGACGATTTCCTGACCATCGTACCGAGCCAGCCACTCGTTCAACTCCACGTCGTTCACCATCCAACGACCACCTTCCGCGCTGCGACGTAGGCGACCTTCGACAACGCCTGAATCTAGTTCGTAGGCGGCTGAGGCCAATTCCCGAACGCTGGCCCTACGGTACGCCGGCATATTCCTTCCCTCTCATTAGTTACTCATTATAGCCTGTGTAGCATTTCCTGGCAAGCCATCATACGTGAATGGGAGGAAAAGACATGGAAACCAAACTGAAGGAACTGAAAACTCGCCTCGTCGAGGTCAACGACCTGAAGTCCGCTGCCGGGCTGTTGCAGTGGGATCAAGAGACCTACATGCCGCCTGGCGGCGCGCCGGCCCGTGCGCGTCAGATCGCCACGCTGCAGCGACTGGCGCACGAGAAATTCACCGACGCGGCTATCGGGAAGTTGTTGGACGACCTGCGTTCCTACGAGGAGAGCCTGCCCTACGATTCGGACGAAGCCAGCCTTATCCGCGTCACACGGCGCGACTACGAGCGGGCGGTGAAGGTGCCGCCCCCGTTCATCGCACGGCTCTACGACCACATGTCCGCGTCCTACCAGGTCTGGGCAGAGGCCCGGCCGGCGAACGATTTTGCGAGGGTGCGGCCCTATCTCGAGAAGACGCTCGATCTGAGCCGGCAACTCGCGGATTTCTTCCCCGGCTACGAGCACATCGCCGACCCCTTGATCGACTATTCAGACTACGGCATGAAGGCCTCGACCGTGCGCGCGATCTTCACAGGTCTGCGGGAGCAACTCGTGCCCCTCGTGCAGGCGATCACCGGTCAGCCCGTCGTGGACGACGCGTGCCTGCACCAGACCTTTCCCGAGGCGCAGCAGTTAGCCTTCGGGCTCGAGGTCATGAAGCGCTTCGGGTACGACTTCGAGCGCGGGCGGCAGGACAAGAGCCATCACCCGTTCACGACGGAATTCTCAATCGGTGACGTGCGCATCACCACCCGCGTCAAGGAAAACGATCTGGGCGAGGCGCTGTTCAGTTCGATGCACGAGGCCGGCCACGCGATGTATGAACAGGGTGTTCGTGTGGACTTCGAGGGTACGCCACTGGCCGGTGGGACATCCTCGGGCATCCACGAGAGCCAATCTCGCCTGTGGGAGAACATCATCGGGCGCGGCTGGGGCTTCTGGCGATTCTTCTACCCCAGGCTGCAAGCGGTCTTTCCCGACCAACTGGGAAGTGTGCCGCTGGAGACGTTCTACCGCGCGATCAATAAGGTCGAGCCCTCGTTGATCCGCACGGATGCCGACGAGGTAACCTATAACCTGCACGTCTTACTGCGCTTTGACTTTGAACTGGAATTGCTCGAAGGTCGCCTGGCTGTGCGCGACCTGCCGGAGGCGTGGCGGGAGCGCTTCAGGGCCGACCTGGACGTCGTCCCGCCGGATGACCACGACGGCGTGCTACAAGACGTGCACTGGTACGGTGGCCTCATCGGTGGCGCGTTCCAGGGCTACACGTTGGGCAACATCATGAGCGCGGCATTCTTCTTCGAGGTTGCGCTGCGGGCTCACCCCGAGATCACGAGCGAGACTGAAAAGGGGAAGTTTGGCACGTTGCACAGTTGGCTCAAGGAGAACATTTACCAACACGGGCACAAGTACACGCCGTCTGAACTCATTGAGCGCGTCACTGGCGGGCCGCTGAGCGTTGAGCCGTACGTCCGGTATCTTCGGGACAAGTACGGGGAGTTGTACGGGTTGTGAAAGGAACACGAGTGTCACGAATGGACGAGTGATACGAATGCCAGGTATTGGCCGATCAACGCCACGCTGCGCGCGTAGCCTGTGTCGTGGAAGAATTGCAGCGCCGTCTGTGGAATGTGGCAAAAGACGCGCACCTCCATCTGCTGCGGCGACTCCAGCACTGCCTCCACATCCGCCGTCGGCACCCCCATCCGTTGGGCAAAGACTTCGGCTGTCTGCACGCTGCGGCCCGGGCCGAGTTGCTCGACCAGCCAGTCGCGCCACGCCCGTAGGTACTCGTCGTTAACGAAGGGCAGCCAGCCCTGAGGCTGCGCCTTTCGCAGCGCCGCAGCCACGCTGCCGTTGAGCCGTTGCTGATCCTGGCGGTCCATCCAGGTGCGCAGGACATTGTGCAGGAACAGCCGTTCGCGCAGGGGGCTCCAATCCGGCAGGAAATAGCGCCGGAAGATGTCGTCGAGCCAGAGTTCGTCCAGCAGCAGGTGGGCAATGTAGCCAGCGATGAAGGCCGCCTGTGCCGGTGGGAACGGTTCCGCCCGAGCGAGCACCGGGTGGGCGGCGAAGAGCGCCTCATGGGCCGGACGGTCGGCAGTGCGTGGGATGGCGTAGAAGTGGGTCTCTTCGCGTGTCTGTCCGCTGATGGTCTGGACGTCGGGCGCGGTGTTACCCAGCAGGAAAGAGCCACGCTGCTGGATCAGCAGGCGTCGGGCGCTGGGGGAAAGCGCATCCCCGCGCAGGATTTCCTCGGCCAGGGCCAGGTGCATGACCGGAGTGGGCATCGTGCGTGGTATTGTACAACGGAAGGGCAGTGTTGCCAATCTCGGTGTGACCCGAAACAAGAACCGGGATGCAGTGGTCTGCCCCGGCGACTTTGCGCCCTTGCTCATGTCCACCAGCAATGCCAGACGTGCAAGTCGCAGTCCTCGTAGTTGGCCGCGTAGAGCAGCAGCAGCAGCAACATCAGCAACTGCATCAGTTTGACCGGCAGCGACTTTCGGCTTATAATTTAGACAGTAATCTAAACAAATTATAGTAAACAGCTTATGATGGGCTATCACGCGCCGCTGTACGGGCGCTTTACCGCGCAATTGCCGGTTGATAGTCGCTGCGCTTGATCGAACGCCGTCTGCCGGCAACCATTCCCCCGGAGCAGCGGCAGACCAGCCGCAACAGTCGCTATCATCTGGCCGATCCCTACTTGCGGTTCTACTTCCGTTTCATTCAGCCCAACCTGGGCCTGGTCGAGCAGGAGTTGACGGATATGCTCTGGCAGCGTATCGCCGAGCAGTTCCGCGCCTTTGTAGGGCTGACGGCCTTCGAGGACTTGTGCCGCGAATGGACGTTGGTCCAGGCTCGCGCGAGGCAGTTACTCTTCTCGCCGGAGATTGTGGGCAGCCATTGGTCGAGGGATGCGCAGGTGGATGTGGTGACGCTCAATTGGCGAGAGAAAGCCATCTTGCTGGGCGAGTGCAAATGGGGTGTGAATGCAGTCGGGCGTTCCGTGATCCGGGAATTGGTGGGGAAGTCGCCCAAGGTGATGCCGGAGGACGATTGGCAGGCGCATTACGTCTTCTTCGCCCGCGCCGGATTCACCGATGCCGCCCGCGCCGAAGCCGAGGTTGTAGGAGCGCAGTTGGTGGACTTGGCGACGTTGGACGCGGACTTGAGGCGTGGACTGGCAGAAGGATAGAGGCGATGGCAAAGGGTCTCAGAAGGTCAAGAAGCAGAATGAAACGGCATCGAAAATCCCAATCCACTGCACCGCCCGACCGGGCCTCCAATCCCATCATCCCCTGGCTGCACGCTCTGGCAGCCATTGGTGACGAACGGTGGGACGAGGCCATCGTGGCCTTGCAACACTTCCTGAAAATGGCCGGCGAGCCTGAAGATCGCTGGACGGCCTACCATAATCTGGGCGCCTGCTATCTGGCGCTGGAACGCTACGACGAAGCGCTGGCCACGCTTGATGAGGCCGAACGGCATGTCCCGGACAATCCAGACACCATCCACAGCCGGGCGGTGGTCTATGCCTGCGCAGCCCGCATCCCGGAGGCTATCGCCACTTTCAATCTGTTTGCCCGCCGCTGGCCCAAGCAGGCCCGCCAACGTGAAGTTCGAGAGACCATTCGCCAACTCCGCCGTGCCCAACGTGGGAAGATTCCCCCCGGCGATTACCTGGTCAGCCACCTCCAGGAACAGGTCGGCCACAACCTGGAGATGGGTGACCTTCACCTCGTGGAGCGCAAGGCCAGGCGCATGATGGCCGCTAACTCCCATCGCCCCGAGGGCCACTTCGCCCTGGGCATTGCCTGCGTAGAGCAAGGCCGCTACCAGGAGGCCCTGGATGCTTTCCTGTCCGCTCATGCCTGCGATTCCGACTACGTGCCGACACTCTACAACATTGGTCACACCTACTTGCAACTGGGCGAACCGGAGCAAGCCATCCACTGGCTGGAACGCGCTTTGCGCCGGGAGCCCGGGTATTTGGCCGCACTGCACCAGTTGGGCCTGGCCTGCGAACGGTTGGGTCGGCGAGATGAGGCGTTGGCCTGGTGGCGGCGCGCTTTGAAGATAGACCCGGGTTATTATCTGGCCCAACGGCGCTTGCACGAGATTGGTCAGGGACCGCCGCCGGTCGAGCCGCCTTTATCACCCACGATGAAGCAACTACGGGCTATGACACCCGTCGTCAAGGGCCGCATGAGGCGGCCACAGGTCTATCGCAACGGTGGCCTGACACTCACTTATGACGGCAAGGTGGGCCTCGTGTTGGAAGACACAGAGAACTCCCGCAACGCCACCATCTACGCCGGCGGCCCTTTTCAGGTAGCCCACATCATGGAGGGGGACATTCTGGATCTGATTGGCATGGTCAAGATGATATTACGCATAATCAACGTGGAGAACACGCGGGACGTGGCGGTGCTGGTCTACTATGCCAGCCAGCCCGTTTTCAGCTATCAGGCCCGCTTCAGTCAGGGCAAACAGAGCGAATTCGATGCCGACGGCCAGTTCATCGTCACCGAGGTGCCGCGTTTCTTCAAGCTGCGCATAGATAGCGATCTTTCTACGCCCTACGGTGATCCCATGCAAGGGACACTGATTTACCTGAACCAACACCCGCAACCCGGCATTCTGGTCGGTACGCTGGGGTTGATAGCCAAATGAGGATCGGTGTGCGCTTTGGCCACACCTCGGTAGCAATCGAGGAAGCGAGGGGCGAATCTGAAACGCCGGGCCATACCGGGCAAGAGACACTCCTGGACGCGGAGCAGGCAGAGCATTGTCAGTGATCAGCCGCCAGCCTTCGTCTCTACCACAGACTGGACAGATCGACATCACCATGTCTCAAGGTCACTACGAACGAGAAACCGGGGCGGTTCACTCTTACTTCTTCAGAAAATCTTTCAACCTGCGGGAGTGAGTGGGATGACGGAGGCGGCTGAGTGCTCGGGCCTCTATCTGCCGCACCCGTTCACGGGTCACGCCCAGCTTCTTGCCCACCTCCTCGAGGGTGTATGTTTCGCCGTCCACCAGCCCGTAGCGCAGTTGCAGGATGCGCACTTCACGCGGCGGTAGATCCTGGAGAATCCCTTGCAGCAACTCCCGCAGCATCGAAGAGGTCACCTCGTCCTCGGGGGCAGGGCTGTCCTCATCCTCAATGAAATCGCCCATCTCGCTGTCTTTCTCGGCATCGGTGGGCATTTCCAGCGAGAGAGGACGACGCGCCACCTTCAGCATCTCCTCCGCTTTGCGTGTGGGAATCTCCAGTGCGGCGGCCAATTCGTTGGTGGCAGGTGTGCGCCCCAACTCCTGCGTCAGCCGGTGGGCAGTTCGCAGCAGTTTGTTGATCTGGTCACCCATGTGGACCGGGACGCGAATTGTGCGGCTCTGGTCGGCGATTGCCCGCGTGACTGCCTGCCGGATCCACCAGGTTGCATAAGTCGAAAACTTATGCCCCAACCTGTAGTTAAATTTGTTGGCGGCGCGTATGAGCCCGATGTTGCCCTCTTGGATCAGGTCGAGAAAGGGCACGCTGCGGCCAATGTATTTTTTGGCCACGCTGATCACCAGGCGAGAGTTGGCGCGAATGAGGTGTTCGCGGGCAGCCAGACCGTCCTGCACAATCTTATTCAGTTCGGCCCGTTTCTCAGGGTTGAGGCCATCCTCGCTTAGGTTCTCCTGGGCAATCTGGCCAGCCTCCATGCGTTTGGCCAGCGTGACCTCCTCTTCAGCCGTGAGCAGAGACACCCGGCCAATCTCCTTGAGGTAGAGACCGACTGTGTCGTCTATCGCGATAGTCTGGAAGCACGCTTCCTCATCTGCCGCTGCATCAGTCCGACTGGCCTTCTTGTCAATCTTTGCTTCTTGCTCTTCCTCTCCTTCCGGCACGCCTATCTTAATGCCAGTTTCCATCAAGGTGGCCAGGATATCTTCAAGTTCCTCCAGGTTCTCCTCGGCCTCGGGAAAAGCGATCAGGATGTCATCATACGTGACAAAGCCCTGCTCAGCCGCCTTGACGAGCAGGTACTCCTCGCTGCTTGTCTTTTCTTCAATTTCTATCAGTTCGTTCTCTTGATCTAACTTCATCGTAATCACGCAGTGATAAGGAGCACAATGCTTGACATCTAATCAGGCAATGTGCTCCCGCGCCCAGCCGAGCAGTGGCGTAGTCACTCCCGTCTTAGATGTTACTATACCACATTTGCATGGCTCTTGTCAACCCCCCAAATTCTCTTTCTGGCGTACCCACATGTCCGTTTGGGCCCGGCAGGCCGCTAAATATGGGAATCCGATGAGATGTGGGTAATCACCGGTAGGTCCCCTCCCCTCTCGCCTGGCGCTGTAGCTCATACAACTTGTTGATCGCCTCCAGTGGTGTCATCGTCGAGACGTCCAACTCCCGCAATTCCTCCACCACCGGGTGCTCGTCGACGAACAGCACCGGCTGGTGGGGCTTAAGCGCAGGGGTGCCGGGGCGGAACTCTCCGCTCTCCAGTTGCGCCAGCAGTTCCTCGGCCCGATGGATGACCGGGCGTGGCACGCCTGCCAACTGCGCCACATGGATGCCGTAGGAGCGGTCTGCCCCGCCGCACACCACTTTGTGCAAGAAGATAACCTGGTTCCCTTCCTCCACCACCGCCAGGTTGTAGTTGCGCACCGCCGGGAGCCGCTCCGCCATCTCGGTCAACTCGTGGTAGTGGGTGGCGAAGAGAGTCCGCGCTCTCCGCTCCGGGTGGTTGTGCAGGTATTCGACCACCGCCCAGGCGATGGAGAGACCGTCGTAGGTGCTGGTGCCACGCCCGATCTCATCGAGGATGAGCAGGCTGCGCACCGTGGCGTGATTGAGGATGTTGGCCGCCTCGATCATCTCGACCATAAAGGTAGACTGGCCGGAGGCCACCTCATCCTGCGCACCGATGCGGGTGAAGATGCGGTCCACGAGGCCCACCCGCGCCCGGTCGGCGGGCACGAAACTACCCATCTGTGCCATCAGCACGATAAGGGCCGCCTGACGAAGATTCACACTTTTTCCGGCCATATTCGGCCCGGTGATGATCAGGATGCGCTCGTCGGCGTCGAGGTGCAGGTCGTTGGGCGTAAAAGGCTCATCCCGCAGCGTCTGCTCGACGACAGGATGACGGCCAGCGACGATCTCCAGTATGTCCTCGTCGGCCAGTTCGGGGCGGACATACCGGTTGCGCACGGCGACCTCGGCTAGCGCCGTCGCCACGTCCAGTCGCGCCAGCGCCCGTGCTGTCTTGAGCAAAGCCTCAGCACGCGCTTCCACTTGCTGGCAGACGTCCTTGAACAGCCGCGTCTCAACCTCGGCCTGCCGCTCCTCGGCGTTCAGGATCAGCGTTTCGTACTCCTTCAACTCCGGCGTGATGAACCGTTCGGCGTTGACCAACGTCTGCTTGCGGATGTATTCGTCGGGCACCGCGCTCAGGTTGGCCTTGGTGACCTCAATGTAGTATCCGAAGACCTTGTTGTAGCCCACCTTGAGGCTCTTGATGCCGGTGCGCTCGCGTTCCCGCTTTTCCAGGCTGGCGACCCAGGCTTTGGCGTCCCGCACTGCCGTGGCGATGCTGTCCAGTTCGGCGGAGAAGCCAGGTCGGATGGCCCCGCCGCCGGAGGCGCTCGCGGGCGGGTCGTCTACGATGGCGGAACCGATGAGAGAAACGACATCGCTACAGGGGTCGAGAGAGGATGCAAGATGCACGAGGCAGGAATCAGGGGGCAGGGTTGCAGAAGCATCTCTCGAGGCTTTTTTACTTCCTACATCCTGCATCCCGCTCTCTATCCTTCTCACCACTTCCAACGCTTTGCGGATACCCACCAGGTCGTGGGGCGTGGCGATGCCCGTTAGTACCCGATTAGCCAGCCGCTCCAGGTCGGGCAGCCCGGCGAGGACTTCGCGCACCCGCCCACGTGCGATAGTGTCCTCGTAGAACACCTGCACCTTGTCCAGCCGCGCCTCCAGTTCCGCCTGATTGAGCAGCGGTTGGGCCAACCGTGCCCGTAGCAGCCGCCCGCCCATTGGGGTGAGCGTCAGGTCCAGCACGCCCAGGAGTGAGCCGCGCTTCTTGCGCTCGCGGATCGTCTCGGTCAACTCCAGATTACGGCGCGTGACCGCGTCGAGCACCATAAAACGGGAGGCCGCGTAGGTGCTGAGTTCTACAATCTGCGCCAATGCCCCTTTCTGGGTCTCGTGCAGGTAGTGGACGATGGCCCCGGCGGCCTGGACGGCCAGCGGCTTACCCGCGCAGCCGAAGCCATCCAGCGTCGCCACGCCGAAGTGATCAAGCAGTGTCTGGCGGGCAGTTCCCAATTCAAAACGGTAAGCGGGGAGCGGAGTGAGGTGGATACTAGATGCTAGATGCTGGATGCTGGATGCTGGATGCTCGCTCTTTTGCCTCCTGCCTCCTGCTTCTTGCCCCCAACTTGTCCCTTCGGGGATTAAGCACTCTCGTGGCTGCAGCCGCGCCAACTCCTGCGCCACTTCGCCCGCGTCCAACTGGGTGGTGGCAAATTCGCCGGTCGTGATGTCGGCGTAAGCCAGGCCGGCCCGGCCTGCCCTGGGTGGAGCAGAATGGTCGCCCTCGACCACGATCGCAGCCAGGTAATTGGGCCGCTTCTCGTCCAGGAGCGCGGGTTCGACGACGGTACCGGGGGTCACGACGCGCGTCACCTCCCGGGCGACCAGCCCCCTGCCAGTGACCTCACCCACCTGCTCGGCGATGGCGACGCGGTAGCCCTTCTCGATGAGGCGGGCGATGTATCCCTCAATGGCATGGTAGGGGACACCGGCCATCGGCACGCGCGTCCCCTTGGCCACCGGGCGCGAGGTCAGGACGAGATCAAGTTCGCGGGAGGCGGTCTCCGCATCCTCGTCGAAGGTCTCGTAGAAATCGCCCAGCCGGAAGAATACGATGGCGTCCGGGTGCTGGGCCTTGATCTGGAGATACTGTTTGCGAACAGGGGTTACTTTGGACATAGGTTCATACCGGTTGGTTTGGAGGATGATCTTCTCTGTTGGGACATGTTCATGACTTTCTCATCCTCAAGCTGCTACATATATCCGCACTTGTAGTTCACCACGTGGGGGTTGGGCCAATGCGTGTGGCTCTGTAAATCCGTTGTTATGCTTGCCCCACCAGCGCCAGTATTTCAGAAGCGATCTCCTCGATGGGCTTGTCGGTCACATTCACGACGGGCCACCCATGCTGGCTGCGGAAGATGCTCAAAGCGTACTCCACCTCGCGACGCACGAAGTCCAGTTCGGCATACTCGCCCGTGGCCCCGCCCAGGCGCTCGTGCCGCACGCGCCGAAATTCCGCAAGCCGGACCGGGTCAATCGTGAGGCCGAAGACGCGGCCATGCAGCAGGTTGAACAGGGCCGGCGGTGGCTTCGTTTTCAGCACGATGGGCACGTTGGCGACAAACCAGCCCTTGAACGCCAGATAGACGCTGAGCGGGGTCTTGAAGGTGCGCGAGACACCCACCAGCACGATCTCCGCCTGTGGAAGTTCGTGGGCGCGGCGGCCGTCATCGTGGTGCAGCGCGAACTCCATCGTCTCAATACGCCGGAAGTACTCCTCATTCAACTGGTGGAAGAGACCAGGCTTCTCGGCCGGTGAGACGGCCAACTGTTGAGAGAGTCGCGCCAGCAACGGCCCCATCAGATCAATCGTTTCGACGTTGTGCAGCCGGCCCGTGCGCAACATCACTCCCCGCATCTCATCCGAAACCAGTGTGTGCATAATGAAGCCTCCAGCCTGCGCCGCCTCCTGCACCACCTGGCGTACCTGCTCCTCGGTGCGCACTCCTGGCCGGCGCTTGATTTCCACCTCTGCACCCATAAATTGCGTCAGAGCCGCGTTCAAGACCTGCTCGGCCGTCACTCCAGTACCATCAGATGTCACGAAGACGCGATACATATCCTTATCCTCCAATACTAAGTATAGCCCATCGTGGCGGGCTTGACAAGCGTTCCAAGAGACGTATACTTGGCTCGGCATGGCCGACAAAGCAGAGCAAGACGAAGTGCAGCAAGAAGAGTCTCACGAACCACAGACAGAGACACCAGATGAGCAGAGGAGCGCGCTCCGGCGGTTCTGGAGCCGCATCACCTTCGCGCTCGCCTGGCTGCGCAGGCCGGACGAGGTCGGGCAGCCCCTCAAGTTGCGGCCGCGCGGCGTGCGGCTGATCGTCCTGCTGATCCTGGGCAACCTGCTCGTCCTGGTGTTGCTGACCATCGCGCTGTACCAGGCGGCTACGGTGACGGTCATTGAGGGGCCTCCCCAACTCGTCGTCGCCACCACGACACCTGGTCTCTCCCCCACATCTGGCCCCACACCCACTCCCTTGGGCAGCGGCGGGGCCATCGCTTTCGCCCTGCGACGCAACGGCAATGCCGACATCTACGCCCTCAATCAGGCCGAGCGGCAACTGGTGCGACTGACCTACGACCCGGCCGAGGATCGCAACCCGGCATGGTCGCCTGACGGCAACTACATTGCCTTCGCCTCGAACCGCGCCCACAACTGGGACATCTATCTGCTGGACCTGGCCGGCAGCGCGCCGCCGATCCGCCTGACCCACGATCCCGGCTTCGACGCTAACCCCAGTTGGTCCCCCGATGGCCGCTGGATTGCTTTTGAATCCTACCGCCGAGGAAACCTCGACATCTACGTGATGAGCACCACCGAAGAGCAAGTGCGGCGCGTCACCACCGACCGCGCACCCGACTACGGGCCAGCCTGGTCGCCTGACAGCCGCGCTATCGCCTTCAGTTCCTTCCGTGACGGCAACAAGGACGTTTACCTCTACCTCCTCGACGGCGAGGGAGAGATCATCAACATCACCCATAGCCCCGATCTGGACGAGGATGCCCCGGCTTGGTCACCCGACGGCACACAACTGGCGTACGTCAGCGGGCCGCGCGGCAACCCTTCTATCCAGGTCACCACCTTCGATTGGGACGCGATGATGGCCAACCAGGCCGAAACTGAACTCTTCGGCGTTGGTGATTCCCCAGCCTGGTCACCCGACGGGCAAAGCCTCATCTATACCTACGAGCGGGGCGGAAACAGCCATCTCATCGCGGCCAGTATGACCGGATGGGCGCTGTTCCACCAGGTTTACAGCACCGACGGCTTGTTGGACGATCTGGCGTGGACGGACCTTGCACTTTCTCCCCGCGTCGTGGCCCGGGCCCGGGCTGCCGAGCCAGCCGATGAGCCGCCGTTCTACGTGGAACTGGCGCAGCCGACGCCAGCCAGCGGCCCGCCCTACCGATTGGTCCTGCTTCCCAATGTCAGCGACGGCGATGGGGAGTTACTCTCCGACCGGGTGAACGAGAGTTTCAACGCGCTGCGCCAGCGCGTGGTTGAGGAGGTGGGGTGGGACTACCTGGCTGACCTGGGGGATTCCTGGCGGCCGATGACCTATACCCCGCCCTCGGGCCACTCGCGTATGAGTTGGCACGTCTGTGGCAGGGCGATCGGTCTGGACCAAGAGCCCTACGAGGAGGATGAACCACAGGTTGAACTGATACGGGAGGACGTGGGCAACGTCACGTACTGGCGCGTCTTTATTCGCGCTGCCGAGCAGGACGGTAGTATGGGAGAGCCTTTGCGCGAAGCGGTGTGGGACCTAAACGCCCGCCAGCAGGGCGGGCGCGCCCGGGTGGAAGGTGGAGCGCCCAAGTCGAGCATCCCGTCCGGCTACTACGTGGACTTCACTACCCTCGCCAGCGACTACGGCTGGGAGCGGATGCCTGCCCTATGGCGATGGCGATACTCTTGGCCAGACATCCGGTGGTGGGAGTTTCAGAAGACCGATGGTCTGATTTGGTGGGATTGTATGTTGGAGGTTTTCGAGCCAGAGGAGATTGAGGCCGCCTTCGGGCCGATCCCAGGATACGAGGACTAACGCTCGTCCAAAGGTATCCGTTCAAGGGGTAGATCATAAATCGGGTTTTTGGGCTCCAGCGGCTTGGTCATCGATCACTGTCCGGTGCTGTCGGTGAAAAGGCCAATGCGCAGCGCAAACTTCACCAACTCTACCTCGTCCTGGAAACCGAGCTTGGTCATCAGATTCTCCCGATGCCGGGCCACGGTTTTGGGGCTAATGCACAGAATCTCGGAGATTTCATGCCGGGTACGCCCCTCGGCGATGAGCTGCAGGACCTCACGTTGACGCGACGTGAGAAGTTCGTAGGTTCGCTGTCGATCATCCACGGGCGCTGCGCGAAGATACGTATCCACTATTGCATTGGAGATGCCGGGGCTGAGATATTTCTCGCCTCGATGTGCTGCCTCGATGGCGAGTTGGAGTTCATTGTACACAGCGCGCTTGAGCACGTACGCCGACGCGCCCACTCGCAGTGACTGGTGGACGTAGATCTCGTCTGTGTACATAGACAGGATGACAACCTTGGTATCAGACTCTTGGCTGGTAATCTGGGCCGTCGCCTCGAGGCCGTTCATACCGGGCATGCCGATGTCCATCACGACCACGTCGGGATGCAGTTTCTCGACCAACTGCAATGCTTCCCGCCCATCGTCAGCCTCCCCGACCACCGTGAACCTGGGTTTGGATTCCAGCAACACTCGCAAGCCCTGCCGAACCAGGGTGTGATCGTCAGCCAATAGTACGCGAATGGCCATTCTGTCAGTCCCTTCCCCTCGCAGGCTGCGGCATAAGCCGCCTCCCAGAGGTGAGTATACCGCACATAGCACCAGGGCGCAACTGGCTGGAGGTTGGGATTTGGGGTTTTAGATTCGACATGGTATATTATTGTACAGGGCAAGACAAAGTGACTGCACACATCGTCATCCTGACCGGCGAGCGCCGCGTAGGCAAGACCACCGTCTGTCATGAGACCATCGCTCTGGCGCAGGCCAGGGGATACATTTGTGGCGGTGTCCTGACCACAAGCCACCCTAATGGCGCCCGGGACGTGCTCGACGTGCGCAGTGGCGATGTGCGTCGGCTGACCCTGGAACATAACGCGAGACCTGCCGTGATCCAGGGGCGTTTCCGCTTCGACCCTGGAACCTTGGCATGGGGGAACGTTGCGCTGGCCCGCGCGCACGCCTGTCACCTGCTCGTGGTGGACGAACTGGGGCCACTGGAAATCGAACAAGGGAAAGGCTGGCTGAAAGCGTTTGACGTGCTGCGAGGAACCAACTTCGCGCTGGCACTCGTCGTTGTCCGCCCTGAGTTGGTGGCGCAGGCACGACTCCAACTACCAATCAGCGCGACGACTGCCCTCGCCGTGACCCCCCATAACCGAGATAGCCTGCCCGCCGTACTCATGGAGATGCTGGAAAGGGAACTCGGTTCGACGCCGGAGACCTGACCACTTGTGAGGTGCCTCTTAAGTCTTCTCCAGGCAGGCCAGCCCGCTCTGCAGCACCCGTAGCGGCAATAGTCCGCACTTGGCCCGCACCGGCCCCAACGTGATGCCCAGCATGCTGAACACGTCCTCGTCCTGCAGCGCCTTCAACTCCTCTACCGTCTTGCCCAGAATCTCCTCGGTCAACATTGAGGCTGATGCCATACTGATCACACAGCCACGACCGCTGAACCGTGCGTCGCTCACTCGCCCGTCGGCCAGCCGGATATCGAGCCGCACCACGTCGCCGCAGACCTGGTTGTCCTGCTCGCAGGAGAGGTCCGCGTCCTCTAACGTCCCCCGGTTGCGGGGATGGCGGTAATGATCAAGGATATGCTCACGGTATAAGTTCTCCACCTGGCTCCCTCAGTTCTCCATTTGCCAGCCAACCCTGTGCCTTCTGGATTCCCTCCACCAGCCGATCCACCTCCTCACGGGTATTATAGAGGTAAAAACTGGCCCGTGCCGTGGCCTGCAGCCCGAAGCGTTCGTGGAGCGGCTGTGCACAGTGGAAGCCCGCACGGATGGCGATGCCCTCCCAATCCAATGCCTGAGCCAGATCGTGGGGGTGGATGGATTCGACGGTGAAAGCGACCACCCCGCTCCGCCTCCCGGTCGGCGACCCGATCACGTGTACTCCCGGCATCTCTGCCAATCGCTCCAGGGCATAGGCCACCAACTCCTGCTCGTGTGCCCACACCGGTTCCAGTCCCACCGTGCTCAGGTAGTCCACCGCCGCGCCCAGCCCCACTGCCTGAGCGATGGCTGGGGTGCCGGCCTCGAATTTCCAGGGCAGGCCATCCCAACTCGCCTCCGCACGCCCCACCCGCTTGATCATTCCCCCGCCGCTGAGGAAAGGCGGCATCTCCTCCAGCAGTTCTGGGCGGCCGTAGAGCACGCCGATACCTGTCGGCCCGCACATCTTGTGGCCGGAAAAGGCCAGAAAGTCGCAGTTCAGTGCCTCGACATCCACCGGCAGGTGGGGCACACTCTGCGCTGCGTCCACCAGCACCCGCGCACCGGCCGCATGGGCTCGGGCTATGATCGCCTGCGCCGGATTCACCGTGCCAAGCACGTTGGAAATGTGCGTGAAAGCGACCAACTTGACTGGGCCTTGCAGTAGCCGGTCGAGGGATTCCAGATCGAGACATCCCTCATCGGTCACGGAGACATAGGCCAGTTCGGCCCCAACCTCCCGCACGAGCAACTGCCAGGGCACCAGGTTGCTGTGGTGCTCCATCTCCGTGACGACGATGCGGTCGCCTGGTCCCACGTGGGTCCGTCCCCAGGTGTAGGCCACCAGATTGATCGCCTCCGTCGTGTTGCGGGTGAAAATCACGCCGCAGCGGGCTGGGGCATTGATAAACGCGGCGACCTTGTCCCTCGCTTCTTCGTATGCGGCGGTCGCTTCCTCGCTCAGCGTGTGTACCCCCCGGTGGATGTTGGCATAGTGGGCGCGGTAGAACTCGTCCAGAGCCTCGATCACTGCCCGTGGCCTCTGCGACGAAGCGGCGTTGTCCAGATAAGCCAGTGTCTTGCCGTGCACCTCCCGTGCCAGGATGGGAAACTCGGCCCGCATGGCGACGGGATCAATCCTCTTCTCGGTATTCATGTTCCGCCTCCGCCTGAAGCCCTACCGAAGCCCAATCCTTCCGCTCCTCGACTATGCCCATACCTTACCCCCGTGCAGTAGGGAGTATATCATGACCCCAGGTTATTGAGAAGACACTGCCCAGAGGTGTCCCAGAAAGAGAACACCGGCGCTTTGAGCGCCGGTGTCCTGTCACGAGCAAGCCGGATGCGCTGCCTAGCCGAAGAACGTCTGCAACCGCATCGCCAATGACATATCTCCTTCGATCTTGATCTTGCCTTGCATAAAGGCGGCCATCGCGTTCAGGTCGCCGTTGACCATCGCCACGAAGTCCGCGGCTGCCATTTTCAATGTCATCGTTGGGGTTGCTGTGGCCTCCTCGGTGACGCTGAGTTGACCATCTGCGATGGTCGCAGTCCATTGCCCGCCTCCCTCACCGGAAAGGTCGAACAGTATCACAGCATCTACCCCAGCCACTTTCTGGGGATCAACCGATTTTAGCGCTTCCAGTGCCTGGGATGCGCTCGTATATTCAGGCATTTTTGTCCTCCTGGTGGAATTTGGTATCGGAGCAGAGTATAGACGGATTTGTTCAATCTGTCAAACGGACTTTCCCTCCGGGGTTGGACACTGGCTCCATCTCCTCCCAATTCTGCCCCACCTTGAGATCGGCCTTGAGAGGAGCCTTGAGTTCGAAGGCGTTCTCCATCACCTCGCGCATCAGCGGCGCGACGGTCTCCACCTCCTCCTCGGGGGCCTCGACGACCAACTCGTCGTGCACCTGCAGGATCATACGCGCCCGAAGCGAGCGCTCCCGCAGCGCCCGGTGCAGGCGGATGGTGGCGATGTTGATGATGTCGGCGGCGGTGCCCTGGATAGGAGCGTTGATCGCCATACGCTCGGCGGCCTGGCGCACGTTGTGGGGAGCCTTGCTGCCAGGGCGCAACTCGGGGAAGTAGCGCCGGCGTCCCAGCAGCGTCTCCACGTACCCCTGCCGCGTGGCGAGCGCCTTGGTGGTGTCAATGTACTCCCGCACCCTGGGGAATCGCTCGAAGTAGGCCCTGATGAAATCCTCGGCCTCGGCCTGCGTCAGACCGGTGGCGTTGGACAACCCGTAAGCGGTCTGTCCGTAGGAAAGGCCAAAGTTCACCGCCTTCGCCACCCGCCGCATATCGGGGGTCACTTCCGCCAGCGGGACGCCCATGATGGCGGCGGCGGTGCTGGCGTGGATGTCCTCGCCGCGGGCGAACGCGCCCAGCAGTCCCTCGTCGCCAGAGATGTGGGCCATCACGCGCAGCTCCACCTGCGAGTAGTCGGCGCCGATCAGTTTCCAGCCCGGTTCAGCGACGAAGGCCCGCCGCACCTGACGTCCCAACGGTGTGCGGATAGGGATGTTCTGGAGGTTGGGGGCACTGCTGCTCAGTCGCCCCGTTACAGTCCCAGTCTGGTTGTAGGTGGTGTGCAGCCGCCCGGTGCGCGGATTGACCAGCCGGGGCAGTGCATCCACGTAGGTGGATTTCAGTTTGGCCAGTGTCCGCTGCTCCAGGATGAGGTCAATCACTGAGTGTTTCCCTCGCAGCCTCTCCAGCACCCCAGCCGCCGTCGAGAAGTGGTCGGACTTGGTACGCCGCAACCCTTGCGTAGGTAGCCTCAGTCTCTTGAATAGGGCGTCGGAGAGTTGCTGGGTCGAATTGACGTTGAAGGAGTAGCCGACTATCTCCTGGATACGGACCTCCAGTTCGCCCAGATGCACAGACAGCTCCTCAGACATCTGCTCCAGCAGCGTGGCATCGAGCCTCATGCCGGCCATCTCCATTGCTGCCAACACCGGCACCAACGGCATCTCCACTTCGGTAAAAAGCGACCAGAGGTGCTTTTCCTTCAATTCCGCCGCGAGGATCGTAACCAGGCGATGGGTCATGTCCACATCAGCGCAAGCATAGGGAGCCACCTGGGCGACTCCCACTTGATCCATCGTCAGTTGCCCTTTGCCCTTGCCCTTCCTCTTGCCAATGAGATCGGTGATGGGAGTCATCTGCTGCTTGAGCCGCGCCCAGGCCAGGTTCTTGAGCCCCAGGTTCCTGGAGGCCGGGTTGATCAACCACTCGGCGACCATCGTATCGAAGGCCAACCCTTTCACCCGCGCTCCGGCTTGTTCCAATACCGTCAGGTCGTACTTGAGGTTGTGGCCGTACTTGGACTGTCCGGCGTCTTCCAGCAGTGGGACCAGCGTTTCGAGCACCATCCCCAGTTCCAGTTGAGGGTCGTCGGGCGGAGCCTTGACCGGAATGTAGTAGCCCCGCTCGGGTCCGTCGGTGAGGGCTATGCCGACCAGTTCGGCCTGCATCGGATCGGTGCCAGTCGTCTCGGTATCGAGGGTCAGCGCCGTCGCGCTCTCCAACTGTGCCACCAACTGGCGCAGGGCTTCCCCGTCGGCGACGATCTGGTAACCAGCCCCAGGAGCCGCCACGGGCGGCGCGGCTGGTGCTTCACCGAACAGGCTGAGTTGGTGAACCGCTCCCGCTGGCCCTTGCTGGGGCCGGTCTCCCGACCGAGCATCCGGCTGCCGCAGCCGATCGGCCAGTGAACGGAATTCCAATTCGCGGAAGAGGTCCATCACCTGCTCGCGGTCGAAGGCGTGCACGCGGCACACGTCGAGATCGAGTTGCACCGGTGCGTCGCGCTCGATGGTCGCCAGGCGGCGGCTGAGAAAGGCCAGGTCCTGCCCTGTCTCCAGTTTGTTCCGAAAACGGGTCTGAATCTCGTTCAGGTGCTCGTAGATGTTCTCCAATGATCCGTACTGTTTGAGCAACTTGACACCGGTTTTCTCACCGACGCCGGGCACACCTGGGATATTATCAGATTTATCGCCCATCATGGCCTTGAGATCTACCAATTGAGTCGGGGGCAGCCCGTAGCGCCGCTTCACTCCCTCTAGGTCGTAGACAACAGTGTCGGAGAAGCGCCAGCGGGAGGTGAGGACGTGGGTGTGTTCGTCCACCAGTTGCAGGAGATCCATGTCACCGGTGACGATGAGCACATCAACTCCCTGTTCTCCCGCCTGGCGGGCCAGTGTCCCCAATAGATCATCCGCCTCGTACCCCTCCTGCTCGAAGATGGGGATGTCCAACGCCTTCACCACCTGGCGGATACGCTCCATCTGGGGAACCATCTCCTCGGGCATCTTCGCGCGGTGGGCTTTGTAGTCGGCGTACATGTCGTAGCGGAAAGTGCGTCCTTTATCGAAGGTGACGGCAAGGTGGGTAGGCTGCTCTTCGCGCAAGACGTTGAGCAACATTGAGATAAAGCCATAGACGGCATTGGTTAACTCGCCTTGCGTGGTCTTCATATCCTCGGGCAGGGCATGGAAGGCACGATAGGCCAGCGCGTGGCCGTCGATCAAGACCAGTTTCTTCTTTTGGGGCATGCCTCTCCTTGATGGTGGATGTTGGAAACTGGATATTGGCTACTGGCTACTGGGATGCGCTTATCAGAGTTCTCAGTGCTTCTGCCGTTTCCTTGGCTCGGTGACGGATTATGCCAAGCGGCACGCTGGCCCGCAAGGCCGCCGAGAGGATAATGCCCTCGGCGATAGCCAGCGAATAGAACATGTGCTCGCCACCATCCACACTCTGTTCAAAGCGCAGTTGCTCCTGGCCCAGGATTTGCGCCACGCGGGCCGAGGTATGCCAACTTTCGGCGACGGCCTGCGCCAGTTCGCCTGCCTCCTCGGCCGAGAGCCGGCCGGTGTGGGCAATCAACTTTCTCTCGCAAGTCAAGATTACCGCTTCGGCGTTGATTTCCTGAGACAGCACGGTCATCTCCTGGACGATCTCTGGAATATACTCAGGCGGCACATCTATCTTTTCAGCGCTGCTCACGGCAAGCCGGCCGGATGCCGTGTCCGGTTCTACACCCTCGGCGGTGTCTGGAGTTCCGACCATGGGCCGCGCCAACGCGTCGGCGATACGTCCCGGCAATTCAGGGAGGAAGAAGGGTTTGGGCAGGACACCCTGCACGTCCAGGTCAGCCAGTTCGGGGGGGAGTTCCTCTCCTACAAGCGGGATCAGCATCAGTCGCAAGTTAGCCCGCTGCTGGCGCAGCATGCGGGCGATCGTGGCCCCATCTGGATCGGTCAGGCCCATGTCTATGATGACCAGGTTGAACTCGGAGGTGCTCAGTTCCTGCAGCGCCTCGTCCCCACTGGTCGTCACGCTTGCGCTGTACTCACCCCCCTGCTCCAGGCTCTCCTGGAGCATAGTGGCGAAGGCTTCGTTGCTATCTACGATCAGGATTCGATGGATCATCAGTCACCCTTTCTCGGTGGTCAGGATCTGTCATTGGTTTTGTCCATTTTACCGGGGAGACGAGGAAAAGTCAACATTCACGGGTGTAATGCATAAGACGCAATTACGCTCTTTTTTTCTTCACTTGGCTTCCACGTCCGGTAGTGGTATAATCCGTGTCCAGTAATTCGAGGGATAACGGGGAGAGATCAGGTGCTGGACGAGAATCAGATTCGCCAAATGGTGCGCCGTGTGGTCTACCGCACGTTGGGGTTGCCACGAGTCTCCCGGCCGGTGGCTACCCGACCCCTGGTGACAGAGGCGGACGTCCAGGCTGTTTCGGTTGGGGAACAGCTCTCCGTTCCCCAGGGGGCGCTCATCACTCCCCTGGCCTGGCAGGTGGCCCTGGAGCGGCACGTGACCATGGTTGGGGCAGGAGCAGCAGCGCCCGCACTGTCGTTGACTGACGTACCGCGTACCGACCCCACCACCGCGGGCCAGCGGACTTCGATGGGCCCGGCCGAAACGACTGTTGCCATCGGTGCCGACCACGGCGGGTACGAGTTAAAGGAGATGCTGAAGGGCTACCTGGGCGAGTTGGGTTACAGTGTCATGGACTGCGGAACCGACGGCACCAACTCGGTGGACTACCCGGACTTCGCCTTTGCGGTGGCGCAGTTGGTGGCCCGGGGCCGCGCCTGGCGTGGCATCGTTGTGGACGGCGCGGGCATCGGCTCGTGCATGACGGCCAACAAGGTGCCAGGTGTGCGCGCTGGCCTTTGCTACGACCAGGCCACAGCCGCCAATAGCCGCGAGCATAACGATGCCAACGTGTTGACGTTGGGTGCTGGGCTGATTGGCCCCAACCTGGCACGGCAGATCGTCAAAACGTGGCTTAAGACCCCCTTCGGCGGCGGGCGGCACGCGCGGCGAGTGGACAAGATTGTGGAAATCGAACGACGATTCTCGTTGTACAGGAAAACATAGGGAACTGCGTTCCAATGACAAATGAATAAATGACAAATGACCAAAAGGTGGCTCAACATTCTGAATGTCATTCCGAATCCGAGGGCAATAATGACCTATCCGTTGATGTCCTGAAATCCGTATTCTTGAGCGATGAAAAATCTGGATGAAGCAACACTGGAACGCATTATTGAGCAGATCACCCGGCAGGTGTTGATCCTGTTGCAGGAGGAGCAGGAGAGTGCCGAAGCGGGGGCTGGCGAGGGCCTCCCCCCCATCTCGCCCCGCAACTACGTGGAACGGGTGCAGCCTGTGGTCAGCGCTGGTGCTGACCGTATCGCCAGCACGCTGGGCATCGCACCGACCGACGGTCGCCTGGCCCACATGATCGATCACACGCTGCTCAAGCCCGACGCAACACACGACCAGATCGCACAACTGTGCTACGAAGCGCGTAAATACGGCTTCGCTTCGGTGTGTGTCAATCCGACCAACGTGCAGTTGTGCGCGCAACTCCTGAAGGATAGCGACATCCCTGTCTGTGCTGTTATCGGCTTCCCACTGGGTGCCACGTCTACTGAGGCCAAAGTCTTCGAGGCCCAGCAGGCCATTCGTGACGGTGCCGCCGAGGTGGATATGGTGGCCAACATCGGCGCTCTCAAGTCCCGGGACTACGAATTGGTGGAGCGCGACATTGCCTCCATAGCCCGGGCTTGTCACGCTGGTAACGCTATCCTCAAGGTAATCATTGAGGCGGTGCTGCTGACCGACGAGGATAAAGTGATCGCCTGCCAACTGGCCAAGGTGGCCGGTGCCGACTTCGTCAAAACATCCACTGGATTTGGGCCGGGCGGGGCCACTCTGGAGGACGTCGCCCTGATGCGGCGCGTGGTAGGCCCCACGATGGGTGTCAAGGCAGCGGGTGGCATCCGCACCTACGAAGACGCGCAAAAGATGATCGCGGCCGGAGCCAGTCGGATCGGCGCCAGTGCCAGCGTGAAGATTATTCAAGAAGCCAAAAAGTGAAAGAACACTGTATCGCTTTGCGACACCATTGAAATCTAACAGATTCATCGGCGGTGCGTGCCGCACTTGCTAATTTGCTTAAAAGATTTCGCACACAAGGATCTGTAAGCATTCACGGAGGTAGCAAAAAGGCCAATCCTTTCACTCAAAGTGGATCTGTGACTGACGTCTCTTGCGAATCGAAGGGCAATTTTGCCCTATCGGAAGGAAAAAAGGCTGCCAAAAGTGCATAGTAACCCTGAAACACCCAGACCAAAGAACATGCTGTCGCAACCTGATAAGCTCCTGGAAATTGGTCCGCAGTGCGCCAGTGATCCCCCTTTTAAAGCGCGTATGCGCTTTCATCAAAGTTGGTACCGAGCTCGGATTCTGAAAGTGCCTTTCGGTACGGGGCCAGGGCCAAAGAATTCTACTCCTTATGGAAATATGCTTACCCACGCTGACGGTGTTCGGGCACTTAATTTTCTTACTCCACAAATCCACTTCGTCGCTGAACAACGCCTAGAAGAGGGGCAAGGCAAGATTGAGCCTTTCCGCTTACGATGCAATATGCTCTCCAGCCAGCCCATGTGCTTCAATCTGTTTGGCCCGTTGGTAGACGATCTGGACCTAGCAACCCGTCTGTTCCAGGCTCTGCTGCCTGGCGAGATCAAGGCTATCACGCGAGTGACCTTTGAATTCGCGCCAAAGCCTGCCAGCAACTATTTGAATGACCGTACTGCGTTTGATGCATTCGTAGCTTACATTCGAACGGATGGACAGCAGGGTTTTGTTGGTATCGAGACCAAGTTGACAGAGACCTTCTCCCCCAGGGCTTACGACAAACCAATCTACCGGAAGTGGACAGAACGCCCTGGCTCGCCATGGTCTTCTGAAGCGTGGCCCCAGGTAGCAGACATCCGACACAACCAACTCTGGCGTGATCACCTCCTTGTTGAATCTTTGCGTCACAATCCACATTCTGGATATGCGGTTGGGCGTTTGATGCTTGTCTACCATCCCAATGATCACACTTGTTCCCGGGTAGTAGCGAATTACAAAACACTGCTCAGGCCCAACGATGATACCTTTGTGGATGTTCCTCTAGACCGACTAGTGAAAACCTGGGCTGCCACAGTAGACAACTCGCCAGCACAGCAATGGCTTTCCAGTTTCTACCTGCGCTATCTAGATCTCTCTGCAAGTGAAAATGAAATCTAGCCGGTTGAAAGTCTTGGTGAACTCATGATGCACGATTGAGAGGAGAACCTGTATGACGGTAGATTTGCGTACCTACGTCTTCTTAGACAGCCTGCAGCCACAGCATGCGGGGTTCCTGGGCACGGTGGCCCGGGGGTTCCTGCCGCTGCCCTATGACACATCGCTGTGGGTGGAAATCTCGCCCGGTATCGAGATCAATCGCATCACCGACATCGCGCTGAAATCCACCCGCGTCCGCCCGGGTATGCAGATTGTCGAGCGGCTGTATGGCTTGCTGGAGGTGCATCACAGTGACCAGGCCGAGGTACGGGCGGCCGGCGCGGCGATCCTGGAGGCGCTGGATTTGCAGGAATCGGACCGCATCAAGCCCAGGGTCGTCTCCAGCCAGATCATCCGCCACGTAGACGCCCACCAGGTGCAGCTCATCAACCGTATGCGCCACGGCCACATGTTGCTGGCGGGGCAGACGTTGTACGTGCTGGAGGTGGAGCCGGCGGCCTACGCCGCGTTGGCGGCCAACGAGGCGGAAAAGGCCGCCCTCATCAACATCCTAGAGGTACGTGCCTTTGGCAGTTTTGGGCGCGTCTATCTGGGTGGCGAAGAGCGTGATATCATGGCCGGTTACGGCGCAGCCGTCGCCGCTATTGAAGGTATTAGCGGGCGCGAGGCCGAGACGAAGCGCCGCGACTAGAAGAAACCAGGTTTTTCCCGAAAACCTGGTTTCTCTATCTCTCAGGAGGATACTATGACTGAAGCATTAGGTATGATCGAAACGAAGAGCTTCCCTGCGATGGTCGAGGCGGCCGACGCTATGGTCAAGGCAGCCAGGGTCGAGTTGGTCAGTTACGAGAAGACCGGCGGCGGCCAGGTGACCGCCATCGTGCGCGGTGACGTGGCGGCTGTTAAGGCGGCTGTCGAAGCCGGCGCCCGTGGGGCCGAGAGAGTGGGCGAGGTCGTCGCCATCCACGTCATCCCGCGCCCGCACCTCAACGTGGATCGCACACTGCCTTTGGGTCGCCCGCCTGCTGAGAGCGAGTAGAGGGACAAGGTGACTGGGTGACTGGGTGATTGGGTGACTCGGTGATTCGGTCACTGAATGGAGTTTCCTATGTTATTAGGCAAGATCGTGGGCACACTGGTCGCCACGCGCAAGGAGCCGACCCTGGATGGACTCAAATTCCTGGTGCTCAAACAACTCGACATCGAGGGCCAGGAGACGGGGGCCTACCGCGTGGCGGCGGACGCCGTCGGCGCCGGGCTGGGCGAGGTGGTGCTCTATGCCACCGGCAGTTCCGCGCGCCAGACGAAGTTGACGGACAGACGTCCGTGTGATGCCGTCATTATGGCCATCGTGGACGTGCTGGAAGTGGACGGCGTGGTAAAGTATGATAAGAGTGAAGGTTAAGGTTAAGGTTGAGGTTGAGGTTGAGGGCAGGTGATGCTCGACGATGCTCGGATTGACGCTATCGTTCGGCAGGTGATGGCCGAGTTGCGCCAGGGGGAGCGGGTGCGTCATGGCCCGCTGCCGGAGTTGTCGGATGCTACACAACCTCCCCCGCCTGCCCCGGCGTTGCGTCACGGCGACAATCTCTTCCCCGATGTAGATAGCGCCGTGGCTGCCGCGCGCCTCGCCTATCTGCAACTGTTCGACCTGCCGTTGTCGGTGCGCGAGCAGATGATCGCCCATATCCGCCGCGTGATGCGGGAGAACGCGCAACTCCTGGCCCACGAGGCCTGGCAAGAGACGGGAATGGGCCGCTACGAGGACAAAATCCAGAAGAATCTGCTCAACGCCAACAAGGCAGCCGGGACCGAGATCCTCGCCCCGACCGCCTGGAGCGGCGACGGCGGCCTGACGCTGGTCGAGTACGCGCCCTACGGCGTGATCGGCGCGATTATCCCCAGCACCAACCCCACGTCCAGCGTTATCTGCAATGCGATTGGGATGGTGGCGGCGGGTAACGGTGTCGTCTTCAACGCTCATCCCGGTGCTCGCGCCTGCTCCAACCACGCGGTGCAGTTGATCAACGAGGCCATCGTCGAGGCAGGAGGGCTGTCCAACCTGGTCTGCGCAGTGGCTGAACCCACCATTGAGAGCGCCCAACAGATTATGCAGCATCCCGACGTGCAACTGTTGGCCATCACTGGAGGCGAGGGTGTGGTGCGGGTAGCGATGCAGAGCGGGAAGCGGGCGGTCTGCGCCGGGCCGGGCAACCCGCCGGTCGTGGTGGACGAGACAGCCGACCTGGAACAGGCCGGGCGCGACATCGTGCGCGGCGCTGCTTTCGACAACAACATTATATGCACCGACGAGAAAGAGATCTTCGCCGTCGCTTCCATCGTCGATGACCTCAAGCGTTTCATGTGCAACCACGGCGCTTACGAGGTCAACTCCTGGCAACTCAACCGGTTGATGAAGTCAATCTTCACACAGGTCCCGCCGGCCGGGCAACACGGTACGATGAACAAGGCGTTCATCGGTAAGAACGCTGGCGTATTGCTCAAGGAGATCGGTGTGGACGTGGGCGACGAGGTGCGCCTGGTGCTGGTGGAGGTGGAGCGCGACCACCCGCTGGTGCTGACGGAGCAGATGATGCCGATTGTGCCACTCGTCCGCGTGCGCGACGCCGACGAGGGCATTGACCTGGCAAAGGTGGCCGAGCGCGGCTTCCGGCACACGGCGGTGATGCACTCCAAGAACCTGGACAACCTGAGCCGCATGGCGCGCGAGATGGATTGTAGTATCTTTGTCAAGAACGGCCCTTCGTGTGCTGGCGTCGGTTACGGCGGTGAGGGCTTCTGCTCGTTCACCATCGCCAGCCCTACCGGCGAAGGGATCACCAACCCGATCAGTTTCAGCCGCGTCCGCCGCTGCGTGCTGAAGGATGCTTTTCGAATTGTGTAGGTAACAATAATGGGCAGACATAGGTCAATAGCGTTTGGCTGGTATGGTGGAAAGTACAGTCATTTGGGCTGGCTTTTGCCTTTGCTACCAAAGACGACTCACTACTGTGAACCATTCGGAGGTTCAGCGGCGGTTCTTCTGAATCGAGAACCATCGCCGGTCGAAACGTATAACGATATTGACGGAGAAGTAGTCAATTTCTTCCAAGTGCTCCGAGAGCAAAAATCTGCTCTAATTGAGGCTATTGGCCTAACTCCCTTCTCTCGTGAGGAGTTTAAGAAGGCCATATCTGAACCAGTGAATGGGTTATCGAGTTTAGAAAGGGCGCGACGGTTCTACGTTCGCGCCAGACAAGTAAGAACCGGTCTTGCACAGACAGCGAGTAATGGGAGATGGGCCCACTGCCGACTGACAAGCCGTGCTGGTATGGCAGGCGCAGTGTCGAGGTGGCTTGGTGCAGTTGATGCTTTGCCGGAAATCGCCCAGCGGCTTTTGCGTGTCCAGATTGAAAACGACCTGGCAATCAATGTTATCAGACGTTACGATAGCAAAGAGACGCTGTTTTACTGTGACCCTCCTTACCCTCACGAATCTAGAGGAGATAGCAAAGCCTATCGATACGAAATGACAGACAGAGATCACATCAATCTAGCGGGAGTGCTTCGTAACGCCGAGGGCAAGGTGGCTCTCTCTGGATACCATTGTGACTTGTTAGACGAGCTGTACGGAAATTGGCACGTTCACGAGGCGAACTCGAAAAAGATACATTCAGTCAAAACCAAGAGAACAGAAGTCCTTTGGACTAATTACGACCTGTCCGAAACTGTGCCCAGGCTGATTTAACTCGTCAGTGTTAGAGGTTGCAAAGACGATGACTACAGACCAACAAGAGTTCGTGTTGAAATGCAAGGCGTATCTTGAGAAGAAATGGGAAAAAGTAACAGCAGCGTTTGAACAAGGGAAGCCTCAAGACCCACTGGGGAAAGGCCACTCTCTGACCCATCTGATTCGAGATTGCCTGACCAGCGTCACTAAAACCTATCATTACGTTTTACCCACCCAACTCCTTGCCAAGAGCGTATCTCCTGAGCTGGGTGCTCATTCCCTTCAAGTTGCGTACGATGCTGAGGAAATAGACACATGTATCTTGTCAGAGTTCGCAAGTGGACAGAATATCTACGTCTCCAACTTTTTTGACTTTGCATTGGGGATAATGATACTTTTGGGCGAAACTGGTCGGGTAGATTTTCTAGATAGAGTGGGCAAAGAGCTTGACAGAGTTCACTCTGGCATTGCACACCGAAAAGCCTGGGCAGAACTGCTAAAACAGGCGTGAGACAAGTCAGCCGTCCAGCTAACTCTTCGCTGGAGCCGATGGACAAACATCATGATTGAACCAGCCCTCGCCCTCCTCGAATTCAGCAGCATCGCGGGCGGCATCCAGGCCGCCGATGCCATGGTTAAGCGTGCCCCGATTGATGTGATCAAGGCGGGTACGGTGCAGCCCGGCAAGTACCTGGTGCTGATCGGGGGGCAGGTGGCTGACGTGGAGGAGTCGCTGAAGGCCGGGCGCGAGGTGGGCGGCGCGGCTGCGGTGGACTTCGTTTACCTGCCGCAGGTGCATCCGGAGGTGGTGGAGGCCATCGGTGGGGGGCGGGTGCCACAGGTCACGGACGCGCTGGGTGTGGTTGAGACAACCACCGTCGCGGCCGCCATCCACGCTGCCGACGCTGGCATCAAAGGGGCCGAGGTGCGATTGGTCGAGGTGCGGCTGGCCGATGGGCTGGGGGGCAAAGGCATTGTCCTTTTCTCCGGCCTGGTCGCCGACGTGGAAGCGGCGGTCGAGATCGGCGTGGGCGTGCTGGAGCGACCAGAGTTGCTGGTGCGGCAGGTCATTATTCCACAACTCCACCCCGAGATGTGGGAGAACGTCGCCGATGCCACACGCTTCCGCACCAGGGTGATAAACAGGCTATGAAATTCGCCCGCGTGATCGGCACGGTGGTTGCCACCCGCAAGTATGAAGGGCTCGAGGGGATCAAGTTTCTCGTCGTCCAGCCGCTGGACAGAGACTTGAATCCCCAGGGCCAGCCCAAGATTGCGGCCGATGCCACGGCTCAGGCCGGTCCGGGTGAACTGGTCTTTATGGTGGCCAGCCGAGAAGGGGCACAGGCGCTACCGGAGGTCTTTGTGCCGGTGGATCTGGCGATCACGGGAATCGTGGACGAGGTCGAAATCGAGCGCGGACCGCGCCGCCAGCAGCCCACCGCCGTCTGGCACCACTTGCCGCTTGTTCTGAGCCAGGTCGAAGGAGAGGATGACTGACGATGTACATCGGCAAGGTCATCGGCACAGTAGTCTCCACGATCAAGATCTCGCACCTGGAGGGGCGCAAACTGCTGCTGGTGGATCAGGTTGACCTGCGCGGGCAGGAGACCGGCTATTACGACATCGCAGTGGACGTAGCGCAGGCCGGCCCCGGGGACACGGTGCTAGTGATAGACGAGGGGAACGGGGCGCGGCAAATCCTCGGGCTCGACCCCGGCGCTGTGCGTGCCGTCATCGTCGGCGTGGTGGACGAAGTGACGCTGATCTAGACCGACGCCGCCCGCCGCACTAACTTCACAAAGTCCGGTTTGAGGCTGGCCCCACCAACCAACGCGCCGTCCACCTCCGGCATCGCCATAAAGGCAGCGATATTCTCCACATTGACGCTGCCGCCGTACTGCACTCGCATGGCTTGAGCAGCGGCTTCCCCGAACATCTCGGCGATGCTCCCCCGGATGGTCAGCCCGATGACGCGGTTCGCATCCGCCGGGGTCGCTGCCTTGCCGGTGCCGATGGCCCACAAGGGCTCGTAGGCGATCACACACCGCTCGGCCTGCTTCGCCGTCAGGCCCGCCAGCGCCGCCCGCACCTGGGTGCCGACGAATTCGTGGGTCTGACCGGCCTCATTCTGCGCCAGGTTCTCTCCCACGCAGATGATGGGGATGAGACCGTGAGCCAGCGCTGCGTGGACTTTGCGGTTGACGGCTGCATCGCTCTCAACGCTTACCTGTGTGGTTCGATCCGGGGAGGCTACACGCCCGGTGCGGCGCTCCGAGTGGCCCAGGATGACGTACTGGCACAACTCCGCCAGCATAGCCGGGGAGATTTCGCCGGTGTATGAGCCCTGATCCTCCCAGTGCATCGTCTGCGCGCCCAGGCCGATGTGCGTGGGACGTAGCACCTCGGCCACAGCCGCCAGCACGGTGAAGGGTGGACACAACACTCGCTCTACCTCCCTGATCTCGTTCAGTCGGTACCGGATGCTACGCACGAAGGCCAACGCCTCGTCAACACGACCCAGGTGCATCTTCCAGTTGCCAGCGATGATGGGGTAGCGCATTCCTTATTCATCCTTTGTTCATCAAGACCCACAGAACATCGGCTGTTGCCTTGATCCGATGTTGAGGTTTGTCATTTGCCATTAGTCTTGCTCATTCTACCGGGGAGGCGAGGAAAAGTCAAAATTGCGCATGGGCGCAATGCGTAATGCGCAAAACGTAATCACGCTGCACGTTTTGCGCTTCGGTTTCGGTTTGCCTCCTGCCCATACCTGTACTATAATGCAAGCACAACACCCAAGAGCGGAGGAAGAACATTGGAGGAACTCCAACCCGGAGAAGAACAACCTGCGCGCGCTCATCCTTTGGAAGGCGAAGAGATTTCCCTTGCCCGTGCCTTCGGTGGTCGCTCACTACTGCGCGAGATTCTGGAGACCATCTTATTAACGGCGATCATCTTGCTGGTCCTCAATACGGTCACGGGTCGCTTTCAGGTGCGTGGCTCCAGTATGGAGCCGACACTGTACAACGACCAGTATCTGGTGGTTAGCAAACTGACCTATTGGATTCATCCGCCGGAGCGGGGAGACATCATTGTCTTCCACCCTCCCAATAGCCCTGACGAGGACTATATCAAGCGCACCGTGGGGTTGCCAGGGGAACAGGTGGAGATTCGGGGCGGGGAGGTGTGGGTGGATGGCATCCTTCTCGAGGAGCCCTATATTGCCGACACTGGTTCCTACTCCGGATCGTGGATCCTGGGAGACGGGGAGTATTTCGTTCTGGGGGACAATCGCAGCCACTCCAGCGATTCGCACAGTTGGGGGGTATTCCCACGGGAGAACATCGTCGGAAAGGCATGGCTCTGCTACTGGCCACCAGAGGAGTGGAGTATGGTGACGCACTATGCCTTCCCGGAGCCTACTGACCAGGGAGATTAGGTTATGCATAAGGGATACAATGCGATGGAGAGACAACTGCACACCCCCTGGCTGGTAGCAGACTTTTTCACCCATCATTATCGTATATCTGGGCGCGTGAATGTGCGCCACCGGAAACTGGTCGACCAACTCAACGACCACACCACAGCCTTTCTCCAACTTGAGGATGCTTATGTTTCCAACATTGAGCATCCTGCGGACATCACCGCCAGCCACACCAGTTCCATCCTCCGTAAGAACAACGTCACTGCCATCGTTGTCGCCCGCCATGAGAATGGGTTGGCGCGAGAACATACCTACGGCAGTTATTTTGGCACCTACCTGTGCAAAGTCTTCATCACCGTCCCATCTTTCGAGATCGAAGGCTATCTGCGCCTCTCGGGCAAACTTGACCTGCGCACGGTGCTCACCACCGGTACAGATAGTTTCGTCTCTATTCTCGATGGACAGATGAGGTCTTCGGTGCGTCCGGACGTCACCTTTACCGGTGGCGCAATCCTGGTCAACAAAGATCGCATCGGAGCCTTCTGGGTAATAGAAGAGGAGACGTAGCCCGACAATGGCGAAGATACTGGTCATAGACGACAATGCCGAGTTTTTGGAGATGATCCGCCTGTTGCTGGAGCAGCGAGGAGGACACCAGGCTGTGCTCAGTGCCGATGGCACAGACGGGCTGGCCAAAGCCCTGGCCGACCCGCCTGACCTGGCGATTATTGATGTGATGATGCCGGGCATAAGCGGCTACGAAATCTGTCGCCAACTGCGCGCCAATCCCCCTACGGCCTCCACCCCGATCATCATACTCACGGCACGGGGCCAATCTGTGGACCGCCAGGCCGCGCTGGATGCTGGCGCCGACGACTACATGGCCAAACCGGTGACGGCGGTGGAGTTGCTGGGACGGGTTGATGACTTGCTGGCGAAACGAACGGCGGGGAAGCCGCCTGTGCCCGCAGGTACGGTCGTGCTTATGAGCCTGCGCGGTGGCGTCGGCGTCACCACGCTGGCGGTCAACCTGGCAGCGACGTTGGCTCAGACCGGGGATGGTGCAGCCTGTCTTGTAGATCTCTGTCCCTCGTCAGGGCACGTGGCACTGCAACTGGGCCTGCGCCCCAAGCCCAACTGGTCGAGCCTTACCCAGGCCAGCGTTCTTGACGTGGAGTTCGTTGAGGCGTATCTCCTGCAACATGCTTCTGGGTTACGGGTGTTGGCGTCGCCGGCCCTCCCGGTCGTGGGGCAGGGGCTGTCGCGGACGTTGGTGCAGATGACCCTCGGGGTCCTGCAACAGCGGTTTGTCACCACTGTCGTCGATGCACCGCCGGTGCTGGATGAGATGGCAATGGTGGCCCTGGAGGCAGCTGCCCTCGTAGGATTGGTGATCACCACCGAACCTCCCTCGATCCAGACAGCCGTCGGCACACTGCATGCCCTCAAACAATGGTCGGCCAAACTTCAGATCATCCTCAACCAGATCACGCCGGGTTCCCAGGTGCCGACCGGAGCAATTGAGCGTGCCCTCAGACATCCGCTGGCGTGGACCATCCCATTCGATCCGGCGCAGACGCGTGCCCTGACACGCGGAGCGCCGCTGGCTCTCCAGAGTCCCAGTTCGCCACTGGCTCAGGCTGTGCGAGGGCTGGCCCAGGAACTGGATCGAACCGCACGGGAATTGGCCGTTGGCCGTTAGCCACTGCTGATTGTAATATAAGGGGAAGCAATGCATCGTACTATCGCTGTGCTTGTTGCTGCGCTGACTATGCTGACTGCGGCAAGTTGTTGCTGCTGTGGCGGTGGCTTCGATTGGGATTGGGATGGGTTCTTCCGACCTACGCTGGTCTTCGAAACGGCCGTGCCACCCATTTACGAGACCCCCAGCCCTGAACCCACTCCCGCCATCACCCGCGAGCCTGTGGGTGAAGCCGGAACCGAGACGGAGGGACTGCTGGAGATGACCGACGTGCCGGTGCGCGACCTGCACGACCTGGCGATCCGGTTGCGTGGCCTGCCCGCCGACACCCCCAGCACCGTCAATCCAGGAGGCTCCCCTGATTACCCTGTGGACACCCGCCGTCTCTTCTACGTCCACAACTCGGATACCAACGCGCTGTTCGACATCCACGCCATCCTGGAATGCAAGACCGAGCACGTGTATATGTGGGTCGAGGAGGGAGTGCGCTTCGACCGGGATGATCTTGAAGCTGCTGCCGATTTGTTCGAGGAGCACACGTATCCCACCAACCGGGCCTTCTTCGGATCCGAGTGGACACCCGGAGTGGACAATGATCCCCATCTCTCTATCCTCCACGCCCGTGGCCTAGGGGACACCGTCGCTGGCTACTATTACAGCCCCAGCGAGTTCGTCTCCGCTGTGCGCGAAGATTCCAATGAGATGGAGATGTTCTACATTAGCATGGACAATAATGTGATTAACAGCGATTACTACAACGGCACACTGGCTCACGAGTTCCAGCACATGATCCACTGGTACAACGACCGTAATGAGGAGACCTGGCTCAACGAGGGCTTCTCCGAATTGGCTTCCTACCTCAATGGCTTCAACCCTGGTGGGTTCGAGTGGGTATTTGCCACGGAACCGGACACACAGCTCAACTCTTGGCCCGAGGGTCCTGGCTCAGCAGGGGCCAACTACGGCGCGAGCTATCTCTTCACCTCTTACTTTCTCGACCACTTCGGCTCTCAGGCCACTCAGTCGTTGGTCGCTCACCCCGACAATGCCTTCGCCAGCGTGGATGTCGTGCTGGAGGAACTGGGCACTGGGATGACCTACGAGGATCTGTTCGCCGATTGGGTTGTCGCTAACCTGCTGGATGATCCCACCATAGCGGATGGACGCTATGGTTATGAGGAGATTGACCCACCTTCCTCTGATGTCGAAGTTACCTACCATGGGTCCGACTACCCTGTTTCCAAGAGCAGCACTGTGCACCAGCACGGTACCGATTACATTGAACTGGTCGGCAAGAAGCCGCTGGTGTTTCGCTTCACCGGCTCCACTCAGGTCGGCCTGATGGACACCACCGCCCACAGCGGGCGCTACGTCTGGTGGTCGAATCGGAGCGACGACTCGGACATGACACTCACGCGCGCCTTCGACCTCTCGGACGTGAGCGAGGCCACGTTGGAGTTCTGGGCCTGGTATGACATTGAGGAGGACTGGGACTACATCTACGTGGAGGCCAGCACCGACGGAGGCGGGACCTGGGAGATTCTGACCACCCCCTCCGGCACTGATACCAATCCCAACGGCAACTCCTTTGGCTGGGCCTACACCGGCAAAAGTGGCGGGAGAGATCAGGCGGAGTGGATTCAGGAGCGGGTGGACCTATCCGCGTACGCCGGGCAGGAGGTGTGGCTCCGCTTCGAGTATATCACCGACGACGCGGTCAACCGCCCCGGCTTCATTTTGGACGACGTCACCATCCCCGAGATCGGCTACTTCAGCGATTTCGAGGAGGACGGGAACGGATGGGTGCCGGCTGGCTTCATGCGCCACACCAACGTATTGCCGCAGCGCTGGCTGGTGCAACTGATTCTCTTTGGCCCTGAGACGACGGTGCGGCGACTGGAGCTGAACGAAGACCAGACGGGCGGGTGGGTCATCCCTCTGGGTAGCACAACAGACAGGGCCGTCATCACTATCTCCGGCCTGGCACCTGTGACGACGGAGGTGGGGTCGTACAGTTACGAGATTGAGAAGCAGTAACAATAGAGCGTAATGCGTACAGCGGCTCTGTTCCAGGGGCGGATTACATCTTACGCTCAAGGGGATGTATCTTTGTCCAATATCCGGGTACTCGTCGTGGACGATAGTCGCGAGATGCGCAAGTTTGTCATCCAATGCGTTCTAGAACCTGAGGGGTTCGAACCGCTGGAGGCCGCCAACGGGGCCGAGGCGTTGCGTAAGGCTTTTGAAGGCAGCATTGACCTCATGCTGCTCGACCTCGAGATGCCTAAGATGAATGGCTTCGAGGTACTTGACGCCCTGCGCGCCCAACGCTCCGAAATCCCGGTCGTCTTGATGACCTCCCACGGGTCTGAGGCCATCGCCGTCGAAGTGTTTCGCAGGGGCGTGCGCGACTATGTCATCAAGCCTTTCACTGCCGAGGAGATGTTGGCGACCATCGAACGCGCGCTGAGGGAGGTGCGACTGCAACGCGAGAAAGAAGCTCTCACGACCCGGTTGATGCAGGCCAACCGGCAACTCGAGCAGCGACTGCAAGAGCTCCACGTGCTTTCTCGTATCGGAAAGTCGGTCACGGTGCTGATGGAGCGCGACAGGTTACTGGAGCGGGTCGTGGACGCCGCGCTCTACGTGACCGGTGCTGAGGAGGGGGCGATCTTCCTGGAAGATGAGGGGGTGGGTAAACTCCAGGAATACGTGCGCAAGCGACGTTCCAAGGGAAAGGAGCAGCGGGTATCGCGGCGCACGGAGGATCAACTGGCAGTCGATGCGATGCGTAAGGGTGATGCCACGATAAGCGGTGCGATGCTTTACGCACCATTGAAGGTCGGCGGAAGACCCATTGGCGCGCTGGGTGTGAACAACAAGGTCACGGCCCGCTTCTTCAGCGATCACGACCGACGGCTGCTCGTGGCGCTGGCCGGTTACGCTGCCATCGCCATTGAGAACGCTCGACTGCTGCGGCAGGTCGAACAGACCAAAGAGCGGGAGAAAAAACAGATACGCGGCCTGTTCGAGCGCTACGTCGCTCCCAGCGTGGTGGAAAAACTCATGGCCCGGCCCGATGCCGTAGCGCTGGGCGGCGTACGTCAGAAGGCGACTATCCTCTTTGCTGACCTCCGTGGCTTCAGCAGCTTCAGTGTCCGTACCACGCCTGAGGTACTGGTGGACGTTCTCAATCACCACATCGCCGTGGCTGCAGCAGCCGTTCTGGCCGAGGAGGGAACACTGGATAAGTTCCTGGGTGATGCGGTGATAGCCTACTTCAACGCTCCTCTCCCGCAGCCGGATCACGCGCTGCGGGCGGTACGGGCGGCTTGGCGGATATGCCGGGCAATTGATGAATCTCACTCCCAGCTTCCTCCGGCCTCTCAACTCCAGTTTGGGGTGGGCGTTTGCACGGGTGAGGTGTTGGTCGGCAACATTGGCGCACCACAACTGATGACTTTCACCGTCATTGGCGATGCAGTGAACGTGAGCCGGCGGCTACAGGAGCAAGCCCGTGGAGGGCAGGTCTTGATCTGCCAGCAGCTCTACAGATTGGTGCAGGACCGCATTGAGGCGCGGCCAGCAGGGGTGGTGGAGATCAAGGGACACCAACAGCCAGAGCCGATATACAAGGTGGTGGCGGTGCACATGTGAACCTGCCCGTCGGAGTTCATCCGCAGCCGGCGCCCCGAGACAAACTTGGAGCGCCGTTCGTCCAATCTACCAACTATAGCGATCAGTAGTGAATGTTGACCAGCGTCCCTACCTCGGCCCAGGCAAAGAACCACTCTGCCTCCGGCGTGGGCCGGTTGACGCCGCCATGGCTGATCGGATGGCCGAAGTTATTGTGCCAGCCACGCCATCCACAACAGGGCAACCACGTTGGGGGGATCGAAGATCAACACAGCACGGAATTTGCGCCGCGCGCTGGCTCTCTGACCGGCGCGGGTTGCAGTCTGGCCATCCTGTAGCAGGTCAGCAATACGGTCTTTCATCGGTATCTGAGATTTGAGACTTACTGCGGTCTCTCACCTTCAATGAAGCAGACGATGCCATCCACGATGCCCCGAGCCACCAGATCGGTTCTTTGGGTCAATATGTGGCGGTCAGCCAACATGAAGCCGGTCTCAATAATGGCAGCCGGCGTCCGGCCGTCAATCTCGTAAAATGTGTGGTAACGGGTCATGTCGTAAGTGATGCTGTTGGCGTGAAAATACATCCCTGTGTGCTCACCGTAGCACTGCGCCAGGCAAGCGAGTAGACGCTCCTCTGCCTCCGGCACCAGGCTATCCTCGACGCTGGCGACCTTGAACCCGCTGGCCGGTGGGGTGGCATTGGGGTAGGCTTCACAGGAATCGGCGTGGATGGAGAGAAGCGCGTCGGCCAGGTAACCCGTCAGGCGCGGATCGAATTCCTCCAACAGGTCAGCCTGGTAGCCAAGGGACTGCAGGATGTAGACGACCCTTTGGGCCACGTCGCGGTTGATCTCGACCTCAGTGAGACCGTCAGGGCACATTGCGCCCACGTCGCTTCCCCAGTGACCAGCGACGATGCCGATGTGCGGAGGAGGAGCAGCAGCAGATGGAAGAGGGTCTGTGGGTGGGGTAACAAGTGGAAGGAGGCTTGCGGGTGGGGCCGCGGATAGTGGCGGATTGGCAGATGGAAGAGTGCCTGTGGGTGAGTCAGCGGATGGGGTAGGAGATGCTATGATCTCCGGCACAATCCAGGCAGGCAGCCGTACCCCCCACAGCCCGTAAGCCATCGCTCCGATGGCGGCTATGCAGGAGACGATGACGAGCAGGCGCGAGGCATTGGGAGCAGCGCCTGCGGACTCTCTGTGTGCAGTTGGTTCGTGACCGCCCATCTGATGTGCTACGCTCCTCTCCGGTGCATCTATCTTACATCGGAATGTGAGGGAAGTCAATTGTCTTCCCCGAAGCCTCTGCCTTCGCCGTCATACAACTTGTCAGGCATGAGCGTATCGTGTAGAATGATGTCAACCATTGGAAGGAGGCTGCAAGGAGACAACGATGCAAGAACTCAAACACCGCATCCTGGCCGAGGGCAAGAACCTGGGCCGGGGCATTCTCAAGGTGGATAGTTTCATCAACCATCAGATTGATACTCATCTGATGTTCGATGTTGGACGGGAGTTGGCCCGTCACTTCGCTGACGGTGGCGTGACAAAGGTCATCACGGCCGAAATCTCCGGCATCGCCCCGGCGCTGGCGACAGCGCACGCGCTGAACGTGCCGATCATTTACGCCCGTAAGATCAGGCCGATCACGATGACGGGGCCGGTCTTCGTCGAGGTCGCGCCCTCGCGTACTAAGGGGAGCGACGTGTTCCTGATGGTCTCGGCGGAATTCCTGGGACAGGACGACCGGGTGTTGGTGGTGGATGACTTCCTGGCCTCAGGGGCGACGATCGCGGCGCTGGCGAGACTGGTCGAGCACGCCAGTGCGAGGTTGGTCGGCATCGGTGCGGCCATCGAGAAGCGGTTCGAGGGTGGACGAGAATCGCTAGCCTATCTCAACGTACCCATCGTCTCGCTTGTTGTCGTCACCGACATGAGCGATGGGCAAATTGTGTTAGGGGAGTGAGACTGTGGCGCATGACGCTATTGCCATCCTCGACTTCGGCTCGCAGTACACGCAACTGATCGCCCGGCGCGTGCGAGAGGCGCACGTCTACTGCGAACTCTTCCCCTGGGATGCCTCACCGGAAGAGGTGTTGGCGTTGGAACCGCGCGGCTTCATCCTCTCAGGCGGCCCTTTCAGCGTCTACGCCCCCCGCGCGCCCCGCTTGCCGGATCACGTGTTGACACGGGGCATACCGGTGCTGGGCATCTGCTACGGGATGCAACTATTGGCCCATCGCCTGGGTGGTCGAGTGGCGCCCGCCGCCAAGAGGGAATACGGACCGGCGGAGGTGGAGTCGGTTGGCCCAGACAGCCCATTGCTTGGGAATCTCAAATCTCAGAATCTCAAGGTTTGGATGTCCCACGGCGACCGCATCGAGGCGCTGCCGCCTGGCTTTGAGGTGCTGGCCTGCAGCGCCAACTCTCCCGTGGCGGCGATGGGCGATCTGGCGCGGGAACTCTATGGTCTCCAGTTCCATCCTGAGGTCGCGCACACGGACGAAGGAGGGGAGATTTTGCGCCGCTTTGCCGTCGAGGTCTGCGGCTGCACGCCCGATTGGGCACCGAAGGCGTTCATTGAACAGGCGGTGGCGGAGATCCACGCTCGAGTGGGAACAGGCCGGGTCGTGTGCGGGCTCAGCGGCGGCGTCGACTCCGCGGTGGCAGCGACGCTGCTGCACCATGCCGTGGGCGATCAACTGACCTGTGTCTTCGTCAACACGGGCCTCCTGCGGCGCGGAGAGCCGGAGCAAGTGGTGCGCACGTTCCAGGACAGGTTGGGTATGCGGCTGGTTCCGGTGGACGCAACTGAGGAGTTCCTGAGTGCGCTGAGCGGGGTGACGGACCCGGAGCAAAAGCGATGCATTATCGGCGAGCGCTTCATCCGGGTGTTTGAGCGGGAGGCAAAGAGATTGGGGAAAGCGCGTTTTCTGGCTCAAGGCACGCTTTACCCCGACATGATTGAGAGCCGCGGGCCCGAGCGGCGGGCGGCGGCGCGCATCAAGACGCATCATAATGTGGGTGGACTGCCGGCCGACATGATGTTTGAGTTGGTCGAGCCGCTGCGCTATCTCTTCAAAGACGAGGTGCGGGCAGTTGGGGAGGTGCTGGGTCTGCCGGATGAAATCGTGTGGCGGCAGCCTTTCCCCGGGCCGGGGCTGGCGGTGCGCATAATCGGCGCGGTCACTTGGGAGCAATTGGAGACGCTGCGGACAGCGGATGCCATCTTGCTGGAGGAATTGGGCGCAGCGGGACTGCTGCGCGGAGCGACGCAGCAAGCGTTTGCCGTCCTGCTGCCGGTGCGGAGTGTAGGTGTGATGGGAGACGAGCGGACGTACCGGCAGGTTATCGCCATCCGTGCCGTCACGACCGAGGATTTTATGACCGCTGACTGGTCGCGATTGGATCACGAACTGTTGACCCGCATAAGCAACCGCATCGTTAACGAAGTGCCGGAGGTCAACCGGGTGGTGTATGACATCACCTCCAAACCTCCGGCGACGATTGAGTGGGAGTAGAACGTGGACCTGGGCTATGTCCTGCGCCGCGCGTGGAAGATCACCTGGCGGCACAAAACCCTGTGGCTATTCGGCTTCCTGGTCAGTCTGGGGACAGTGGGCAGGCGCATTGGTGCAGGCGGTAGCGGTCGTTGGGAGCAGCCAACGCGCGGGTTGCCGCCGGAGGTGCAGCACGCCATCTCTGATTTCCTCTCCAGCCCCTACTTTGTTGTGCTGCTGGCAGCCCTCGCGCTGTTGGCGCTTGCCCTCGGCGCCGGGCTGGCACTTCTGGGCGCGTTGGGGCGGGCGGCCCTGGTGGATCAGGTGCGGGCGGTGGAAGACCGGGGTGTGGTGGAACTGCGGGCAGGCTGGCAGGCGGGCAGGCGTTACCTATGGCCGGTCTTTCTCATCCGTCTGCTGCTCGGACTGCCGGTGGTCGTGGTGACGTTGGTCGGTGTGCTTCCAGCGATCGGAACGTCGCTCCTAATCACCGGGCAGGAGCGGCCAGAGGTGGTGATGCCTGGCCTCTTCATTACGCTACTCACTTTTTTCGTTTGTCTCTTTCCTGCTATCTGCCTGGCGGTACTGTTCTCCGCCCCTCTCAGCGTGTTGCAGAGACTGGCTGTTCGGGCCTGCGTGCTCGAAGGGCATGACGCACGTGATAGTATCGTTCGTGCCTGGGCGATGCTACGACGACACCTGGGGCCGCTGGCGTTGTTATGGTTGCTCCTTGTGGGCATTGGGATCGGCGTGCTGATCGTGATTGGCCTACCTCTAGCGCTGGTGGTGATACCGTTCCTGTGGCTTGTGCTGCTGACAGCGCTCGTCTCACCGTTACTGTTCGCCCCAATGGTATTGATCATCGGGCTATTGGCGTGGCTGGCAGGGGCTGCTGTCAACAGCGTGGTGGAGACCTTCACCTCCGCCGTGTGGACGCTGGCCTACCGTGAGTTGACCGGATTGGGGCTGACTGGGGAGGAGACGGCGCTGGCTGCGGGACCTGCTGTTGCGCCAGCGCGAGAGTGGCGGTATAATGTCAGGGCTGAGAAGACAAATGAGCAAGGCTAATCCTACTGATCTCCCAGCTGGGCCCGTGATCGGCACGTTGCGCGTCGCTGGTGGCATGCGCCTGGAGGATACTGCGCCTTATGCCCTGGCCTTGACCCCTCCGCCCCGGGCGGCCCGTGGCAGGGAAGGCGAGCACTTTTTCGTCCTGCTGGACCTGACTGGCCCAGCATCGTCACACCTCTACTGGGAACTGCGCGAGGTGGCGGCACATGCATATTGGTCCACCGCTGGCAGTGTCACGGCTGCGTTGCGCCAGGCGGCGGCCGCCGTTAGCCGCCGCCTGTTCCACACCAACCTGCTTTCCGATCCCTCCGACCGATGTTACGGCGGCCTCACCTGTGCCGTCTTGCACAATGATGACCTCTTTATCCTCCAGGCCGGCTCTGCTTGGGCCTGTGTTCTTCACAGCGAGTACGTAGAATGCTTCCCCCGTGATGAGGAGTTGCCCCCCCTGGGGACAGGACCGCTGACCGACGTATTTCTCTACCACGTCTTCATCGTCACTGGCGACACACTGCTGTTGGCCTCGCCCGTCTTGATGCGAGAGGCTGGTGACCAGGCTATCGCCCGCGTGCTGCTTCGTGCTGATGTGCGGGAAGTGCTGATCGGATTGGAGCAAGTCGGGGCCGAGGCCGACTTCACCGCCCTGGTCATGCGCCTGACTCCGCCAGGGGAAGCACCGGTAGTCCACGAAGTTCCTCAGCCTCCCCTCCGCCCCAAACGTAAGCCGCTCTGGCGGAGGCCCCGCGCGCGCCCGAAGCCAGCCCGCAAACCGGGGCCTGGCCTGGGAGAACGTCTGAGAGAACGAGTGAAGGGAGGCGCCCGTTCCACGTGGCGCGGGATTACCGCCTCCGGCGTGTGGCTGGCTGGCGGGGTGAGCACATTGTTCCGGCGTATGCTCCCCAGCCCCGAGCGGGGGACCCGTCGCCGGACACGTTCTCCACGACCGATCCCTAAAGAGAACCGCGCTGTGATGATGGCTATCGCTATCGGCATCCCGGTTGTGCTGGCTATCATCGTGGCGCTGGCGTACCTGTCGTTTGGAGCAGAAGCGCGGTTCCAGGGTTTTCTCAACCAGACGGAAGCAGAGATCGTGCTGGCTCGGGCCGCCGGGACCATCTCAGAGGAGGCGCGGCCCCATTGGGAGGCTGCGTTGGAGCACGCCAATGCCGCCTCTATGTTGCGGCCCGACGCCCCGGCTGTCTCGACGCTGCAGGCTCAGGCTCAGGAGTCCCTCGACCTCCTCGACGGCGTTGACCGCCTGGCACCTATCCAACTGTGGAACTTCGGACCGGGTACCGTCCCACGTCAACTGGTCGTCCACGGTCAGATGATCTTTGTCCTGAACCCGGCGCGGGGATGGGTGGCCCAATTGACCCTGAACCCGGCTGGCGACGGTGTGGTCGAGGATGGGATTGAGCCCGTCATCGTGCGTACTGGGCAGCAGATCGGGGAGGGAGATGTAGGCGATTTGGTGGATTTCGTCTGGGTCGATCCGGGAGGCGAGCGACAGACGAGCGGTCTCCTGATCCTTGAAGAGAATGGAGTGCTGATGAATTACGACCCGGCCTGGGGGGCCGGAGGGGGGAATCCCCAGTTGGTGCGCTCGTTTCTGGGCACGCCACCGACTGGCACGCCCAGGGCTGTTGGCTCTTTCGGAGGCCGTTTCTACATTTTGGACACGGTCGCTGAACAGCTCTACCGTTATGAGCCTCGAGGCGATACTTATCCTGATTTACCCGACCGCTACTTCGTCACCCCGCCGCCCAGGTCACTGGCGACTGCGTTGGATATAGCGATAGATGGCAATATCTACGTCCTCTACGCCGATGGGACGATCCTGAAGTTCCTGCAACGTGAACTCCAGCCCTTCGATGTGCGTGATCTACTCGGCGACATCAGCCAGGTCGTCGCGATGGCAGTGGACCCGGACGGCGATAGCGGCGCGGTCTATGTGGCCGATCGAGGCAGCAGGCGGATAGTCGTATTGGGGCCTGATGGGGCCTTCCAGGCGCAGTTCCGCGCCGAGGAGGCCTTCGATGAACTGGAGGCCCTGGCGGTGGATGAGGCAGCGAGGCGGCTGTACACGGTCAGTGGGGGGCGGCTCTACATAGCATCGCTGCCCTGATTGCTCGCAAGTGTCAATCATGTTATAATTTCATCGAACCAGGAATTGGCCTTCTGGCAGGATAGCAAGTAATTCATCGCCGGTTCTGGTTTTATGTTTTGTAGGGAGGGTAACAGTGGGACGCAGGGCGAAGCGGGTACAAAGTGTGGGCGGTATAGCCCGGACACTCTTCACAGCAGGCCTGGTCGTACTCTTTCTGATGATCGCTGGTATGGCAGGATTGTTCGTCTTCGACCAGGTGCGGCAGTTCATTGCCGCTTCCAGTATGTTGCCTGATTTCACCATAGAGTATAGCGAGTCAGGCGATGTGATCTACGAACCGGGAAAGCCGCTGCCGCGCTGGAAGGGCACTGAGCGAGTCAACATCATGGTGATGGGCATTGACCAACGCGAGCACGAACAAGGCCCCTGGCGCACCGACACGATACTGGTGTTGACGCTCGACCCGGTCACGATGAGCGGCGGGATGCTCTCCCTTCCGCGCGACCTGTGGGTGCCAATCCCTGGCTACGAGGAGGGGCGCATCAACACCGCCCACTACCTCGGTGAACTCGACGACTATCCCGGCGGCGGCCCGGCGCTCGCGGTCAATACCATGCAGTACAACCTGGGTGTTCCTATTCACCACTACGTGCGCGTCAACTTCACCGCCTTTGAGCAACTGGTGGACCTCATCGGTGGGATTGACGTCTACGTGGAGGAGGAAATCGCGGACCCTATCTATCCTGACGAAGCGCACGGCTACGACCCCTTGTACATCTCGGCCGGTTGGCAGCACTTCAATGGCGAGATGGCGCTCAAGTACGCCCGTACCCGCCACACCGCTGGGGGTGACTTCGACCGCGCCAGACGCCAGCAACAGGTCGTCCTGGCAGTGTTCGAGCAGGCCACGAGGCCTGACCTGCTGCCGCAACTGGCGCCGCGCGCGCCTGAACTGTGGAATGTGTTGCAGGGCTCGGTAGTGACCGACCTGACACTGGAGGAAGTGATCGCGTTGGCACAATTGGCGAGCGAGGTAGACCCCGAAGACATCCGCTACGGCGTGATTGACGAGCACTACACTCAGTTCTGGACTACGCCCGACGGGCAGCAGGTGCTGATCCCGCTGCGCGACCAGATGCGGGAACTGCGGGACTATATCTTCACCACCGAAGCCACTTTGCCCCAGGCGGACGATACGGCCGCACGCTTGGCGGACGAGGCGGCCACCATTGAGGTGCTGAATGGGACGACGACGGAAGGGTTAGCCACACTCACGGCTGAGTACCTTCAGCAGCAGGGCTTACAGATCGCCCGCGCCGACA
The DNA here is from genome assembly GCA_964385635.1 of uncultured Anaerolineales bacterium. Classification (GTDB taxonomy): domain Bacteria; phylum Chloroflexota; class Anaerolineae; order B4-G1; family B4-G1; genus CAYLPU01. The sequence goes on from CAYLPU010000002.1 coordinate 108,536, forward strand.
ACGCCGACCGCTCCGACTATCCCGAGACGCTAGTCATCGTCTACACGGGCAAGACCTACACGGCCGAGTATATCACCCGTATGCTCGGCCTCCCGCCGACGGCGGTGGTGCACGGGGCCGACCCCACCGCCGAGTACGACATCTCCGTCATCCTGGGAGTGGATTACCGGCCGCCGGACCAGCAGTAGCGCGGGCTGCTCATCTCACTTCACCAATGAGCGACCACGGCCCGGTCCAGGTGATGCGCACCTGGGCCAGTCGCCCGCGCCAGTCCCGCTCGTCCTCGAAAAAGACCAGTCTGGCCGTGCGGGTGCGTCCCCACCAACGACCCCTTCGGTTACGCTCAGGGCGGGCCTTCTTCCGTCCCTCGACCAACACCTCGACTGTCTGTCCCAGCAGTCGTCCGTTGATCTCGGCCACCACGCGGGACTGCAGGTTGTCCAGGGCCTTGCGACGGCGCTTTTTCTCCTCCGGCGGCACGTCGTCGGGGAAGCGGCGGGCGGCCAGTGTCTGCGGACGCGGGGAGTAGCGGGCGATGTGGGCCTTGTCGAGCCGCAGTTCGGCCAGCAGATCGTAGGTGCGCTGGAACTGGGCCTCCGTCTCGCCGGGGAAGCCGACGATGACGTCGGTGGCGATGGAGCAGTGCCCTGAGTCTGTCGCAGGGTCGCCAGGGACACGCTCGCGGATGCGCGCGATCAGGCTCCGGTAGTCATCGGCGGTGTAGCCGCGCCGCATCTGAGCCAGCACCTCGTCGTCGCCGGCCTGCACCGGCACCTCGATGTGCTCGCACACCTTCGGTAACCCTGCCACTGCGTCGAGCAACTCGTCCGTCATCCAGTTGGGGTGGCTGGTCAGGAAGCGGATGCGCTCCAGTCCCTCAATCTCGTGGACGCGCTGCAGCAACCCCACCAGGGGAGAAACCGGGTTTTTTCCAAAAAACCTGGTTTCTAACCCATACCGGTCCACAATCTGCCCCAGCAGTGTGATCTCTTTCACTCCCTGCGCCGCCAGCGCCCGTGCCTCGGTCAGAATCTCCTCGACAGGGCGGCTTCGCTCAGGGCCACGCCGGTAGGGGATGATGCAGTAGGTGCAGGCGTGGGAGCAGCCCAGGACGATGGGGACATAGGCTGAGACCAGCCGCTCTCGCTCGTGGTCCGGGAGGAGCAGGTCGCCGTCCTGCAAGCGGTAGCGGCGGGTGGTCTCCGTCGCCCCTTCGACGGGCTCAGGGCATCGCTCCAGCGCCCGGCCCTCGTCCACCATTCCCCGCTCGGCCAGGTGGTCCAGCAGCGGCCCCGGATCCGAAGGGGGCATGAAAACATCCACCCAGGGGAAGCGGCGGTGCAGCGGGGTCAGGTCGCGCATGCCCGCCAGGCAGCCCATCAGCCCGATGACCGTCTCCGGCCGCCGTTTCTTCAGCGGTTTCAGTGACCCCAGCCGCCCGTAGACTTTGTCCTCGGCCGACTGGCGCACGACGCAGGTGTTGAGCACAACGACGTCCGCCTCCTCGGCCCGGTCGGCATGCGCGTAGCCCAGCCGCTCCAGCGCTGAGGCCAGCCGCCGCGAGTCGGCGGTGTTCATCTGACAGCCGATGGTCCAGATGTAGTATTTCACGCTTACTCCGGGGGATGAGGTTGGTGCTGCGTCCAGTGGGGGAGACACCGCACGGTGATCGTGGCAGGGGGTGTGTCAGGCCCGTTGAAGCATCAGGCGCTCCTGCAGCCAGAGATTGATCAGGCTTTCCTCTTCCATCATCTCGGCTTTCAGCGTCTCCCAAGGCACGATGGGTTCACCTCGGCGTGATTCCGAAACAAGGATGTCATAAATGTCTTCCCAGAGTTCTCCCCACTTCTCCAAGTTTATGATGACGGCCGTCTTTCTTCCGGCGTCATCCACCACGAATTGGACACCCTCCACTATCTAGCCCTCCCTGAACCTTGTCTCGTGATGTCGTCTAGCGAGTATTCCGATCGCTATCTTCTACACAACTTGCATTGATTACCTTATCACCGTACCTATCCCTTCATTCTACTTCATTTCGACCAGGGGTCAAGGCTTCTGCGTCTTTGCTCACCAATGCGAGAAAAGTGACCCCGCCCTGAACGTCGAATCCTGCTCCCCAAACAGCAATTCCCGTTTTAGCATCGTTGCCGTGTGATATGGCATCGTAGTGGCGACTTTAGTCGCTAGTTGCGCGGCCCAAACGACTAAAGTCGTTACTACGAACCCCATAACGGGAATTGCTGCTCCCCAAAGCTCCCAGCCCTCGTCCTCAAGGGCGTCTCAGGCCAGAATATTGCGTCAAGTAGTTACTCGCTGCATGGGCCGCCTCCGTCTCGGAGGCTGCGAGCGGGTAAGTGTGGCTTTCCGGAACCCCACCACTCTACACCTACACGTCCAGACTTGACGCCTGCAAGCAGACATGCTATAGTGACTATCGTATTTCTAGCGAAAACGGCACGATGACGCTGAATGAGGTAGCAAGATGACAACAGTACGTGTCCCAGCACAGGTAACGGTAGATGCTTTGGTCGAGGTGGTCGCACAACTCCCACCTAACGAGTTAGATGATTTTCTGACACGGGTCAACCTCGCCCGGCAACGCCAGGCGACGGAAGCCGCTTTGTTGGTCACCATCCGGCGGCAACTGCTCGCTGAACAGCAGCAGCGGTTGAGCGAACTGCGCGACAAGCTAGAGGCTGAAACATTGACTGAGGCAGAGCGAACCGAACTGTTGGAACTGGTCGAGCGCGTCGAAGCGGCCGATGTCGAGCGGGCTGAACCGTTGTTAGCCCTGGCCCAGAGGCGTGGCGTTTCAGTGCGACGACTGATGGACGATTGAACCGCTCCGGCCTGGTCAACTTGCGCCGCGTTATGCGATTGGCTGGCGAGCACCCGCCATACAACACAGGGGTGGCTTAAGAACTCAAAATGGAACACGGATAGTCACAGATCAGACAGATTTTCACTGATTTTTCCGTGTTTATCTGTACAATCTGCGTTGATCCGTGTCCCATTCATCTGCCTGTGTTGTCAAAAAAGAAGTTCTTAAACTACCCCAACACAGTATAAGGGGTTCAAATAACGCGGGATTCAGGACAAAATCCACTTCTACAATATCGCAGAAGGTTCCTTGGAAGAACTCAAGTACTTCTTCATTCTCTCGAGGGACCTGGACTACATCTCATCCAACGACGATTTGATGGCCCAATCGGAAACAGTCGGCCGCCTCCTCAACGGTCTCATCACCAGCACCGAACGTCGCCGATAACTCACTCCCTACCCCCTACTCCCTACTCCAAGTATACCACAGTTTCAAGGAGGCCAACATTGACAGACCCACTACACACTTTCTTCCATCCTCGCGGCATAACAGTCATCGGCGCGAGCAACAACCCTACCAAACTGAGTTACGGCGTCCTGCATAACCTGACGAGCCACGGCTACCCCGGCCCCATCTACCCGGTCAACCCCAAGGGCGGGGAGATGATGAGTTTGAAGGTCTACCACACCGTGGCCGGCGTGCCCGACCCGGTGGATCTGGCGGTGATCGTCCTCTCGGCCGAGCGGGCGGTGCGGGCGTTGGAGGAATCCGGTCAGCGCGGCATCAGGGCCGCCGTCGTGATCGCCAGCGGCTTCGGCGAACTGGGCACAGGGGGACAGGAGCGGGAGACAGAACTGCGGGAAGTGGCCCGCCGTTACGGGATGCGTTTCATCGGCCCCAATTGCATCGGCGTGATCGACACCTACGCGCCGATTGACACGACCTTCGTGCGCACGATGCCGGGCCGGGGAAGCATTGGCTTCGTCTCTCACTCCGGGGCGGTCTGTGGTGGCACGATGGACTGGGCCAGCGCGGTCGGCGTCGGCTTCTCCCGCATCATCAGCCTGGGCAACCAGGTGGACGTGGACATGGCGGACGCGCTGGAATCGTTGGAGGCAGACCCCCATACCCGTATCGTGGCCGCCTACATCGAAGGGCTGCCCGACGGCCAGCGGTTCGTCGAGGTGGCCCGCCGCCTGACCCGGCATAAGCCGCTGGTGGTGCTCAAGGCAGGGCAGACGGCCAGCGGTGTGCGAGCGGTGGCCTCCCACACGGGGGCGCTGGCCGGTGTCGAGAGGGCGTTTGAAGCCGCCTGCCGCCGGGCCGGGGCGATCCAGGCGAGCACGCTGGAGGAACTGGTGGATAGTTCCATCGCGCTGGCCTACCGGGAGGTGCCGTCGGGTCCGCGCGTGGCGTTCCTGACCAACGCGGGTGGCCCGGCGGCGGTGGGCGCCGACGCGCTGGACCGGCAGGGAATGCGGCTGGCCGATCTCTCGGAAGAGACGCAGGCCCGGCTGCGGGAGGTCTGCCCGCCGGGGACGATGACCGGGAACCCGGTGGACATGCTCGGCGGCCCCCACCCGGACCAATACACAGCGGCCCTCGATATCTTGCTCGACGCGCCGGAGGTAGACGCGCTGATGGTGGTCTTCGTGCCCCAGGCCATCACCCCACCGGCGGAGGTGGCGGAGGTGGTGGGGCTGGCAGCCAGTGGAGTCTCTAAGCCCGTAGTCTGCTGCATCTCCGGCGGCGGCGGTATCCGGGCGGCGGCGCGTACCCTCCACGCCCACAACGTGCCCCACTACCTGACGCCAAGCCGGGCGGCGGCCGGTCTGGGGGCACTATGGCACTATGCCCAGATGCGGGCGCGTCCCACGCTGGACCCGGAGCCGGTGGTGGGTGTGGACCGGGGACGAGCACTACCGCTGGTGCAGGCGGCCCGTGCTTCGGCAGGGCCCAGCGCCAGGGCGGCCGGGGAGCACGTTCTGGACCCGCAGGCCGGGGCGGAGATAGCAGCAGCCTACGGCCTGCTGGTGCCTCCCTCCGGCCTGGCTTCAAGCGCAGAGGAGGCGATGGCGCTGGCTGAGCGGGGGGGCTACCCGGTCGCGCTCAAGTTGGTCGCGCCGGGGGTGGTGCACAAGGCGGACGTGGGCGGCGTGGTGCTGGGCCTGGTCGACAGTGACGGTGTGCGGGCCGCCTTCGAGCGGATGGCAGGGCCGGGGCAGCAGACGATGGTGCAGACGATGGCCCCGGAAGGGCTGGAGGTCATCGTCGGTGCGCAGCGGGACGCCCAGTTCGGACCACTGGTGATGTTCGGGATGGGCGGCGTGTACGTCGAGGCATTGGAGGACGTGACCTTCCGGCTGGCCCCGCTGAGTGCGACGGAGGCGCGGGAGATGGTGGCGGAGACAGCGGCTGGGCGGCTGCTGGCAGGCGTGCGTGGGCAGGAGCAGGGGGACGTGGATGCGGTGGTGGAGGCGCTGCGCCGGGTGGGACAGTTGATGGCTGACCTGCCGGAGGTGGCAGAAGTGGACCTGAACCCGCTGATCGTGGGTGCGGCGGGGGAGGGGGCCTGGGCGGTGGACGTGCGGATCGTGTTGAACTGGAAGCCCCGGTGAGGTGGAGATAACTGCTTGCTGCTACGCAGACACCCCGCTCCTCAGGGGTACTCAGATTTACCTTCCCGAAAGCTCCAACGGGCCGAGTTCTGTCAAGATTCTGGTCATGTGGCAGATTTTGGTCTATCTGACAGTTAACTTTTAGCTTTCGGGAAGGTAGCCTGAGCAGTCACCTCAATCCGTCGTTCTGGCCTGCTCGTACACCCGCCCGAATTCGGCCACGAACAGTGCCGCCACCTCGGGGTCGTGGATGATGAGCAGGTTCTCATCGTTTTTCTCCTCGGCGCTAGCGGTGAAGTTGTAGGAGCCCAGGATCACCGTCGCATCGTCAACGATGATCACCTTATGGTGCATGATGTACGGGTTGCCGTCGAGGAGTACGTCGTGGACCTCTGCCAGCAGTCGTTTGTACTGGCTGTACTCCCGCTTGGCGTTGCGGCTTTCCATAACGCCCTGCACCACGACCCCCGCCCGTGCCCGTTCCAGCATCGCGTCAGCGATCTCGTCGCTGGTGAAGATGAAGGTCAGGAAGCGGATGCGGCTCTGCGCTCCCTCGATCTCGGCGATGATCCGTGCTGCCACCTCTTCCTCGGGCGCGAAGGTGTTCTCCACCTCGACCTGCCGCTCCTGCCCCTCATCGGTCTCGATGGTGACGATGACACGGGGGTTGGGTGTATCGGCCGGGGAGGTGGGGCCGAACTGGCCCGCGAACATCTCCTCGAACTCGGCGCTGTAGTTCTCTGCCAGCGCGGTCGAGGTGATCAAGACAGCGTTGTTGTTGTTCCGGTACGTGCCGTTCTCGGTCAGGTTCCACGACCCCGTCCACACCCACTGCCCGTCAATGACGACAAACTTGTCGTGCATCAGCCCGCTGCTGCGCCCGTCCTTGACGACGGGGATACCAGCCTGCTGGAGGTGGGCCACGGCCTCCTCGTCGGCGTTGTCGCTTTCGACGACGACGCGTACTTGCACGTCCTGGCGATGGGCCGCGATCAGCGCGTCGGCCACGCTCTCCAGGTCAAAATCGTAGGCCACCACATCCACGCGGGTCTCTGCCCCCTCGATCACCGAGACCAGTTCCTCGTCCAGCCCACCATAATGGTAGCCATCGTCGTCTGGATAGCGCGAACTGGTGAAGTAGACGCGGATCCAATCGCCGCTCACCGTCTCCGTGACTGTGTGCGATTCGTCCAGGAAGTCCAGGTTCAGTTCGTCACATGCTACCTGGCTGAACACTATTCCGATTGCTGCCAGGATGACGAATGACCAACGATAAATGACCAATGACCAATTGAACGGGACGGCCGGTATCTGTGATCTACGCGTCAATCTCCACCTCCAGGTCTTGCTCCATCTCGGTCTCCGCCAGCAAGACCCGCACCTGTTGCACCTGGGCCTCAGGCACGGCCTCCCCGGCCTGTCGCCCGACCCGCTTCATCGTGCGCCGCAGGGTGGCGAGGCGCGCGTCCAGTTCCTCTTGCGGAAGTCCCTCTGTCTGCTGCACTATCGCTTCCGCTTGAGCCACTCCCCAATCGAGCAGGAATGTGGCCGCATCGTCGGTCAGGTCGTCGGTCAGGGCTTCATCCTCCAGTATACGTCCCACAGCACGGCTGCGATTTTCGAAAGAGGCCATCGTTCTCCTTATGAGCCATCCACCTCTCTCCCTCCTTGCTGCCCGTTTTACTTTGGCGTCTGGCGGATGGCTAAGCATCTTGTGCAATCTCGCCCAACACGTCTTCAAGTTTGATTAGCGCATCCCAAGCCGCTGGAAAACCTGCATATGCTGCCACCTGAAACAGGGCTTCAAAAATCTCTTCAATCGTAGCCCCATTGTTCAGTGCCATTTCGAGGTTAAGCTTGAGTGCGCTATTGCGTCCTAATGCGGCCAGAATACAAATGCTACACAATGACCGGGTTTTCAGATCAATACCTTTTCTGGTCCAAATACGTCCTCCTACAACTGAAACCACTTCCTTTTCGAAATCCGGACAGACGGATCTGAATCGCTCAATGAGTCCATTGATATGCTCATCACCAACCATCTGTTTGAATTGTTCGAGTCCACGTTTGTAATCATCCATCTTGTCCTCCATAGGTGCTAACGAAAAGCATGGCTGTCAGCCAAGCCCTCCCACGGATAAGGCACGATCCTGCTAAGGCATTGCCGCACAACGGGAAAACTCACCCGCCTGCGGGTTTGCAACGGGTCTTACTATTCAAGACTATGCACAACCACGAAGCCGGTTTCGAATTCGAGCCGCGATTAGCAGGTCGGGTGCAGTGGGGGTTATGCGGCCCCTAAAGACGAGATTACCACTCCCGTCTTCCAGCATTCCTGGGAATCAGGGAGTTGTCTGCATTTCTCGAGATCAGAACCAGATAGCCTGAATCCCCAGCCAGGGACACGGCAGACACCAATCGTGGGAAGGTTACGCTCACGCGGCAGCGCAGTACGATTTCCCACCTCATCGGGAAATGGCAAAGGGCCTTCCACTAAATATGGACAACGCATCTATTCCCCCTCCCAGGCACTTGACAGAGTTGCTCATATTAGGAACATTGCACAGCATTGACGACATCGCTCACAACCTCAGCATTGGGGATTCTTGCATCCAAAGCCCAGGTATGGAGCTACGCAGTTCATGCACGAGTTGCATGTTCTTTCTCCGCCGCGTCTAACAGAGCCAATACCGATAGCTTCTCATTCAAAGCGGTGACATCAATCCCAAGGATCGGAGCTATATGTCCAGCCCTCATCATCTATCCACTCCTGCAATTGAAACTCTTCATCATCCATTGCATACTGTGGATCTATCCCCATTTGATGACACCGAAGCAGTTGTAGAGGATCCAAGCCGAATGTCTCCTCGTCCGTAAACTCAGGTTCGGGTTTAGTTTGCGATTGGAAAGCGTCAAGCGCAGCTTGGATATGATTGGTTATCTGTCTACCCCATCTTACCCATCTATCGTCTCGTTGTTGACAACCAGAGCGAATGAGAGATTGAATTGCAGGCCAATTGCGCTTAGTTAAGGTAACAGAAATTCGAGGATTGTTCGTTTGAGACATTCTTCACCCCCTAGCAGTCTGTCGGAGAGACAGCTTCCCTCCGAACCCGGTTTGCGGTACAATT
>CAYLPU010000003.1:0-94460 GCA_964385635.1 uncultured Anaerolineales bacterium
ACCGCGCGCCGATTTCGAGGCTGGTTCCGCTATTGTAGGTTACTCTAGGCAGAAAGGTGCGCTGCAAACCCGCAGGCGGGTGAGTTCGGTGCCGTTAGGCGGCTGGAACGACTGTCGTATGCCAACCGCAAGTTTCAGATCCGTTACGGAACAGTATCCTGGCTTCCAGGGAGACCACGCCGCTCAAACATCGCATCTCTGGCGGCCGACGTGCTCCAGGAGGACGCAATGTTCACAGGCTTCCGTCAAACCCGTTCCGCCCTCGAAGTCCAGTACGACGTCGAACCCGCGTTGCTCGCCCAACTATGCCAGCGAGTTCTCGGAGAAATGGGCTCGGTAAAGTCTGTCTCAAGGCAAACCGGCGCGATCGCGGGCAAGCTCAATGTTTGGGGCGGCGTCCAGAACCCCGTCGAAGTGTTGCTGATCATATCGAGAGCGGGCACTCAAACTAGGCTCACCATAGCCGCCACCCAGAAGCAAGCGCCTCTGTCCCTCTCTGGCGACGCCTCCCAAAAGAAGATTGCGGAGTTCCTCGAGAAGCTTGCGCAATCGCCGGAATTAGCTGGCCGAAGCCTCGCAGGTTGGTAGGAGCCACCTACGCGGCTCGCTCCAGCCGCCTAATTAATAGATTGTGCCATATGGCGCGTAGTGTACCTGTCCAAGCGAATACTTGTTGCTTGACCCAACTCGCACTCTGATGTAAAATGGTCTCACCCCAAGGGGAAGGCGAGAGTGGGTCAACCAGCAATTGGTTCCTGTTCTCGTCTTTCATTTTGGTCGGCGTCACAGGCACGCGACGGCTCGATGCCGCCATCGCACTTTGACAACTGAACATCGCTTCTAGCATACACCTGTTGGAAGTCCAGGTCAAGTTCCTCGATCAGCCTGATGTACTGTTGCACGATGCCGAGCGGCTGCTGGGTTGCGAAGGCTGCCTCCTCAGGCGTCATGCCACGCTGGACGACAGCGAAGTAGACGCGGGCCAGATTCACGGTGTAATGATCCACCGCTTCTGGCGAGTGGGACGTTTCCCGGGCGATGACATGCGTCAGCTTGCCTTCGAGATAGGCTTTGCGGCAGATGATGCGCTTGTGAGTGACAGTGCGCCCCATGTCGTGGAGATTACCTCGTCGCGGGACGATCATCTCCGTCTCGGCCTCGTACTCTCGGATGAGTTCGGCGACGCGACTGTGACCGTGGTGGAACAGCACACTCAGGTCCGTGCAAGTGATGACACCGCCTTGGGCATAGGCTTCATTAGCAACGCGGACCAGGGCGCGTTTCAGTATTTCACCCCGACGAACGTTGGCGCGGAGGGCAGCGATGTCCTCCTGGTTGGCCACCGTGAGCACGACGGGCACCTGGCGTGTCCGGGTCATCGGCTTGCGATATCCAGGCCGCTCATCCACAGCGACTGCTAGCCATACCGTCTGTCCGGGCTTCAGGCGTTCGCGGAGGATACGGTAGTTGTCTACCAACTCCAGTAGCTTGTCCACGAACAACTCGATCACCCAGGGGCCACCCAGTCGGGGGAACTCCCGTGTGATGAAGCAGATGAGCGCTTGACGCAGCGTTTTGGCCGCTTGAGGCCGGTATTGGGCCTCTCGGTAGTGTTGCTTGGGCCGAATCATGGCCGTGCCCTCTTTTTTCCCGCCTCGGGCGGGTCAGGCTCGCTGTCGAGTTGGCTGGGACGGAACCCACGGGCTTTGACCGTGGGGATGATCTCGTCGATGCGTTCTTGATACTCTGGCGTGTTGTACTGCTCGTACAGTTCCTGGTACTGGCGCACCAGCGCTGGCGAAATCTGCATCAGAAATGCGATCTCGTCCACCGAGTGGCCATCGCGCGTGTGGGCCACCACTACGGCGAAGGTGATCACGTAGTTGGCGATGGCGGGCAGGGAGTGATAGATACGTTGCCGAATCTGAGTGAACGTGTACCGCTTCAGGTACAGATCCACTGCCTGCACGCGGTGGCTGAGCGCCCGGCCCACATCCTTCTGCTGAGAGCGGAGCGGCACGACGACGTCCTGGGCGGCCAACGCCTGCAGGTCACGACTGATGGTGCGCAGGCCACAGTTGAAGACGCGAAAGGCCAGGTCCTCGGCGGTCAACAGTGCATCCTGATCCAGCGCCTCGTGGGCCATGCGCTCGATCTGCCGCTGGCGCAGGGCGACCGTGCCCTTGGGCCCCTTCTGGGAGAGACGGTAGCGATGATCTTCCTCGCCCGCGTAGAGGGTCAAGACCACCGGCACCATCTTGCACTTCGACAGAGGTTTGTGTCCCGGCTCGTCGGCCGATACAGCCGTCATGGCCAACTGGCCGGACTGGATTGCTTCCGGCTGAGAGAGCCAGGGGAAGTAGACTTCCTTGACCAGGCCAGTGAGGGCCTCGGCCTCGAACTGAGAGCAGCCCAGCCCTTCTTTGACCCGCACGATGAAGACCTGGTCGAGGGTCTTGACGGTCAAGCGATTCAGTTGTTCACGTTCCGGTTGTCGTATCATCTGGCAGTCCTCCTGTTGATTGTGGTGATATCACCCCCACATTCTACAGGTACCTGCCATATGGCACAACTGTAGTTAGCGCGGCCAAACCCAGTCGGGAAGGTGTCTGTCGAGGGGATTGGCGACGGAAGTTGAGGGCGCGTGGGAGCCAGCGTTGGTCGAGGCGGGAAGCAGAGTTGTCGTCAAGTCGCGTCGAGGGTTGGCGCAGAGGGGAGCGGTGTCTTGGAAGCGGGTTTGTCGGCAGGGGGAAAAGGCCGCGCTAACCCCCGCTGCACCTGTTGCAAAAGATGATGGTGACAAAGCGAAATGCCATCCCCAGCATCAACAGGACTAGATTGTCATGGTGGTACACGACATGAGTTGTCAAAGGAGGAATGTATGAAGACAAAAACTTTCTTGCTATTTGTCATATTGGGGTTGCTGATGGTAAGTTGCTCGAGAGATGTGAAGCCGCCTACGTGTGATGTATATGTTAGCGGCAATCAAGTGCATGTTGTGATAAATCTTCCGGCGGAGGAAATGGCGTATCATGACACGCATAATCTGACACCATCCGGGTTTTCGGGAACTCCTTCAAGGGTCACTATCGAGTCAGGTGGGTCTTCTGTAGAGTACTCGCAAACAGGAAACACTTACGACATTGCCTATACGGTGACCTATGAGGATGGAGACATCACAAGCTACCATATCTCTATCAAAGGTAGTGTTTATGGAGATGTTGAACACACTTGCACAAAATAAGTAAGGAAAAGGTCTAGTGAATTAGGATATCGCGTTAGCGGCGCGATTTTCACGAACTTTGGCTATAATCAAAGTATGCCGGATTGCAAATCCGGCGAGCGGGTTATTCACTCGTTAGCGCGGCCAAACCCAATCGGGAAGGTGTCTGTCGAGGGGATTGGCGACGGAAGCTGAGAGTGCGTGGAGGGTCGACGTTGGTCGAGGGGGTAAGCAGAGTCGTCGTCGAGTCGAGGGTTGGCACAGAGGGGAGCGGTGTCCTGGGAGCGGGTTTGTCGGCAGGGGGAAAAGGCCGCGCTAACCCCCGCTGCACCTGACTTGGCTATCGGCGGCAATTTCAACTGCTCCGCGCCTGCGACGGTGACGAAAGGCGACAGTCACACGCCAGACCCGCCCAGCAGGTGAGCTCCGCCGTTATGACAGTTGAAAGGATGAAACGAATGGACAAACAACAGATCGGCATGTGTGGCGCATACTGCGGGATATGCGAATGGAAGGAGAAGACGAACTGCCCAGGGTGCCAGACCTGCAAAGGCGACATGTTCTATGGGGAATGCGGCGTCGCGAAGTGCTGCCATGGGAAAGGGCTTCTTCATTGTGGCCTGTGCCCAGACCTCCCCTGCGCGGAGCTCCAACAGGCATTCGACCATCCTGAACATGGCGACCATGGTGAACGGCTCGCGAATCTGAAGAACTGGGCCAAGGGAGACGACACAGTTATCAAGTTGCGGACCTTTCCCAAGGAGGGGCAGGCAGGGGTGTCATAACCAGCGCATGCAGCCGACGGCGAGGACGCCGCGGCTGATGCGCGCCGTTACACGGAATTGCTGGACAGGTCCCGTAACGGTGGTTGCTGTTACATCGTAGTGCTTCAAACCAACAAATCTGCATACGGGCAGTCACGGATCTTCCCAACATTGGCACTGTCGAAAGCGAAAGGATCTTGCCAAGAGAGGCCATAAGCAAGAGCCCCAATTCCGTATAACCACTCAATGAAGCTGGCCCCAAGTTGGGGGCGACTTTCAGCGTCTTTCGTCTTGCTTGGAGGAAGAGACGCTCTATTGACAATCTGCAAGCGGGCAGCTTATCTCGGGACCGTTATGCGGCTTGAGAGGTATGCAGGGATTTACTTACTACTCGTTCTTGGTGGAGCGCAATGCGAATTTACGAGAGATACAAGACATTTGTCCGTTATGGGCACGCATACAAAAAGGCGATGTACCTAGCTGCCCTTGTTACAATGGTCCTTTTTGGACTTAGCTTGGCGTTTTTCCTACCTAACGCAGATTCAACATCTACACAAGCTGGCCTAACTATCATTGCCGAGATTCTTGGCGTCTTATTGGGAGTGGTGCTTGTAATAGTCGTACTTCTGGTGGAGCAAGGCCAGCAGGCTGAGGAACTACTAAGAGGGGCCTATCAGAAGTACCGTCGTCTAATGCAATCTTCTCTACAACAGGTAGGTGCTGCGCGTCAGCAACTCATAGAGCGGATCGGAAGTGGAGAGATACAACTCAATGATCCTTTATTCGTTGGTCCATCTGGAATCCCGTCAAGCACTAGGTTCCGTGATGTCATCGGTAATCTATTCGCATTGACAGTTGCTATGCACCCTCAACTGTACGAAGAGTGCGAGGATGACTTGGATGCTCTAGGCTATTCCGAAGACGAGAAGAAGAAATTCATAGTTAGCAAGGGACTGCTGGCAGACTATCATCCTGTGGATTTCCTGAAGCTCGTCGAAGATGTCTTTGATCTGAACTGCATGGCCCCATACTGTAGCAGCGAAGTAAGCGATCTTGCCTCCGAGATATTCGAAGGATATATCCACGATGGGGTAGACAAGGCACTCTCGCAATTTCACAGGTCGAGAAATGTCCTGAGAAGCAAGGTTCTCGCTACTGCCATAACCTTGCTAACTTTGACCACTGTAGGCTCCATAATGACTCTCTTTGGTATTACAGACAAGACCATGATGATTCCAGTCTATACCTGGATCGTTGCATCTGTTGTGACTGGTTTCATGCTTTCGGTACTCCTAGCTCTGTTGCTAATGGAAAAGATGCTCATGTGAGATTGCAAGTAGTCCAGCATAGGCTCAAGAGCAAGCCTCGCTTTTCCGCTTTCAAATCAGAGTGAGGCGCCGCATAACAGTGCATGGTGTGTCCTGAAAGCTGTCGTCTGCTAGTTGGTGAAAGTCCAACCGCGGTAATTGCCAGGAGGCCGCGTAGCAGGCAACCAGTGCTTCTGGGTGACCGGAGGTGCTGAAGCGTAAGGGAGAGCAAAACCGCAGCCCGCAACATCAAGTGAATCCTGCAGCGTCGAAATGTTAGCCCCGAAAGGGGAACAAGGGGGAGCCGAGCTTGTCAGCGAGAGCGAAGGCCACGGAAGGTGCGAAGAGCCTGGAAGAGCAGCACCGAAGAACCCTTCGACAAGCTCAGGGCAGGCTCCTCCGGCGTAGGGGGAGCGGGATGTGGTGAAAGTAGGCGACGGAACAGGAGAGGTCTCATTCGGTCGGTGGTCCACACCCATCGTAATCGCTGGTATAAGCTGAAGAAGTGAAATTCAGGGAGAAGCCGGATGAGAAGTCGGAGGAGGCCATAGTACTGGTGACCATCGAGACAACACAACTCGGTGAGAGGGAAGGGCCTCTACTTCAACCGGGCTTAGCGGGGAGGTAAGTGACGGTGCATGCCCGAAGAGGGCCAACAACACCCAAAGACAAATCACGAGAACTCCAGCGCGAGCTATACCGAACGGCCAAGAGGGATAGATCTCGAAAGTCGCAGGAAGAAGGTTGTCGGAGAGCCGTATGAGGGAAAACCTCACGTACGGTTGTGTGTCCAGCGAAGGCTGGCGTGTTCAGCGGGAGACAGTCCCGTCGGGGTAAAAGCCAGGAGCCCCGTAGCTTGGATAGCAGGGTGGAGGGAAACCGAAATTCTGAAGCCTATCGACAATGCCATCTGAGGGATGGCGGCGAGTCACCAGGCCGTAACGAAAGTGAACGCATAGGTGGCCTCGAAAGTGAGAAACCCCGGAGGTCGAGCCCGCAACCGTGGGGCGAAGGCAGCATGGGCAGCGGAAGGCTGGCATTGACGGCTGACCCACTCCGGCGGGGTGGTAGCGACAGCATGGTGACGAGGACACGCTAAGCAACTGGAGAAGCCCTCCTCGCCCCAGGGAGAAATCAGTGGAGAAAGGTAGGCCCTATAACCAGCAACACTGGGAAATGGGTCGAAGGCGAGAGGGTGGCGGATGGGTCCGTAGTAGCGATGAACCGTGGTAATGCCTGGGGAGCAAAGGGGCCCTGCTGTTGGTAATTCCTCTAACAAAATGGGAGGCAGGGACGAGATGACAAAGGCGTCCATTAATCTGCGAGACCTGAGACGGAGGATATACGTCGAGGCGAAGGCCGATTCGGCTGGAACAGATGAAGTAGAAAGTGGTTGTACCAAACGCGAGATTAAAGTGCGGTACTACCAGGAACCGAAAGTGCTGCCAGCGCGATAGGCCACATAACCCTTGGCGAGAAGTCAACAGGACAGCCCAGTGCGCCTGTCTGCCACAGGCAGGGGAAATCCGCACGCTGGGTTGGACGCGGCGGGAGCTGGAAACGTGGCTATGGGAGCCGGACTGAGGCCCACAACGAAAGGCGTGGAAAAGCCACCGGACCCTGAAGTGCGCGCGCCTGCTCTCGACCCTACCTGTGCGGGGGCGGTTGGGTAACTGGCTGTCCTACCGCGATGGCGCGCAAACAGGCATCTTGTCCATTCCTGGCGGTTAAGCACAGAAACGGACTTTATCTTGTTCTACAAACTTGTTGTCAAGGAGGTTGTCGTGAAAAGCGTCGTGATCACTGGTAGTACGCGGGGGATTGGCTATGGCCTCGCCGATTCGTTTCTCGCCTTGGGTTGTGTCGTCACAGTCAGTGGGCGGAGTTCGACAAGTGTAAAAAAGGCCGTAACACAACTATCATCGGGGCATCAGGCAGATAGTGTGTTGGGGCATCCCTGCGACGTGACTCGGTTCGAGCAGGTGCAAGGGCTGTGGGATGAGGCACAGAGCCATTTCGGCACAGTAGACATCTGGGTGAATAATGCCGGGATTGGTCATCCACAACTTCAATTCTGGACACAGTCGTCGGAGGAGATAAGGGCGGTGGTGGAAACCAACATTGTGGGGACGATGTACGGCGCAAGGGTGGCTTTGCGAGGTATGCTAGAACAGGGTTTTGGGAGTCTCTACAACATGGAGGGCCTGGGCAGTGATAATCGCAGGGTGAGAGGGTTGACGCTGTACGGGAGTACGAAAAGCTGTATACGGTATCTGACGGACGCATTGGCAGAAGAGGTGCGAGGAACAGGAGTGATAGTGGGAGCGTTCAGCCCGGGGATGGTTGTTACCGAGTTCCTGACAGGGCGGTTTGAGGAAGGGTCGGAGGATTGGAAACAGGCGCAGCGCATATTCAACATTTTGGCGGATCGGGTTGAAACGGTCACGCCTTGGTTGGCGGAAAAGGCGCAGACGAACAAGAAGAACGGGGCACGTTTTAACTGGATGACGAGAGGCAAAGTGATAAGTCGTTTCCTTGCCGCGCCCTTTCGCAAGCGCGACTTGTTTGAGGGATTGGGATGAGGAAGATAGTGCGCGCCTAACAAGCGCATGAAGCCGACCACGCTATCGTGTCGCTTTTTGAGGTTTCTTTCGCTTTTGTGGCATTTCATATCAAGTTTGGTCTCACTGCGAAAGCCGCGTGGCGGCTTATGCGCCATCCGTTATGCGGCGCGTTGAATAGCAACTGAAATGACAAACTGGGCAGAAAGGATGTGTTCAAGTCAAGGCGGAGGTTGAGTCGGAGCAAATACCCCTTGAACAAAGGTCAGGAGGGAACATGAAAGTCAGGCTGTTTCTCATACTGGCTGCACTGTTCTGTTCATGCGTGTCAGGCTGCACAAGAGTACGGTACATGAAGGAAGTCTCCCAAGTCTCATACACCGAGGAATCGGGGACGATCCTGCCGGAAGTGCAGTTGTACGAGCAAATCGTCATCACCAGGAACAAAGTGACGTTGACCAGAAACGGCAAAACAGCAGATACAGAGGTCAATGAGGGGACCTGGGAATTCGAGGTTGATGAGCAAGAGGTGGTGGACGCTGGCTACGAAAAGGCGATTGAGATCGCCAAAGCGCGTGGGATCAAAATTCCCATGCTAAAATGAAACAAGGAGGTAATACAATGGTAGAGTTGAGCGTCTATTGTGGGTACGGGGAGGAACTTGAGAGGCGGCTGCGACTAAAAACGTTCCCTGTGGCAGTGAAACTGCTGGAACAAGAATCAGACATTCCCCAAGGCGCGATGCGACCTCTCGAGGATTTCGGCTATCACCTGTCTCTTTGTCAGGCGTTTCAGCTTTCACGTCGTGAGGGCCAGGCAATGGCCATGCTGAAAGAAGACATGTGGTGCTTCGAACCGGTCGTCGGTTACGGACTTGCAGAGCCGCCAGAGTATTTCTTACAGGGACATAACCGCTACCCGAACGACGTAGCGACTCTGGAAGCGGGCAGTCATTATGCTCGTGAGTTCCCTCGTTTGGAAGTCGGCAAGTACGTCGGTGTGGTGTCGGCGCCGCTAAAAACGACCAACTTTGAACCCGATCTGATCATGATCTACGTTGATTCGGCACAGCTAAGCCTGCTGCTCCTGGGAAGGGAGTACAAAGAGGGCTACAACCTCAAGTGCGCGCTGTCCGGCCACGCGGCGTGCGTCTATGCCGTGGTACCCGCCGTGCAGAGCGGGGAGTGTCAAGTTGCGGTGCCGTGTCGTGGCGACCGCTACCGTGCGATGGCTGGAGATGATGAAATGATCTTCACCGTCCCCCGGCAGAGGCTGGAGGACTTGATGGCTGGACTCAGGCACGTCAACTCGACTGGTTCCCAGCTTCCCAATGGCTATTCGTTCCAGCCTGAGTATCCTCTGTCCGAGAGCTATGAAAAGATAGCTCAAATGATCGACTACCTCTAAGGAGACCTGGGATGTGAACAACAAGTTGTCTGAGCGACAAACTGCCGACGACGAGATGTTACCTGAGTACGACTTTTCTGGTGGCGTGCGTGGTAAACACTATCAGGCGTACCAGCGTGGTTATCAAGTCATCATCCACAAGATGGATGGGACGACTGAGGTACGGGACTTTGCACTGCCGGAGGGAACCGTTGTCCTTGACCCTGATATCCGCGCGCATTTCCCGGATTCGGAGGCAGTCAATCGCACACTACGGGGATTGGCTTAAAGGAGGGCATTCGATGTCAAAGAGGATTGGCATTCTGGGTGGTATGAGCCCGGAGTCGACGGCAGAGTACTATGAGTACATTACCCGCACCTACACCGAGCGCTTTGGCGACTATGGCTACCCCGAAATCGTCATCTACAGCGTCAGCTTTCAGCCCTACGTGGATTGGCCTAAGGAGGACCGCTGGGATCTGGTTGCGCAAGGTCTGAGCGAGGCCGCTGGAAGGCTGGAGGCAGCAGGGGCCGACTTTATTGTCATCGCCACCAACACCATGCATCTGGTCTTTGACCAGGTACAGGCCAGCGTTAACGTGCCTATGCTGAGCCTGCTTGATGCTGTCGGCGAGGCCATTCTGTCGCGGGGGATGAAGACGGTGGGGTTGCTCGGCACCAAGTTCGTGATGGAGAAGACCTTCTACCAGGATGCCCTGGCCCGGAAAGGTATCACTGTCCTGGTGCCCGACGCCAGCGACCGCGAGTATGTGAATGATGTCATTTACAACGAACTGGTTGCAGGCCGGATTCTCGATGAATCGCGGGCCGGGTTCGTAACGATCATCGAGAGGCTGGCAGCACGCGGTGCTGAGGGAGTCATCCTGGGTTGCACCGAAATCCCTCTGCTGGTCAGTGAGGCGGATGTAGGGATACCGCTGTTTGACACGACGACTATTCACGCTGAGGCGGCCCTGAACTACGCTCTGGCGTAAAAGCAGTGATCGGGCTTGCTGTGTCGGAAGGAGGCCATAAGGTGACCACGACTGTCATTCAGATTGGGCGGGTGATCCCCACGCCGGGCTATACGCACGGCTCCGTCTCGGTGTTCCTGGACAGCGGCGAGGCCATCGTCGGCGATTTGGTGATGGGCAAACTGATGGGCCTGCTCCCCAGGCCAGGGCCGCCTATCGTCGCCTGGGACCTGGAGCGCAATTTGGAGAGCGTTCGTCAGTTGGTGGCCCTTTCACCTCGCGTTGTCTATGTCGGCCACGGGGGGCCATTCGAGGATTTGTCCAGTTGGAGGTGGACCTCCTACTGAGTGGTGAGGTAGGCCACGTCTCGCCGGATGAGGCCCCCGCGCTATTTTTCGCCCAGCATTACGCCGAGAGCGGCGACCACCCCGACCCAGAGATGGTACAGAGACTGGAGGAGACCTACGGTCAGGAGGAAGCACAGGGTATTCTCGCTCACATCCGCATGATCACCTTTGGCGACCTGTCCGGCAACACTTTCGATGCCCTACTCAGCCGCCTGCGTGGACGTCCGGCCGAGGGAAGCAGCCTGGGAAGCGAATTGGCAACACTGGTCTTGTTGGTGCTGGGGACGCCTCTCCTGGCTCTGGGGATAGTTGTCAAGAGTGTCATCCACACGACCTGAACGGATACGGGGATGTTGCGACGAGAATCTTGATTCACGGCGCTTGGGTCTGCGGCTGGGTCATCGTCGGGTCTGAGGGGGAAGGTGACGATACGGCACTGGAGCATTCCGAACGACAGACGCACGGAGCCGAGTGCGAGGCCTATTGTGCGCGGACCAGGCGGAACCTGCCCCGAATCAGGCTGTCCGAGAAGGAGTAGGCGGAGGAGAATGGACATGAGAAGCGTTTACGAAGACTTCTCAGCAGAACTTGACTCCCACTGGCACCGCTACGTCGCGGGCACGGGCGTGCTGGATCCCACCGGCTCTACTCTCCGCTTCGTCATTGCTGATGCCACCTCCCGGAAGGTAGGGGCGACGTATCCTCGTAACCAACAAGCGCAAAACGTAGCATCACGGGTGCAAAGGGAGTGTTCGTCCTATTCACCCCGTCGTGGGATGCGTCGCCTCTACTCCGACGCCCAAATTGATGACTACCAGGGGTTGCCCCGCCGCCGCTTTCTCTGGCGTCCGCCGTTGAGATTGACTGTGCAGGCCCGTTTCTCTCACCCGGCCGGGGATGGTTCAGCGGGGCTCACCACAGGACTGCGCGGCACGGCCGGCTTCGGCTTCTGGAACGATCCTTTCCTGATGACCGGAGCGCGGATGCCGGCTCTCCCACGCGCGGTCTGGTTCTTCTACGGCTCGCCCCCCTCAAACATGAAACTGGATCTACATACACCAGGCCATGGCTGGAAGGCAGCCACGATAGACACTCTGCGCCCTGCCACTCTTTTACTGGCCCCCCTTGCGCCCCTGGCGGTGCTCTTGATGAACCTCCGCCCCCTCTACCGCGCCCTGTGGCCCCCCATCCAGCGAGCGCTGAACGTGCGGGAGGCCGTGGTTCAGGTGGACATGACTGGATGGCACACTTATGTCCTGGAGTGGGGTGTGGAGCGAGCGTGCTTCAGCGTGGACGGGGTGACAGTGTTGGAGGATGCCCCCTCCCCCCGGGGACCGCTGGGCTTCGTAATGTGGTTGGATAACCAGTACATGGTGGTCACGCCGCGGGGGCGGCTGGGTTGGGGTCTGCTGGATGTGCCGGAACGCCAATGGATGGAGGTGGATCGGCTGGCGATTGAGCCACTGTAAGACACCAACGTCATCCCATACTTGCGCTGTAATATGCGGCAGGACAAATAGCACACGGATACGCACAGATGAAACAGGTTCTCACGGATTTTTAAGGTTCTGGCACTTGACAAGCCAGGTGAATCGGAGTATAATATAGCGTAGTTATTAATCTAACGCCTAAGTTATGATACTAACGCCTAAAGGGCAGAGGGAAAATGAACGGCGATCCCATTGACAAACTGGTGAAAATCGGCTTCTCGGAGTATGAGGCCAAGGCCTACGTAGCCCTGCTCAGGGAGAGCCCCGTCACGGGTTACCAACTGTCCAAGACCTCCAGCGTTCCTCGTTCCATGATCTACGAAGTCCTGGGCAAGCTCACTGCCCGTGGCGCGGCGATGACGCTGCGCAAAGGCGATTCTACTCAGTACGCGCCGGTTCCGGCGGACGAGTTTCTCGACCACCTCCGCCGCGAGCACGAGGAACTCACTACCTCTCTCAAGGACGACCTGGTTACCCTCGCCTCGCCCGCCGACCTGGAATACGTCTGGAACATTGAGGGCCACGAGAATATCATAGCCAAGGCACAGGAAATGATCGGCCAGGCAAAGACAAGCATCTACCTGGCCCTCCTGCCGGTCACATTCCCGGCCTTGCGGCCCGCGCTGGAGGAAGCCATCGGGCGAGGGGGGCGGGTGATGCTCTATACTACGAGCGAACTCGATCTGCCAGGCGGTCGCGTTGTCGTCGCTCACGTGTCCGAGGAGACGCTGGGTCAGGCCAGGGGGCTGGGGCTGGTCCTGGTCATTGACGGGGAGAAGATGTTGATTGGCGAGTGGCTGACCGCGACCCAGGCGCGCGCTTCCTGGACCAACAGCCCCCTCCTCGTCTTCATCGCCGAGCATCACCTGCGGACAGACCTGTATCTCCCCCAAATCCTGGCCCTTTTGGGAGATCGAGCATTGGATCTTATCCAGGAGGAAGATCGGGAGTTATTCGCTCGTGCTTTGGAGAGTCGCATAGAATAAGAAGACTATTATGAAAATCCTGGTTTACGGCGCTGGGCCACTGGGCAGTCTGTTCGCTGCACGGCTGCAAGAAGGCGGGCACGACGTTTCACTTTTGGCACGCGGGCAACGCCTGGCCGACCTGCGCGAATGCGGCATCGTACTCGTGGACACGCAAACTGGGCAGCAAACGGTGACGCGCGTCGACGTAGTCGAACGTCTAATTCCTGACGACGCTTACGATTTGGTGCTGGTCATCATGCGCAAGAACAGGACGCTGGACATATTGCCCATCCTGGCGGCCAACAAGCATACGCCCAACGTTCTGTTTCTGATGAACAACGGGGCCGGGCCAGGGGAATTGGTTGAGGCCCTGGGCTGTGAGCGGGTCTTGATTGGCTTTCCCAATTCCGCTGGATACCGCGAGGGGCACGTCGTCCACTGCTTGACGGGCACGGAGGACGACAAAGCCTTCGTCCCCTTCGGTGAGGTAGATGGCCGCATCACCGCCCGGACGCGGGAGGTTGCCCAGGCCCTCGAAAGCGCGCCTGGCTTTGGGGCCGAGATTCGCACCGATATGGACACCTGGCTCAAGTACCACGTAGCTCTGCTGATGCCCTCGTTGGCGCCGGCCCTCTACATGGCCGGAACGGACAACTACCGGATGGCGCGCACGCGCGACGCGATTGTACTCACCATCCGTGCCATCCGCGAGGGATTCAGGGTGCTGCGGGCGCTTGGCCTGCCCGTCACGCCATCCAAATTCAAGATATTCGAGTGGCTGCCGGAGCCGCTGCTGGTCGTTTTGCTGCAACGGTCACTGGCCGACGAAAGGATGGAAGTGGCGATGGTGAGACACGCCAACGCGGCCCGCGATGAGGTGCAACACCTGACCGACGAATTCCTGGCGTTGGCCCGCACCACGTCCGTGCCAACGCCAACGATTGACCGCCTGTATCCACACCTCGAGCCGGACACGCCGCTGATGCCGGACGGCAGCGCTGAGATACCACTGGATTGGCGCGGCGTGTGGATCGGGCTGGGCGCGTTGGTGGGCGTGTTGGCTGGACTGATCCTCGTCTTGAAGATGCTGCGGGGCAAGAGACACTGAAAAAGGGAGTGTGCCATGGGAGTGAAAAATGGAAACAAGAAACCAGAGATGTCGAACCCAGAGCTTTCCTACTTTGAGTTGCAAGCCTATATCGGCACTACAAAACACCTGGGAGGGTTCGAGACCACAAAGGAGCTCATTGAGTTGTGTCACATCGGCCAGGATACCTATGTTTTGGAGGTCGGTTGCGGCGTCGGCGCAACGGCTTGTTACCTGGCGAAAAAGTACACCTGCCGCGTGGTCGGCGTAGACCTGCGTGAGAGTATGATTGCCAGGTCGAATGAACGGGCGCAAAAAGAGGGTGTAGAGAAGCGCGTCGAGTTCAGGGTCGCCGATGCGCAGAACCTCCCGTTCGAGGACGCCCTTTTCGACATCGTCTTGTGCGAGTCCGTCGCCACGTTTGTCGAAGACAAGCAGAAAGTGGTCAGCGAATATGCCCGCGTGACCAGACCAGGGGGATACGTGGGGCTGAACGAGGAACTCTGGCTCAAGACACCCCCCGCGCCGTTGGTCGAACGGGTCAGACAGATCTGGGACATCAAGCCGGACATTCCCACGCTAGAGGACTGGATGGGGTTTTTGGAGAACGCCGGCCTGCGCGACGTTGTCGTGGAGACCTACAAATTCGATGCGCGACGCGAGTCCAGTCAGATTAAGCGGTATCGTTTTCAAGACATGTGGAGGATGTTTTACCGAACGCTGGTTCTGTACATCAAAAATCCGGCTTTCAGGAAGTATATGGCAGGAAGGAAGCACCTACCCAAGGGCCTTTTCGAATACCTGGGGTACGCGATATTCGTTGGAAGGAGATAGAAATGAACGCCAATACATCTGTGGAACGACCAGGTGGTGAATCCAGCGTGAAAAGCGGAGTGACGAGATGGCTGATCAGGGAGATCGTCGGCTCGTTGTTCACGGCGGCGATCCTGTTCGGCGTTTCGGGCCGCCTGGATTGGGTGATGGGGTGGGTTTTGGTCGGCGTGTACGTGATCTGGACCGGAGCCACCGCGTTGACCGTAATCCCCACTAACCCGGAGATGTTAGTAGAACGCACTGGGCCCAAGAAGGGCACCAAGGGCTGGGACCTGGCGATCATGAGTGTCGTGGGCGTGGCCGAGATCGCCAAGTACGTCGTGGCCGGGTTGGACCTGCGCTGGGATTGGTCGCCACAGGTTCCACTGGCGCTCCAACTCGCCGGGGTGGTCGTTGCGGTGCTGGCTTATGACGTCATCCTCGTCTGGGCCATGGCGGCGAACACGTTTTTCTCACAGACCGTCCGCATCCAGGAAGACCGGGGCCATACCGTCGTCACCGGCGGGCCATACCGGTACGTGCGCCATCCTGGTTACGTCGGGTCGCTCCTGTTCCAGGTCGCAACGCCGCTCATACTCGGCTCGGTGTGGGCGTTCATCCCGGCCGGGCTGGCAGCGTTGCTCATCATTGTGCGGACGGCACTTGAGGATAAGACGTTGCTGGAGGAGCTTGACGGCTACAAGGAGTATGTCAGCCGGGTGCGCTATCGCCTGCTGCCGGGCATCTGGTAGCCGCCAGTGCAAGAAACAGTTGAGCATCACCGAGAATGGAGGATTGAGAAAATGGAGAATAAACAAACTTTCTTCGATTTTGCGGCTGAGGTGGGCCTCACAAAACACCTAGGAGGTCTCGGGGCCACAGAAGAGCTCATTGAGTTGTGCCACATAGGCGAAGGCAAATACGTCTTGGATGTTGGCTGCGGCGCTGGGGTGACGCCTTGCTTCATCGCAAAAAGGTATGGCTGTAGAGTGGTCGGTGTAGACATTTCTGAAGGGATGGTCGAGAGGTCCAAGGAAAGGGCGAAGAGAGAGGGGGTAGCGGATAGGGTTGAATTCAGGGCAGCAGATGCACAAGACCTCCCTTTCGAGGATGACCTTTTCGATGCGGTCATTACCGAGTCCGTAACCGCCTTTCCAGAAGACAAACAGGGAGCGGTCAACGAGTATGTGCGGGTGACAAAGCCGGGAGGATACGTCGGGCTTAATGAGTCAACCTGGCTAAAGGTTCCGCCTCCGCCGGAATTGGTCGCCTGGGCATTCCAGGATTTGGGTGCTAACGTGAAACCTCTGGCTTCTGATGGTTGGGCGGGATTGTTGGAGGGCGCTGGGTTGAGAGAAATAGTCGTGAGAACCTACGAAATCAACACCCAAAACGAAGCCAGAGGAATACTCCGGTGGTATGGTTGTAGAGGAATGCTGGGTGTTTTGTGCAGAACTCTATCCCTTTATGCCAAAAGTCCAGCCTACAGGAGATTCGTAAAGGAAGTACGAGAGGGTGGGGTCACACCCGAGAACCTTGATGAGTATTTTGGATACGGAGTATACGTCGGGAGAAAGTAGGCGAGCTCACAACAAAGGATTGTGAAAGCCACACTAGATGCGTCAACGGCTCGACAGAGCTCGCTGAGGTCTCGTTGGCGTTTTGGAAGGGGGCGGATGTTGTCTATCTGGCGAGTCCTGTTGAAGTGGCTCTTAGCGGAGGAATGAAAATGAACGCAGAAACATATACTAACCACAAATCTGAGATGACCGCCGCGATAGTGAAGCGGATGGTACAGGTCCTTGTCCAGTTTCTGATCCTGGCGGTGCTCCTGTTCATCTCGGCGGGCCGCCTGAATTGGGGGTGGGTCTGGGCCTATCTCGGCGTGGGCGTGGGCATTTTGATAATCAACGTGCTTGTCATGCCCCCGGAGTTGATAGCGGAGCGCGGCCGGACCGACAAGAAGGACATCGAAGGCTGGGACAGAGTGGTCACCACCATCAACATTCTTCCCGCACTGGGCGTACCAATCGTGACCGGGTTAGACGAACGCTTGGGGTGGTCGCCCCAGTTCGTTTCAGCGATTCATCTCATGGGGTTGGCTTTCATGGTGCTGGGGCAGGGCTTGTTTACCTGGGCGATGGTGTCGAACAAGTTCTTCTCAACCTCCGTTCGCATCCAGATGGACCGGGATCATACCGTCGCCACCGGTGGGCCTTACCGGGTCGTGCGCCATCCGGGTTACGTCGGGTATATCGTGTCCGCGTTCGCAACGCCGCTGGCCCTCGGATCGCTGTGGGCGCTCATTCCGGTGGCGATTACGCTGTGTCTCTTCGTCGTCCGCACGGCTCTTGAGGATCGCACGCTACAAGCCGAACTCGATGGCTACAAAGAGTACACCCAGCGCGTGCGCTACCGCTTGGTGCCGGGTCTGTGGTGAGATACGAATCTACGAATTCACGAATTTACGAATCTGCGAGTTACCGATGATTCTCAAAAACCTATTCCGACGCAAAGGCCGCACAATCCTCACACTGTTGGGCATCTCCATCGGCGTGGCCGCCATCATCGCGCTGGGGGCGGTGGCCGGAGGGTTAACGTCAGGATTCGCTGCCATGTCGCAGGGCAGCCAGGCTGACCTGGTGCTCAGCCAGGCCAACGCGATGAGTTCCCTGATCAGCAGCGTTGATGAGACACTGGCCGACAAAGTTCGCGTTTTGCCGGAGGTGGCCGATGTAGATGGCATGCTCTTCACCAATGCCCTGATTGATAACGAGACTTATCTCTTTCTCTTTGGCTACGATCCAGAGGGCTTTGCCATAGACCACTTTCGCATAGTCGAGGGACAATCGTTGGCGGAGGCGCGCGGCGTGCGCGGCAAGCCCCTCATCCTGGGCCGGCGAACGGCGCAGAGCATGGACTTACAGGTAGATGATACGCTCCGCATCACCGGCAGTGTCTTCCGCATCGTCGGCATCTACGAGACGGGAAGCGGGTTCCAGGACGGCGCGGCGGTCGTCCCACTGCGAGAGGCTCAGGCGCTGGCCCTGCAGCCACACCGCGTCTCGATGCTCTATGTCAAGCTGAGCGATCCCGATAAGGCCGACCGGCTGCGGGACCGGATAGAGCACCGTTTCTCCGACTTGACCGTCTCGACCTCGGCGGGATTTGTAGACCAGGAGCAGTTGCTCGAGATGTTGGATGGGATGGCGATGGCGGTCGCGGGCCTGGCGGTCGTCATCGGCGGGATCACCATGACCAACACACTCTTTATGTCAGTCTTTGAGCGCACGCGCGAGATTGGCGTCCTGCGCAGCTTGGGCTGGCGGCGGCGGCGCGTGATGGGCATGATCCTCGGGGAAGCCATCCTTCTGGCTCTATTGGGCGGGCTGGTGGGCAGCGGCCTGGGGGTGCTATCTCTCGCGGCGATCAGCAAATCCGGGTCCGTGTTGAGCGTGTTCGGGGGCCAACTAACGCCCGACCTCTTTGCCCGCGCTTTGGTCACCGTGGTCGCGCTGGGGCTGGTGGGCGGGGCGTACCCGGCCTGGTGGGCCAGCCGCCTGCTGCCGGTGGAGGCGCTGCAATACGAAGGTGGCGGCAAGGCGCGTGTGCCTCGTTTCTTGCCTGGGATGATGCGCAACCTCTGGCGGCGGCGGACGCGCACGGCGCTGACCCTACTGAGCATCGGCGTGAGCATTGCCGCCGTCATTGGCCTGGGGGGAATGGCCGAGGGAATGTTGGGCGCGTTCAACGTGATGATGCGGGATAGCCAGACCGACCTGTTCGCCGCCGAGGCGGACGTTGATGCAGACTTTAGCGCCATTGACGAGCGGGTGGGGGCGCGCATCGCCGCCCGCTCCGACGTGAACGCTGTCTCCGGCATGTTCTGGACCGGCGCCAGCACCGATAAGATGCCTATGCTGCTCGTGGCCGCCTATCACCCACGCGAATTCGCCATCCGCCATTATCGCATCATTGATGGGGAGCCGTTGGCGGCCCGCCGCCAGGTCATTGTCGGTCGGATGGCGGCAGAGAAGATGGGGTCGGAAGTGGGCGATACGCTTCGTCTGATGAACAGCAACTTTCGCGTGGTCGGTATCTACGAGACCGGCCAGGCATTTGAGGATGCCGGCGTGATCATTGGCCTGCGGGAGGCGCAGATGCTCACCGGGAAGCCGCGCCAGGTGCAGTTCTACCTCATCAGCCTGCGTGATCCGGAGCAGGCCGAGGCGGTGAAGCAAGATCTGGCAGCGACTTTTCCGGAGATTGATTTTGCCCTCACCTCCGAGCTCAGTGAAGCCATGAGCGATTTTCGGGTGCTCCAGGATATGGTAGACCAGATCTCGTTCCTGGCGGTGTTCATCGGCGCGGTGGGGATGCTGAACACGATGTTGATGAGCGTGCTGGAACGAACGCGCGAGATCGGCGTGCTGCGCAGCCTGGGTTGGCGGCGGCGGCAGGTGCTGGGAATGATTCTGAACGAGTCGCTGGTGTTGGGGGCAGTGGGCGGCCTGTGCGGTATCCCCCTGGGGCTGGGGTTAGGTGGATTGATTGGCTCGTCGGGAGTGTGGGGAGGAGCGATTGAGCCGGCCTACACGCCTCAGATATTCGTGCAGGCGATTGTGGTGGCGATGATCGCTGGGGTGGCGGGCGGTCTCTACCCGGCCTGGCGGGCGACCCGGATGCGGCCGGTAGAAGCACTCAGGTATGAATGAGCTATGGTCTTCAAGAATCTGTTTCGACGCAAGGGACGCACGATCCTGACACTGGTGGGCATTTCCATCGGCGTGGCGGCCATCGTCGCGCTGGGGGCAATGGCCGAGGGATTGCGCGCCGGCTACACGGCTATGGCCAGCGGCAGCCAGGCCGACCTGGTGCTCACCCAGGCTGGTCAGATGGACATCACGATAGGCGGTGTCGAGGAGGTGGTCGCCGAACAGTTGCTCGCCTGGCCTGAGGTCGCCGACGTAACCGGCATGCTGATGGGTAACGTGAAAGCCGAGGACGTCCCCTACTTCTACGTCTTCGGCTACGATCCGCAGGGCTTTGCCATCGAACATTTCAAGATCGTGGACGGGCAGGGGTTAGCTCGGTCGGAGACCGGCCAGAGCAGGGGCGTGCGGGGAAAGCCAACCTTGCTGGGCCGCGCCGCCGCTGAGAGTTTCGGCAAAGATGTGGGCGATACCTTGCATATCACCGGTGGCACTTTCCGCATCGTCGGCATCTACGAGACGGGGGATGCCTTCGAGGAAGGAGGTGCGGTCATTCCGCTGGATGAAGCCCAGTCGCTCCTGCTGCAGCCGCGTCGCGTCTCTATGTTCTACATCCGGCTGCGCGATTCCGCCGACGAAGCCCGGCTGCGGGTGCGGGTGGAGCGGCACTTCGACGACCTGACCCTATCCACCACCTCCGAGTTCGCCGACCGGCAGATGATGATCGAGAGTATGGAGATATTCGCCTGGGCCATTTCGGGGCTGGCGGTGGTCATCGGTGGTGTGGGGATGACCAATACGCTATTCATGTCGGTCTTTGAACGCACGCGGGAGATCGGCCTCTTGCGGGCGTTGGGCTGGCGACGGAGCCGGGTGCTGCGTCTCATCCTGGGCGAGTCGCTGGCCCTCTCCTTCCTGGGGGGGCTGGTGGGCATCGGCCTGGGAGTAGCAGCTGTCTACCTGCTGCGCGGCTCTATTCCTTTCATGGGGGTGTTAGGAGTGCAGTTCTCCTCTGAACTCTTCGCCCGTGCCATCATCACGGTGGTCGTGTTGGGGCTGGTGGGTGGAGCATATCCGGCCTGGTGGGCCAGCCGCCTTCTGCCGCTGGAGGCGTTGCGGTACGAGGGGGGCGGTGCAAGGACAGGCCTTGCCCTTACCTGCGGCGGCATGACGGTGCGCAATCTCTGGCGGAGGCGGACGCGCACGACGCTCACTCTGTTAGGAATCGGTGTGGCCATCGCCGCCATCGTCGCCCTGGGCGGTATCACGCGGGGGATGACCGACGTTCTTACTGCGATGATGACGAGCGCTCAGACCGACTTGCTGGCCATCGAGGCGGACGTTTCCGACACGGGCTACAGCGCCATTGACCAGCGGGTGGGAGCACGCATCGCTGCCCTGCCCGACGTGGAGGCGGTTTCCGGTGTCATCATCACCATCGCCAGCACCGAGGAGAACCCGCTATTGATCGTGTTCGGCTATCATCCCCGTGAGTTCGCCATCCGTCACTTCTATATTGCCGAGGGGGAACCGCTGGTGGCTCGTCACCAGGCCATCATCGGCCGGCAGGTGGCGGAAACGATGGGGCTGGAGGTGGGGGACACACTCCGCATCCTGGAAAGCAACTTCCGCGTGGTCGGTATCTATGAGACCGGCATAGGCTACGAGGAAGCCGGGGTGGTCATCGGCCTGCGGGAGGCCCAGGCCCTGGCCGGGAAGCCCCACCAGGTGACGTGGTACGCCATCAAGCTGCGCGACGGCTCGATTGAGCGGGCCGAAGCGATGCAAGACTACCTGAACGAGAGATTCACGGAGATTGATTGCTCCATTTCTTCCGAGTTCGTCGAGATCATGCCCGACATGCGGACGATGGACCAGATGGTAGGACAGATCTCGTTCCTGGCGGTGTTCATCGGCGCGGTGGGGATGTTGAACACGATGCTGATGAGCGTGCTGGAGCGGACGCGGGAGATCGGCGTTCTGCGGGCGCTGGGCTGGCGGCGGCGGCGTGTGCTGGGGATGATTCTGCAGGAGGCCCTGGCGCTGGGTGCCGTGGGTGGCGTCTGCGGCATCCTGCTGGGGCTAGGGCTGGCCTGGGGGGTAATGCAGATACCGCTGGTGGGGGACATGCTGAGAGTAAGTTACGGCCCTGACCTGTTCGCCCGGGCGCTAGTGGTGGCGCTGGTGACCGGTGTGGTGGGCGGGCTCTACCCGGCCTGGCGGGCGACGCGGATGCGGCCCGTGGAAGCGCTCAGGTATGAATGACCAATGTCCAATGACAAATGATAAATGACAAATGATCAAACACGCAACACGCAACACGCAATACGCAACACGAATGGAGGTAATGATGATGAAGAAATCTGGTCTTGCAGGGCTGGTGGTGTTGGCTGTGATCCTCTCCGGCTGTGGAGCCGGCGCGGAGGAGACCCCAACGCCGGAGGTGGAGGCGGACTTCGTGCCGGTGGTCTCCGTCACGGGGGAGGTAGTGCCGGCAGTGCGGATCACCGTCAGCGCCCAGGCCGGCGGCACGGTGGTGGAGGTGTTGGTGGAGCCAGGGGACGAGGTGGCGGCAGATGCCTTGCTGGTCCGGATCGATTCCACCGACGCGCAACTGGCGGTGCAACAGGCGGAGGCGGCACTGGAGACTGCCCAGGCTCAACTGGTGCTCCTGCGGGCCGGGCCGCGCCCGGAAGAAGTCGCCGCCTCCGAGGCACAGGTAGAGGCCGCCCGGGCCGCGCTGGCGCAGGCAGCCGCTCAGCGGGACTATCTCAAGTCCGGAGCAACGGAGGCGGAGATTGCCGCAGCCCAGGCGCAACTGGCGGCGGCCCAGGCAGAGCAATGGGTGGCTCGCGAGGCCCACGATGCGACGATGAAGTGTTATTACGTCAAGCGGGGCGGCGTCGAGCATGAGACTTGCCCCGCTCTGGGCACGCCCGAGGAGCATGCGCGCCACAATCTCTACACCGCAGATACGGCACTGGCCGCTGCCCAGGCTCGACTTGACGAACTGCTGGCTGGTGCGAACGCTGACCAGGTTCGTGCAGCCGAGGCTAGCGTTTGGACTGGCGCAGCCCAGCGGGACGTCGCGCAGGCCCAACTCGACCTGCTCCTGGCGGGCGTTACCGGCGAGGAAGTCGCCGTGGCCCAAACAGTCGTGGCCCAGGCCCAGGCGGCGTTAGATGCAGCGCGGGTAGCGCTGGAGCGGTGCGAACTGCGTGCCCCATTTGATGGCACCGTCGGCGCGGTGGACGTGCGGGTAGGCGAGTTGATTGTGTCAGATCAGTCCCTGATCACCCTGGGCGACCTGATCACGCTGCGGGTAGAGACCACCGATCTGGACGAGATTGATGTGGCGCGGGTGGCGGTCGGTCAGCAGACCATGGTCACCTTTGACGCCCTCCCGGAGCGGGTCTTCACCGGCTACGTGACCCATATCTCCCCCATGGCCGAGCCTGGCGCGGGCGGAGTCAATTACACTGTGACCATCGAACTGGACGAGATGGACCCAGCAATCCGGTGGGGGATGACAGCGTTTGTGGATATTGAGGTGGAGCAGTGAAAGATGAGATCATTGTTGAGACTCGCGATTTGGTGAAGGTTTACGGAGATGGAGCGGAGGTGCGGGCGCTGGACGGGGTCAACCTGCACATCGGGCGGGGGGAGTTCGTGGCCGTGATGGGGCCGTCGGGCAGTGGCAAGTCCACGCTGCTCAACATGATCGGCGCCCTCGATCGTCCCACTAGCGGGCAGACCCTGTTCAACGGGCAGGACCTGGCAGGAGTGCGCGATCTGGATGCCTTTCGCGCCCGCACCGTCGGGTTCATCTTCCAGTTGCACAACCTGATCCCCACGCTGACCGCCCGTGAGAATGTGGAGGTGCCGATGCGGGGCCAGCCTATTAACGCGCGGGCCCGTCGCAAAAGAGCAACGGAGTTACTGGAACTGGTTGGGCTAGCGGAGCGGATGAACCACTTGCCCAATCAACTATCCGGCGGCGAGCGGCAGCGGGTGGCTATCGCCCGTTCGCTGGCGAACGAGCCCGCGCTGATCCTGGCCGACGAGCCCACCGGTGACCTGGACTCCCAGAGCGGCGCGGAGGTGATCGGTTTGATGCACCAACTGAACCATGAGTTGGGCGCCACCGTTATCGTCGTGACCCACGACCCGGCGGTGGCCCGGCAGACCGGCCGCATCCTGATCATGCGGGATGGCCGTATCGTGCACAGGCACACGGTGGGGACCCCCTTCGAGGAGGACCTGGCCGCGTTTCGGCGCTCAAAGCTGGGGCAGGCGATTCTGGCGGGAGACGAGGCGGCGCTGGCCCAACTCGGCCCTGACGAGCGGACCGCGCTGCGGCGGCTGCTGGAAGGGGTGGCGTGAGCCTGGATCTCGTCGAACAGTGGACCCGTTGGGCCGGCGCAGTGGCGGCGTTGGTGTGCTTGATCGCTGCGCTGGCGGGGATGGCCCGCGGTATGCGCCGTCCCCGCGGGCGGGCGACCGGTCTGGGGAGCAAGGTACTGCGGCTACCGGCCTATCTCCTAATCAGCATCCTACTTCTTTGGCTCATGCTACTTGCTGTGGCGACCACTACCGCTGCCGCTCTCGCCTTTGGCCCGGGCCGTGGCGCTGGTTCTGGGCGCGCTGCTCCTCTTCCCTGGCCCTATACCTCTGGGCGCGGCTGACGCTGGGTGAGATGTACAACGTCTCCAGCAGCATGGGCGCGCAACTCTACGCCGACCACCGGCTGGTCACCCACGGGCCGTTCGCCATCGTCCGCCACCCGATGTACCTGGGCGTCATCCTCGCCTCGGCAGGCGGGCTCCTCATCTACCGCACCTGGACGCTTCTGTTCACCACAGTGAGCTTCCTAGGTCTTGTGCTGCGCGCCCGGCGGGAGGAGGAGGCGCTGGCGGCCGAGTTCAGCGAGCAGTGGGAGGAATACCGCCGGCGGGTGCCGGCCTGGATACTGCATATCTTGAGGAGGCATGGGAGGAACTACGGCTAACAGACCCGTTATCATCATTGGGGCCGGACTCGCCGGACTCCCCATGGGCTGCTACGCCCTTGTGAACGGTCACCGCGCCCACATCTTCGAGCACTACTCCTGATCCACAGAAATCCCCCGAAAACCTCTTGACAAAATCCCTGTTTTGTGGTATTATATGTCTAGTCTTATATATGATTGCTCCTATATGTAAGGAGATAGATGTCACTGGAACACGCCATCCTGGGTTTCCTGCATTACGCCCCCTCTTCGGGGTATGACCTGAAGAAGGCATTCGACACCTCGGTGCGTCACTTCTGGCCGGCCGACCAGAGCCAGATTTACCGCACCCTGGCGCGGATGACGGAGCGGGAATGGGTGAAGGTGGAAGTCATTTCTCAGGAAGACCGCCCGTCCCGCAAAGTCTACCACATCACCGAGGCGGGCCGGGAGGAACTGTGCCGCTGGCTGACCACCCCTCTGCCCCTCAATGAGTCACGCCTTCCCTGGCTGATTCAGGTCTTCTTTGCCGGGCAACTGGACGACGAGGAGATTCTGGCCCTCTTTGAGCGGGAAGCCGAGCAATTGCGGGCAAGGCTGGAGCGCTACGATCTGATTCCGCAGGAGAGTGCCGTCTACGTCGAAGCGGTCGATTCCCCCCGCGAGACCTTCTTCTGGATGTTGACCCTGGATTATGGGATCACAGTGAACCAGACGACTTTGGAGTGGGTAGAAAAAGTCATCCAGCGCCTTCGGCGCAAAGAGCAACCACCTTCTGAGAAAGGAGAACGACAATGAAGATTCTAGCCATCAACGGAAGCCCCCGGGGTGCCCGGGGCAACACCGACCGCATCCTGCAACCCTTCCTGGAGGGGGCGCGGGAGGCAGGCGCGGAAACGGAGGTAGTGTATCTCAAGGACAAGAAGATCAACTATTGCCTGGGCTGCTTCAATTGTTGGACCAAGACACCCGGCGTCTGCGTTCACAAGGATGACATGCCCGAACTGTTGGAAAAGATGCGACGAGCGGACATCATGGTCTACGCCACGCCGCTCTACGTCTTTACCGTCACCGCGCAGATGAAAACGTTTATGGACCGCCACATCCCCCTGATTGAGCCTTACATCGTCAAGCGGGGCGACCAGTACATCCATCCCCCGCGCTACGAGACGCGCCACAACAAAGTGGTGCTCATCTCAAACTGTGGCTTCCCGGAACGACATCACTTTTCGGGGCTGGTGGAGACGTTCCGCCGCTTCACTTCTGGCCCCAATTCGGAACTGGCCGCCACCATCCTATGTGCTGGTGGGGAGTTGCTGAAGCAGCCAGCGCTGCAGGAGAGTCTCAGTTGGTACATTGAGGCCGCCCGCCGCGCCGGGCGGGAGGTGGTCGAGCAGGGCCACATCGCACCGGAGACACAGGAGGTGTTGGACCGGCCGCTGGCCGATCCGGCGGTCTACTCCCAGATGGCGAACGCTCACTGGGACAGCGTCATCGTTCGCCCGGAGGGAGGGAGCGGGCCGGGGGAGGACGAGCCGGGAACGAGGCTGCCGCCGCCCGCCTCCCGCGACACGGTGCGCGACGTGATCGCCGGGATGACGATGGTCTTTAACCCCGATGAAGTGGGCGACTTGCAGTCCGTGGTCCAGTTCGACGTGAGCGGCGAGGAGCCGGGGCAATACTATCTGCGCATCGCCGAGGGGAAGTGTGCAGCGTTCGAGGGTGTGCATCCCGAACCCACGTTGACCATCCACACGCCCTCGGAAGTGTGGCTGCGCATCAGCCGAGGCGAACTGGACGGTGCACGGGCGATGATGGAGGGGAAGTACTCCATTGAGGGCGACCTGGGGTTGCTGATCCGCTTCAACAGACTCTTTGCGACCCCATCGGAGGTGTAGCAGAATGACAGAGAAGAAGAAAGCCCGCATCTCCGGCATGGTCTGGACAGCCATTGCTTTCGTGCCCTGGATTTTCTACTGGGTGCTCGCCGGGATGGGACACACGACCGCTGCCATTCTATCGGGGCTATCTGTCTCCCTGGCGCTTAACGGCTACCGTTTCGCCATCCGCAAAGTGAAGATCCTGGACGCGGTGTCGCTGGGCTTCCTCGCCATCAGCGCCCTCATCACCCTCGTCCTGGGCAGCGATTTGCTGGTCTTCTACGGCGGCGTGCTGTCAGACGCCACCCTGGCGCTGATGGCGTGGGGCTCTCTCATCGCCGGTAATCCTTTCACCTACGACTACGCGAAGGAGGACTGGGACGAAGCTTTCTGGGACGATCCGATCTTCGTTGAGACGAACCAGATCATCACCGCCGTCTGGGGCGGAATCTTCACTACGCAGGCCCTCATCGGGGGAACGGCGATGGTGATGGGGCTGGAGGGGATGACTCGGATCATCCTGGTGGCGGTCGTTCCTCGCTCCTTGTTGGCCATCGGGATTGCATTCTCGGCATGGTTTCCCCACTGGTATCCCCAACGCGCGGCAGCGCGGCGAGGCGGCCAGCGCATCGACGGGATACCGGACGGCGTGGCAGGTCTGCGGCTGGTCGAGTTCATGCCGCTTGCTTTCAACGCCGGGGCAGCCGACGACATGCGGGCCACGGTACAGTTCCACCTGAGCGGCGACGATGGCGGCGCAGGCTACCTGCAGATCGAGCCGGGCCGCTGCACCTTCCACCCCGGCAAAGCGGACCAACCTACTTTGGTGATAGAAAGCCCAGCCGAGGTGTGGGCGGCCATCGTCAGGGGAGAGATGAACGGTACTGAAGCCTTCCTGACCGGTGCCTACCGTGCCACCGGCGATCTGAATGTACTGCTACGATTTGATGCGATGTTCAGAGAGGACAACCTTCGAGGTGATCCGTCACTGAGTTGAGGAGAAATACTCGCTTGCCGTCAACGGCTGTTCGGCAGGGGAATTTGGTAGAAAGCAATTACCCGGCACTAACACCCCTCCTGCCCCGTCACACCCCAGGCCAAGGAGCAGGCTCACATCCCCCGTCCATCGTCCAGGACATCCCGCACCCAGAGGGCGGCCAGCCGTCGCAACAACCGTCGCAGCCAGGAGCGGAGCGCGGCCAGGTTGTAGCGCAGCCGTCGCAAGAACCGCCGCCAGAGTGGGGCTGGCGCTGGCTGCGGGCGGGTCCAGCGGATGGCCACTGCACCCCAGGTCAACCCCGCGCCGAATCCCACACAGACCACCAGGTCGCCCGGCCGGATACGGCCCTCCTCCACTGCTTCGCTCAGGGCGATGGGGATAGAGGCGGCGGAGGTGTTACCGTATCGTTCCAGGTTGCTGTAGACCCCCTCGGGAGGCAGGCCCAGGGACCGGGCCGCCGCTTCGATGATACGCTGGTTGGCCTGGTGGGGGATCAGCAGGTTCAGATCGGCCAGCGAGAGCCCGGCCTCCTCCAGCACCTCCCGCGTGGCGGTGGGTATGGCGCGCACAGCGAAGCGGAAGACCTCCCGCCCCTTCATCTGGATGAAGTGCAACCTCTCTGCCACGGTCCGATGGGAGGCCGGCATCCGGCTCCCGCCGGCCGGCAGCCGCAGGAGGTCCCCTCCGGAGCCGTCCGCTCCCAGGACCGTGGCGAGCACCCCGCCCTCGTTCTCGCCCGCCCGGAGGACCACCGCCCCAGCCCCGTCGCCGAACAGGATGCAGGTGGCCCGGTCGGTCCAGTCGGTGATGCGGGAGAGGGTCTCCGCGCCGATCACCAGCGCCGTCTGGTAGACATCGGCGGACAGCAGGTGCGCGGCGACGCTGAGACCGTAGACGAAACCAGAGCAACCCGCCGACAGATCGAAGGCGACAGCCCGGGTGGCTCCCAGCGCGTCCTGGACCAGGCAGGCAGTAGCGGGGAAGAGGTAGTCAGGCGTTGCAGTGGCGACGACGATCAGATCAAGTTGGACCGGGCTGAGTCCCGCCACCTCCAGCGCCTGCTGGGCGGCTTGGGTCGCCATGCTGGCCGTCGTCTCGCCGTCCTCGGCGATGTGTCGTTCACGGATGCCGGTCCGCGCGTGGATCCACCCGTCGGAGGTGTCCACCATCCGCGAGAGATCATCGTTGGTCAGCACACGTCGCGGGACGTACTTCCCCCAGCCGACGACATGGGTATGGGCCTTCACGTGGCTTCTTTCCAGTGGCGGAAGATAAGGCACCCGTTGTGGCCGCCGAAGCCGAAGGAGTTGGAAAGGACCACCCGGGGTTCCATCTGTCGCGCCTGGTTGGGCACGTAGTCCAGGTCGCACTCCGGGTCGGGATGCTCGTAGTTGAGAGTCGGATGGACCCAGCCGGTCTCAAGGCTCTTGACGCATGCGATGGCCTCGACCGCCCCCGCCGCCCCCATCAGGTGACCCAGCATGGACTTGGTGGAACTGACCGCCAGCCGGTCGGCATGGGGGCCGAAGACGGCGCGGATGGCCTGGGTCTCTATGGGGTCGTTGAGGAGCGTGCCGGTACCGTGGGCGTTGATGTAGTCCACCTCCTCGGGGGACAGGCCTGCGTCGTGGAGCGCCTGTTCCATTGCC
Source organism: uncultured Anaerolineales bacterium (assembly GCA_964385635.1). Classification (GTDB taxonomy): domain Bacteria; phylum Chloroflexota; class Anaerolineae; order B4-G1; family B4-G1; genus CAYLPU01. The sequence goes on from CAYLPU010000003.1 coordinate 29,149, forward strand.
CACGCCGCTCCCTGCCCCGTCTCCTCCGGCGCGGTGATGTGCCAGGCATCGGCGGTCGCTCCATAGCCGGCCAGTTCACAGTAGATGCGGGCGCTGCGCTGCCGGGCATGCTCCAGGCTCTCCAGCACCAGCGCTCCGGCTCCCTCCCCCAACACAAACCCATCTCGTTCGGCGTCGAAGGGGCGGCTGGCTCGCTCGGGCTCATCGTTGCGGGTGGAGATTGCCCTCATGTTCCTGAAGGCAGAGAGGGTGAGAGGGCAGATGACCGCCTCGCTTCCGCCGCAGACCATCACCTCCGCGTGTCCCCGCCGGATCACCTCCGCTGCTTCCCCGATGGCATGAGAGCCTGTAGCGCAGGCGGAGGCTACACACAGATTAGGGCCTCGCAGACCGTAGGTGATGGCGACAGTAGCAGAAGCGGCATTGGGCATCATCATCGGTGCCATAAAAGGGTTCACGCGGCGGGGGCCGGACATCTGGAGGACGTCGTAGTTCTTCAATAGAGTGAGGACACCGCCGATGGCGGTTCCGATGATCACGCCAGCCTCTCGCCCGTCATCTCCCTTGAACTGCAGCCCGGCGTCGGCTAGCGCCTGCCGGGCGGCTTCCAGTGCGAAGATGGCGAAGCGGTCGTGTCGGCGGGCCTGCCGGCGGCCGAAGAGGGCCACAGGGTCGAAATCCTTGACCTCAGCGGCGATCCGTACCTCCAGGTGGGATGGATTGAACAGGGTGATGGGACCGACGCCGCTGCGGCCCGCCAGCAGTCCCTCCCATAGCGTGGGCACGTCGTTCCCCAGCGGCGTGACCGCGCCCAGGCCGGTGATGACCACGTGTTTTCTCATCCTTGCCTCCTATCCCTGATCGGTCAAAAGAAGAAACACCAACACCGCCAGGAAGTGACGGAGTCTACTGACGATCATCGCAACGCTGGCGCTGCAGACCTTTGACTTCCCCGCAGGTTTGGGCTATACTGAACTCAGGAAGAAAGCATTAACCACCACTGAGAAGCGAAACGAAAGCGGCGAGCGTACGGAAGCGGGACAAATAGAGATTAAGGAGGTCTACACGTGAACATCCTCGTCACCGGTGGCGCTGGCTACATCGGCAGCATCGTCACTGAGGAACTCATCAAGCAAGGCGACGGTGTCGTCGTCTTCGACAACCTGTACTATGGTCATCGGGCTGCCGTTTACCCCGAGGCTGCCTTCGTCGAGGGAGACCTGGCCGACCGGGCCGCCGTCAAGTCCCTGTTCGACACCCACGACATCGAGGCGGTGATGCATTTCGCCTCCCACACCCTGGTGGGCGAATCTATGGAGCAGCCCTTCAAGTACCTGGGCGACAACGTCACTAACGGCCTGAACCTGCTGCAAGAAGCGGTCGCCCACGATGTGCGTCGTTTCATCCTCTCCTCCTCCGCCAGTCTCTTCGCCGACCCGGAGCGCGTGCCGATTGACGAGGAAGAGTGCGTCATTCCCGCCAATCCCTACGGCGAGTCCAAGAACATCCTGGAGCGTTTGCTCCACTGGCTGGACCACATCTACGGCTTCCACTACGCGGCGCTGCGCTACTTCAACGCAGCCGGCGCCTCCCCCTCCGGCGAGCGGGGCGAGGACCACGATCCCGAGACACATTTGATTCCGCTCACCCTGCAGGTACCGCTGGGCCAGCGCGAAAGGGTCACCATCTTCGGCGACGACTACCCCACTCGCGACGGCACCTGCGTGCGCGACTACATCCACGTGGTCGACCTGGCGCAGGCCCACATCCTGGCTCTGAGGGCGCTCGACGAGGGCAGCCGCACCTACAACCTGGGTAATGGCGAGGGGTTTACTGTCAAAGAGGTCATTGAGACCTGCCGAGAGGTGACCGGTCACCCCATCCCGGCTGAGGTCGGCCCGCGTCGCCCCGGCGACGCGGCTGAGTTGGTCGCCAGCAGCGAGAAGATCCGGCGCGAACTGGGCTGGGAACCGCAGTACCCTGACCTGCGGACTATCGTCGAGCACGCCTGGGAGTGGCACCGCACGCATCCGCACGGGTATGGGGACTGATGCGCGTCGCCGTCAACGCCTGGTTCTGGGATAGCCCCACCACCGGCAGTGGGCAGTACACCCGGCGGCTGGTGGAACATCTGGCTGCGGTCGCGCCGGACCTGGAGATAGTGCTGGTAACACCCAGGGGTTGGAGGTCTCGCGTTTCACGCTTCGCGCTTCACGCTTCACGCAGCACCCAATCTGAAACCTGGAACCTGGAACCTGAAACTGGTAGCCTGAGGAAGGTCTGGTTCGAACAGATCGCCTTCCCCAGCGCCTGCCGTCACCTGGAGGCCGACGTGGCACACGTGCCGTACTGGGCCCCGCCGCTGACCTCCTCCGTTCCCACCGTCGTCACCATCCATGACCTGATCCCGCTGTTGCTGTGCGAGTACCGAGGTGGACCGCTGGTGCGGCTCTACACCGCGCTGGTCAGCGCCACCGCTCAGAGCGGCGCACTGGTGCTCACCGACTCAGAGGCCTCCAGGCGGGACATCGTCAACCACCTGGGGCTGCCGGCCGGGCGCGTGCGCGTCGTCACCCTGGCCGCCGACGAGCGTTACACCCCGACTCCCGCGTTGGGCGAAGGTCTCCCGACCGAGCTCCTTCGGCGCTACTCCCTGCCGGAGCGATACGTGCTCTATCTGGGTGGCTTCGACGTGCGCAAGAACGTCGTCACGGCACTAGGTACCTACTGCTGGGCCGGGCCGGTCATCGGCGAGGAGTGCCCACTGGTCATCGCCGGACGGCTGCCGAAACGAGACACTCCTTTCGCACCTGATCCACGCCGATTGGCCCGGGAGCAGGAAGTAGACGAGCAATGCGTGCGCTTTATCGGCTTCGTGGACGAGGCCGACAAGCCTGCCCTCTACCGGGGTGCGGTGGCGTTCATCTTCCCCAGTCGCTACGAGGGCTTCGGCCTGCCCGTACTGGAGGCGCTGGCATGTGGCACGCCGGTCGTGGGCAGCGACGCTGCTTCCATCCCTGAGGTCGTGGGCAGTGCGGGGGTGCTGCTACCGCCGGATGACGCTGAGGGGATGGCAGGCGCACTGATCCAACTGGCGACCGACGATGGCTTCCGTGCGGAACTAAGCCGCCGCGCGCTGGTCCAGGCCGCCCGCTTCTCCTGGGAGCGCACCGCGCGGGAGACGCTCGCTGCATACCGGGACGTGGTGGGCTGAATTGCGGATTGCGGACGAAGTGGATATAATGGGCATAGACCGAACGCAGGTTAGCGTGTAGGAGGCTAAGGGAGAAATGACAGTAACAGTTGCGATACCATCTGTTAGCCGTTTCACCGGATGCATCCTCGGCCAGGCGGTCGGCGACGCGCTGGGTTTCCCGGTCGAGGGGCGCGGGCCTGCGGAAACCTCGGCCGCCGTTACCCCCTTCCCCGACCATTTCACCTCCCACCCCTGCGGTCTCTTCCCGCCCGGCCAATACACCGACGACTCGCAGATGATGTGCGCCATTCTGGCCTCGCTGGTCGAGCGGTGTCCTGAGGCTCTCGAAGGACGGGGCCGGGTGGACCCCGAGGACATCGCGGCCCGCTTCGTCCCCCTCTGGCGCGAGGGCGAGGTCGTCGGGCGGGGGTTGGCCACTACCGAGGCAGTCCAGCGATTGATAGTCGGCGTTCCCTGGCGCGAGTCGGGCACCCCGCCCCCCCAGGCTGGCAACGGCTCCGCGATGCGCACCGCACCGCTGGGGCTATGGCTCTACGACGACCCTGTCGCGCTGGCCCAGGCCGCTGCTGACGTGAGCCGCATCACCCACACCGACCCGCGCTGCCTGGCCGGGGCGGTCGCCATCTCCGCCGCCGTCGCCTATGCCGTCAGCCACGACGTGATAGAGACCGACGCTTTCCTCGCTTTCGTCGCCGGTCTGGCGCGGCCCTACCACGCCGAGTTCGCCGCCCTCATTGAGCATCTGCCCCATTGGCTGGAGATAGATGAGCCTGCTGCTGCGCAGGAGATCCGTTACGCCGGGCTCTCACCTGGTCGGGAGCCCAACTGGCCTGGCATAAGCCCCTTCGTCATCCCCACCGTTATCGTGTGCCTCTACGCCTTTCTGCGCACCCCCGCCGACTACCGGGAGGCGGTGCGCTTCGTCATCGCCCATGGCGGCGACGTGGACACCACTGGCGCGATCACAGGGGCCATCAGCGGCGCGTTCAACTCCATTGAGGCCGTGCCGGAGAGCCTGACTCGCGTCGTCACCGACCAGGGCCGTCACGGTTACGAGGAACTCTGCACCCGGGCCGAGCACCTCTGGGCGCTCAAACATCCTGCGCTACCCACGCAACCCTGATGACCAAATCTCAAATCTCAAATCTCAAATCCCAAACCCCAGGGCTGCCCCTCGCAATCTCTGCATTTGTCATTTGTCATTTGTCATTTGTCATTTTCTTGACCTTTCTGGCCCTCTACACCACCACGCTCCTCCCCGACGTTCTCCCCGCCGACTCCGGTGAGTTCCAACTGGTCGCCACCACCGCCGGCGTGGCCCACCCGCCTGGCCGCCCGCTCTATACTATGCTGGGCTGGCTTTTCGCCCACCTGCCCCTGGGTCCCAACCCGGCCTGGCGTGTGAACTTCTTCTCGGCCGTCGTCGCCGCCGCCACCGTCGCCCTGGTGTTTCATATAGCCCGTCGGCTGACTGGCTCCGCCTGGGGCGGATTAGCGGCTGCGCTGATGCTCGGCTCCGCCACCACCTTCTGGGCCACGGCGACCACCGCCAGTATCCGTCCCCTCACCGCTTTCTTCACCGCCCTCTGCCTCTACGCTCTCACGCAACACGCAATACGCAACACGTTTCACGTTTCACGTTTTACGTTTCACGCACCACGCCCCCAGCCCTCCAACGACCGTTACCTTACCTTCTTTGCCCTCGTCCTCTCCCTCGGCCTCACTCACGATGGCTCTCTGCTTTTTTCTTCCTCCACCTTCCTCGTTTACCTCATCCTCGTTGACCCCACCCTCCTGTGCCAGCCTCGCCGCTGGCTCAGGCCCATCGGTGCTTTCGCCCTCGGCCTGCTCGTGCTTCTCTACCTGCCTCTGCGCGGTGCAGCAGGCGCTCCCCTGGCTCCACGTGACTTGGCCACACTGCCCGGCTTCCTTGAGCACATCCTGGCCCTCGGCTTTCGGGGTGACGTGTTCGCCCTCAACCTCTTCGACCGGTTGGTGCTGCTTCCTACACTGCTGCGTTTCCAGTTCAACCCAGTGCTCCTGCTGGCTGCGTTTCTCGGTGCGTTGCTCCTCCTCTGGCGCGACCGCAAACTGGCGCTTCTCCTGGTCGGCAGTTTCCTCGTCCACACCGCCGCCACTCTCACCTATGACGCTCCCCAGACCGTCGAGTATGAGATGTCGGCTTACGTCTCACTCGCCCTACTGGTAGCAGTCCCCTTCGGGGTAATCTCAAATCTCAAATCTCAAATCCCAAATCCGCAAATCTGCAAATCTGCAATCTTTCGTTTGTCACTTGTCATCACTCTCATCGCTGGTATCGTCAACCTCACCGCCCATCTCCCCAATTATCGCGCTCTCTCCCAAAGCCGTGACGCCCGTGTCTATGCCGAGACCATCCTGCGCGAGGCTCCCGCCGATGCTATCATCCTCTCCAACTGGCACTGGGCCACGCCGATGTGGTACCTGCAGCGGGTCGAGGGACTGCGCCCCGATGTCACCGTCAAGTATGTCTTTCCCCGTGGCGAGTCGCTGGCACAGAACTGGGTGACCATGATTGAGGAGTACATCCCACAGCGGCCGGTCGTCGTCGTGCGCTACTTCGAACACGAGTACAGTGACCTGCCCTACTGCTTCGAGCCGTTGGGCCAGGCGTTCCTCGTCCGGGCTACATCCAACTTCACACTGCCTCCTGGCCTGACCCCGCTTGACGTTCCACTAGGCGAGCAGATTGTGCTTCTTGGTTACCGGCTGGAAGCAGACGACATTGAGTCCTCCCGTCCGCTCGTGCTGACCCTGGCTTGGTCACCCACCGTCACCCCCACGGCCGACCTTGCTCTCTTCTCCCAACTCCTCGGCCCTGACGGGCGGCTGTGGAGCGCCACGCAGGACCGCTCTCACCCGGCCGGCCGATTCGCCGCAGGGGAGGTCATCGTCGAGCAGTCCGTCGTCTATCCGTTGCTTCACGCCCCTCCAGGTGACTACACCCTCACCGTCGGTGCCTACCTGCCTGCCGAGCCGGGCGCGCCCCGCCTCACCACTGATGGCGGAGCCGACGCTGTGCGGTTGAGCACCGTGCGCCTCCGACCGCCCACCCGGCGGCCCGTCACGCGTCATCCGGCCTTCTTTCGCTTTGCCGGTGGCCCCACCCTGATCGGCGTCGACTATGACACCGGTGTGCCTGGTCAGGTGCGGGTCTATCTCCATTGGGCGGGGCTGGGCACAGGGGCTGCTCTGCAACTGCTGGACGAGAGTGGCACGGCGCTTGGCCAGAGCCAGGTTCCGGCGCTGGAGCGCGGCCAGTACGCCACCACTGCCATTGATCTCCCCGCCGCGCCTGCCTGGGTCGCGCTGCTCGACGGCGACCGTCCTTGCCGCTGGAACCTGCTCTTCAGAAAGGCCGTACCACTGCCCTCGCCCGCTCCTGGCGAGCGGTACGTTCCCTTCGGTAGCAGTCTAATCCTGCTCGGCCTCAATGTACCTGCTGGAGACCTGGAGCCAGGGACCGACATCACGCTGGGTCTTCACTTCCTTGGCGCGCATCCCCTGGAGCGGGACTACGTCGTCTCCGCAGCCCTCACCGGCCTCAACCCCGATGGAACCTGGGCCTGGCGCGACGCCCACGACACCATCCCGGTCCAGGGAGCCATTCCCACCCTCAAGTGGATCCGTGGCTCGGTCATCTACGATCCGCACCAACTATCCACCCCCAGCGATGCCCCGCCCGTCCCGGTCATCGGCTCCCTCGTCATCTATGACCACTTCACCCAGGCCCCGCTCCCCCCCCTTGACGAGCGTCTGGGCCCCACCGTCCCCCTCGGCACCTGGGCCGTCGTCTCCCCATAGCCCCCCGATCTATAACCCGTAATCCGCAATCCCCCCCCCTTTTGCCATTTGTCCTTTGCCATTTGGTATTCGTCATTCCCCCCTTCCCTCTCCTGCCAGAATGTGTTACAATTATGCCAAGGGAGCGTACCGAGATGCCCAACGATCTGGCGAAGCAACTCAAGCAAGTCCCGCTGTTCGCCAAACTCAGCCGGGACGATCTCAAGGCGGTTGCCAAACTGGTCAAGCGCGTGCAATATCCGACCAGGAGCGAGATATGCCGCCAGGGACAACTCGGCGTCACGGCCTACTTCGTCGAAAGCGGCGAACTGAGCGTCCTACACATCGATCCGGAGGGCATTGAGCGAGAGGTCATCAGGCTGGGGCCGGGCGAATACTTCGGCGAGACATCGCTCCTGCTGGGCGAGCCACGCGATGCCACTGTCGAGGCCGTCCAGGACACTACACTCCTGTACCTGAACAAGGATGAGTTCGACCAGTTGCTGCACGAGCGGCCCTCGGTGCTCAAGGCGTTGCAGATGCGGCCCGATGTGGCGGAAAAGCGGCGTACCCGGCGCTTTAAGTGGCAGGCCCCAGACGAGGTCGTCGTCACCCGCCTACGCAAGCACAACGCGATACTGATCCGTAATCTCGCCGCGCCCTCCTTTGTGCTCTTGATGGATCTGGTGGGCTGCTGGTACCTACGCTCCGGAGGAACGTTGGTCTTAATAGTGGGAGGTCTCCTGGCTCTGATCCCACTGCTGTTCGCTTTGTACCTGATCGTGGACCAGTACAACGACAACTACATCCTGACAAACAAGCGAGTTGTGCACGAGGAGCGCGTTCCCCTCATGTACGAATCCCGCGCCGAGGCCCCCTTGCGCACTATCCAGGACATTCAGCAGTCACAGGAGGGGCTCTTGGCCCAGTTGTTCAACTTCGGCGATCTGATCATTGAGACGGCAGGAGAACGTGGGCATGTGGTCTTTCGCCAGATTTCGAACCCAGCAGAGACGCGAGACGCCATCTTTGAGCAGATCCGGCGTGTGCAGGCCGGAGCCAGAGCCGAGGAACGGGCCGTCATCCGCGATGCTTTGCGACGTCAGTTCGGCATTCAGTCTCCTGAGGAACCAGTCACTGTGCCCCCCCGGCCCCCTGAGAAACGACCTTTCAAATTGGCCGTACCCGGGTGGCTTCTTGCGCCCTTGCGCATCTTCACCTATTTCTTACCCTCGCTGCGCCACGAGCAAGGAGACACAATCACCTGGCGCAAACATTGGGTCACCCTGATTCAGCCCATCGCGATTCCTACAACTCTCACCGTAGCCGCTACACTCATCACCATCTACCTGGCTTCTCGCAACCCTTCCAACCTAGCCCCAATCCTGATCGGCTACGGGACACTGATGGCCTTCTTGTTCCCCTGGTGGCTATGGAGATTCGACGACTGGCAGAACGACACCTATCAGGTGACAGCCACGCGCATCATTGATATTGAGCGGCGGCCCTTCTACCTGCGTGAGCAGCGCCGCGAGGCCAGCCTGGGTAAGATTCAGAATATCAGCCTGGAGATCCCCGGTGTTCTGGGGAAGCTGCTCAACTATGGGTCAGTGACCATTGAGACGGCTGGGGCCGAGCCCTTTACCTTTGACTACGTCAAGAACCCTCGTGACGTGCAGGCCGAAATCTTCCGCCGGGTGGAGACGTTCCAGCAACTGGAACGTCGGGAGGAAGCCGAACGCCGTCGGGCCGAGTTGGTCGATTGGTTCACCGTCTACGATCAGATTGACCTCTCGAAGGACTCTGCAAACCCACCACCACCTTCACATCAACAGGAGACCTAATCATATGCCCGTTCGTCCAATCGTGCTTTCCGACAACCCACTGCTACGCAAGAAATCGCGCCGCGTGCGACGTGTGAGCCCGGCTTCGCAACAACTCATCGACGATATGGTCGAAACGATGCGTGCAGCCAACGGCATAGGCCTCGCCGCCATCCAGATTGGAGTGCCTGAGCGCATCATCGTGGCGCAGTTGCCCAAAGATGAGGAAAACCCCGAGGGGGATACACTATACACCGTCATCAATCCCAAACTGGCGCGTAAATCCCACGAGATGGAAGACGGTGTTGAAGGTTGCCTCTCCATTCCCGGCTGGGTCGGGGAGGTCCCCCGCCATCGCGTCGTCACTGTCAAAGGGTTGGACCCCCAGGGACGGGCCGTACGCATCAAGGCGGAAGGGTTCCTGGCCCGCGTTCTTCAGCACGAGATTGACCATTGCGACAGCATCCTCTTCATTGACCGCATCGAAGACCCGGAGAAAATCTGGCCCGTGCCTGAGGGGGAGGAGGAGGCGGCAGAGGCGGCCCAGGAAGTACCTGGTGGTGGGGGCAAGGTATGAGCCGCTGGTGTGATTCCGTGATCCGCCCGCTTGACGCTACCGGATTGTTGTGGTACTATGTAAAGCACATGGATGTGTTTCACTTCAATTGTAGGGCAATTTAGCAAGTTGCCCCTGGGACAAAGTGGTATACAAACAATTCGTCCTACAGCCCACTTGCAATGCACCCAAAGCATGTAGCGGCTTGGCTAGTGTGGCACAGACGAAGGAGGTAGCCTGATGAAGGAAACCCGGCGCTCTTTGCTTCTAATCACGATGAGCCTGCTGATCGTGCTCGGTATGATGGCTGGCTGTTACAGACCAGTGGCTCCTGATGTGACGCCGACCCCAGCAAGCGGGGCGGAGGCTGCTCTGCCGGAGGAGGAGGGGACGCCTGATCTGTTGGCCACAGCGGCCGCAGAGTCGACTCGGGTAGCCCAGACGACGGAGGAAACTCCGGCGGCCGAAACGCCCACCACGCCGCCGGCCACGCCGACCCCCTCTCCGACGACCGCGAGTCCCATTGCCGTGCCCACCACATCTGTTCCCGCCACGCCTGTCCCGACTACGCCCACGCCGGCTCCAACGTCGCTCCCCACAGATCAGGCTACTCATGTGGTCCAGCGGGGCGAGAATCTGTTTCGCATCGCGCTGCGTTATGGCACGACGGTGGAGTCCGTCGCCAGCGCCAACGGCATCGCCAACCCGGCCCGTATCTACGCCGGACAGGTGTTGATTATTCCCTCACCAGGCGCTCAACCCCCCTCGCCGTCCACAGGTGCGACCACATACGTGGTGCAGCCCGGTGATAATCTGTTCCGCATCGCATTGCTCTACAACATGAGTTACCTGTACCTGGCGCAGTACAACGGCATCGCCAACCCATCTAGCATCTACGTCGGACAGGTACTGCGCATCCCATAGGGAGGGGTAACCCTGCCCGCGCATCAGGTATGGCCCACGCACCCCGTAAGGGTGGGTTGACCTTACCCGTGTGTTGGGTATGTTTCATGTATCTACACCGAGGGGGAATCCGTGAGAGATTATAGAGGGCCGCGGGGTATCCCACGGCCCTTTGTCTACCAGAGATGATCACCAGCCTGAAGAACAGCAAGGTTAGAACCGTGCGGGCACTGCAGAGTCGGCGGCGCGTTCGCCAACGAGAGCAGTGCTTCGTCTTCGAGGGGACACGGCTTGTCGAGGAGTCTGTCCGTGCTGGTGTCCCTCCCGTTCACGTGTTCTACGCCGAGCCGGTAGAGGCCAGCGAGCGAGGCGGGAGACTGCTGGAAACACTCCGCGAGATGAACGTCCCCTGCTACGCTGTGAGCGAACCGGTGATGGCAGCCTGCTCCGACACTGAGACTCCGCAGGGCATCCTGGCCGTGCTTCCCATACCCAACCTCTCCCGCTCCGAGCATCCTACCCTCACGCTCATCCTCGATCGTGTGCGGAATCCAGGGAATCTGGGCACCATCCTGCGCACAGCACTTGCGGCGGGAGTGGAGCAAGTGCTGCTGGCACCCGGCACGGTGGATGCCAGCAACCCCAAGGTAGTGCGTGCCGCCATGGGAGCGCACCTGCTCCTTCCGGTGGCAGCACTCAGGTGGGAGGCTATCGCCGAGGCGGTGCTTGGCTGCGACGTGTGGCTGGCGGCGGCCGGTGGCGAAACGCTCTACACGGCAGTGGACTGGACGCGGCCGGTGGCACTCATCGTGGGAGGCGAAGCAACCGGGGTGGGGGAGCGAGCCCGGGCGCTCGCGCAGGGACAGGTCTCCATCCCGATGGCAGCGGGCGTCGAGTCTCTGAACACAGCGGTGGCAGCAGCGGTGACCCTCTTCGAGGTGGTGCGTCAGAGAATGGCGAGAGTGCCCGGCGTGGCTTGACAACACTGTTTGACAAAAGGGAGCTTTTGCGGCATAATACAAAGCACGACGGATCGTCGGAAAGGCTGTGATGGAGAAGAGTAGGCGGAGGGAGACCGCCAGGGAGGTGGGGCCATGGACTGAGAGCCCCGCTCGGAGGAAGCCCGCTGAAGTTCGCTCCTGAGCCGACCCTTGAACGGGCACAAGCGCCTGAGTAGAGGGCTCCGCAGGCCCAGCGTTAACGGGGCAGCCATTTGCCAACGTGGCCTCAAGTGTCGCATTGGCCGATGGTCATTGAGAGGGTTTCCCTGCGGGGAAACCAAGCGGGGTGGTACCGCGGGAGTGCGCGCTCTCGTCCCCAGGGACGAGGGCGCTCTTGGTTTATGGTGATTGTAGCGATTGGGGACATTTCGACACTCCCTACACTCAGGTTTTGAGTGGCAGCATGATACCATACTTGCGCGGCTTTCTCCACTTCATTGGAAGGAGGGATGCCAATGCTTGGTCAATTGAGCCAGATGGAAAAGGAAGCCCTTGCCGCGCTGGAGGCGGTAGAAGACGGCGACGCGCTGACTGCCTGGCACAGGTGCTACCTGGGTAAGAAAGGAGCACTGACGCTGCTGTTGCGCTCCGTTGGGGAACTACCGAAGGAGGAACGCCCGGCCTTCGGCAAGGCCGCCAACCAGGCCAAGGTAGTGTTGGAGTCGGCCTACCAATCGCGGGCCGAGGCACTGCGTCAGGAAGAGATGCAGCGTGAACTGGAACAGGGTGCCATCGACGTCACCTTGCCGGGCCGCCCCACCGGACCTGGGCACCTGCACATTACTACCCAGACACTGCGTCAGATTTATGCCATCTTCGCCGAGATGGGATTCCAAGTCTACGAAGCCCCCGACGTCGAGACCGACGAACTGAACTTCGGACTGCTGAATATGCCACCGCATCACCCAGCCCGCGATATGTGGGATACCTTCTGGATCAGCGACGGGGTCGTGTTGCGCACGCACACATCGCCGGGACAGATCCGGGTGATGCATGATCGCTACCCCGAGCCCATCCGCGTCATTCTGCCTGGCAAGTGCTACCGCTACGAGCAGGTCACGGCCCGCGCCGAGCACCAGTTCTACCAGGTAGAGGGACTGGCGGTGGGACGCGTCATCACGATGGCCGACCTGATCGGCACGCTGACCGAGTTTGCGCGACGGCTCTACGGGCCCGAGCGGAGCATCCGCATCCGGGGTTCCTACTTCCCCTTCACTGAGCCCAGCATTGAGGCGGACATGGATTGCATCCTGTGCGGCGGGGAGGGTTGCCGGGTGTGCAAATACAGCGGTTGGCTGGAGATCGCCGGGGCGGGGATGGTGCATCCTGTGGTGCTTCAAAACGGCGGCTATGATCCTGATGAGTGGAGCGGCTTCGCTTTCGGGCTGGGGGTCGAGCGACCAGCGATGCTCAAGCACAGCATTGACGACATACGCCTGTTCTACGGGAACGACTTGCGATTCCTGCGGCAGTTTCAGTGAGGGCTTTATGACACAGTGGTGTCAGTCGGAGCGCCCCCTTATAGCGCTCGTTGCCGTGTTTGTGATACTTGGCGTGGCCTACAGCGTGACCGTGCCGCTGTGGGAGGCACCCGATGAGGTAGCACACTTCGGATACATTGAACACCTGGTTAGGACACACTCTCTGCCAGTGCAACGAACGGGAATACTAGATGCGGCGCATCATCCCCCGCTGTACTATGCGGTTGCAGCCCTGACCAGCAGCATAGCGGACTTTAACGACCCTACAGGAGCCTTTCAATCTAACCTAGAATTCGTCTGGGCCGGACATGGCGGAGTAGCGCATAATGCAGCCCTCCACCGTACAGCCGAGACCTTTCCTTACCATGGCATCGCATTGGCTGCACATATAGCCCGGTGGGTCTCGGTAGCAACTGGCGCAGTAACAGTGACGTTTATCTACGCCATTGTACGCCGTGTCTTCCCTGAGCCCCGATGGCTGGCACTGCTTGCGGCTGCGCTGACTGCATTTAACCCCCAATTCCTGTTCATCAGCAGCAGCGTCAACCTCGATGGAATGACGGCAATGACCTGTACGCTGGCCTTGTGGCAATTGATACGCACACTTGAGAGACCATTACGGTGGCAGGAGTGGGCATTGACCGGTATCGGTTGCGGGTTGGCTGTGCTCTCCAAGTCCAGCGCTTTCGTGGTGGGACTCACAGCCGGCGGGCTGCTCCTGCTTAGCGCCACGTGCCAGCGCTCGTGGGGCCTGCTGTGGCGTGGTGCACTGGCGCTAGGAGGGGCATTCTCGCTGGTGAGCGGATGGTGGTTCGTGCGCAACCTGGTCTTGTATGGCGACCCTCTGGGCTGGCAGACCTTCCTGGCGAACTGGGCAGTAGTGCAGCGCTGCGGCCGGGTCACGTGGAGTACCGTGTACAGATTCATCACCACGCAGTTCCAGTCATACTGGGCGCGTTTTGGGTGGATGACGATCTCAGCGCCGAAGTGGGTCTACCTGCTATTACTAGCATTGTGCGGCTTCAGCCTCTTGGGCTGGGGGACATGGCTCTGGCGACGCCGGTACCGCTCATTGGGTGGGACTCAGGCGCTTGGCCTGGTCGCCCTCGTACTCCTTCCACTGCTGCAGGAAGCGTTCCTGTTCCGAAGCATCTTCACCTTCAACGATTCTTGGTATCAGGGGCGATATCTATTCCCCGCTATTGCAGCACTAAGCACACTGATGGCGACAGGGCTGTGGCATTTGACACCTAACCGAGTGGCGAGAACTGCGTCAGTTGCGATAGGAGCAGGGTTGTTACTTCTTGCAACCACGGTGCCGATCTGGGTGATCCGACCACAATACGCGACTCCCACCCTCGCCAAGTGGCAAGTTTGGACCTTGCCCTATCGCTCCGATGTCGCTTTTGGTGAACGGCTACGCTTGTTGGGCTACCGCTCACAACACGCAGAATTGTCCAATCAGCGCAACATCACCATAACATTCTATTGGCAAGCCATACAGCGTCCCGACTTAGATTATTCGGTGTTCGTGCACGTGATCAACGAGGCTGGCGAGTTGGTAGCCCAGGGTGACGCCGGTCTGGGCAGCGATCAGAACTATCCGACCAGTGCCTGGGGGGTAGGAGACATCGTTCCTAGCCAACACACCCTCACATTGCCGCCAGACCCGCCATCAGGCGCTTATGAAGTCTGGAGCGGCGTGTATTTCTGGGCCGACGGGTCACGTCTGCCCGCCGTTAAGGATGGTGCCCCTATAGGCGACTTCATCATGCTGGATCAATCGGTTTTTTGGATTCCTTGACCTATGGATGAAACGCTTCTGACGAATATGCAATGCAACGCAGCCTGTGGAAATCCCAATCCGAGGAAATGGCTGAAGGGCGTGAAGCAGGTGGCGTGGGCTGTCGGTAGTCTAGCCCTCGCTGCAGCGCTGGTCACCGTCGAGGTCTCTCGCTGTCGAGGGCAGATTACGGTCAGTAACATAGACTTCTTCGGGATGTCAGCGCGTGCCAAGTTATTACCTGGTACCCTATCCACCTGGGTGGACGGCTTCTATCCTATAGGCATTCCGCTCCTGCTTCGTATGGGGTTAGCACTGGGACTCGATGTAGTGCGTACTGGACAGATCGTTTCGGTATTCGGAGGGGTGCTCTGCCTATATGGAGGGGCTTTGTTTGCCTGGCATCTGACACGCAGTCATGCCATGGCCCTGCTCACGATGGCTTATCTCTTCACCACGGGGAACATCCTGTTCTTCGCTAGCTTCGAGGGAACCGATATGCTCGCCGCTGGTCTGCAGGTTCTGGCTCTTGGTATCCTGGCGGGCAATCCTCGACACAAGCGTGTTGTGTTGCTCGCAGGTTTCGTCAATGGGTTGGGATACCTGGTGCGATATACGGCGATGGTCACGTTCGTGGTCTGTTTGGTGTACCTGCTGACAATGGCTCTGTACCGCCGAGAGCGTAGAGACCTGTGGACCGTGCCCATATATGGGTTGGGATTCCTGCTTGGGGCCCTACCACAGATCGTGCCAAGTCTGTTGGTCAAAGGTACCCCGTTTTACCAGACCCAGGCATACCATATCTGGCTCAAACTGTACGCTGACAGTGACTTCGTGCGTACTGTTTGGCAAACAACCCCTATTGAGATCACGCTGTGGGAATTGTTCTGGCTCGACCCGTGGCGCTTCGCCGGGCACTGGTGGCAAGAATTCTCTGGATTCTGGCGGACGCTCGATGTCCCGCTGGTTAGCAAGCCGCTGGCGCAGCTCACAAAAGCGGGTTTCCTGTTCGCCGTACTAGACGCACGCCGACTGGACGTTGAGCATCGCGCATTGTTGTCTTTCTTCATTATCAGCGTAGTGGGCATTCTGAGCATCTTCAACATTGACACACGGTTCCTGATTCTTGTAGTGCCGGCGTTCATGGTGTGCGCACTATACTTCTTGTGGCGGATCCTTCCTACCTCGCTCGTGTTTGGTCGCATCCGCCTGCCGGTCAACCTGCTGGTGCTAGTGGTGTTGTTAGGATCATTGCTGCGTATTCCTTGGAATTTCGCCCACATAGGGGGAGGCGCCCGGCATGCTGGTGTCATAGAGGCCAGCAACATGATGCACGCGGCCGGGGCGCAAGCAGCCGATGAAGTGCTGAGTACTAATCTCTATCACCAGGATGTGGCGTCGCCTACGAGGGATCACTTCAAAACGCTTTTCCTTCTCGGAGAGCCCCAGACGGTGGTTGATCTCCGCCAACAGGCGCTTAAATCGGGTTGCCGGTTTCTCATCTACCACTCCTCGCAGGGGCTGGAATTCTACCCTGAATATGAGGAGTTGCTTTGGCCTGAGAATCGCCCTCTCGGGTACACGCCCATTTGGGCTACGCCCGCTTGGGTGGGGGAAGACCGCCGGTTTGCTGCTTATCGGCTCGAGCCGGACAACCCGTCGCCACAGACACCCACCCGTGTGAGCCTGGCTGGCGGTGTCTCGCTTCTGGGTTACGACCTGATCGTCAGCGATGATCAGCCAGCCGGGACAGGCAGTCGTGTGGGCTTGTATCTGTATTGGCAGACCACGAAGCCGCTCACCAAATCGCTCAAGGTATTTGTGCATCTGCTTGATCCGCAAGGAAACCTGGTAGCCCAGCACGACGGCGTGCCTGCGATGTGGACGTATGACACGCGGGACTGGCGACCGGGGGAGGTGATTGTGGACTTCCACTGGATGATGGTGCCTCCTGATGTCGAGTCCGGCATCTACACTATCGCTGTGGGTCTCTACGACGAGGGTGCCGGCAAGCGCTGGCCCGTGTTGGAGGGTCCTGAACAGCCCGGTGGAGATCAGATCATCCTGACTCAGACCAACCTCGGCAGATAACTTAGCATTCAAGGAGGACGAAATGAAGGTGCCCTTGTCCTGGCTCAAAGACTATGTGGATATCACAATCCCCCTCGAAGAACTGACCGAGCGGCTAACGCTGGCTGGGCTGGAGGTAGAGACCGTCGAGTTCATCGGCCTGCCGGGGGCTGAACTGCCTTGGGATTCGGACAAGATCGTCGTGGGCGAACTCCGCGCCGTACACTCCCACCCCAACGCCGACCGGCTGGTACTGGCAGAGGTCGAGTACGGTGGGCCGAAGCCTGAGGTCGTCGTTACCGGGGCTCCCAGCCTGCTGGAGCACCGGGGCCAGAGCGACCTGCACCTGAAGGTAGCCTTTGCGATGGAAGGTGCCCACCTCTACGACGGCCACGCCGAGGATTGGCGCGTCAGGAAGTTGAAGAAGACCAATATCCGCGGCGTATCCTCACGGGCCATGGCCTGCTCAGAGAAGGAGTTGGGCCTCTCCGACGAGCACGAGGACATCATCTACCTGCCGAACGATGCGCCGGTGGGTACACCGCTGGTCGACTACTTGGGCGATGCTGTGCTGGAGTTCGACATCAAGGGGCCATTCGGCCACTTGCAGTCGGTCTTCGGCATCGCCCGTGAGGTGGCAGCACTGCTGGACGCGCCGCTCAGGAGGGATGTGCTCGAGGTGCTGGAGCGCCACCCGGCACAACTGACCTCCACGCCGGATTCCCTGGCGCTGGAGATCGCCGATCCCGACCTATGCCTGCGCTACTCGGCGGTCTTCATCCAGGGTGTGAAAGTGGGGCCTTCATCCTTCTGGATGCAGACGCGACTGCGCCGCGCGGGGATGCGCCCCATCAACAATATCGTGGACGTTACTAATTACGTGATGCTGGAGTTGGGGCAACCACTGCACGCCTTCGATTACCACGTCCTGCGGTCCAGGCCAGGCGACGACTGTCCGGCGATCATTGTGCGCCGCGCCCGCCATGGCGAGCAGATGGCGACGCTCGACGGTGAACTGCGCACCTTCGACGAGGAGATGTTGCTCATCACCGATGGGGGTGGCCCTGTGGCGGTAGCCGGCGTGATGGGTGGGCTGGAAAGTGAGGTCACCGAGGCGACGACCGACGTCCTTCTGGAATCGGCCAATTTCCACTTTCTCAACGTCCGCCGCACCTCCCGCCTGCTGGGGTTGACGAGCGATGCAAGTCAGCGGTTCGGGCGGCGGGTGGACCCGGAGTTGACGGTGAAAGCAGCAGCGCGAGCGGCTCACCTGATGGCGGAACTGGGCGGCGGCACTGTCGTCCCAGTCATCGGTGACCTGTACCCGGGCCGCCAGCCGCAACGTGTGATCGAATTCGACCCGGCCTACGCCACACGTGTCCTGGGTGTCGTGGTGCCGACCGACGAAATTGTGCGTATTCTCACCTCTCTGGAATTCCAGGTAACTCCTTCCTCATCTGCCCACCTACTCGTAGCCATCCCCTCCCACCGCCTCGACGTCATGCGGCCTGTGGACCTGGTCGAGGAGGTGGGGCGCGTCTGGGGGTACGACCGTTTCCCGATGACGCTCATACGCGACGAATTGCCTCCTCAGCGAGCCAACCCCCACCTGGAAGGGGCCGAGCGTGTGCGTGACCTCCTGGTCGGCTGTGGGCTTGACGAGGTCATCACCTACTCGCTGGTGGACGTCGAGGATGAAGGGGAACTGTGGCCCCAAGTGCCGCCTCCTGATCCCGCTCGTTATTTGCGCGTGCGTAACCCCCTCTCGGCCGAGCGGGCCTACCTGCGCCAGACGCTGCTTCCCTCCTTACTCCACACGACCCACAACAACCTGCGTTTTCTCGACCGTGTGGCTATCTTCGAAATCGGTGCGGTTTATCTGCCGGTAGAGGGGCAGACGCTGCCCGACGAACCGCGCCGAATGGGCATCGTGCTGACTGGTCCACGAGAGGCCCGCTCGTGGCTGGCAGAGCAGGATCGTACGCCGATGGGCTTCTACGACCTCAAGGGAGTGGTGGAGGCATTGTTGGTGGGGCTGGGCCTGGAAGGAACATTCGAGCCGGACGAGCACCCCGCCTTCCAGCCGGGCCGGTGCGCGCAGGTCAGCGTCGGGGGTGACATGGTAGGCGTGATGGGGGAGTTACATCCCCTGGTGCGAGAGGGTTTCGACTTGCCCGCGCAACCCGTCTGCGCGCTGGAGTTCGATCTGGACAGGCTGCTGACGACCTGGGGCGCGCCTCGCAGGAGAGTCTCCATCTCCATCCACCCGCCAGTCTACGAAGACCTGGCGGTGGTGGTGGGCGAGAGTGTGCCGGCAGTGCAAGTACGTGACCTCATTGCTCAGACCGGCACATCGTTGGTGCGCTCGGTCGTGCTGTTCGACGTCTACCGGGGGGAACAAGTAGGGCCTGGTCAGAAGAGCCTGGCCTACCGCCTCACTTACCAGGCAGACGACCGCACGCTGACCGACCGGCAGGTCGCCAAACTACGGGCCAAGATCGTCCGTCGGCTGGAGCGGGAACTGAACGCGACGCTGCGGCGATAACCCCCCCACACATAGGAGGGCGATCGCCGCGCCCCTACATCTATCCGCCCAGCAACCTGGTACGCAGGCTGGACAGACTCCGCAATGCCTTCTGGCCGGTTGTCGGTTTCTCTAGTGACCGCAAGCCTGCTTCGTAGGCCGCCAGCCCACCGCTGCGGTCGCCTGTCTTCCACATCTGGACTCCCAGCGCCAGTAGCGTCTCCCCTTGGCACTGGGCGTCGCCTAACTCGGCGAAGATGTCGGCCGCCTGGCGCAAACATTCCTTCGCCTTGTCGCGCTCACGTTTGCTGGCGTATAACCCACCTAGATTGCCGAGCGTCTGGGCCTCACGATTGCGGTCCCCCAGGCGTGCAAAAGCCGCTTTTGCCTCGTCCAGGGCAGCAATTGATTCATCCCACTTGCCCTGCAAGCGGTAAATCACGCCCAGATTGTTCACCGTCTCGGCTGCTTCGATCTCGTTCTTCTCGGCGACGAAAACCTCCTGAGCCTGTCCAAACTTAGTGGCGGCCTCCTCATACAGCCCCTCCTGGAATAGCCGCAACCCTTCTTCCTTCAATTCCTGTGCAGAAGCCGCCTTCTCCACTACCGCACCTCCAATCTGTGATCTGCAATCAATACGTAATGTCCAACAGCCCTTCGGCAATGGTGCGCAGTCCACCAGCCGGCATGCGAGCCAGTTTCATCGCCACTTCCAGATATTTGATGTTGATGGGCTGAGTGACAAACTCCTGCACCTCTCTGGGAAGTTCGCGGAAATGGTGCCATGCCTCCTTCAGCCGATGCCATTCTCCCACTGGCCCTTCCCGATCGTCGAGGAAGTACTCCAAAGGCAGGTGCAGATGGTGAGCCAGCGCATCCAGTTCTGCCAGCGGGATAGGTCGCTCTCCATACTCGTAGGCGGAGAGGCGGCTGGTCGAACAGCCCAATACCTTCGCTAACTCTTTCTGAGAGATACCGGCCTCTAGCCGCGTCTGGCGCAGGAGCGCCCCCACAATGCGGTGACGCAGAGCCAGTACCTCCTGCAGCGGCGGTGGAACTTCCTTTGTTGCAATCTCCGGATTCTGCTCCCAGAAACGTGCTATCGGAGTGTTGAGTACATAGGCCAGCACCTCCAACTCCGGCAGCGAGACAGGCTTGCGTCCATCCTCGTATGCTGTGATGGTGCCTGTGGAAACCCCCAGTGCAGCCGCGCATTCCCGCTTGGTCTTCCTGGCTTGCTCTCGTGCGTCGCGTAGCAGCAGGCCGATGATGCGGTTCCGCAGGGCTAGTTTATCATCAACCATCATCCCCTCCTTACCGTAGCGTCTGATCAGAAAAGGCCAGTCATTGTTCTCAGGCGTTAATTATAGCACAACCAGGCAGGGCTACAAAACGCGGAAAAATTGATTCGCGGCAGAAATTACTTGCGTGTTCAGGGCGTCTATGTTATAATCTAATCAGTAT
The DNA here is from genome assembly GCA_964385635.1 of uncultured Anaerolineales bacterium. Classification (GTDB taxonomy): domain Bacteria; phylum Chloroflexota; class Anaerolineae; order B4-G1; family B4-G1; genus CAYLPU01. The sequence continues at coordinate 49,793 of CAYLPU010000003.1, forward strand.
ATGTGGTGTGGTGGAGGAAGTGGGCAAGCCCCACTTTTCTTTGTGTACGGTCACTGAGGGCTTATCCGATAAGGTGCTCCCTGTCCTACGCTCGGGGCGGGCGTTCTCTAGGGACGAGAGTCGGGACGGGGTTTTTCGGATCGGTTCTGCGGAGTAGTGGCCCAGGTTGCTCCGCCGGGTCGCTGACCCGGCGGCTTCAACGAGACAACGAGGGGAAATAATTGGCTATAATGCCCTTACCAGACCCGGCTTGTGATCGGAACGGGGGCCATAGATTCCCGTCAGCAGGAGATAGGCAATGAAGTCGGAGTTCCTATTGGCATTCAACCAAATCTGTAGTGATCGCAGTCTACCCAGGGAAGTTGTACTCGAAGCCTTACAGATGGCCTTGGTGTCTGCCTACCGCCGTAACATCGGTGTCAACGCGGTCCAAAACGTCACCGCCAAGATTGATCTGGAGACCGGGCAATCGCATATCCTCGTCGAGAAGCGGGTAGTAGTAGGGGAAGCCAGCGATCCCGAACAGGAAATCGCTCTGGCGGATGCGCGTGCTATCCAGCCTGATGTCGAAGTGGAGGGTATGGTGCTGGTCGAAAGCACCCCCAAGGACTTCGGTCGCATCGCAGCGCAGACCGCCAAGCAGGTCATCCTGCAACGTATCCGCGAAGCCGAGCGAGAAGTGCAGTACGACCATTATGTCCAGCAAGAAGGGGAGATTGTCCACGGCATAGTGCAGAGCATCAAGCCACAGGCCGTGACGTTAAACCTTGAAGGCACCGAGGCGATCTTGCCGCGTAGTCAGCAGGTGCCTGGTGAGCGTTACAATCTTCACCAGCGTCTGCGGACCTACGTGCTGGAAGTCCGCAAGACGGGTCGTGGCCCACAGATCACTGTCTCGCGCAGTCACAAGAACATGCTGCGCCGGCTGCTGGAATTGGAGGTGCCCGAGATTTTCAACGGTGCGGTTGAGATCAAGTCCATCGCCCGCGAGGCGGGTTCTCGCTCCAAAGTCGCCGTCTCTGCCCGCCAGCCCGGAGTAGATCCGGTGGGAGCCTGCGTTGGTATGCGCGGCGTTCGTATCCAGTCCATTGTAAACGAACTGGGCGGGGAGAAGATTGACATTATCGAGTGGAACATCAACACGAGTGCATTCATCGCTAAGGCGCTCAGCCCGGCTAAAGTGCTGAGCGTGCAACTGGAAGAGGACCCGGTCGGGGGGAAAACCGCCAACGTGGTCGTGCCCGACGATCAACTCTCGCTGGCAATCGGGCGGGCTGGGCAGAACGCGCGGCTGGCGGCGAAACTGACTGGCTGGCGCATTGACATCCAGAGCGTCACCGAGGCGGCCACATGGTCGTTGCGACGGGTGAATGAAGACTCAAATGTCCTCCCCGCGCTGGGTCTGGTGGCGGAATCGCTTCCCACCGTCGCCATCATCCTGCGACGGCACGAACAGGAGAGACTGCCCTATAACAGTGAAGAATTGCTCACGATGCGGCAGGTGATCGAAGGGGTTCAGGGTTATTACGCTTCGATCCGCGACGCTGAACGAGCGCAGCGCATAGCAGAGGAGGCGGCCCGCCGTGCGGTTATAGAGGCCGCCGAAGCCGAGCACCGCGCGGTTATCGAAGTGGCTCTCGCCCGTATCCCACCCCAGGCCCACGAGATTCCGCTGACCGAGATAGGTCTCAGTGCACGTGTACTGGGTCACCTGGAGCGAGCCAGGTTGGCGACCGTCTGGGACGTGATGGAACGGCTGGCCGAGGGGGACGAGGGATTGCTGAGACTGGATGGCATCGGCCCCAAGAGTCTAGCCGAGGTTAAGAGGTGCATTGAAGCGTTGACTCTGCCAGAGGTCGAGGAGGGTGTTCCTGCAGAGGAGGCCGCTGTTGAAGCGGAGGTGGAGCCAGAGGCAGAAGCGGCGTTGCCTGCTGAACCAGCTCCTGAAGCGCCGGTCGCAGTTGTAGAGGTAGTGGCCGCAGAAGAGGAGGCCATGCCGCCAGAGGTCGCTTTGGAAGCCAAGGTGGCGGAGGAGGCCATTGAGGAAGCACCGGCTGAGGAGCCCGCAGTTGAACCCGTGGTTGAAGAGATCTTGGCCGAGGTGAGGGTCTCAGAGCTGGCCTTCGAGGAAGAGGAAGTAGAAGATGAAACCCGACTCGAGGAGGAGCGCAAGCGGGACCGCCGCCGCCGCCGGGAGCTGGTCTACGATGAGGAAGCAGGCATAGTCGTCGCTCGCCGCCGACGCAAGAGGGACGACGACCTCGGCAAGTGGAACGATATCTTGGAGTAGTGGCGGCATGAGCGAGAAATCTCAGCGGCGTAAGCACATTCCACAGCGCACGTGTATTGCCTGCCGCACGGTGCGACCCAAGCGGGAGTTGGTGCGCATTGTGCGCACGCCCGAGGGCGTAGTGGCAGTGGATGAGACGGGCAAGCACAACGGACGAGGAGCCTACCTTTGTCGTCAACGAAACTGTTGGGAGACAGCACTGGCACGGCGGCAGTTGGAGCGGGCCCTAAAAGTGACGCTGACGGCTGAGGCCGAAGCCCGGTTGCGAAGGTACGCGGAAACCCTAGGGGTTCCAGAAAACCCTTAGGGTTTAGAGCGACACAGGAGGGTGGAAGCGAAGGGAGAGGGTAGAGATGAGTGAGCAAGTAGAGGCACAGGAAAAGCGCCAGGTCGAGATACCGGACCTCCTGACAGTGCGCCAATTGGCCGCGTTGATGGACATCAGTCCCATCGTCGTGATTAAAGAGCTGATGAACGCTGGCGTTATGGCGAACATCAACCAGCAGATAGACTACGAGACAGCCGCTATCGTAGCGCAGGAGTTGGAGTTCGAACCCAGGGAGGAATCGCCGGCTGTACGCGAGGAGGTCATTGAAGAGGGAGTGACGTTGCTGTGGGAACGCCTTTACGCTGGCGAAGACCCAGAGAAACTCAAGCCTCGGCCGCCAGTTGTCACTGTCCTGGGCCACGTGGATCACGGTAAAACCTCACTACTGGACGCTATCCGCCACACCGACGTGGTGGCCAGTGAAGCAGGAGGTATCACGCAGCACATTGGGGCTTATCAGGTCGAACACAATAAGCACGTTATCACCTTCCTCGACACCCCAGGCCACGAGGCCTTCACCGCGATGCGCGCTCGGGGAGCCCACACCACTGACATCGTCGTGTTGGTCGTGGCCGCCGACGACGGCGTGATGCCCCAGACCATCGAAGCCATCAACCACACTCGGGTTGCCCGCGTTCCTATCATCGTTGCCCTCAATAAAATGGATAAACCCACCGCCCAACCCAACAGGGCAAAGCAACAGTTGGCCGACATGGGGCTGACCCCCGATGATTGGGGGGGAAACGTGTTGTGCGTCCTCGTCTCGGCGAAGAAGAAAACTGGCCTGGATGACCTGCTGGAGGCGATCCTGCTTGTCGCGGATTCCGTAGAGATCAAGGCGAACCCCGATCGTCGTGCAGTTGGGACAGTACTGGAAGGACGGCTGGACCGCACCCGTGGTGCGACTGCCACTGTGCTGGTGCAGAACGGCACGTTGCGCGTGGGCAACACCATGGTGCTCGGCCTGATTCATGGCCGCGTGCGCAAGATGCTTGATGAGACCGGGTGTCCTGTTCAGGAAGCACTGCCCTCGACGCCGGTGATAGTCATGGGCCTTTCCGGTGTGCCCGAGGCAGGGGAGATGTTTAAGGTTGTGCCTGACGAACGCACCGCGCGGGCCATCGTCACCAAGCGCAAGGAGGAACTGGCCGCCAAGGCCGTCGCCCCGGTCATGACCTTCACCCTCGACGACTTCTCCAGCCGCATCCAGGCTGGGCAGGCGAAGGAACTCAACCTGATCGTCAAGACCGACGTTCAAGGTTCTATCGAGCCCATTGTCAATTCACTGAAGCAGCTGGGCGGTGAGGGTCTGAATGTCAACATCATACACGCCGCCGCGGGCAACATCAGCGAATCGGACATCAGTCTGGCTATCGCCTCCCGCGCCATCGTCGTTGGCTTCCGTGTGTACCCCGATCCAGCCGCCCGTCGCTTGGCGGAAAGCAAGGGCGTGGACATCCGTTCCTATGATATCATCTACAAATTGGTGGATGAGGTGGACAAGGCACTCAAAGGGCTGCTGGAGCCAACTTATACGGATGTGGTGATCGGCACCGCCAAGGTACAGGCCACCTTCAAGGTCCCCAAGGTTGGCGGAGTAGCCGGGTGTTACATCCGCCAGGGGGAGGCGCGGCGCAACGCCCGTGCGCGGGTCTTCCGGGGCAAGGAGCAACTGTACGATGGCCATGTCAGTTCGCTCAAACGGTTCGATAAGGACGTGCGCGAGGTACGAACGGACTTCGAATGTGGTGTGGGTTTAGAGGACTTCCACGACTTCGTCGTCGGTGATGTGATCCAGTTCTATGTGAAAGAGCGGCAAGAGGCTGTGTAACGAATCCCGAGTAACGAATCGCGAACCCCAATGGGCAGAAAATATCAACGCCGGGTTTCTGACCTGATACGCACTCACTTGACAGACCTGCTGGAGCGGAAAGTCCACGATCCGCGCCTGGAGATGGTCACCGTCACCGACGTGGTGGTGACGCCCGATGCGCTGCGCGCCGATGTGCATTTCAGCGTGCTGGGTGGGACAGAGGCGCAAGCGGAGGCGCAGGCTGGGCTGGAGGGTGCGGCTGGCTGGCTGCGGCGCGAACTGGGCCGTCGGTTGCGGCTGCGCAACACACCGGAACTGGTTTTCCACTACGACGCCTCGCTGGAGCGCGGTGAACACATCGCTAGCATCCTCGATGAATTGAGACTCAGTGACGACAAAGACGAACACTACTCTGAAACAGGCTAGCCGACTTATCCAGTCGGCGCACCATCCCCTGCTTATATGTCACGTCGCCCCTGATGGCGATGCCGTCGGTAGCCTGACGGGCCTGGGCCGGGCTTTACGTAAGATGGGCCTGGAGCCGATTATGGCCTGCTCAGACCCCATCCCTGCTCGGTTCAACTACATCCCTGGCGTCGAGGCTGTAGTGGGGTCTGTGAACAGTTCCTTTGATCTGGTCATCTCTCTTGACTGCTCCGACCTGGAGAGACTCGGCGACTTTCCACAGATGCCAGCGTTCGGGAGCGCACCGCTGCTAAACATCGATCACCACCTGACCAACCTGAATTTCGGCACTGTCAACCTGGTGGATCACCAGGCCTCGTCCACTGCCGAAATCGTGTTGCGGCTGTTGGAGTACATGGCTGTGCCGCTCGACGCCAAGCTGGCCACTTGCCTGTTGATCGGCATCGTTGCTGATACACGCGGCTTCCGCACGAACAATGTCACCATCCAGATAATGGAGGCCGCGCTGCGGTTGATGATGGCCGGGGCCTTGCTTCCCTATGTCACACAGCACAGTCTTGACCGCCGTTCGACTACTTCGATCCTCCTGTGGAGAGCAGCGATGGCTCTGTTGCAGATCGAAGACCGCGTGATCTGGACCAGTATCCCGCTGGTGATGCGCCGCGCGGTGGGCCACACGGGCAACGGTGACGCTGGATTGGTCAGTTTCCTCGTCGGCACCAACGACGCTGACATTGCCGTCGTCTTCACCGAGCGCGAAAACGGTCGCATCGAGGTCGGGTTACGCGCTATGCCTGGCTTCGACGTCGCCCAGGTGGCGCTTCAACTCGGCGGCGGCGGTCACGCCCTCGCCGCTGGATGTACCCTTCCCGGACCACTGGAGGAGGCCCAGACCCGGGTGCTGACCGTGCTCCAGAATGTAGTGCGCAATGCATGATCATGCCCCACGTTTCACGCTTCCCAGGCGTGCTCAGTAACGCACTATGACCGACGGGTTCCTCAACCTCAACAAACCACGAGGACTAACCTCTCACGACGTCGTGGACCGTGTCCGCAGGCTGACCGGTGTCCGCCGTGTGGGTCACGCTGGCACGCTTGATCCGCTGGCGACGGGCGTGTTACTCGTCTGTGTCGGGCGGGCCACCCGCGTATCCGAGTACCTGATGACCGGGCAGAAGGTTTACCACGCCCGCTTGCGGCTAGGTGTCGCCACCGATACCTACGATGCTGAGGGACAGGTGGTGGCGGAAGCAGAGGTCGAGGTGAGTCGCGCCCAGGTCGAGGCAGCACTGGCGCAGTTCCGGGGCAGGATCACCCAGGTGCCGCCGGTGTACTCGGCGCTCAAGCACAAGGGCACGCCGCTTCACCGGCTGGCCCGCCGAGGCGTCGATGTGGAACGGATTTCTTTTCTCAAGGCACGCCAGGTGGATGTCTTTCGGCTGGAATTGACCGGCTGGGGGCCGCCGGAGTGCACGTTGGAGGTGACCTGCTCGCCGGGGACCTACGTACGCGCGCTGGCCCACGACCTGGGGCAAGCCCTCGGTTGCGGGGGCCACCTCACCGGACTGACTCGCCTGGCAAGTGGTGACTTCCGGCTGGATGCCGCCATCACGTTGGAGGAATTCGCCCAGGCGTCCGCTGAGGGCCGTTGGCCCGACCTGCTGTACCCGATAGACGCGGCGCTGACCCGCTTCCCGGCGCTGTATCTGGATACGGAGGCGGCGCGGCGGCTCTGCGCAGGACAGGCAGTGGAGGTGGGGGAGACTTCGCCGAGCCCAGTCGAGGCGTGTGGAGGTGTGCGGGTGGAGGTGGACGAGAGGAATGAGGCTGCTGGCCTGGTCCGCGCCTACGGGCCTGACAGGACCTTCCTGGCTCTCGTGGCTTATGACCCGGCGACTCGCCGCTGGCGGCCTCGCAAGGTGTTCCACACGTGGCGTCCTGAGCCTGTCGAAGGGCCGGAGGGTTTCTTCTGAACATGGCAATGCGCGTCGTCCACGATGGCTCGACTGAGCTCACCGAAGTCCTGAAGCAGGCCCAACTATCCGCTCGCTCGCACCTGGCTATCGGCGTCTTCGATGGCGTTCACTGTGGCCACCAACAACTCATCACCGGCCTGGTGAAGGCGGCTCACTCGACGGGCAACGTCGCCGTCGTTCTCACCTTCGACCCCCACCCGGCGACCACGCTAGGCCACGAACCACTGCCTCTGCTGACGACGGTGGAGGAGCGCGCCAGGTTACTGGCCGCATTGGGGCTCGATATCATGGTCGTACTCCCCTTCACCCCGGCCACTGCCCGCATCCCGGCCACTGATTTCGTCGAGGCCCTGGTTCACCACCTCCGCCTGGCCGAACTGTGGAGCGGTCCAGACTTCGCACTCGGCCATCGGCGCGAGGGGGACATCCCGTTCTTGCTCCGCTTGGGGGCAGAGCGCGGGTTCGCTGTACACGTCGTCGATCCGCTGATGTGGGAGGGGGCCACGGTGAGCAGTGGCCGCGTGCGGGCTGCGCTGAAGGCAGGGGACATCCCCCAGGCAACGGGCTGTCTGGGCCGTCCCTACCGGCTGACGGGCGTCATCACCCCTCTCCAGCCCCCCCCTCCAGGGGAAATGGAGCAGGAGGGGCACAGCATCGGAGCGCCCACGGTCAATATCTCCCCTCCGCCTGAGCGGTTGGTTCCCGCCTGTGGAGTCTATGCCTGCCTGGCACAAGCCGGACGATTGGGGACTCGCCCGGCGGTGGTAAATATCGGCATTCGATCCACACCTGGCGGATGTGCACCGGTCGTCGAAGCGCGCCTACTCGATTTCGAGGGCGACCTCTGCAACCAGGCACTGGCGCTCGATTTCATCGCTCGTCTGCAAGATGAACGGGCCTTTCCCACCCACGAAGCGTTGATAGCACAGGTCCGCGACGATGCCACTCAGGCGCGGACTATCTTCGTGAGGCGTGGGGCGTGAAACGTGAAATGATCAGTGTGATCAGTGCCTTCAGTGTTTTAGTGGTCCTGCAGCCCCCGCTCCCGACGCGCTTTGGCGATGATACGGTCGAAGTACCAGCGAAAGAGACCGGTGAGGCCGTTGGAGAGCAGGAAGTAGAGCCGTGTGTCGAGGCTGGGCAGGATGTACACCTGTCGTCGCTTGATGCCGCGCACCAGCGCCTGGGCGACCTGATCGGCCGTCAGTGCCCGGGCCGCCCCGGCGATGCGGCGAGTCTCCAGAGGCTTGAACTGGTTCTCGTAGTGGAGTTGAGGCGTGTCGGTGTCGGGTGGGAAGATGATGGATACGTGGATGGAGTAGGGCTTCATCTCCGCGCGCAACACGTCCGAGAAGCCGCGCACGGCGAACTTGGCCGCGCTGTAGGCGGTGTAGCCGAACACCCCCAGGAATCCAGCCACCGACGAGAAGTTGACGATGTGACCGCTGCGCCGCTCCATCATCATAGGCAGGACCGCCTTGATCGGGTGTAACGTGCCGAAGAAGTCCACGTCCATCGTACTGTGGAAGGTCTCCAACCCCAATTCCTCAAAGTAGCCGGGATGGGCGAAGCCGGCAGCGTTGATCAGGATGTCGGGCGGGTGGCTGTCGGCGGTGAGGGCGGCGATGGCCCCCTGTGTCTGCTCCCAGTCCGTCACGTCGGCAGAATAGGCCCGGAGCCGCTGGGCTGGATTCTCCCGCAGGGGTTCCAACTCGGCCAGTGTCTCGTCCAGCAACTCCTGGCGGCGGGCGATGATGGACACGTGGGCTCCGCGCCGGGTCAGCAGTCGGGCTGTGGCCCGGCCGATGCCGCTGGAGCCGCCGGTGATGATGGCGTGTTGGGTGTGAAAGTCCATGTTTTCTCTCCTTACCCGATGAGTCCCAAGGCCTGGCCCACCTCCCCAAACGTCGCCAGCACGCAGTCGAGTTGCTCGTCGGTGTGGGTCGCCATGTAACTGGTGCGCAGCAGCGCCGACTCCGGCGGCACCGCTGGCGAGATGACCGGGTTGGTATAGATCCCCGCCTCGTAGAGCGCCTTCCAGGCTACGAAGGTGCGCATGTCGTCGCCGATGATGACCGGGATGATGGGGGTCTCGCTACCACCTACGTTGAAACCCAACCGGCGGAATCCGGCCCGCATGCGCTCGCCGATCTGGTTGACCCGCGCGATGCGCTCCGGCTCCTCTTGCATCACCTCCAGCGCGGCCAGCGCGGCGGCTGTGTTGCCCGGCGGCATGCTGGCGCTGAAGATCAGCGAACGGGCGTTGTGCTGGACGTAGTGGATCACGTCCTCCGCGCCAGCGATAAACCCGCCCAGGCTGGCGAAGGATTTGCTGAAGGTGCCCATGGTCAGGTCCACCTGATCGGTGAGGCCAAAGTGGGCCGCCGTGCCGCGTCCCCCGCCCAGCACGCCGACGGAATGGGCATCGTCCACCATCAGCCGCGCTTCGTATTTCCGGCACAGCGGTACGATCTCCGGCAGCGGGGCGATATCGCCGCCCATGCTGAAAACGCCGTCCACGACCACCAGTTTGCCCGCGTCCCCCGGCAGTCCAGCCAGGACGCGCTCCAGATGGGCCATGTCGTTGTGGCGGAAGCGACGCATCTCACCGAAGGCCATCTGGCAGCCGTCCACGATGCTGGCGTGATCCTCTTTATCGGTGACGACGAAATCGCCCCGACCCACCAGCGCCGAGATGGTGCCCACGTTGGTCTGATAGCCGGTGGAGAAGACCAGCACCGCCTCCATACCCACGAACTCGGCCAGCCGGTGCTCCAGTTCCAGGTGCAATTCCAGCGTGCCGTTGAGGAAACGGGAACCGGTACAACTAGTGCCATACCGTCGTGTCGCCTCGATGGCGGCTTGGCGCACCCTGGGGTGCATGGTCAGGCCCAGGTAGTTGTTGGAGCCGATCATAATCAGGCGATGATTGCCTACGGTGACTTCGGTGCCCTCGCTGTCGGTGAGAGGGATGAAATAGGGATACAGGCCGGCCGCCTGGATTTCCTTTGCCTGGGTAAAGGCCCGGCACTTGTCGAATAAATCCATCTGAATATCCTCCTTGCTTCTGCGTCGCTCAAGTTGCGCTGTTGTTTATAACACGGTATCATAGCCAGAGTTTCAGTAAAAGGCTTTTCCACGGGCGGTCCGTGGTGTATAATTGGAGGAGTTCATTCATTTTAAGGAGTTGCCTCATGAAACGAGCGGTTAGCGTTAGCCTGGGAAGTCCCGCCCGCGACAAGCGGGTCGTTGTCACTTTCAAAGGAGAGCCGATCAGCGTCGAGCGCATTGGCACTGACGGCGACGTGGAGAAGGCTCGGCGCCTGTTCGCTGAACTGGACGGCAAGGTCGATGCGCTGGGCGTGGGTGGAGCTGACCTGTATCTGCGCCTGGACGATCGCGAATACCCCCTGTACGCCGCGCTGAGACTGGTCAAGGACGTCCACCGAACGCCCGTGGTCGATGGTCGTGGGCTGAAGCACACACTGGAGCGGCGCGTTTTCGAGTTGGCAAAGGAGGCGCTGGGTGGTATACCCCATTTCCGCAGTGCCTTTGTCCCGGTGGCGGTTGACCGGTTGGGCCTGGCCCAGGCAGCAGCAGACGTTTCCGACGAAGTGGTTATTGGCGATCTCATGGTCGCTCTCGGTATCCCCATCGCCATACGGGGCATTGACCAGTTCCGCAAAGTGGCACGCGTGTTACTGCCCATCGTCAGCCACTTTCCCATGAGTATGATCTTCTATGGAAGTGGTGGCGAAGAGCCCGATCCCAAGTACCAGCGGTACTGGGAGGCTGCCGATCTGATTGCCGGCGATTTTATGTTCATGTGCAAGTATTTGCCCGACGACCTCACGGGCAAGACGGTCGTCACCAACACGACCACCGCCGATAACATCGAATTGCTGCGCGCGCGGGGCGTGCGCGAGGTAATCACGACGACGCCCCGGTACGAGGGTCGTTCTTTCGGCACCAACATGATGGAGGCAGCGCTGACTGCTTACGCGGGCAAAGGCCGTCCCCTCAGCGACGACGAGCTAAACGAACTGATCGATGAACTCGATCTGCGGCCCAGCGTGCAGCGGCTGAACACGTAGAGGGGCCTTTTCAGCGCCCTCTTTAGCGCTTTTTAAGGCCAGTCAAGCCGTTTGCCCCCGAACTGAAATGCACCCCACTTGCTTACTGCATTTGCCTTCTGAGCCAAAATCGTGTAGAATGGTTCACAATCACATACGGTGTCTCTTCTCCGACCCACCGCCCCTAAGGGCCGATCCTACGGGGGGTGGGCGATAGGGTATGGCTGGAAACGGCCACACCTCCCGTGCTTGGAAAGGAGAAGGACGACGGGCAGCCAACGCGCCGGCGTCCACCTCTTTCCAGGTGGACGCCGGTTTTTGACATAGGACGCAGATCGCCGCAGATTTTCACAGATAGGACCAAAAAAAAGCAGCGTGTATCCGCGTTAATCTGCGTCCCCCATAATATGCACAAGTCTCCGACCCATTACCCCCTAAGGGCTGTGCCTACGGGGGTTGGGCGACAGGGTGTGGCTGGAAACGGCCATGCCTCCCGTGCTTGGAAAGGAGACCTGGACCGATGTGAGCCTTCTCCTGCATCGCTCTCATCTGCCCCTTTCCAGCGCGGGCGAGAGGAGTAAGGGGGGTGATGGGATGTAAGTGAATGACAAATAGATAAACCAGAATCTCACAAGGAGAGAGACTCACAATGGATAAGCGAATTCTTTGGACACCTGTAGTCCTGATGGTGGTGCTGGCTCTGGTGGCCGGCTGTACGTCGCCAACGGACGTGGATATATCTGATCAGCCGACTGCCGCCCCTGGGCAACCGACGGCTGCCCCCGAGCAGCCGGCCCTGGAGGGCAAACTGATCGTCTTCCACGCCGGCAGCCTGAGCGTGCCGATGCAGGCCCTGGCGGAGGCTTTTCAGGCCAGGCACCCCGACGTGACCTTCGAGACCGAGGCCTCTGGCAGCAACGCCGCCGCCCGCAAGATCAGCGAGTTGGAGCGCGAGGCCGACCTGATGATGTCGGCCGACTACACGGTCATTGACAAGTTGTTGATCCCCGACTTCGCCGACTGGAATATCCAGTTCGCCCGCAACACGATGGTCATCGCCTACACTGACCAGTCTTTGTACGCCGGCGAGATCAACGCCGACAACTGGTACGAGATCCTCACCCGCGACGGCGTGATCTACGGCCACTCTGACCCCGACGCCGACCCCTGTGGCTACCGCACGCTTTTGGTCTGGCAACTGGCCGAGGCGCACTACGGAGTGCCCGGATTGAACGGTACGCTGGAGGAGCACTGCCCGCCGGAGAACGTGCGCCCCAAGTCGGTGGAGTTGATCGCGCTCCTGGAGTCGGGCGACATGGATTACGCCTGGGAGTACCGGTCGGTGGCCGTGCAACACGGCATGAAGTTCGTCGAACTGCCGGACGAGATCAACCTGAGTTTGGTCGAGCACACCGACTTCTACAGCCAGGCGACGGTGGAGATCGCCGGCAAGGAGCCGGGGACGACCATGACGATGGTGGGTAAGCCCATCGTCTACGGCGTGACTATCCCCAGGAACGCACCCAGCCCGGACCTGGCCCTTGAGTTCGTCAAGTTCCTCGTCGGCCCGGAGGGGCAGGCGATCATGGAGCAGATGGGCCAGCCGCCCATCGTTCCGCCAGTTGCTGGTGACAAGGATGCACTCCCATTGGAGTTGCAACCGCTGATTGAGTCACCGGACACACTTGAGACGTGATACGTGATGCGTGAACGCGAGAACAAGAATCATGCATCACGTTTCACGCTTCACGTAGGACGAAAATATGAGAGCCTTGTTTGCCGATAAAATGCGAGTCTTGTTCGTCGTCCTCGGATCGCTCTTGATCCTGTTCATCGCCTGGCCTCTGCTACGGACGATCACGGCCTCCAGCCCGACCCTCCTCTGGCAGACACTCCTGGAGGAGGAGGTGCGTGGTTCGATAGGGCTGACTTTTTACGCTTCCCTCATCGCCACGATCATCGCCTTTACCTGCGGCGTGCCGCTGGCCTACCTGCTGGCGCGGGTTGATTTCCCCGGTAAGTGGCTGGTCGAGGGAATCATTGACGTGCCCATCGTCGTGCCCCACTCGGCGGTCGGCATCGCGCTGCTCATGACCTTCGGGAGGCGCACGCTGTTGGGACAGGCGTTCGGCCTCTTTGGCCTCAGGTTCGTCTCCGCCGCGCCGGGTATCGTCATCGCCATGCTCTTCGTCAGCCTCTCGTTCCTGGTCAACGCGGCGAGGGAGGGGTTCGAGGCGGTCGACCCCCGCCTGGAGCGGGTGGCCCGCACGTTGGGCGCGTCGCCCTGGCGGGCCTTCTGGAGCGTCTCCTTCCCGCTGGCCTGGCGCAGCATCCTTTCGGGGCTGATCCTGATGTGGGCGCGGGGCTTGAGCGAGTTCGGGGCCGTTGTCATCCTGGCCTACCACCCGATGGTCGCCCCGGTGCTCCTATACGAGCGTTTCGAGTCCTTCGGGCTGCGCTATTCCCGGCCCGTGGCGACCTTGATGATCCTGATCTGCCTGGTCACGTTCGTCGCGTTGCGAGTGACTACTGCCGGGCGGAAGGAGGACAAGGCGTGAAGAGCAGCGGGAGCGTGCAGGTCAGAGACCTGTGGGTTGACCTGGGGGAGTTTCATCTGCGCCAGATCAACCTCGACGTTGCTGCTGGCGAATACTTCGTCGTCCTCGGGCCGACCGGCGCTGGCAAGACAGTGCTTCTGGAGGCCGTCGCGGGTTTGCATCAACCCTGCAAAGGGCGTATCATGCTGGACGGCAGGGATGTCACGAACGTACCGCCGGAGCGGCGCTCCATCGGATTCGTCTATCAGGACTATGTGCTGTTCCCTCACCTGGGTGTGGCGGAGAACATTGCCTTTGGGCTCAAACTGACGAAGATGGATCGCGCAACCATCGAGGAACGGGTGAGCGGAATCAGTCAACTGCTGACCATTGACCACCTGCTCCACCGCAGACCGGGGACATTGAGCGGGGGCGAGCAGCAGCGAGTGGCCCTGGCCCGGGCGCTGGTCGTCGAGCCCCGGCTCTTGCTCCTGGACGAGCCGCTGAGCGCGCTCGACCCAGAGATGCGGGAGGGATTGCAACGCGAGTTGGAGCGGTTGCATCGAGAACTGGGCACCACCACTATCCACGTCACGCACGACTTTGAGGAGGCCGTGGCGCTGGGGGATCGCATCGCTGTCGTGAACGGGGGGCGGGTCGTGCAGGTAGGCTCCCCAGAGGAAATCTTTAGAAGGCCGGGCTCTGAGTTTGTGGCCCGCTTCGTGGGGGTGAGAAACATCTTCCGAGGAGAGATCCGTCCCGGAGACAACGGCTACAAGGTGCTCTTTCTCGACGGGATGGAGATAGCCGTGGTGACTGGACTTACGGGCCAAGCGCACGGTTCGATCAGGCCGGAGGAGATCGTCATCTCCAGGGAACCGCTTCGCTCCAGCGCGCGCAATTCCTTCCGTGGCCGTATCGTGAACATCGCGGACAGGGGGATGCTCATCTACGTCACTGTGCACGTCCCCCCGGATTTCACCTGTATGATCACCAGGAGGTCCCTGGAGGAGATGGAACTGCGGGAAGGGCTGGAGGTCTACATCGTCTTCAAGGCCTCAGCAGTGCACGTGTTTTGATAAGATTTGCCGATTTGAGATTTGCTGGTTTGACTATGGCTCACTTAGATGCTTACAATCGCCCCATTAGTTACCTGCGTATCTCTGTGACCGACCGCTGTAATCTGCGCTGCGTTTACTGCATGCCGCCGGAGGGGGTACCCTGGCGACCGCACGACGAAATCTTGCGCTACGAGGAAATCGAGACAGTCGTGCGGGCGGCAGCCGAACTGGGCATCGGCAAGGTGCGGCTGACCGGGGGCGAGCCGTTGGTGCGGCAGGGAATCGTGGGCCTGGTGCGCGGTCTGGCCCGCATCCCTGGCGTTGATGACCTGGCGATGACCACCAATGGTATTCTCCTATCGCGCTACGCCGCAGATTTGGCCGAGGCGGGTCTGCAGCGGGTCAACGTCAGCCTGGACACTCTGCGCCCGGAGCGCTTCCGGCTCATCACACGGTTGGGCCAGTTGGAGGATGTCATGGCCGGGATGGAGGCAGCCCGGCGGGCGGGGCTGGAGCCGGTCAAGATCAACACCGTCGTCATCCGGGGGATGAACGACGACGAGGCGGTGGACCTTGCCCGCAAGACAATGGAGGCGGGGTGGAACGTTCGTTTTATCGAACTGATGCCGGTGGGGAACGGTGTGCTGGCGGACGGTGATTGGCGGGAGAGGGTCGTGACAGCAGCAGAGATTCGGGAGAAGATCGAGGCCGCGCTGGGGGAATTGGAGACGGCGAAGATGAGCACCGGCGGCGGGCCAGCCCGCTACTACCGGTTGCCAGGCGCGAAGGGTACGCTTGGCTTCATCACCCCCATTAGTGAGCACTTCTGCTACCGCTGCAACCGGCTGCGCCTCACCGCCGATGGTCAATTGCGTCCCTGTCTCCTCTCCGATTACGAGATAAACTTGCGCACGCCCTTGCGCCAGGGGGCGGGCGTCGAGCAGATCAAGGAACTGCTGCTACAAGGCATAAATAGCAAGCCGATGCAGCATCATCTGGACGAGTCGAGGCGGCCGGAGAATCGGGTGATGTCGGAAATTGGAGGTTAGGCGTTGGAGATTGGAGACTGCAAGTCGACGGAAGACGCGCTGGCCGTCATCGAAAGCGGCGTTGCCGTTCTCAAAGCCGCCAAATCCTGGTGGGATGGGAGAGTCTAATGAACAGATTGACCCATGTAGACGAAGAGGGGCGCGTTTGTATGGTGGACGTGGGCGGAAAGGCGGACACGGAGCGGGTGGCCGTTGCTAAGGGTGAAGTTGCGATGCGCCCGGAGACGCTGCGCCTCATCGCCGAGAAGGGTGTATCGAAGGGGGACGTACTGGCTGTGGCGCAGGTGGCGGGGATCATGGCAGCCAAGCGTACTCCCGATCTCATTCCTCTCTGCCACCCGCTGCTGCTGACCAAGGTGGACGTGGAGTTTCGCATAAACGAGGCGGTCTCGCGGATTGAGATCACCGCGACGGTGCGCTGCCGTGGGAAGACCGGCGTGGAGATGGAGGCGCTCACCGCCGTCAGCGTCGCCGCCCTGACTATCTACGATATGGCGAAGGCGGTGGAGCGGACGATGCGCATCGGCAACATCCGCCTGGTGCGCAAGAGTGGTGGCAAAAGCGGAGAGTGGAGAGTAGAGATTAGAGATTGGAGATGTAGAGAGATGGGGAATGCCAGGGTCAGGGTGAAGTTTTTTGCTGCTCCACGGGAGACGATAGGCACGGGGGAGATCGAGATGGGGTTGCCGCCGGGGACGACGGTGGGAGAGTTGATCGATCTTTTGACGGAGAAGTATCCAGCCTTGCGTCCCTACACCCGCTTCATCAGTGTCGCCGTGAACCGCGCGTACGTTGGAATGCAGACCGAACTGCACGATGGGGACGAGGTCGCTTGCCTGCCGCCGGTAGGGGGTGGATAGGCCATGGATCAGAAATGAAGATGCATGGGTATGACAGAAAAAGTGATACTTTCGTGGAGTGGAGGTAAAGACAGTGCGCTGGCCCTTCACGTACTTCAGAGAGCCGGAAACTATGAAATATTGGCCCTGCTGACAACGGTGACAGAAGACTACGACAGAATCAGCATGCATGGTGTACGGCGGACTCTGCTTGAGGCACAAGCGGCATGCTTGGGTTTTCCCCTTGAGAAAGTGTTCATTTCAAACAACACCACCAATGAAGAATACGAGGCTAAAATGCGGGAGGTGCTTGAAAGGTACCTGGTGGCCGGTGCCTCCTCCGTGGTTTTTGGGGACATCTTCCTGGAAGGCATCAGGGAGTATCGGGAGGACAACCTATCGAAGATTGAGATGAAGGGCGTCTTTCCGCTATGGGGAAGGAATACCACCGAGGTTGCCCACACATTTATCGGTTTGGGCTTCCAGGCGGTTACTACCTGCGTTGACTCAAATGCTCTCGAAAAAAGATTTGTTGGCCGAGTCTTTGACGAACAGTTTTTGTCGGACCTTCCCGCTGCTGTTGATCCTTGTGGTGAGAATGGGGAATTTCATTCGTTTGTATACGATGGGCCGACATTCAAGGAGAGGGTATTACACACGAAGGGGGAGATCGTTTTGAGAGATAACCGGTTCTATTACTGCGATTTGATACCTGTTCAAGTGGATAGGCGGATGGGGGAAGCGGATGAAGTTGTTTGAAATCACAACAGAGGAAGTGTCCGTTGACGAGGTTGTCGGTCGGCTGGCGGACCCGGCCATCGGGGCGGTGATTACGTTCGTCGGCGTAGTGCGTGGTACGACGGACGGCCCGGAAGGTAGAAATGAGGTACGCTATCTGGAGTACGAGGCTTACCCGGAGATGGCCGAGGAGATGCTGCGCCAGATCGGCGACGAGATCCGCGCCCGCTGGAAGGCAATCAGAGAAGTCGCCATCGTCCACCGTGTGGGGCGGCTACAGGTGGGGGAGACCGCTGTGGTCATCGCCCTCTCCGCAGCCCACCGGCACGAGGTTTTCGACGCCGTCCACTACGGTATCGACCGGCTGAAGGAGATCGTGCCCTTGTGGAAGAAAGAGGTGTGGACGGATGGAGCAGAATGGAGGAGCGAGGGGTGGGGTGACAAGGTGACAGGGAGAGGGGGAGACAGGGAGCAAGGGAATGACTGAACCGATGTTGAGTGTGGAGGAGGCGCTGGGACGGGTGCTGATGGAGGTCCATCCTTTGGAGCCAGAGCGGGTGCCCATCCTGGAGGCGCTGGACCGTGTTCTGGCCGAGGACATCTACGCAGATGTGGACATCCCGCCCCACGACAACTCGGCCATGGACGGCTACGCGGTGCTGGCGGCCGATACCGCCGGAGCCAGCCGCCAGACCCCTAACCGCCTGCGTCTCATCGGTGAGATTGCAGCGGGCTACATCGCCGAGATAGAGGTGACGCCTGGCACGGCTATCCGCATCATGACCGGGGCTCCCGTCCTGCTGGGAGCCGACGGTGTCGTGCCGGTCGAGGACACTGAAGCGGAGGGGGAATGGGTGGATGTCTTCGCAGAGGCAGCGGTGGGCCAGTACGTTCGCCCTGCTGGAGAGGACGTGCGCCGAGGGGAACTGGTGCTGCCGCGGGGGACCTTTGTCCGCCCACAGGAGATTGGAATGTTGGCCACGCTGGGACAGAAAGAAGTGCTGGTCGTCCGCCGCCCCCGGGTGGCGATCCTGGCCACTGGCGACGAGGTGGTGGAGGTTGACGCCCCTCTCGCGCCAGGGAAGATCCGCAACAGCAACAGTTACTCCAACGCTGCCCAGGTGATCAAGTGCGGGGGGATACCGATCTTGCTGGGCATCGCCCGCGACCGGGTGCAGGAGTTGACGGAGAAGATCAAGGCGGGATTGGCCGAGGGGGTGGACCTGTTCCTCACCTCCGGCGGCGTCTCGGTGGGCGACTTCGATGTGGTGAAGGATGTGCTGGCCGCCGAAGGGGCGATCAACTTCTGGCGGGTGCGCATGAAGCCAGGGAAGCCCCTGGCCTTCGGGCACCTCAACCTCCCCCCCCATCGGAGGGGGATAGAGGGGGGAGGAGCCGTGCCCATTTTGGGCCTGCCGGGCAACCCTGTCTCGGTGATGGTCTCCTTCGAGATGTTCGTCCGCCCGGCCATTCTGAAGATGCTGGGAGTGACGGATTGGGAGCGGCCTGTCGTGGAGGCCACTCTGATGGACGCGGTGAGGCAGAAGGACAGTCGCCGCCACTACCTGCGCGTGCGGGTCGAGGAGCACGAGGGAGAGTATCGCGCGACCCTCACCGGCGAGCAGGGGTCGGGCATCCTGAGTTCGATGGTCAAGGCGAACGCACTGGCGATTATCCCGGAGGAGTGGACGCACGCGCCGGCCGGTGCGCGGGTGCGGGCGATGATGCTGGATTGAGATGGTATTATGAACACTTCCACCAGGCCCTCTCAGGCACGCGGCTATCTCATCGCTTTCGTCGCCACGGCTATCTGGTCGACAACGGCTATCTTTATCGGCTACCTGACCACGCGCTTTCGTATGCCGCCGCTACCGCTGGCCTTCTGGCGTGACTTTATTGTGGCGGGCACGCTTTTTGGGGTGATCGCTCTGGTGGCCCGGCCCCTGCTGCATCTGGGACGCCAGAACGTTCTGTTCTTTGTCCTTTACGGCTTTGTCCTGGCCGCTTTGAATGGGCTATGGACGGTCTCCGTAGCGCTCAACGGGGCAGCGGTGGCTGCGATGCTGATCCATAGCTCGCCAGCACTCACGATGCTGGTCGGACACCGCTTGTGGGGCGAGCGGCTGAGCGCGCTCAAGATCGGCGCGGCGGTTTTGAGCATCGTAGGCTGCGCGTTCGTATCCGGCGCGTGCGACCGGGCCGTCTGGCAGGTCAACCCGATCGGCATCCTCGTTGGCCTGACGAATGGCGTGGCATTTGCCGCCTACAGCCTGTTGGGCAGAGTCTCGTCAAGACGGGGTGTCAATCCGTGGACAGCCACGTTGTACGCTTTTGCATTTGGAGCAGCCTTTCTGTTGCTCGTGCAGCGGTCAGACACGCTCTTGTGGTTGTCCCGGCCGCTGGTGGCTGGGCCGGGTGGGTGGCACGAGGCCGCCCTGGGGTGGGGGACGCTGGTAGTGCTGTCCATCGGTCCCACCCTCGGCGGATATGGCCTGTACACAGTCAGCCTGACGCATCTGCCGGCCGCTACGGCCAACCTGATCGCCACGCTGGAACCGGTCATTACGGCCGGATTGGCCTTTTGCCTCCTGGGCGAGCGATTGACCGTCCCACAACTCCTGGGCGGGAGCGTGATCCTGACCGGCGTGGTGCTCCTGCGACTCAGTGATCGTGCGGCCGACGTCGCAGACCTCCCACCGCAGTCATCCCAATCACAATTGTCATAGCAGACCTTCCCGGTGCGGGGCCTTGCCTTTTGGGGCCGACCTGGGTACAATGGCATGTGGGAGGAGCGAGCGATGGCAGGAGAGACAATCCTGGTCCTAGACGACGAACCCAACATCGTCGAACTGGCGCGGATGTACCTCGAACAGGATGGGTTCCGCGTACAATCAGCCGGCGACGGGGCCAAGGCGCTGGAGATGATCGGTCGCCAGCCCCCGGCGCTGATGGTGCTCGACCTGATGCTGCCAGAGGTGGATGGTTGGGAGGTCTGCTGGAGCGTGCGCTCCAGCAAGGTCGCGCCCGATCTCCCCATCATCATGCTTACCGCCCGCGACGACGACGTGGACAAGATCGTGGGGCTGGAACTGGGGGCCGACGACTACGTGACCAAGCCCTTTTAACCCCCGCGAACTGATCGCCCGCGTCAAGGCCATCCTGCGCCGCACCCGCCGCGCCGCCCGCACCGAAGCGCCCGTCCACGTGGGCGATGTCACGATAGACCCGGCCCGCCACGAGGTCACGGTCGCCGGGCGACCGGGGGATTTGCGTCCCAAGGAGTTCGATCTGCTGCTGGCGCTGGTCGAGCACTGTGGGATCGTCCTCAGCCGCGAACAACTGCTGAACCAGGTCTGGGGCTACGATTTCTACGGCGAGACGCGCACGGTGGACGTCCACATTGCCCACCTGCGCAAGAAACTGTCTGGCTCCAACGTCGAGATCGAGACTGTCCTCGGCGTCGGGTATAAACTCGTCGTTGACTAGTGAGCGTCTGGCGAAACGGCGGATTTCGGGCCACGGCAAGGAGTGTACGCAAACCAATGAAGGCTGATGAAATGGAATGTACGCATGCTGGTTGAAACTGTTCTTTCTATGTTGACCTATTATCTGTGATTTCAATCGATCCCGACACAAAGTTTGGGACTATTTCAAGACCAAAACAACAATTGCCGTTGTGATAGGTGGGGGCCTCTTTTTGCTGTGCGCCTGCGCCAAACAGGGACACCCCACGATAACACCAACAGACGCACCGCTTTCTGCGAGGACTGCCGTCCCAACTAGCACAACACTGCCTGTCCCCACCTACGCATCTTTGCCCAGCCCGCCTCCTTCGATCGAGCCGACGGGCGAGCCACCCACTCACACCCTGACCGTCACCGACCATGGCCCATCTGACGCCGATCTGGCGATTCAGGTCTCGGGGCCGGTTCAAGTTGTCCCAGGTGAAACGACCATCTACACCTTGACCATTCGCAACCGCGGCCCGGCCCCGGCCACATCCATCGTGCTCACCGACGTACTCCCGAAAGGCGTGATTCCGGTCTGGACCCAACCTGCTCAACCTTTGTGCGGACGGCAGGAACGCAGCGTCAGTTGCGATGTGGGCGATTTGCGGGGAAGTGACGCGGTCACTGTTACTCTGGACCTTTCTGTCGGCGGGACCGAGACCCTCATTACCGACACGCAACTGGCTGGGGTGACCCTGGATCTGTCCGCGTCCACTTGTGCTATAGATCAAGATTCTACCCCACCCCACGTCACGTGTCGTCTGACCAACCTCCAACCTGACGCCGATGCACAGATGCGCATCGGTGTAGACGTGGACGCCTGGATAACAGGGACACTCGTCCACACCGCCACCGTCGCGGCGAACGAGGCCGACACGAACCGCTCGAACAACCGCGCAACGTTCACAATGACGGTCGGTGCGGCCGGGCCTGTGACCGTCACCACCGTTCCCACCACCACCGACCTGGTTGTGCAAGCCGACGGACCCTCAAGCGTCATCGCGGGCCAGCCATTTACCTACACTTTCACCATCACCAATCGAGGAGCGCTGGACGCTACCGGCGTGAGTTTTGAGGACGTTTTGCCGCTGGCCACGACTCTCAACGCTTACGCGCCGGGTTTACCTCTCTGCGAGCAGCAAGACGATGCGCTCACCTGTTACCTGCGCGATCCAGACAGCGACGAGACCATTACCTTTACCCTGGTTATCATCGGGTATGCCGGGCAGCCAATGATAATAGAGCCGGATCTGCTGATGCCGGGTTGGCCCATCTGCTCTGTGCTGAAAGAGAGAACTTATCTCCACATCGTCAACTGTGAACTCGGAGTGTTGAAACCCGGCCAGGCAACCCACGTTCAATTGGTCCTCGTTGCCAGGGGAGTGCAGGAGCGGATGATGGTCAACACGGCTTCCGTGAGTGCCAATGAGGTCGAACTGAACCCTTTGGACAATACGAACGCCGCGACGATTACCGTGCAAACCAGAGCTGATCTGTCAGTACGGTCCGCGATCTCTGGGCTGGCGGTCGCGGGCAAGGCGTTGAGTTATACCCTGACCGTCGCTAACATCGGGCCATCGGATGCCGCCGATGTGGTGCTCGCCGATACGTTGCCGCTGGGCACGAGGTTGGTCTCGGTTGTTCCCAGCCAGGGAGAGGATTGCAGGATAGAACGAGATGATACCTCGACCGACACTGTTATCTGTAGCCTGGGCCGTCTGAGCGGCGGCGAGACAGCCACCGTAACTATTATCGTCGCGGTTGACGAATCGCTGACTCCGGCATTGGCAGAACCGATCACTCACTCCGCCAGGGTCGTGGCAGAGCAGGCCGACCCAAACCCCAGCAACAACGAGTTGACGCAAGTCATCCCGGTCAGCACCGGGGTTGAAGACTAGGTTATGACTTTTATTCTGCGGCGCGCCAGACGGCATTGGCAGATCTTGCTCACCCTGAGCCTGGGGGTGGTCATGACGACGGCGCTGCTGGCCAGCGGCCCGCTGTTGGTGGACACCGTCATTGAGATGGGACTCTATCTCACGCTTCAGAGTTCCAGCGTGGCAGATGGAAGTCTGCGCCTCACCACATCCACCCAGGTAGATCAGGTTGGTTTTCAGGCGCTCGACAGCGAAATACCAGCCTTGCTCCAGGGCGCGTTGGGCGAACACCTGGGCCGCGTGGTACGGACGGCAGAATCGGAATGGATGTTCCCCTGGGTAGGCGGCCAATTGGCGACCGATCAGCGGGTCAATCTGCGTTTTTATGAAGGCATACAGGATCGCGTCGAGTATGTCGCGGGCGAGTGGCCGGGGGAGGCGAACGGTGAACCCATCGGCTTTGCTCAGGGCAGGCCCAACGTCATCCGGGCTGTCATCGGCGACGGAATGGCCCGCTCGTTCGCCCTGCGCGTGGGCGATCGTTTACCGCTGAGCCTAAAGCAAAACAGCGCCGGGCCGGACGTCTGGATCGAGGTGGCGGGGGTCGTGCGTCCCCAAAATCCCCGCGATCCGTATTGGTTTGGCGAGTTTAGCCCTTTGGCTTCTCATAGTACCCAGCGTTGGTCTAGCCAGTACAGTGCGATTGTACCTGTGGACGCTTTCTTCCCGGCCGTCGCCTCGCTGTTCCCCGGAGACGAGATTGAGTTGGCCTGGCACGCGCTATTGAGACATGATACCTTTTCCGCCGCCGACATTGAGCCATTCCAGGCGCAACTCACCGGGCTGAACGCCGAACTAGACGCTTTTCAACCTCGTGTGACACTGTACACAGGCGTGCCGGATATCCTGGCGAGTTTCCAGAACCAGATCGAGTCTATTCGTGTTCCTCTCTACATCCTCATCGCCGAAGTGATGTTTCTGGTGCTGTATTATGTGACAATGGTCGCAGCGCTCTCGATGCGCCAGGTGGAGCGAGAGTTTGCTATCCTGCGTAGCCGGGGAGCTTCAGGTTGGCAAATCGTCAGAATCCAGCTTGTTGAGGCGCTGATCATTCTGGCGGTGGCCTTTTTGAGCGGCCCTTGGTTGGGGGCGGGGTTGGTGAAAGGGTTGTCCTGGGCAGGGCCGCTGGCCGACATGGGGCAGGCCGATTGGGGTTTGAGCCAAAGCGCCTGGCTGGCTGCCGGCATTGGCACACTGGCCTGCCTGGCGGGTCTGTTGCTTCCTCTCGGCCCAGCGCTGCGACGCAGCATCGTCACGCATCAACAGATGGCGGCGCGAGGCGCCCGCCCGCCGTGGTGGCAACGGTTGTACCTCGACGTGTTCGTCCTGGTGGGAGGGCTGGTTCTGCTGTGGCGGCTGCGCCTGTACGGAGAGATGACCACCGGCGGGCCTGGCGGCGCCCGATTGGATTGGCTGCTGTTGCTCTCACCGGTGGCTTTGCTATTGGGGTCGGCTACCATCTTGCTGCGGGTGTTCCCGTTGGTTCTGCGGGCGATGGCCTTTTTCGCCGCTCGTGGGCGAGGGCTGGCAGGCGCGCTGGCTTTGTGGCAGGCATCGCGCAACCCCACCCACGTGGCCCGGCTGGTCTTGTTGCTCACGCTGGCAATCGCCCTGGGCAATCTCTCCACTGGGTTGAACGCCACGCTGGATCAAAGCGAGTACGATCGGGCGTACTATTTGGCTGGCAATGACCTGCGGCTGACCTCCCAGCGCGCTGTCCCGCTGGTTGATTTGCAGTCGGCGCCAGGCGTGCTTCAACTGTCCGGCGCGTGGCGCGGCCAGGGCACGGTGGCCGTTGAGTCCACTCAGATGCATCCCAGCTTTGAGGTATTGGCAATCGAGCCGGATTCATTCACAGGAGTCACCACGTATCGCGACGACTTTGCGGATCATGACATGGACGAACTGTCAAGTCACCTGGCGGTCCAAGAAGGACAGCATCCCTCGCTGCTGCTGCTCCCCGGCCAACCGGTCAGATTTGGGCTTTGGTTGTGGGGGATGCCTGAGGACAAAGCGGAACTGGATTCGTATCAAAGGTGGATAGATGGCGACGGAGACGCAGAGCGCGTTGGCGTGGTGGCCAAACTGCAAACGGCTCAAGGCGAGCTGTTCACCGCACGCCTGCAAAGGCCGGAAACCACTGGGCAAGCCGTCCTGCAGACGGATCGCTTTACTCTGCATACGAACGTCGGCGGGCGTGACGTCGGGTTGCGTATTTGCATCAAGCCGGACAACAAAGGTTGGCACTACTTCGAGGGTTCCTTGCCGGTTCTGCCGTCCTCCAGCTATCCGTTGAGCTTGCATTCTCTGTGGTTCCAAAATCAGGCCACCAGGCTCGGCGAGCCAATCGCAAAAGGAATGGCTCTGGTTGTAGACGACTTGACAGTGGTTGATGCGGAAACCCAGGAACTGCAGGTCGTCGAGAACTTTGAGGGCCTCACCCGCACTTTGTTCTTAAATGTTATGGAGGGCTCTAGCATCCATGAAGGCCTCAGAACCTTTCCAACAGGCTGGGCATCTCGTTCTGGGAAGTCGGGGCAACTAGTGTCAATGAGTTATTCCCGCCCCGGGCAGACGTATCCCCTGCGATTGCGACAGGTCTGGACAAGCGCACCCCTGCCGGCGCTTGCCAGCCCAGCCTTTATCGAGATCACTGAGCTAAAAGTTGGCGATGTGGCCCGAGCCTGGGTCAACTCGGCTGAAATAGATTTTCGCATCGTCGGCACGGCGCGTTACTTTCCCACGATGTACGAGCAGTTGGAAGCAGGTTTCTTGATTACCTCGCGCGATCTGTTGCTCGCGTTGTTTAACGAAACCTCACAACTCTCCACCAATCCCAACGAGGTCTTTATCGAGACCGACGGTAGCACTTCGATTGACAACCTGTCGTCAATGGTGCCTATGCTCTCTCAGAGTTGGGAGGCGGAGAGCGTGCGCCAGACCCTCAAGGCCAACCCGCTGGCGCTGGGGCTGCGCAGTGTGACTTTTTTCGGCTCCGCTCTGACGACATTGTTGAGCCTGGTGGGATTTGCCACCCATTTCTATTTGAGCGTCCGTCAGCGGGAGACGCTTTACGGGGTGATGCGGGCGCTGGGGCTCTCGTCGCGCCAGTTGTACGGCTCGATAGTGCTCGAGCAAGCAGTCCTCATCCTGGCGGGGCTGGCCCTGGGCACCGGTCTGGGGGTGTTGCTCAACCAGATCACTTTGCCACGACTGCCCGTTTCATTAGCAGACCGGCCACCCATTCCACCCTTCGTTCCGCGTGCGGACTGGCTGGCTGTCGGATCGCTCTATCTTCTTCTGGCCGTGGCTTTTCTGGTCATACTAGGCATCGTCACAGCTCTGCTGTGGCGTGCGCGCATTCACCGCATTTTGCGGATCGGGCAGGAATGATCAATCTCACTTTGCGCCACTTGACCCGGCATTGGCGCTTGAATGTAGCTGTGCTGCTGTGCCTGACGCTGGCCTCGGCGCTTTTGGCCGGTTTTTCCAGCTATACCGCAGCCGTCGCGGCGCGGGAATTGAACCAGAGCCTGGCTGAGGCCCGTCCCGCCGAGCGCAACCTCCTCATCACTGGGCCCCGTCATACTTTTAGCAAAGAGTTGTACGAACCTCTGCAAGAGAGCCTGGGGCAGGTCTTAAGGGATCGGTTGGTGATTCGCCACGCAGCGGCACCAGCCGACCCGCAGACTTTGATCGAGGGGACAGGCCAGAAGCGAGTCATCGCGTTCCTGGACGTGTATTCGTTCAACAAGTTGTCCGAGTATGTGCGCGTGGTCGAGGGCAGGTTGCCCGCCCAGGTCCGTCTGAGTGAGGCTAAAGGTTCTTGGCGACCACCGCCGATAGAGGCGGTCATTGGCGCGCGCGCAGCCGAGCAGTCGGGTTACGGCATCGGCGATCGTTTGACGGGCAGTAAAACGTACCATCGCCTGGACATTGTGGGAATTGTTGAGCCTCTCGATCCCCACGACGATGTATGGGGCGAAGATTTGAGTGGTTTTGCCATCCGTGACCTCGACGCAGACGCAATCGCGCTGCCACTGATCATTGCGCCCGCATCAATGCAGAGTAATTATCCCGAAGCGCCGATTTTTTGGCACGAGGTATCCTGGCGCATCACGTTGAATCACCATCTCATCAGCGTAGACAAAGCCGAGACGCTCCATTCAGACCTGATCAACTTTCAGACGCAATCCGCAACCAAACGCGCCACGATCAGCACCGGTCTAGTTCGAATTCTGGCCGATTACCTGGCACGGCTGTCTCGTGTACGTATGACGTTCTTTTTGCTCACCGCACAGACTCTCATCTTTGTGTTGTACACGCTGACGTTGTTCACATCTTTTGTGGTTGACCGCTCACAAGTCGAATTGGCGACGCTATCCGAACGAGGCGCCAGCGCCTGGCAAATCACCCGGGTCTTTGGGCTGGAGAACCTGATCCTGGCGTTGCCGGCGGCGCTGCTCCTGGGGCCGGGGTTAGCGCAGGGTGCGATACAGTTGTGGGGCAAGAGCACCGGCGAGGTAGTGCCGAGTGCGTTGCCCCGCGAGGCGTGGCTGCTGTCAGGAGTCGCCGCCGGCTTTGGGTGGCTGGCACTGGTCTTGCCTGTCTTTCTGGCGGCGCGGCGTAGCGCACTTGGATGGCAGCATAAGCGCGCCCGACTCTCGCAGCTATCGGTAGCACAAAAACACTACCTGGACCTGTACCTGTTGGCCTTTGGCGGGCTGCTGTATTGGCAACTGAACCGGTCTGGTTCTTTTGTGATGAGCCGCCTGGGAAACACCCAATTGACGGATCCATTGCTATTGATAGGGCCTTCTCTATTGCTGATCGCTATAGCGATGGTTTCTTTGAGGACCTTGCCTTTCCTGCTGCGGCTGGTCGCCTGGTTTTTTCGACACCTGCGAGGATTGGTGCTCCCCCTGGGCCTGTTCCGTCTGGCCCGAGACCCGCTGCAACCCAGCCGCGTGGTGCTACTGGTCAGTCTGACAGTCGGCTTGATGCTGTTCACCCGCACCTTTGGGGACTCGTTGGCTTACAGCCAGGAGGCACTACGATCCGACGTGCTGGCGCAAGGAATCAGCACCGCTTTGCAACTGAACGCGCTGACCTTACTCCTGTTCAGTGTGATTGCGTTTTTTCTGGTTCACTTTGTCGCGGCGCAGGGGCGTGTGCGCGAGTTCGGCGTCTTGCGTGCGATGGGTCTCTCGGTACGCCAGTTGCTGACCCTGTTGGTCATAGAAGGCATACTGGTGCTGTTACTGGGGCTGCTGGCAGGCACCATCGTTGGTTTTGGCCTATCCCACATTATGATTCCTTACCTTTCGCAGCCGCTTGCCGAGTCGCTTGGCGGTGTCACCATTGAGCGGATCCTGATTAATTGGCCCGCCGTCGCCCGGTTGTATGTCCTTTTGATTGGGGTTTACGGATCGGCGCTGGTGCTTCTGGTGTTGGTTCTAATGCGCACGGGCGTGCACCAGGCACTACACATCGGAGATGAATGAGTATGGAGACAGAGTCCTTTGTGCTATGCGATAACCTATTCAAAATCTACAAGATCGCCGACTTGGAAGTGGTCGCGCTGCAAGGCCTGAACCTGGAATTGGCGCAGGGCGAGATGATGGCCCTGGTCGGCCCATCGGGTGTGGGCAAGTCCACGCTGCTAAACGTGATCGGGGGGCTAGACACACCCAGCGCCGGGGGTGTGTGGGTGGCCGGTTGGGATCTGCTCAGGATGAAGGATCGAGAGCGGGTCGAATACAAACGTCAGGTTGTGGGCTTTGTCTGGCAACAGCCATCCCGCAACCTTTTGCCCTATCTCTCGGCCCGAGAAAACGTCGAGTTGCCTATGCAGTACAATGGCGTCGAAGCCGACGTGCGCAGAAAACGTGCGCTAGAGTTGCTGGACGCAGTTGGCCTGGCCGACCGCGCTGATTTTCACCTCGATCGTCTCTCAGGCGGGGAGCAGCAGCGGGTCGCGCTGGCCGTGGCGCTGGCGAACAACCCGCCACTGCTGCTGGGCGACGAGTTGACCGGTCAGGTGGACTCAGAGTCAGCGATGCGGGTCATTGACGCGCTGCGGGCCATCAACCAGGCTTATGGCACGACCGTTATCATCGTCACCCACGACCCGCTGGTCGCCAGTCGAGTGGACCGCGTGGTGACGGTTCGCGACGGGCGCACCAGCACCGAGATTCGCCGCTGCCGGAATCAAGAGGATGGCAGCGTTCACGAAGAAGAGTGGGTCATTCTCGACCCGGTGGGCCGTTTGCAACTGCCCCGCGCTTACGTCAACAACCTCGAAATGAGAGAGCTGGTCAGGGTGCACCTGGAACCGGATCACATTTCCGTCTGGCCGCGAAAGGACGACGAACGACGGGCGATGGATGACCCTTCGGCAGGCTCAGGGCAGGCAGGACAAGAATCACCGGTCGCCCATCTGTGGTCAGCAGACGGCGATCAGCGGTCAGATGTTGGCGTCTCTATTGCGGCGAAAGACCTGACCCGCACTTTTGAGCTAGCCGGGGAAAAAGTGCACGCACTCCAAAGAGTTAACCTGAAGATTCCCGCTGGTTCTCTGAGCGCGATCAAGGGGCCTTCGGGATCGGGCAAGACGACGCTTTTGACCCTGGTCGCGGGCCTGGACGAGCCTACCGCTGGCGCTGCGTGTTTCGGTGAGCGGTCGTTGGCCGAGATGTCGGTCCAAGAAAGGATTGATCTTTGTCGGCAGCAGATTGGCTTTGTCTTTCAAACCTTTGGTCTGTTGCCCTTTTTGTCTGTTGAAGAAAACGTCCAGGTTCCGTTGCGGCTCCTGCGCACCTCCCGCCAGGAGCGCCGGGTTTTAGTGGACGAGGTGTTGGAAATGGTCGGCCTGGCGGATCGCGCTAAGCACCGCACCTACGAGCTGTCGGGCGGCGAGCAACAGCGCGTCGCCATCGCGCGGGCCTTGGTCAAACGCCCCGCGCTCATCCTGGCCGACGAACCCACGGGCCAATTGGACACGCTGACCGGCGCGAGTATCATCGCGCTTTTGAAAGAGATCGCAACCCAGACAGGCGTCACGGTGGTAGTTGCCAGCCATGACCCCAACGTCCACGAGGCTGCCGACTGGCTCTTTGAATTGAAGGATGGATGGTTGGTCGGAACTGTGGATCAACGTGGGAAGAGGATTTTGCCCTAACCTTCCTGAGAAGCACCTTCCGTGAGATCGTGGCGCAGTACACCAGTGTCGATGCGTCCGTAGAAAATGTTCCCACGCACCTGGCGGGCGTTACGCCGTTTGAACTGGTGAGGGAGTCCGAGTGGATCACGCTGGACCTGCAACGGGCAGCCTTGTACGACGAACTGGACAGGTTTGAGTCGGTGCGGGATCGCATCGCCAACGTGCATCTGCGAGGACGGTTGGAGGGCAGCGAGTGGGTGCTGAGCCAAGCGCCGTTTGGTTTCTACGAAGCGTTGGACACCATCAGGAACCAGTGTAGGTACTCGGGAGTGCTGACGATGGAAGCAAGTATGCCACGCGATAGCGATTGGGAGGGTCTCGTGGCAGTTATGGTGTCCTTGAGAAGGCAGTAGATTAAAACCGTCCTGGGATTCGAGTACAAACTGGTTGCTTGAACTGGACGCTGGATACTGGATACTGGTTGGTCGCAATTCACTGTTCGCAATTCGCCATTCGCATGTTCCGTAGCCTAAACTCCCGACTGCTGCTCTCCTACGTCGCCGTTACCCTCGTCTGCCTGGCGCTGGTGGGGCTGGGGCTGCTGCTGTTCGTGTGGACCAGTCCCCTGTGGACCCGGACGGCATTCCTGCGGCTGGAGGCGACGGTCCGGGTGACGATGCCCGTCCTCCGGCAGGCAGGCCCGCTGGAGACTCTCCCGCCGGAGTCTCTCCACCGTCTGCTGGCACAAGCGGCCGAGGAACAGGAGGTGCGGGCGTTGCTGCTGGACGGCGAGGGGACGGTCCGCTTCGACAGCAATGGGGACTGGGAGGGGCAGCGGATGGACGCTGTGACCCGTGCGCCAGTCGTGCGGGGCCGCGTCCAGGGAACCTTCACCGCCCCCACCGGAGGTCGCTGGGCCTTTCTGGGCCAGGTAGTGGCTGCGCCGGGCGGGGATCGCCGGATCATCGTCTTCGTCTCCCCCCAGAGCCGGCTCCTGATGCTGGCCTGGTTTGCGGAGAACCTCCTGCCACCGCTGGTGCAGGCGGGACTGGTGGCGCTGGTGCTCTCCATCCTGCTGGCGCTTCTGATCAGTCGCTCGGTCGCCGCGCCGCTGCGGCGGGTGTCTGGCGCGGCGGAGAGCATCGCCCGTGGCGAGACCGGCACGCGAGCGCCGGTTTCCGGCCCGGCCGAGGTACGAGCGCTGGCCCGCTCCTTCAACACGATGGCGGACCAGGTCGAGGCCGCCCACCAATCGCAGCGCGACTTCGTCGCCAACGTCTCCCACGAACTGAAGACTCCCCTCACCTCCATCCAGGGCTTCTCCCAGGCGCTGCTCGACGGCACGGCCTCGACGCCCGAGGCGACGGCCCGCGCCGCCCGTGTCATCCACGACGAGGCGGAGCGTATGCGCCGGATGGTGGATGAGTTGCTGATTCTGGCCCGCTTCGACGCCGGACAGATGGTGATGGCGCGAGACCCGGTGGAACTCGGCCCGCTGCTGCGGGGGTGCGTCGAGAGACTAGCGCCCCAGGCACAGGCGGCCGGGGTGGCTCTGGAATTAGACGTTCCCGAGAAACTGTTCGTCACCGGAGATGGGGACCGGCTGGCGCAGGTCTTCGCCAACTTGCTGGACAATTCCGTCGCGCACGCGCCCGCCGGAGGCAAGGTGACCGTCGTGGCGCGCCGGGGAGAAGAGGGACAGGGTGTCGAGGTGACGGTCACTGACACTGGGGAGGGCATACCAGCCGAGGCGCTCTCCCGCATCTTCGAGCGTTTCTACCAGGTGGACAAGGCCCGCCGGCGCAGCCGGGGGGCCGGGCTGGGGCTGGCGATCACGAAGGAGATCGTCGAAGCCCACGGTGGCACCGTCACCGCCGAGAGCGTGGTGGGATTGGGTAGTAAGTTCACGGTGCGGATCCCGGCACGGGAGGGAGATACGGCGACGACGGTGGTGAAGAGGCGGTAGAGCAGATTTCAAGTGCGCCTGCATCTTGACAACTCTCCCTGGTGATGGTATAAATACGCTCTGTCCAACTAGGGCAATCTGATTAGGCTGAAAGAGCACTCTACGGAGCAGGACGTTGGCACCAGGTGCTCTTTGTTTTGCGCCCAGAGGAAGGAACTCCCAGCACCGCCTGTTCACGACGGTGATGGAATCTCAGGAGGTAAAACAGCATGATCGAAGTGGAGAATCTGACCCGCTATTACGGCCCCACCCGGGCTGTGTACAACATCAACTTTCACGTGGACAGGGGGGAGATCGTCGGCTTCCTGGGCCCCAACGGGGCGGGGAAGACGACGACGATGCGCATGCTCACCAGTTTCCTGCCTCCCAGCGACGGCACGGCCCGCGTGGCCGACTTCGACGTCTTCTACGACTCGCTGGAGGTACGCCGCCGCGTCGGCTACATGCCGGAGACGGTGCCCCTCTACCCCGAGATGACCATACAGGCATATCTGGACTACATGGCCGCGCTGCGCCAGTTGCCGGACCGCGCGCAGGCGGTGGACCGGGCACTGGAGGCATGTGGCATCGGTGACCACGCTGACGCGCCCATCGGCAAACTCTCCAAAGGGTATCGGCAGCGCGTCGGGCTGGCGCAGGCCATCCTTCACGAACCGGAGGTACTCATCCTCGATGAGCCCACCATCGGCCTCGACCCCAGGCAGGTGACCGAAGTGCGGGCACTTATCCAGGAGATCGGTCGTGAGCACACCGTCATCCTCAGTTCCCACGTGCTCCCCGAGGTGAGCCAGACCTGTGGTCGCGTGCTCATTATCAACGAGGGGGAAATCGTGGCCGAGGGGACGCCGGAGGAACTGACAGCCCAACTGCAAGGGGCGGAGCGTGTACTGGTGCGCATCGCCGACGCCGACCCGGCGGAGGCGGTTGACGTGCTAGAGCGAGTGGACGGCGTGATCAGCATCGAGTCTATTAGTGAGGAGGCCCGCGGGGAGGCATACGGCAGGGCCTACCAGGTCTCTTGCACCCAGGGGTACGACCGCCGCGCCGAGATGGCCCGCGCCGTCGTCGAGCAGGGCTGGGGGCTGCTGGAACTTCGCAATGTGGGGATGAGCCTGGAGGACGTCTTCCTCGAACTGACCACTGAGGAAGCGCCCCACAAGGAACGTGAAGGAGGGGAAGATGCGTAACGTATGGACTATCGCACGACGGGAATTGTACGCTTACTTCAGTTCCCCCATCGCCTACGTGACGATGGCCGCCTTCCTGGCGGTGATGGGACTTCTTTTCTGGCTCATCACCATCTACTCCCAACAGGCGGTGATGGCCTACACCCTGGGCAGCCCGTGGCTCTTTTTCGTACTCATCCTCTACGCCGCCGTAGTGACGATGCGTTTACTGGCGGAGGAGCAGCGCTCGGGTACCATCGAACTGGTGCTCACCGCGCCGGTGCGCGATTGGGAGATGATCGTGGGTAAATACCTGGCCAGCCTGATCCTTTTCCTGACGATGCTCCTCGTCAGTCTCTACCAGCCGCTCATCCTGGCCCGCCTGGGCGATCCCGACCTGGGTGCGGCGGCTACCGGCTATCTGGGTCTCTTCCTGGCCGGGGCGGCGCTGCTGGCTATTGGCACACTGACCTCGACTTTCACTCGCAACCAGGTCGTCGCCGCTATTATGGGCATTGCCATCGGCGTGGCGCTGTGGCTGGTGGAGTTCGTGGGTTCGCGGTCGCCCGGCACCTTCACGGGCGACTTTCTGACCCAACTGGCCATCTTTACCCACTACTTCGACTTCATGGACGGGGTCATTGACACCCAACACGTTATTTACTATCTCAGCCTGGTGGCCATCAGTCTCTTTCTGGCCACGCGGGTGCTGGAAACAAGGAGGTGGCGGTAATGCGTCGCTTCGCCGAACGATATGGATACATCCTGGGCTACGTCGCTTTGACCGCACTGGCAGCCGGCGCGTTCCGCTATCTGATCTGGCGTCAGGTGGACGTCTGGGCCGAGGGGCTGCTGATCGGCGGTGCGGTGCTGGGGGTCTTGTTCGTCCTGGCCCGTCCGGCGCAGGTGCGGGCCGCACTCACCCGGCGTGGTACCCGCTACGGTTCCAATGTTGTCCTGATGAGCATCGCCTTCATCGGTATCCTGATCGGGCTGAATTACCTGGCTGGGCGGTATCACTATCGCTACGACGCCACGGAGTTGAAGGAACACACCCTCTCGCCTCAGTCCGTCCAGGTGCTGGCCGAGTTGAATAAGCCGGTCACCATCGTCGGCTTCTTCTCGGCCGACGACCTCCAGCAGGAGAACTTCACGAAACTGTTGGACCAGTATCTCTACTACAACGACCTCCTCTCCTACTCAGTGATTGACCCGGACCGTGAGCCGCTCAAGGCACGCCAGTACGAGCCTGTTCCCTACGGCGGCCTGCTCCTGCAGAGCGGCGAGCGCACCGAGAGAGTCTACATGCCTGACGAGCAGGACGTCACCAGCGCGCTCCTCAAGGTCATCAGCGAGGAGAATAAGGTGATTTACTTTCTCACTGGCCACCAGGAGCGCGATTCGGAGGGCTACGGCAGTGATGGCTATTCGATGGTGGCCAACGCGCTGCGGGATCAGAACTACGAGGTGCGCACACTCAACCTGGCGGTCACGACGACCGTTCCGAGCGATGCGTCGGTCGTCGTCGTCGCCGGCCCGCAGACTGAGTTCATAGAGGACGAACTGACGCGGCTGCAGTCGTACCTGATTCGAGGGGGCAAGGCGCTCATCATGCAGGACCCGCTCTACGATGCCGGTTTAGGCGACATTCTGTCTATCTGGCAGGTGCGCTTTGGCGCTGGTGTGGTCATAGACCCGGTCAGTTCGCTCATGGGCAGCGTGGCAGCCCCGGTCGTCGAAGGCTACCGCTTCAGCCAGATCACCAAGGACCTGCCGATGACCTTCTTCCCGCTGGCCCGTCCGGTAGAGCAGACGGGGGAAGACCCCACCGGGAACATCACTTTCAGCCCGCTGGCGGAGACCACGCCCCAGAGTTGGGCCGAGCAGGACCTCGAATCAGCCGAAGTGCAACTTGATGCAGGGGTGGACACACCAGGGCCGCTCACGTTGGTGGCGACTATCGAGTCTCTGCCCATCGTAGATTGGGGAGAAGCGCAGGCAGACCCTGACCTGAAGACGCGCCTGGTGCTGATCGGCGATTCGGATTTCGCCTCCGACGAGTATGTGGGGAGCCTGGGTAACGGCGTGCTTTTCCTCAACGCGATCAACTGGCTGGCAGAGGAGGAGAGCCTGATTGCCATCGGTCCCAAGGGCACGCAGCCGCGCTCCGTATTCCTCACGCAGGTGCAGGCGAACATCCTCTTCTTCGTCAGTGTCCTCCTGGTCCCGCTCGCGCTCCTGGCCACAGGCATCATCGTGTGGTGGCAAAGGCGGTGAATGGCCAATGACAAATGAACAAATGAACGTATCCTCTCAATAAGTCGGGGAAGGTGGGGCAAATTGGCAATTTGCCCTACGTTGGCCCCAGAATATTGAGATGATACAAATGAACAAATGGGTGTGGAGGTGGTGAGGCAGTGAGTGAGCGCAAACCGTGGATCGTGACGCTGGTGCTGGTCGGCATCATGGCCGTGCTGGCGGCCTACATTTTCCTGGTGGAGGCCAAACGGGAACCGCCACCGGAGGAGGGGGCTTTACCTACGCCGGCCCCGCTCTGGAACTTCGAGGGTGGCGACGTGATGGAGATCGCGGTGACCAAGGGTGGGCAGACGACGGCAGTCGAACGCGACGATGGAGAATGGCGACAGACCCGGCCGGGGGAGGGCGAGGCCGACGGCGCTCGGCTGAACGGCCTGGTGGATCAAGTAGCCGGGATGAAGTTCAGCCGCGCCCTGGCGGACGTGGGTGACCTGTCCGCCTTTGGCCTGCAGGAGCCAGAGGTGCAGGTAACGCTGGTGCTCAGCGACGGGACTACGATCAACGTGGATGTTGGGGCGGAGAATCCGCGTGGGAACGCTCGTTATGTGCAGAAGGAGGGGGATTCACTGGTTTACCTGGTGACCATCGGTGACGTGGATGGATTGATCAGGCTGGTGGACGAGCCACCCTACCTGCCGACGCCCACCTTGTTACTGATCCCGACAGAGACGCCGACGGTGGAGCCTTAGCCAGTTCCGATGGAGACGAACGTTGGGCTTCTGCTGGAGTTGTTCAAGAGTGGGAAGACGATGGCCCCGGCTCTGCAAGAGGGTGTAAGCATGGGCCTTGCGCAGCATCAAAGCCTCGGCTTCCTCACGCAGCCTAGCCAATCGTGAAGTGGCCCGAGCCCTGGCTTGCAGTCGCTGTAGGGGCAAGTCTCAGACTTGCCCCTATGCCTGATCACACCTACTCTGCGCGTCCCATCAGCGCGTTGATCTCCCGGCGCAACTGCTCAATCTCCTGAACCACCCCAGACTCGTCAGGCCGCTGCCGGCGCTGCATCCTCTTGAAAGCCAGTTCCGCACACAGTTGGTGCAATCGCCGCGCTCGCCGCCAACCTTTCAGCCCCCCGGTCCACAGCGTCCGCCACTACGCACGGCTGCGCCCACCCGGCGTCACCATCGTGCGGTAGAGTGCATCAGGGATCAGCAAGACGGTGACAGTGCGCGGCGGCTACACTACACCGACCATGGGGATGGAGGGCCACCTGCTGCTCGTCACCTCCAGCAAGGACGGGGGGACGTGACCAACTCCTGCTGATCCCCAATGGCTGGCCGACGTTGGGCACGCCGGTGCCACTGGATATCGCCGTATACCCGCAGGAAGGTATCGCGCTCGATTCAGATGGGGATCGTGTCTGGATGACGAGTGTGGGCAGCGGGCTGGTGAGTGTGATACAGGACGGCGAGCCGGTCTGCCCCACCCCGTTCTCGACCGGCGCCGGGGGTGGGGGCGAACCCCACTAGGGCTGGCAGCCTGTTTTCACCTTTATCTACCCCGAAATGAAGTCCCGGCCTCCGCGGCCGATCGGGACCCCCGCCCAGCCTAATCGTAGATTCCGCGCAGCAGTTCGACGTAGGAGTCCAGGAAGCTCTCGGCCTCGCCACGGTCCATTAGATCGGTCAGGATGCCGAAGTTGAACTGCAGCCAGCCCCGGAAGGTGTGGACAACGAAGCCGCAGCCGAGGTGGCGCAGAATGGAGAAATCGTAGTCCACTCCCATCACCTCGAGGTTCCCGGCCCGCTCCAAGAAGGAGCGGCCCGTGGGACGGCCGTCCTTCATCTCGGGCCAGAGCAGTCCCAAGTTGCTCACCACGAACGAACACGGCCGCTCCAGGATCCGGCGGACCGGGCCACGGCGCATCCGCAGGGGGAAGCGCCGCCAGAAGCGGATCAGGTGGATCAGCGCAAGGAAGTTGGCGATATCACAGCCCTCAGCCAACTGCCGCTTCCGCTCGGCGGCCACCATAGATACCAGCCTGGCCAGGTCACGCCGATCTTCCGGATCGGTGTAGATCATGACCGCCGAGCTCTGGTTGGCGGCTAGAGGGCCCACCCCCAGGCGGTCGCGGAGGTTGGTGACGGTCCACACGCTGACCAGGTCCGCGCTGGCGCCCTCCTTTTCCACCCAGCGCTCCACGGCCACGGCGCTCACGGCCAAGAGTAGGTCGCCAACGCTGCAGCCCAGGCGCTTGGATGTCTTGCGCAACCGTTTCATCTCCTCTGGATCGATCCGCCGGATGAGGTTAATGCGATTGGGATGGATGCGCTTTTCCTTCTGCGCGAGCCTGGCTGGAGGCCGTCGCGCCTCCTTGACCGCGCTGCCCAACAACTCCCGCAGAAAACGCGCCTTCGTGTAGCTGTGTAGCTTGCCGGCTTGCTCCTCCACCACCGAGGATGGGGCGATGGCCGCCTTCACCCAGTCCGGCTGGCTAGCGGTGAACAGCCGGTCGTAGTGGGCCAACACCCGCTTGTAGAACTCGAACATGGTGCCGCCGTCGGCGGCGGCGTGATGCCAGACGCTGGTCAGATAGTACTCGTTGGTCGCAGTCCGGAAGAGGTAGATCTCGATGGGTCTCTCCCGTTCCAGGTCGGTGCCGCGAAGCAACCGCTGACGCAGGTGGCCTGAGATCGCCTCGCGCGCAGGAAGCCCCTCCTCCACCGAGGAGCGGAGATCCGCCAGCCGGATCTTTGTTTCGCGATGCCGCACCTGCTCCCAGAAAAGGAGATAGCGGCCGTCTATCTTGCGCTCGCGCAGAAGGGACCGGAAGACAGGGAAGCCGGCGATGGCTCGGGAGACGGCCAACATCAGCCGGTCCAGGTCCGGATCTCCCTCGAGCCGGATGCAGTCGTACTCGGTCTTTCTGTAATGCGGCGTCTCATAGAGGATGAACGGCTCGGACGCCTCGTGCAGAGGAATCCAGTGACAGGGGATGTCGGTCATCACGATGCTCCGTTCTCACGTGTAGCCGATTTGCCAGCCTATATGACTTCGCTGCACACTTTTATAGCATTCACGATCCCTGTTTGGGACGAAAGGCCTCCCTCACCATCTCTTCGCCGAAGAAGCCGCTGGCCTCGCCCTCCGCCGCGTAGCGATACACTGCCGCCACGTAGATCCCGCTCAGCGTCGAATTGATCAGGCCCAAAAAGACCAGCGCCAGGACGAACAGCAAGACTGTCAGCACAATGGTCACCACCGAGCCCGTCGAAGCAGCCAGAACAATGACCGGGATGCCAAGAATGACCACCAGCACTGCCAGCAGGCCAAAGATGATTCCGATGCTGAAGTTGCCGACGATTTGCTCGCCCCAGGTCTTCTTCAGAAGGTTCGCGCTCTTCTTGATGGCCTCTATCGGCCCGACGCCCTCCACGACCAGGACAGGCACCACCAGGTACGTCGCCAGATTCCAGGCCAACCCAAAGATCGAGGAGACAATCTGCCCCAGGGTTTTCCCGCGCTCCGATAGCCAGCGCAAGATCATGCCCACCGTGGCAGAGATCAACGCATAACCGAAGATCGGCCCGATGCGCTTCATCGCGATGCGGAACCCATCGCTGACCGTCGGGTCGCCCCCGCGCAGGCGGATCATCGCCGCACCGACAAGAGCCGAGTTGGCGAAGATGATGACGAAATACTGCACCAGGTAGAACACGAAGCCCACGACATAGCCGAGTGTCTGTGACCGTCCTGCCAGCAGCGAGTCGAAGAAGTCGGCCAGGAACATCGGGAAGGCAAAGCTGGCCGTCACCACCAACACGCCAATCGCGGACACGATGGGGAACACGATCAACTCCTTGTCGGCGCGCAGCACAGCAGCGCTTGCTTTGATCAGTGCCCAACTGTTGCTTATCCGTGCAAACATCGTATCACCTCCTCCTTGATGTGTCGCCCCCGTATGGGCGAGCCTCTTGTTTGCCCCTGATGATCAAATCCCGTCTGCCGCTATTGTACACACACCCGCCACAGAAGGCAAACGCCCGACCGACGTCGGTAGCCCGCCCCTGGTCAGCCTACGCTGGGTGGGGGAACCCCTGCCGTAACCCTAAGCTTGATGTTCGGCCCGCTGTTCACGAATGTACTCAAGCGGCGATCCCGAAGGATTTGCAGAATGGGGAACTGGGTATATACTATAGAAGGATTCTTTTTTATCTTTATCTGCGTACATCCGTGTTGATCCGTGTCCCATCAAGGAATGAGGATACTATGCCCAAGACCGTTCGCCAACTCGCCCTGCCCCTGGAAACCCACCGCAACCATTACCTCTTCTCCGACCATTTCCTCAACGAGGTGTTGCCCGGACAGGATGCATGGCGCGAGTCTGAAACAGAGGCCAGGCAGGCCCTGGACGGTATCGTCGGGTTGTACTCACGGCTGGAGGACGCGCTGCCCCACTACAATGAAGCCGCTCTGGAGCAAGAGTGGATCCGTCCAATTCTCGATATCCTGGGACACGTCTACCACGTTCAACCCTCTTTGACCGGTGCGGTGGGCACGCCCGATTATGCTTTCTTCACCGGCGAACCCGCCAAGCAGACCGCCGCCCGCGTGTGGGGTACACCCACCTTCTGGGAGACGGCCCTGGCAGTGGGCGACGCCAAGCGCTGGGACCGCCCGCTCGACAAGCGCCTCGTGAACGGCGCACCCGACGCCTTCACCAACGCCAACCCCTGCTACCAGATTGACTATTACCTGCGGCGGACGGGCTGCGCCTGGGGAGTAGTCTCCAACGGGCGGCGGTGGCGGCTCTATCACCGTGACACCAGCGTCCTCCTGGACCACTTCTACGAGGTTGACCTGGTCCAACTGATCGAGCAGGGCGATCTGGCCGCCTTCCGCTACTTCTACCTCTTCTTCCGAGTCGTTGCCTTTCAACCCGACGTCGACGGGCGCTGCTGGCTGGACGAGGTCTTGTCCCAGAGCACGGCCTACGCCGTGCACGTCGGCGACGAACTGAAGGGACGGGTGTACGAGGCACTGCGGCTGCTGGCCCAGGGCTTTCTCGATTATCCGACAAACCGGGTTTTTTCTGAAAAACCTGGTTTGTGTCCCGACCCAACCACCGACCTGTCTCCTGTCCACGACGCATGCCTCATCCTGCTGTACCGGCTGCTGTTCCTGCTCTACGCCGAGAGTCGGGGTCTGTTGCCGCTGGATAACCCCAGTTACGCCGGGCAGTACAGCCTGAAGGCGATCAAGGAGGACATCGCCCGCAAGACGGACGACGGCATAACCTACCTGGCGCAGAAGGCGACTATATGGGACGACCTACGCACCTTGTTCGACATCATCTGCAGCGGGCAGGAGACGCTGGGCGTGCCGGCCTACGACGGCCGGTTGTTCGACCCGGCGCGGTACCCCTTCCTGGAGGAGCACCCCATCGGCG
The DNA here is from genome assembly GCA_964385635.1 of uncultured Anaerolineales bacterium. GTDB lineage: Bacteria > Chloroflexota > Anaerolineae > B4-G1 > B4-G1 > CAYLPU01. The sequence goes on from CAYLPU010000003.1 coordinate 90,368, forward strand.
ACAGGTACCTGGCCCAGGCGATTGACCTGCTGGCCCGGGCCGAGGCCGGGCCGGGACAAGGGTTGAGTTTCGTGGACTACCGCGATCTCTCGATCCGCCACCTGGGCAGCATCTACGAGGGGCTGCTGGAGTACCGGCTGGCCTACGCTGCCGAGGAGATGGCCGTCGTCAGGCGGGGCAAGCGTGGCAAGAAGGAGGAGATCGTCCTCCTGTCGGAGGCGGAGAAACCGGGTTTTTCGGAAAAAACCCGGTTTCTGGAACGTTTCCCCGCCGGGCAGGTGTACCTGGTCACCGACCGGGGCGAGCGCAAGGCGACAGGCAGTTACTACACCCCCGACTACATCGTCAAGTACATCGTCGAGCAGACGTTGGGGCCGCTGGCGGACGCCCAGGCGGAGATGGTGGAGGAAGAGGTCGCGGCGTTGAAGGCGAAAAGCAGGGGTGGGGCGCGGCGCACGAAGGCCTACAAGGACGAACTGGCTCGCTTACAGAACAGTTTCGCCGACCGCGTACTGGCCCTGAATGTCCTCGATCCGGCCATGGGCAGCGGGCATTTCCTGGTCGAGGCCACCGACTACCTGGCGCGGCGCATCGTCGAGGCTGGGGTGGTGACCGAGGCACTGGCGGACGGTCCGGCTACGCTCACCGGAACCGGCGACGAGGAGAGCGAGTTGAGTCACTGGCGGCGGCGGGTGGTGGAGCGCTGCATCTACGGGGTGGACCTGAACCCGCTGGCGGTGGAACTGGCCAAACTGAGCCTGTGGTTGAAGACGGTCGCCAAGGGGAAGCCGTTGTCGTTCCTGGATCACCACCTGCGCTGTGGGAACTCGCTCATCGGGGCACGGGTGGCCGACCTGCAGGTGCTGCCGGTGAGGAAGAAGCGGCGGAAGAAAGAGGCCGAGGTGCAGCAGTTGGCGATGTGGGATGAAAGCGCCTTCACCCAGGACATGTACCGCGTGGTGGGGGCGATGCGCCAGATACAGGAGTACGAGACGGCCGATCTCGTCAGCGTCAAGGAGAAGGAGCGGCTGTTTGAGGAGACGGTGGAGCGGGAGCGGCGCAAGTGGCGCACCATCGCCGACCTGTGGACGGCAATCTACTTTGGGCTGGAACTGACCCCGCAACTGTACAACGCCTGCGTGCAATATGTCCAGGGCCAGCCGGTACTCTTGCAGGCGGCCCAGGCGGAGGCGCTGCTGGCCCAGGCGCACGGGGTATGGGGGGAGAAGCGGTTTTTCCACTGGGAGATCGAGTTCCCGGAAGTCTTCTTCGACGAGTACGGCCGGCACAAGGGGGATACGGCGGGGTTCGATGCGGTGGTGGGGAATCCGCCGTATGTGCGTGCAGAAACGGCAGACAAAGCTCAACGGGCCTTCCTGATGGAGTATGGCTACTATCAGACCATTTATGGGCGTTTTGATGTATACGTGCCGTTCGTGGAACGTGGCTTGCGCCTGCTGAAAGACAGAGGCTACTGGGCCATGATCATCCCCTCGGCGATGATGCTGATCAACTATGCTGAGAAATTGCGGGCATGGGTATTGTCGTTGAAGACTTTGAAGGCTGTGTGGGATCTCAGCCGAGAACGAGTCTTCCAGGATGCAGTCGTGACTACGTGTGTGCCTGTCATCTGTAATCTACTCCCAGATGGGCATGAGAGAACGAAGATAGGAATTGGACTTTCGAACACTCCCTCAGAGAGCTTGACTGCTCCGCAGAGTGTGTACTTCGAATTGCCTGGACATTCGATTCGACCAGAGTTGTGTGACAAAGAGTTGTTGCTCAAACGGAAGGTGGACAAACGCTCAATTCGGCTGGGAGACATCTGCTATTGTATTACCGGGGTGGTTGCGCACGATTCTCGTACTGGTGCATCCAAAGACCGACTTATTCATCCTAGAGCCATAGACGAGACCTGCAAACCCTATCTTGAGGCCAAGGAGTGGTCGGGGCGATACTCAGCTCTGGAACCACAACGCTACATAGAATACAAACCTGAGTTGATGCACAGGCCCAAGTTTCCAGAATTATTCGAGTCGCCGAAAATCCTTGTACAGCGATTAGCATCGGGCGACCTCATACAGGCAACCCTTGATCGGGAGCGAATATACGTCAATCACGTCTTTAACTGTTGTGTCAAGCTTGAGGACGTTGTTCACCTCGGTTCCAGCCGCTTACACCTTGATCCTTCTCGTCTTGCTCCCCAAGAGGAGTATAGCATAGCCTACGTATTGGCAATCATGTGTAGCTCGCTTGTGGGTGTCTACCACAGCCGCTATCTGTCCCCAGGTCTGGACATCTTCCCCGAGACGATGCGCAGCCTTCCCATCCGCCGCATCGAGTTCACCACCCCGCCGGAGGAGCGGGAGCGGCTGGTGGAGGAGGCTTTGGACCACGAACAGCACGAAATAGCGCGAAAGGCGCGAAACGCGAAAGGAGATTTCGTGCCTTTCGTGGACTTTCGCCAGTTTCGCGATCCAGACTCCTCCCTCGGCCGCTGGCTGGACGACCGCCTGTCGGCTAAGCCCGAACAATCCGACGTCGTCCACGACCTCCTGGCCCACCTGGCCGGGCGGATGATCGAGATGCACAAGGAGAAGCAGGCGGAGGTGCGCGGCTTCCTCGATTGGCTGGCGGAGTACACCGGACGGCCGGTTGACGAGTGGGCGCTCAAGACCCACCTGCGGTGTTACTACGAGCACGACTGGGCCGAGATGCAGCGGGTGCTCAAGCGCAACCAGCGCAAACTGCCCAACGTGGACCTGGACGTGGACGGTTACAAGAACGAGCCCGCCGCCACGGTCCGCGCCGCGTGGGAGACCTCGATGGAGACGTTGCGCCCGCTGCTGGCGTGCATCGAGGCCACCGACCGGCTCATTGACCGCATCGTGTACGAGTTGTATGAGTTGACGGAGGAAGAAATCGAGATTGTCGAGAGTGCAACCAGGTGACAAGAGGCGGCACCCTGCCAAAGAAAGACCCGGTGTGAGGAAAAGGAACTTGAAAAAAGATTTGGAGACGAGTATGTCGAATACAAGAAAACAACGCCTTTTATAATCCCTGGGTTGAAGCATAATCATTGAAGGATTACTGAAAAGAGAGAGGTGAATGTTGTCATGAATGATGTCTTCCGGATGGTGCCGGCTTCAGGAAAAGTTCTCTGGACGTTGGGCGGAATCGCTCTCCTGTTGGTCGGCTTGCTATTTCTCTTCAGTTACATCGCTTACTCATCTCGACATGTGCGCTTCGAGGTATCCTCAGGCGGACTCAGCATCATCGGTGATCTGTACGGGAGGACGATTCCGGCCGAGTCATTGATGGTCGGCCAAGCGAAACGTCTCAATCTGGCAGAGTCCCACGAGTACCAACCTCGATTTCGAACCAACGGAATAGGATTGCCCGGCTACCGGGCGGGGTGGTTCAAGCTGTGCAATGGGGACAAGGCACTTCTTTTCGTCACCGATACGACAAGGGTTGTGTATATACCTACAACTGAAGGTTACTCGGTCCTTCTGAGCGTTGTCAAGCCTGAAGTGTTCCTTCAAACTCTGTTGGATGCCGTGTCGGGCCGGTGAAGGTGTGTCGCACTGATTTGGTTCAGCATCGGAGGGGGTCTAACAATGCGCTGGAGCTGACCGGGCTATATCAGCAACAGAAAAACCGCACGGCCTGCGGAGAAGCCGTGCGGTTGTACGTCTCGGTCAGGGCGGGTTGACCCTACCAGCGGTCACGGCCCCCGCCGCCTCCTCGGTCGTCCCGCTTCGGGCGTGCCTCATTTACCTTGATCGACCGCCCGTCCACCTCCCGGCCGTTGAGCTGGTTGATGGCCTCCAGGGCTGCGGTCTGCTCTGCCATCTCGACGAATGCAAAGCCCCTGGACCGACCCGACATACGATCTGTGATGAGGTTCACAGAAAGAACCTCCCCGATCGCTCCGAAGAGTTCAGACAGGGTAGCTTCGGTGGTCTCGTAGCCTAGGTTGCCCACGTATAGTTTTTTCGCCATTGTTTTCTCCTTCAAACGCGGCATATGGCCGCTTACCTGGCTACAGAGCCCTCACACGGACGGCCTGCAAGCCCTTGGGTCCCTGCTC
>CAYLPU010000004.1:0-94185 GCA_964385635.1 uncultured Anaerolineales bacterium
TAGTAACTGCTCAGGCTACCTTCCCGAAAGCTAAAAGTTAACTGTCAGATAGACCAAAATCTGCCACATGACCAGAATCTTGACAAAACTCGGCCCGTTGGAGCTTTCGGGAAGGTAAATCTGAGTACCCCCTGAGTAGTAACGCCCGGCCAAGACCAGCAACACTCTAGCGAGAGAGCACCGCGTCAACGGATACAGACAAATCCAAAAATTCTGCGAATCCTGCTCTTGTACCGCTTATGACGACTCTCACCCTGAGTAGTTGCTCCTGGGGTATCTAATGCTCGGGTAGCAATCCCCTACTCATCGGGAAGGTCATTTCCACTATAAGGTTCTGTCCATTAACAACTTCGCACTCTCGACCACGGTGCAGAATCACTGAAACACTGAAGGAATGAAACCACTGAAAGAGCCGTCAATTCGCGAGTCGCTTGATTTCCAGCGCCTATCGTCCCTGCTCAACCCCTCAGTGCCCTCACTATCATCAGTGCTTCAGTGCATCAGCGGTTCAAATTCTCGCCTCTGCCGAATGCCGGTCGCTGGTCGCTGGTCGCACCCTTAAGGTAAAGGAAAAGACACTCCCCCGCCCCACCTCGCTCTCCACTCCCACCCGCCCGCCGAGTTTTTCCACAATGCGCCGCACGATGGACAGCCCCAGCCCGTGCCCTTCCGCGCGAACCTGGTCGAGCCGCGTGAACGGAATGAATAACCGGGCCTGAGCCTCTGGCGTCAGGCCAGCGCCGTTGTCGCGTACCCAAAAACGCACCATACCGTCCGATTGCGCCGTCGCGCCCAACTCCACGCGCGCCGGCCGCCCGCCATACTTGAGCCCGTTGCTGAGATAGTTGACCCACACCTCTTCGACCCACATACCGTAGCCCAGCGCTACCGGCCAGGTATCAGGCAAGATGACCTCGGCCTGGCTCTCCTCGATCATACCGGCCAATCGCTGCATCGCCTCGGCCACGATGCTCGCCATGTCCAGCGGCCTCATCTTCACTTCCATCTTCCGCACTCCGGCCAGCAGCAACAACCCGTCAATGATGCGGCCCATCTTGTGCCCGTTCCGCACTATCAGGTGCAGGTAGCGGCGCAATTCCTCGTCTGGTATCTCCGCATAATCCTGTTCCAAAACCCCCGCAAAGCCGACGATACTGGACAGAGGAGCCTTGAGGTCATGGGCCACGGTGTGGGCAAAGGCGTCCAGTTCCTCATTACGCGCTTGCAGTTGGACGGTACGTTGCCGTAGTGCCTGGAAAAGCCGTGCGCTCGCGATGGCGGCAGCAGCGAGGGGAGCCAACACCTCCAGCCACACGAGATCGGCGGGCGAAAACGGCTCCTGCTTCTTGTTAACCACCTCCAGGACGCCAACGGCGATTTCCCTCACGAGAAGCGGTACAGCGACGAGGTCACGGGTGTGGAACCCGATCTGCTCACCCACCTCGCGGTAGAAGCGGGGGTCGGCATACGCGTCGGGCACAAGGACCGATTGCCTATGTTGAAACGCCCAACCGACGATGCCCTGTCCGGATTCCATCCGTATCCCCACCAGACGCTCCGTACCGCTCCCGGAAGCCGCCCGGCATGCGAGACTCTCGTCCTGACCTCGCAGCCAGATGGATGCCCCCTCTGCATCCATCTCGACCATAACGATCTGCATAACACGCTGCAGCACGCTGTCCAGGTTGAGCGTGGATAGGAGGACCCTCCCTGCCTCGATCAGACGCTCCATCCTCCGCTGCTGGAGACGCTCGGCCAGTCTCCAGCCGAGAAGCGTCTTCACGCGGGCCAGCAACTCAACGGTATGAACCGGCTTGGAGAGATAATCGTTCGCTCCCGCCTCTAGCGCCTTCAGCCGGGTGTCGGAATCGTCCTGCACGGTGAGGAAGACAACGGGCAGGCGTGCGAAGCGCTCGTCGGCTCGCAGGCGGCGCAGGAGCGTCAGGCCGTCAATGCCGGGCATCATCAGGTCAAGCAACAACAAGTCCGGCATAGGGGCCCTGCGCTCCGCCCCTGCCACGAGGCGATTCCAGCCGCTTATCCCATCGCCGCACGACTCGACCTGGTAACCCTGGGAGGAGAGGATATCTGTCAAGGTCCTGACGAGGGCAAGGCTGTCGTCAACAATTAGAATTCTAGCGTCCATTACTTCTTCCTGGGAAGACTCCTGACGTTATTATATCGCCTCCGCCCCAAAACAACAACTCCACTGCCCGCGGGGATTTCGAATATCAAGCAGCGCCTTGCATGCGCCGTCCCCGAGACGGGGACTTTGAGCATAACCCACCCACCACCGGGTGCTCACGGCGGTACGCGCCGCCCTGGAAGAGGCGGCGAATGATGCCTCCATTCTATCAGAAAACAGGGAACAGCACAATGGGAGAGGGGTACCACAGGGGCAGCGGTGGGGAACGCGATTCTAGGATGTTTCTACCGTTTGGTATACCCGTTTGTTACCTTCACCTTGTACAATGACAACATCGGCCATGCGGGTCGGTATGTTTACTATTGTCAACGGAGATCTCATTCATGGACTATGTATGCGATACTCGCTCGACATCCCCAACTCACCCGTTGGCGGGTGACTACATCGCTTGGCCAAATCGGCGGGCGTTTCCTGGCGTGTTCACGCGCCGGTGATACGCCCGTTTTGCGTCGTGGGTAAGCGGCCCTGGAAGGAGGAGTTCGATGGACAAGAGATCACGCACTAAAGGAGAGCACGCCCTCCCGGTTCGTGAAAGAAGACTTTTTGCCCAGATCATGTCATGCTTCAGCAAGCAAGGAGGAAAGGTGATGAAAAAGGGAAAAACTCTGGCCTGGAAACTGTTATTTTCACTGATGATTTTGTCCGTGCTCATGCCAGTCGGCTTGTTTGTGGGACCGGTGCGCGTGGCCCGGGCCGACACCACAACGACGCTCTATTCTACAAATATGGATTCGTATATCCGCCAGGATAGTGCTGGCTCAAACTATGGCGATGATGACCGCATGTACGTCCGTTCCTACCGAAGTTGTTTTTTATGGTGGTGTACAAACTATAATAGACGTTCCTTTGTCCGGTTCAATGTTTCCATCCCCTCAAACGCTACCATCATCTCCGCTCGACTGCGCCTGTATATGGATGAGAGTCCAGGCAACCGCACCTATCAAGCATTTAGAGTCACACAGAACTGGTCCGAGGGCAGCATCCGCTGGAACAACCAACCCAACCCGGCCGGCGCAGCCACAGCCTCGATCAACACCGGCACCAGCACGGGCTGGAAAGAATGGGATGTCACCAGTGATGTTCAGAACTGGTACAACAACCCAGGTGGTTTTCCTCTTTATGGTTGGATGATCCGCGATGCATCAGAAAATAGCAGATCGAGCCGCCAGAGCCGTTTCCGCGCTAGCGAGTACACCGGCACGAGCAATGATCCGCGCCTGATCATCGTTTACAACCGCCCCCCGAATACTCCTTCGTTGGCCTCGCCAGACGATGGTGCTTACACCAACAATAACCCACCTCCCATCCTCCAGTGGACTGCCGCCACCCCCTCCGATCCTGATGGCGACCCCACGACTTACGAGGTTCGGATTGATGGTACTGACGGTACCTGGAACAACGTTGGTACGTCGACCAGCTACACTGCTAGCGGGTTAGGGGATGGTCCCCATACTTGGGAGGTGCGAGCCTGCGACGACCGGATCTGCGGCGACTCCACCGGCACTCGGGACCTAATTGTGGATCTCGACACCCCGGCTGTTCCTGGCCACCTCTACGAGGGTACCCCTGACCAGGACTATTACCCCAGCACCGACTATGACCTGGACATCGACTGGCCGAGCGTGAGTGATACCGGGTCTGGTATCAACTACGAACTGGAGCGGTGTGTCAACGGCGGGACGAGCGGCTCTTGCACCGATCCCGGCGACTGGACCAACGTCTACAGCGGCGATAACACCAATTATAACGACGTAGACTTCTCTTCCTTCTTTAGCGACGACGATTTCATCGAATACCGGGTGCGCGCCGTCACTGGGGCGGGCAACCCCAGTGGCTGGCAGCCTTCCGACGGCGTGCTCATTGATGCCGAAAGCCCCGCCCAGGTCGGCGGCGTGGGTGAAGGTGTCGTGGTCGGCACCGATGAAGATTGGAACCGGCTCAATGACTACTACGTCTACTGGAACACCGTCCTGGATACCGGTTCCGGCATCTCCTACGAAGTGCAGCGCAGCGTCAACGGTGGTTCGCCAACGGACGTTGATACTACTGTGCCTCCTGGAGTGACCTGCGAGCCCCATTCCGGTCGCTGCTGGGTTGGCGACCCCGTAAGTCACCCGAATACGAGCTTTATCACCTATATGGTACGGGCGGTCAACGGCGTGGGCAACACCGGCTCCTGGTCCGCCTCCTCAGACGGCATCACCATTGACTCGTCCGAACCCGAATCCAGCGTCGCCACTGGCATCGGTGGCATCCCGTACACTCCACCCGCGGGCGCCAATCCCTGGCCCGGCTATATCAATGGCTACGCCAGTGATCCCGGCGGCTCCGGCGTGGCCCAGGTCCACGTCCGCATCCAGGATGATGAAACTGGCCAGTACTGGAGCGGTAGCGACTGGAATGGCACGGCAACCTCGTGGGTGAGGACTACAACAACCTCCTGGGTCTATGGCTTTGCAGAGCCCAACCTGACCGACGGCCACACCTATCTCGTAGAGTCGCGCGCCAGCGACGTGGCCGGCAACATCGAGAGCTCCTACGGCAGCGGCAGCTTTATGTACGCCGCTACTGCGCCGGAAGCGCCGGTCGTTACCTCTACGACCCACCTCGATCCGGACACCTGGTATAACAACGACCGACCCTCCTTTCAGTGGAGCGAGCCCGACAGCTTTTTCGACCTGGGTGGCTATAGCTTCCTCCTCGATACGTATCCGTACAACATCCCGGACACAGTCATAGAGACCAACGCCACCACCTACGACTATGCCGCCAGGCCTGACGGCGAATGGTACTTTCATGTGCGGGCGGTGGACGTCATCGGACAGGGGGGGGCGACCGGCCACGTGCGGGTGCGGATTGATACCACCACCCCACAGGCCCCCGCCGAGGTGACCGAGGGTAGCCCCGACGTGGAGTGGGACGCGGACGGCGACATCATCGTCCATTGGAGCGGCGTGCCCGACACCGGCTCCGGCATCGAATACGAAGTGGAGCGCTGTGTCAACGGCGGCGCTTGCTCCGACCCCGGCGACTGGACCTCCGTGGATACCGGCCTCGCCGGCACCAGCTACCACGATAACCCCGGCGGCTATACCGACGAGGACACCGTGCGCTACCGCGTGCGCGCCACCAATCACACCTACCTCGTCGCCCTGTCCGGGGGCTGGACCGACTCCGATGGCATGACGATTGACAGCATCCCGCCTGAGCAACCCGGCGGGGTCTTTGAGGACGCCAGCAACGAACCGGACCGCGACTATCACAGCGTGGCCAATGGCTCGGTCATTGTCCATTGGGACACCGTGGCCGACACCGGCTCCGGCATCACCTACCGCCTGGAGAAACAGATCAACACCGGTGGCTGGGACCTCGTCGCCGAGGGCCTCACCGTCAACTCGTGCCCCGATTCCGGCTCCTATAGCGACGGCGACGAGATCGTCTACCGCGTCACCGGCGTCAACGGCGTGGGCCGCGAGAGTGCCCCGCGCGAATCTGACGGCTTTATGATTGACACCGACATGCCCACCTGGCCCGAGTGGGTGCGCGAGGGCGATCCCGTTCTCGATTGGGATTACGACGATGATGGTGCGTTCACCGTCTACTGGGACGACGTGCTCGACACCGGCTCCGGCATCACCTACCGCCTGCAAAAGAGCATAAACGACGGCGGATGGCAACTGGTAGTGCCGGAAAACATTGATGGCACAAGCCAAGATGACACCAATTCTGGCATCAGCGACGGCGCATCCATCCGCTACCGCGTCACCCCGGTCAACGGCGCGGGCACTGAAGGCCCTTATCGCCTATCCGACGGCATCATCATAGACCTGGATACGCCCCAGTCCCCGGCCTGGATTTACGAGAACGACCCCGATGTGGACTTTGACACCGACGGCGCGGTCTGGGTCAACTGGGCCGCCGTGCCTGACAGTGGCTCCGGCATCACCTATGAGCTGCAAAAGCAGGTCACGCCTCCTGGTGGGTGGACTACTGTTGATCCTGCACTGGCGGTCACCAGCTACAACGACACCGCCACCTACCCCGACGAGACCTTTATCGAATATCGAGTCATCGCCCACAACAGCGTGGGACGCTCCAGCGCGGCCAGGGCCTCCGACGGCGTGCGCGTGGACACCGGCACTCCCGGCAGGCCCAGCGGTGTGGGCGAAGGAGACGTCGTCGGCAGCGACGATGACTTTGACCGGGACAACACCTTCTTTGTCTATTGGACGGGCGTCTCGCCCACGGCCAACGGCGACCAGATCTATTACACTATCGAGCGCAACGTCAACGGCAGCGGCTGGACGTTAGCCGTGACCGGCCTGACCGCCACCTCCTGGGACGACCCCCAGGCCTACTCCAACGGTGACCAGATCGCCTATCACGTCATCGCCATTAACGGGGCCGGCACATCTGGGTCAGCATCGGTCGAGTCCGACGGCATCACGATTGACACCGGCCGGCCCAACTCGGAGATACAGACCTCCGGCTATTACAACGCCGTCTCCTGGCCCGACGAGGTTGAGGGCACTGCCTCTGACGACTATTCCGAGGTAGCGTTGGTCGAGATAACGATCTATGACAGCCGCGATGATCTGTGGTGGAACGGCACCGCCTGGCAGGGGAGTGAGATCTGGTTGACGGCCAGCGGCACCACCAACTGGACCTACCCCCTGGCCGATAGCAACCTGACCGACGATCACGCCTACAACCTCTCCTCACGGGCCACGGACAACGCCGGTAACGTCGAAACCAGCCTCGGTACCAGCAGCTTTATCTTTGCCGATAGCGGCCCCGAAGCGCCGGTCGTCTCCTCCCCTACTACACATCCCGACGAGGACACCTGGTACAACAACAACGCCCCGGCCTTCACCTGGACCACGCCCGGCGGCCCGGCGCCCATCGTCGGCTACTCCTACGTGCTGGACCAGAACCCCGGCACCACCCCTGACGCCGTGGTGGATACCACCGGCAACACGCGCAGCTACACCGGTGTCGCCGACGGCACGTGGTACTTTCACGTGCGGGCGCTGGACAACGCCGGCACCTGGGGCCCGGCCGGCCACTACCGCATCAACGTAGACACCATCAACCCGCCCGCGCCCGATGAGGTCACCGACGAGAGCCCGGACGTAGACTATGACTTTGATGGCAGCATCACCGTCTACTGGACGGCCGTGCCCGACACCGGCTCCGGCATCTCCTATATCGTCGAGCGGCAGATTGGCGCCGCGGCGTGGACCGTCCTCAGCGACACGGTGCAGAGCACCTGGTATCTGGACCCCGACACCGGCTATGTGGACGGCACTTTCATCCGCTATCGCGTCTCGGCGCGCAACGGCGTTAACCTCACCGGCCCGACTACCAATTCCGACGGCTTTACCGTGGACAGCGACGCCCCCGGCACGCCGGCCTGGGTCACCGAGAACCAACCCGATCCGAACGACGAGGACTATGACCCCGATGGCTCGGTGCGCGTCTACTGGGCTGCCTCCAATGACACCGGCTCCGGCCTCTCCTACCGGCTGGAACGCCAGGTGACCGTCGGCGGCATCCCCGGCGGTTGGCTTGAGATTGCCAGTGGGCTCACGGGCACCTCCTACGACGACCCGCTGACCCACGGTGATGACCATTTTGTCGAGTACCGCGTCACCGCAGTCAACGGCGTGGGCAGCTTTAACCCGCCAGCGACCTCCGACGGCATCCTCATTGACACCGACACCCCCGCCGCGCCGGCCGAGGTCACCGAGGACAGCCCCGATATTGACTGGAGCGTTGACGGCAGCGTCACCGTTTTCTGGAGCGGCGTGAGCGGCACCGGCACCGGCATCACCTATGAATTGTGGAAGCAGGTCAACACCGGCGCGTGGAACGAGGTGGTCAGCGGCCTGCCCAGCAGCACCACCAACCACCCCGACAGCGGGAGCTACAACGACGGTGATACCGTTCGCTACCGCGTGCGCGCCACCAACGGCGTGGGCACTCGTGGCGGCTGGCGCGAGTCGGACGGCATGACCATTGATAGCAGTACCCCGGCGGCCCCGGGCTGGGTGCGCGAGGAGAACCCCGACGTTGACTACGACGCCAACGGCGCACTGACCGTCTACTGGGCCGCCGTGGCCGACACCGGCTCCGGCATCGCGTACAACCTGGAGCGCTGTGTGGATGGCGGCTTGACCGGCGCTTGTACCAGCAGTTGGGACTCTGTGGCTATGGGCATCGCCAACACCTACTACTACGCCGGCCAGACCTGGCCCGATGGCACGACGATACGGTATCGCGTCACAGCCGTCAACGGCGTCGGCACTCCCGGCAACCCCGCTCCCTCCGATACCTCCGACGGCGTCACCGTGGATGACCAGGACCCCGACCCACTCACCGGCGTCGGTGAGGGGGACGTAATCGGCACTGATGACGTCTTTGACCAGGACAACGCCTTCTATGTTTTCTGGGACGCCGTGACCAATACCGGCTCCGGCATCACCTATGACATCCGAAGGAGCCTGAACTGGAGCAACTGGGCCCTGGTCGCCAGCGAAGTCTCGACTACCTCCTGGGAGAACCTCATGCCCTACTCCAACGGCGACTTTGTGCGGTACCAGGTGCGCGCCGTCAGCGGCGTGGGATTGCCAGGTGGTTGGTCGCCTGCCTCCAGCGGCATCACGCTGGACTTTGCCCTGCCCGACTCAGCGGTAACCACCAGCGGCTTCTATAACCTGTTCAACTGGCCTGACTTCATCTACGGCACGGCCAACGACAGCCCGTCCGACGTGGCCTTTGTGGACATCAGCATCCAACGGCAGTTCGATAGCCAGTACTGGAACGGCACTGACTGGCAGGCCGGCGAGGCCTGGGTGCGGGCCACCGGCACCATCAACTGGCAGTACGCCTTTACGCCCGACGACGGCGAGACCTACGACATCCGCTCCCGTGCCACCGACAACGCCGGCAACGTCGAGGTCACCTTCGGCGTGGGCAGCTTTACCTACTCAGAGGGTGGTCCGGATGCCCCTGTGATCTCGTCGCCCACACATCCGGATGAAGCGACCTGGCACAATAACAACGATCCCACTCTCAACTGGACGACACCGTCCAGCGGTGCGGGCATTCGGGGTTACTCCTACCTGCTAAACCACAGCGCCACCACCGTGCCCGATGGCATCATTGAGACCTACGAGAACACCGTTAGCCTCACCGACCTGGACGACGGCACCTGGCACTTTCACGTCCGTGCCCAGGACAACGCCAACAACTGGGGCGACGCCGATCACTTCCAGGTGAACATTGATACCACCGCCCCCGCCGCGCCGGACGAGATCACCGAAGAGAGCCCCGACGTGGACTGGGACCCCGACGGCGACGTCACCGTATACTGGAGCGCGGTGAGCGACACCGTCAGCGACATCACCTATCGCCTGGAACGCAACCTCAACGGCGTCGGCGGCTGGGAACTGGTCGCCGAAGGGCTGGCCGTCACCGAGTATGCCGACGCCGGCTATGCCAACGGCGATAATGTCCTCTACCGCGTGCAGTCCTCCGACGAGGTTGGCCTGACGAGCGGGTGGACCGAGTCGGACGGCGTGACCTTTGATCTGACCACGCCGCCAGCACCGGCCAACGTTGGCGAAGGCGACGTTGCCGGAACCGACGATGACTGGGATCAAGATAACAACTTCTTCGTCTTCTGGGACGCCGTGACCGGCGCGCCCTCTGGCATCACCTATAGCATTGAGCGCAGCCGCAACGGCGGCGCCTGGGAAGAGATGGTCACTGGTCTGATAGTGACTCAGTGGGAGGATCCTACGTCCTACTCCAGTGGCGAGAACGTCGCCTACCAGGTGACCGCCCACACCGGCGCGGGTCGCAGCAGCACCGCCTCAGATCCCTCCGATGGCCTGACGCTGGACTTTGTGCGGCCTGACTCGGTCGTCGAGACCAACGGCTACTACAATAACTTCACCTGGCCGGGCCACATCCAGGGCACCGCCAGCGACAGCCTGTCCGACGTGGACTTTGTGGAGATCAGCATCCAGCGATCCGGCGGCATGTACTGGAATGACACTGGCTGGCAGACCGGCGAGGCCTGGCTGGAGACCATAGGCGCGTCCAACTGGCAGTACGACTTTGCTCCCGAAGACGGTGAGACCTACACCGTGCGGTCGCGAGCCACGGACAACGCCGGCAACGAAGAAACGACGCTGGGCACCAGCACCTTCAACTACGCCTCCACCGGGCCAGGCGCGCCGGAGGTCTCATCGCCCACCCACACGGACGAGGGCACCTGGTACAACGACAGCAATCCCACCTTCGAGTGGACCGCGCCGCCCAGTGGATCAGGCATCTCGGGCTACTCTTACGTGCTGGATCAGGCACCCGACACCGAGCCGGACCTCTCTGCCGACACCAGCGGCAACAGCCGCCACTACACCAACGTGGCCGATGGTACCTGGTACTTCCACGTGCGGGCGCTGGACAACGCCGGTAACTGGGGGTCGCCCGATCACTTCCAGGTGAACATTGACACCACCAACCCGCCCGCGCCCGACGAGGTCACCGAAGAGAGCCCCGACGTGGACTGGGACGCCGACGGCGATATCACCGTATACTGGAGCGAGGTCAGCGACACCTCGGACGTGACCTACATCCTGGAACGTAGCACCAACGGCGGCGGGACGTGGGAAGAGGTGGCGACGGGGCTCACGAC
The DNA here is from genome assembly GCA_964385635.1 of uncultured Anaerolineales bacterium. Taxonomy (GTDB): domain Bacteria; phylum Chloroflexota; class Anaerolineae; order B4-G1; family B4-G1; genus CAYLPU01. The sequence continues at coordinate 10,911 of CAYLPU010000004.1, forward strand.
CGCTTCCTACCTCGATCCGGTCACGCACGGCGACAATGTCAGGGTCCTCTACCACGTACGTGCGGTGGACGCAGTGAACCTGACCGGGCCGTGGACACAGTCCAATGGCGTGACGATAGACAGCGAGACACCCGCACAGCCCGCTGGCCTGGGCGAGGGCGACATCGTCGGCACCGACGACGCCTGGGATGAGGACAATACCTTTTACGTCTTTTGGGATGAGGTCGCCAACACCGGCTCTGGCATCCGTTACACCATCGAGCGCAGCGTGGACGGCGGCGCGTGGGAGGTGGTTCAGGCCGACTATGTCCAGACCTTCCTGGAAGACCCACATGTGTTTGCTGATGGCGAGATTGTCCGATACCAGGTCACCGCGGTCAACGGCGTGGACACCGTGGGGCCGGTCTCGGCGGTCTCAAGCGGGATCACACTGGACTTCACCGCGCCCGATTCGGCCATAGAGACCGTCGGCACCTACGGCCCGGTGAGCTGGCCCGGCCACGTCGCCGGCACGGCTGACGATACCACCTCGGGCGTGAGCAGCGTCCACATCACTCTCCAGCGAGTCTCCGATGGCTATTACTGGAACGGTGGTGCCTGGGTAGCCACTCTGCAGTGGCTGGTCACCAGCGGAACCACTGCTTGGACCTACGACTTTGCGCCCGAAGACGGCGAACACTACAGCGCGCAGTCCCGCGCTACCGATGCCGCCAGGAACGTCGAGATCAGTTATGGCGTGAGCACCTTCGACTATACCACCAGCGAACCAGATTCGGCGATCAATACCAGCGGCCTCTATGTGGGCGCCGACTGGCCAGGGCAAATCGAGGGTGTGGCCTGGGCGCCTATGGCCGCGCTGGACCATGTGGACCTCACCCTCCAGCGCACGTCCGACGGCCTCTACTTTGACGGCACAAGCTGGGCTGACACGCCCACCTGGCTACGGGCCGCCGACGCCAACCCGTGGACGTTCGCCTTTACACCCGACGACGGCGAGACCTACGTGGTCGAATCGCGCGCCACCGATATGACGGGCAACATGGAAACCTCTTACGGCACAGGTAACTTCAGTCACGATGTCGCCGCGCCGGAAATCGAGACCGTGAACGTCACCTCAGACGGAACCTATTTCTACAACCCCGGCCTGGATACCGACAGCGGCACGGTCTACTTTAACAGCGAACCGGGCGAGGGCGCCGACCAGGCGCTGACGGTGGACATCACCTTCGCCGAGCCGCACCCGGCCAGCATGGCGTCCGCGACTGCCTTTGGCGACACACCGGCATTAGACACCGCTGCACCATGGTCGGTTGAGTACTCGGTGGAAGCCTACGTGGGGACGCAAACGGACGCGCTCTTCACCGTGGCCGACACCCTGGGCCTGACCGACACGACCACAATCAACTTTGTGCAAGACAACCTGCCGCCCGACTCGGAGGCTAGCATCGCCGACGATGCTACCAACACCCCGCCCGTTGTGATCGACTGGGAGACCAACGACAACGCCAGCGGTGTGTACGAGACCCACTTGTGGGTCAAGTACCAACCCATCGGCGACTGGACTGACACCGGTCTTTCTATGACGGGGGTCAGCGGCAGCTTTCTCTACACCCCCACGTCGGGCAGTGGCACCTACTACTTTGCCACGGTTGCCGTGGACAACGTGGGCAACGTGCAATCCACACCCACCGGCTTCGGCGACGATCGGATCGACTTCGACGACATCTCGCCCGAGTCCTCTATGAACGCGCCTACGTACGCCATCGTGTCGCCCATCGTCATCACCTGGACGGCCTCGCATGATGCCAAGTTCACCTACCTATACTATCGCTACGGCGAGACAGGGGATTGGCATGATGTGACCTTCTCCTCGGCCAAGAGCGGCACTTTTGAGTTCGAGCCGACCGAAGGCGATGGTCACTACTACTTTGCCACAGTCTCGATGGACGATGCCGGCAACGCCGAGGCTATCCCGCTCAATGGCAAGGCCCTGACCATCTACGATACCACGCCGCCAGTCTCTGAAGCCACCTCACCACCCGAGTGGGGCGATTTCGAGTTCACCGTCGAGTGGATGGGAGACGACACTGCCGTGGGCTCCGGGATTGCCTTCTTTGACGTGCAGGTCAAAGTCGAGGGGGACGGCGAGTGGAACGATTGGATCACCCACACCCTTGAGACATCGGCCGTGTACACCGCCACTTACGTGGGTGAGCCCGACGCCATCTATCACTTCCGCAGCCAGGCCACCGACAACGCCGGCCACGTAGAAGACTGGCCGACAGACCCAGAGGGGGACACGACGACCACCGTCCACTTCCCCGGCGGCTTCCCTGGCAAGTGCCACATCTATGTGCCGCTTGTCTTCAGAGACTACGCCCCCGCACTCGATCTGCCCGACCTCGTGGTCAGCGAAATCCTCGTCATGCCTGACAAGCCAGTCGCCGGGCAAGCAGTTGATATCGTGGTCACTATCGAGAACCGTGGCACGCGGGCAGCGGGGTCCTGCTTCTGGATCGACCTATATATCAACCCGATACGACTGCCCATCGAAGTCAATCGGGGATGGTTCGATGCTGGATCCGAAGGCGGTCTGGTGTGGTCGCTGTGCGGGCTGGATGCTGGTGAGTCGATCACATTGCACCTGGACGACGAGCACTTCTGGTCGGAGTACAGTCGCTTTGAAGGCTCATTCACTGAACCGGTCATCCAAACCCTCTACGCTCAGGTGGACTCCTGGAATCCGGGCACGGACTATGGCGCGGAGTACGAGTCCGACGAGCAGAATAATGTGTACGGGCCGTACTTCGTCGACGTGGGGGGCGTAGGGGGAGTGACCAGCGATGGTGACGCAAGGGACATTCCCGTGCCGCCATCACGGCCAAACATCCCGCCACATTAGCGCAAACCCTGTGATTGTGCTATAATACACTCCCTCCCGTCCCTATCAGGGCGGGAGGGAGCAAGCAGAACTGGTTCAACTTGAGCCACCCAATCTCCGAGTTCCTTGGGCAAGGCGGTTTCGGCCAGGAGGGAATCAAATGAAAGCAAATCAACAGCATGGTCTCGCTGTCTGGGGATACGTGTTGGCGATCCCTTTGTTCATCATGCTGACCTTTGCACTGGCCGCCCCATACACGCCTGTTTCAATCGCCCAGAATCAGACAGCCATACCGCCAGAGCGTACCACACCAGGGCCGGACCGACCACAGCCTGGACCTGGACGTGACACGCCGGAGCCACCAACAGCTCCGCCGGAACCTACAGTCCCACCAGGACCAATCGTTCCACCGGGGCCAACGGCTCCGTCAGCACTGGAATCCCCTACTATAGCCACGGCCATGCCGTCTGTGCTGCCTGACTCCGGTGGGACGGTCGGCACCGGTATGTGCCTGCTGCTTGCCGGCCTGGCACTTACTGTCTCCGGGGCCAGTGTCAGCGTGATTCGCCGACGACGTCTGTGGCAACAGGGGCACCCTCAGCAGGCCGACGAGAATCCTCAATGACGCCGCGAGGCAAGCCTATCAGCCACACTGATTGCAGATTGCGAGATAGAATCTCGAATCTGCAATCCCGAATCCGCAACTTCGCACCTGTGGCATACTGGGGCTGCTCATTTGCCTCGTGAATGTGACTGGTCAAGTGTCAGATGTCTTCGCCCAGGAACTCACCCCCACCCTGCCGCCACGCCCGACCATTGGGCCAACGTTGCCACCACACCCGACGCTGGAGCCTACGCAACCACCTCCTCCTACTCCGGAACCTCCTTCACCACCTGAGCCTATCCCCCCCCCTCCCCAGAGACCTTGCCGACCCCACAACCCACTACGGTCGTTCTGCTCATCACCGGAAGCACGCGCCATCCGGACATTGTCATATTACTGACAATGGGCCTGGGAACCCTGTCCGTCGCAGCGGGTCTTGTTCTTCGACGATGCATGATCCCAGATTGACCACAAAAAACGTTCCGCTCTGAAACGAGCAGAACGACATAGCCTTTCACACAGGTAGAGCCTCGGTGTGGGGCTCAGTCGGATTGAGCAGCCATGACGCGATAGTAGACGCCCGCGATATAGCTGACAGCCGACGTTCCCTGACCCCTGAAGGACGCAGGTCAGCTCTTCGCCCGCGGCCTGCTGTCCCAACCGCGTCAGCGACGTGTCGAGAATCTCGTCTACCGGGTCTACCACCGAAACGGTCGCGAGAGTCTGTGTCAGTTCGTTGCCAGCCGAGTCGACCACGCGCAGGTCAACGGGTAAATCGCCGGTGGGCAAGAGAGGTGTGGTAAAGGTGAGGGCTTCCACATAGGTGTCGAACGCACCGTCGGCAGGTTGGGCACCTGTCCACTCTCCACCCACCACCCGGTACTGCACATGTTCTATCGTGTTGATGATAGTACTACGGCGGAGGGGCGAAGAGTAGGGATCGTCCTGCAGAGTCGCACCAGCCGCTTCACCACCACCAGCGGCGAGGTCTCGGAACCGGACGTGGGGTTTGGCAGGATCAGACTTTCGGAACGATTCGGCGCCTGAGTGCGCAATCGCTACGTGCAGTCAACAACGCACCGGTGGTCAGCGACATTCCCGACCAGACGATCGACGAGGGCAACACCTTCGCGACGATCGCTCTCGATAACTATGTCGCCGAGGTTGACGATGCGGACTCTGAGATAACATGGACTGCCACTGGGCAGACCGATCTCACGGTAAGCATCGCAGCCCGCGTGGCCACCATCGTGATTCCCAACGTGGACTGGAATGGTAGCGAGACGATCACGTTCGAAGCCAGCGATGGCGAGTACACCGACAGCGACGGCGCGACCTTCACCGTCACCCCGGTGAACGATGCGCCGGTCGCCAACGACGATGCCTACAGCGTCAATGAGAATTAGACCCTCACCGTCGCTGCTCCCGGCGTGCTCAGCAACGACCCCGATGTGGAAGGCGATATCCTCACGGCGACTTTGGTCAGCGATGTCTCCAACGGTGCGTTGACCTTCAACCCCGACGGATCCTTCACCTACCTCCACGACGGCAGCGAAACGATCAGCGACAACTTCACCTACCAGGCCTACGATGGCGCCGACCTGTCCAACATCGCCACGGTGACCATCACCGTCAACCCGGTCAACGACCCACCGGTGGCCAACGACGACGCCGTGGAAACGGACGAGGGTACGCCAGTGACAATCAGCGTCACCGGCAACGACACCGACGGGGACGGCACCATCGACCCGACCTCAGTGACGATTGTGACGCCGCCTGGCAACGGCTCAGTGAGCGTAGAGGCGCTCAGCGGCGACGTGACCTACACCCCGGACGCTGGCTACAGTGGCATCGACACCTTCACCTACACAGTCAACGATGACGACGGGGACACCTCGAACGAGGCCACGGTGACGGTGACCGTTAGGGCCGTGGCACCGGCTCCAACAGATTACACGATGATCTACCTGCCTCTCGTTCTAAAGAGCTGTGGTGCCCCTGCCCCCGCCCCCACCGCTGCTCCCGACCTGGTGGTGGAGAACATCATCGTCACCAGCAACAGCGTGCAGGTTGTCATCGAGAACCAGGGGGACGCAGCGGTGATGTCCGAAAATGAGTTCTGGGTAGACCTGTACATCTACAACAACGTCAGCGGTCCGGTGTATCCCACCGGTGGCGTGGGCGGGGCATCGGCGGAAGCGGAACTGCCCGCGGGGGACCGTTCGCCTGTCTCATCTCACAACCTGCCGCCCAGACCATAGGACATCACAGACTGTAAAACACAACGGCCCCCATCCGTTTATCCGTTGACCCCCATCCGTTGACGCCATAGAACATCACAGACTGTAAAGCACAACGGCCCTGCCACTCCCAGGAGTAGCAGGGCCGTTCAGTATCGCTTATCCAGCGACTACTGACTGGCTAATACCAGGGGCAGAAAAACGTATTGTCTTCGTGGCTGTATAAGAACAGAGTCGCTGGCGGGGGAAGTTTCGGCGTTTCCTTCACCGTCCACCGAGTAGACCTGCACCTCGTGGACGCCGGGGCTCAGGGCTGTCAAGTCTATGAGGAGGGTGAAGTCCTCCTGGGGATCGTCAAAAGCGCCGTCATCGGCGGAGAGGGGCTGCCAGGGGCCGTCGTCAATGCGATAGTAGACGCCCGCGATATGGCTGGCAACCGAAGTCCCCTGGCCACTGTAGACGATCTGAGTCGGTTCTCCACCCGCGACTTGCTGTCCCAACCGCGTCAGCGTCGTGTTGAGAACCTCGTCTAACGGGTCCACCACCGAAATCTGAATCAGCTCGTTGCCAGCAGAGTCGACCACGCGCAGGTCAACAGATAGATCTCCGGCAGGCAGAGGGGGCGTGGTAAAGGTGAAGGCTTCTGCATAGGTGTCGAAGGCACCGTCGGCGGGTTGGGCATCCGTCCACTCGCTGCCGGCCGCCCGATACTGCACCTGTTCTATTGTGTTGATGATGGTGCTACGGCGGCGAGGCGAAGGGTAGGGATCGTCCCGCACGCTGCCGGTGAAGGTCAAGACATTGGGCTGTTCGGCCTTGGCGACGTAGTCTATACTGACGATGCTCAGAGTGGTGTCAACCGGGTCGAGGATGCTGTCGCCGTCGGAGTCGCGCCAGCCGATCTGGCCGCGTGCGTATTCGTCAATGACCCCGGCGCGGTAAGGGTAGACCTGTCCGCGCATAATGCTGGGCTCGTTCGACGCGCAGGCCCCGTACTGGCTGTTTTGGTTCTCCATACCCAGGTAGCCCGATTGGCGCGTGCAGGATTGATGGGCGGAGTAGTACTGGTCGAGTGCCCAGAAGATATGGCCGATTTCGTGAGCAGCGACGGCGTCCATATTGTGCGGGCCGTAGCCGTTGTTGCCGTAGGTCATCACAGTGAACGGGCCGCCTAGATAGGCATAAGCAAAGTAGCCGTCGGAGAAGCGGTTGTCGCCGTCGTTTGAGCTATCTACCACGAAGATGGTAAAGGCCCAATCGGTGTCATAAGCATCGCGCAGGTCGCTGTTGTAGCGGCGCACCTGGTCGAAATAGGAACTGCCGGTGTAGCCCTTTTCCTCCATCACTTCGGCGATCCAGAGGCCCTGACCACCGAGGCCATGGGTAATCGGTTCATAACCGGTAGAGTTGGGGGCGGCGGTGCCGTCGTCATAAACGAAAGTGAGGTGGGCATTGGGCTCAAGAGCAGCCCACCAGTCGAGGGCGGCGATGATCTCGCTCAGCACTAACGTCCGCTCGTCCTCGGTCCAATCTTCAGTCGAGGTGTCTGCGCTGCCATCGCTTTCGGGCAGAACGATCCCCACGGCCACACGCCCGATGAAGTACTCACTGGTCTCGGCGTAGCCGGGAGTCGGGTCGCTGGCGCTGGCGAGGAGTTGCGGCTCTTCAGGCGGTGGGGGAACCAGAGCGTCACCCACCAGTTCGGCCTCGAGAGTGTCCAGGCCCTGCACCGTGTCAGCAGGGGCTTCTGGAACCAGGAGCCCGTTCCACACCTGGGCAGCGCGTCGCGCTGCGCCGGTCAACGCGGTCAAGGCCGCCTCATCCACCACCTGCCGGTGGACAGCGAGGACACCGGTTGGGAAAGGAGTCCCCACCGGCACCTCGCCGATAAGAGCGGCCGGCGGGAAGACGTGAGTCACATGGCCACCAACTAGTTTGATGGCCTCAATGGCCGAGTCTACGTCAGTACCGGGTGCTAACAGAACTAACGCCTCGTTCGACGAAGGCGCGGCGGCCTGTGCCGCCAGAACCAGATCGCTATGAGCCAGAGACCCGCTGAGCAACAGCACTGTGAGGCCTACAGCAGTGATCAGACGTGATCTATATCTTCCATGGCTCTCCAGATCCATCTTCCAACCTCTCTCTAACTTGACGTAGTGCTTAACTGTGCATCGCAGCCAACATCTCTACTGTTTATACTAACAGCAGACCGTTTCACGCAGCGTTTCACAGAGCGTGTCAAACAGCGTGTCAAAAAGGGCAATTTGCAGATTGCGAAGGGAGAGATGTCACCGGGGGCTGAGAAACTGCTAGATCGGTGATCGGTACACTGGAGGGAGCAGATGAGACAAGGTTAAGCGAGGCAGCATCAGTAAAAGGACACAGTGCCTACAAAGCAAAACCACCAGGGATAGGAGATCCCTGGTGGTCAGATTACTAACGCCTAATTACTAACGGCTAACCGCTAACGGCTGATTCCGCGCCGGGCCTGGGCAGCCACACGGCGCACCTCGGGGTCAGGGTCGCGGGCCAGCCCCTCCAGCGCCGCGAGTGCAGCCTCCCAGGACTCCTCCCGGGCACCGATCATCCCCAAGGCGGCGGCCGCCCGCGCTCGGATGCGGGAGTCGGCAGCCTGGGTCATTTCTGCAACGCCTGCCAACGGTTCCGATCCCATCTGAGCCAGCACCTGGCCGACGAAGCGAGGTTCCACCCCCTCGCGCAGCGCGAAGAGCATCAGAGGCAACAAAACTCGGCGAGAGGTGACGATGGTCTGGACGTAGCCTTCGGCAGAGGCCAGAACCAAGGCCCTGGCCAGGTAACGGCGTGCCTGCCGCTGGCGATCCGCCCACAAACAGACCAGGGTGATCAGAGCTGCCGATACAAACATGCCATAGCGGACACCCAGCCGGTCGAAGGTCCGGTACGCCTCAAGCAACTGGCGAAAGCTCTCCAAGAGACTGCGGTCGTGAATGTGGGCTAAAGCGACCGCCGTCTGGGCGAGGGCCAATTCCAGGGGTGAAGCGCCACGAGCCTGGCAGCGGTGCAGTGTGGCCTCAGCCACCTCTGCGGCCTCCACCATACGGCCCTGAAGAAAATGGGCGTGCACCATAAGGACCTCTCCACACAGTCGATGAAATCCATCCTCGCCAGCCGCTTCGGCCTCGGCTATCGCCCGACGGAAGGCGCTTTCAGCCTCAGCAAACTGCTCCCGATCCAGATGAAGGTTACCGAGATCAGCGTAGGCGTGGGAGAGAGCCAGTCGGTCCTGGGTTCGGCGGACCGCCTCCAGCCTCCGACGCGCTGCCTCCCAGGCAACCTCGCCATCCCCCCACTCTCTCAGGATGGCCGGTACGGGGTTGCGGAAGGCCTCCACGACCTCCGGGGAAACATCGTGCCCGGCTTCCTGCTCGGCCAGGCGGCTCAGGCCCATCGCTCGATGGTAGGCCCCCTGAAGGTAGGCGATCCAGGCTTGGGTGCGTAACACCCGGAAAGCAAGCAGGGGATAGCGCCCCCGGGGACGGGGGCTATGAAGAGAGCCGAGGATCAACTGCTTGGCCTGCTCCAGCGAAGATTCGGCGTCGGACAGGTTTCCCCGGCAGGCCTGCAGTTGCCCAATGGCACAGAGGGCGGCCGTGCGATGCTGTATGTCCGCCTCATCCCAGCAGGCCATCGCCTGCCACCCCAACTCGATTCCCTCGGCATAACGGCCACGCAGAAGTTCCAGTTCGGCCAGGGCAAGCAGACTATCACCCTGAGCCGCGCTATCCTGCTGAGCCTCAAAATCTGCCGCTGCTCGCAGGTAGAGCAGGCGGGCCTCCTCCAGCCGTCCCTCCGCCTGGCGAAGCTGACCAGCGTTTAGCGTGAGACGTGGATGCTGATCCCGCACGGCGGGCCCCAATTGGTCTAGCCAGCGGGCCAGCGGCTCCAGGCGGCCCTGTTGTAAATAGGTAGGAGCAATAATAGCGAGCAGGCGGGCTATTCCCTGTTCATCGCCTGCCTGCTGGCAATGGAAAAGGGCCTGCTCCAGGTCATCGTACCGCTCCCAGGCCTTCGCCGCTCGCCGGTGCAGAGTCTCGACCTCGGCGCTGGAGAGACGATGGGGAAGTTCCGCTCGCAGAAAGGCCAGGAAGAGGGGATGATAGACGTATTGTGGCTCTGTATGCGGGGTCTGAGGCACAACGCGCCGGAGAAAGACGTTGCGCCGTTCTAACTCAGCCAGCCGATCGGCCGGGCCACCCACACCCTCAGGCATATCCAGGACAGCCTGACACAGCCCAGGGCTCAGCCGGTCCAAAACGGCACTGCGCAGGAGGAAGGAACGCACCTCGGGCGGCTGGAAGAGCAGCACCTCCTCGCGCAGATAGGCGAAGAGCCCCCCCCAGACGTCGTCCAGGCTGGCGGCGAAACGGCTGAGAGCGTTGGCAGCCAACCACAGGGGGGCTATCCATCCCTCGGCGCGGGTGGTCAACTCGGCGACCTCGGCTGGGCTGAGATTCAGACCGGATGCTCGCTTCAGAAACGCGGTCACCTCCTCGTCGGTGAATCGAAGTTCGGCGGCACGGAGCTCCACCAACTGACCTCGAACGCGTAGGCGGGGCAGCGGGAGAGAGGGATCTACCCGCGTCAGCAAGTAGAGATGTCCATTAGCAGGAAGATGCTCCACCAGATATTGAAACACCCTCTGGCTATCCGGGCTGGTCAGATGCTCCAGGTCATCAAGGATGATGACGAACACGGCAGGGTCCAGCGAAGCCAACGCACTCACCAGGAGACCCACTGCCTGCCGGGGGGCTCCCCGCAGGGTGATGAGGTCACGGAGTTCGTCCTGTAGAGCCTGCCCAATATCAGGATGTGACCGGGCTATGGAGGCAATCAGGCCCTCCACAAAGGTGAGCGGCGCGTTGTCCGCCTCACTCACCGTATACCACGCGAATAGCGGCCCCTGCTGTGAGGGCAACTCTCGCGGTTGCTCCAGAGTACCGCTCTGCGAGCGAGCGGCCAGCCACTGGGCCAACAGGGTCGTCTTGCCGTAGCCAGGAGGGGCGGAGAGGAGAGTAAGGCGGACGGTAAGGCCCCGATCGAGAAGGGAGAAGAGACGGGGGCGGGAGAGAGATTCGGGTGCCGGGGAGGGAGGTGTGAGGCGAGAGGTGAGAATAAGAGATGAGACAGATGTGGGAGAAACCTCATGCTGGAGGATCCGTTGGTACAGGTCCCGGGTCTCTTCCAGAGGCTCGACGGACAGTTCGCGCTGGAGGAGATCCCGATAGGTGCGATACTGGCGGAGGGCCTGGGTCCGCTGACCAGTCTCCCAGTAGAGGCGCATGAGAAGACGATGGATGTCCTCCTGGAGAGGGTCGAGGACGAGGAGACGTTGGCAGGCAGCGATGGCCTCGTTCCGCTCCCCCCGGGCAATGAACCCTTGGATAAGACTGGTCAGGGCGCGGAGGAGGAGCAGGAAGAGGCGCTCCCGCTCAAGGGTGAGCCACTCCTCGAAGTTGGGAGCGTTGAGAACGGAGAACCCAGCCAGAAAGTCCCCCTGGTAGAGGTCAAGGGCTCTACGGATCCGGCGGATGCCCTCGGAAGCGGAGGAGAAACGTGACTGTGGATCCTGGAAGCATGCCTGGAGGACTCGTTCGAAATCGTGTACATCCACCCAGCAGGGTATGGTGGGTGAGGCACAGATCCAAGAGCCCTCGACGGTCAGAAAGGCTTCGGAAGGCAGGCCGATCTGGGCGAAGATGCGGCGGAGGTGCCACAGCGCGCGACGGAGGTTATAACGAGCCCGGGATTGGGGAATCTCACCCCATAGGAGAGTGGCCAGGTGCTCGCGGGAGAACCGGTGATCGGGCTGACAGGCCAGATAAATTAGGAGAGCCTGCTCTTTCTGGGCCAGCAACTCGGTGAGAGAGGACTCTCCATAGAAAAGCCGTGGCTCACCCAACAGACAAAGGAGTAAAGCCTCTTGGCCCTTCTCTTCCACCATCGCCCTCCAACTTGCAGGTCAGTCGTGTGCTTTGCCCCCCTGAACACGCGCGGCCGCCTCGAAGCCCGCGGCAAGCGCCTTCAGGTTGACATCCGTCGTTCCTCGCGGAGCACGGTCCCGTACTGCCGCTTCCAGCGCCTCCCGCGACACGACCCCGGTCAGTCCCGCCAGCAGTCCCAGGCCGACCACGTTAGCGACAATCTCCCGCCCCGTCACCTCCCTCGCCAGGGTGGTTATCGGTACACGCACCGCCCGCGTCGTCGGAGCACGGGTAACATGATCAGCATCCAGAATCAACAACCCGTCTTTGCGCATCTGTCTGCCATAACAATCGCACCCATCCTGACTCATACAGAGCGTAATGTCGGCCTGAAGCACCTTAGGATAGTGAATCTCCCTATCGGAGATCACTACCTCTGACCGACTGGTCCCGCCTCGCGCCTCCGGCCCATACGACTGGGTCTGGGTGACGTTTTTGCCATCCCTGACAGCCGCCTCGGCCAGCAGGATACCGGCCAGAATAACACCCTGCCCACCAGTACCGGCTAGCCGCACCTCATAGCAGTTCTCCATCAGGCCGCCTCCGCTTGCGCCCGCTCAATGACCTGATCATAAAGCCGTGTGTATTCCGGGATATCTCGGTCCACGAACACACCGTGCACGATCTTTCCGAGCCTTTCCTCCTCGCTCATCTCCTCGGCCTGTTTGAGCGACGCGCTCCGCTCCTGTAGACGACGCATCATATCGGACGCGGTGCCCCAGCGATTCAACCGGCCCAGCGTTGTATGACAATAGCTCACCGCCTCGACTACGGCGAACCCCTCCTTAACGATTGCGCGGGAAATGTACTTCTCCAATTCTCGTACGCGAGAGACGGTGCTGCGAGCGACGAAGGCCGCCCCGGCTGCTATCGCCAATTTGGCGATGGAGAAAGGCTGCTCAATGTGCCCATAGGGAGCAGTCGCCGCTCGCACGCCGGTGGGCGTGGTGGGCGAGTACTGCCCGCCAGTCATCCCGTAGGTGGAGTTATTGACCACGATGGCGGTCAGCCCGATGTTCCTCCGGGCAGCATGGATGAAGTGATTGCCACCGATCGCCAGCGCGTCGCCATCCCCCATCACCACAATGACCTTCATCTCCGGCCGCACCATCTTTAGCCCGGTGGCGAAAGCCAGCGCCCGGCCATGGGTGGTATGCATCGTGTTGAAGTCCACATAGACCGGCATCCGGCCTGTGCAGCCGATGCCGGAAACCATCGCCACATCGTTCTTGTCCAGTTGCAGGCCATCTACCGCCCGGATAATGGTTCCCAGGACAATGCCGATGCCACAGCCGGCGCACCAGATGTTGGGGAACTTCTTGCTATGCCGCAGGTAGCGCTCGTGAACCCGTGCCTCGAGCGGCTGTTTCCTCATCTTACCCACTCCTCAATGGCGGCCAGTATCTCGGCGGGCTGGACCATCTCACCATCGGCCTGGGTGACGCGGCGCACCTTATGCCGCCCCACCACACGTTCCACCTCCAGCACCAATTGGCCCAGATTCATCTCTGGCACCACGATGTGGTGCAGCCGGGCGGCAGCGTGCTCCACGACCTCCTCGGCAAAGGGCCACAAGGTCTTGAGCTTGAGGAGCCCGACCTTGCGCCCACGCTTCCGCGCCAGTTCGACAGCGTGACGGGCGGAACGGGCCGTCGCACCATAGGCAATAACTAGCGTGTCGGCGTCCTCAATGTTATATCCGTCATAGAGCAAAATATCCGAAAGACTGCGCTCAATCTTGCGGAAGATGCGCTCCAGCCAGGGCCGAATCTCGTCCAGTCGGGCGGTTGGATACCCCCGCTCGTCATGGTGCAGCCCGGTGATGTGGTAACGGTACCCATCGCCGAAGGGGATCAGCGGTGGCACGTCGGAAGGGAAATTCTCGTAAGGCTTATACCACTCCGGCGGCACCGTCGTACCCGGCCGCTCCACCCGCTCAATGGTTGCTGGGTCCGGCAGAACGACGCGCTCTCGCATGTGGCCAATAACCTCGTCCATCAGCAGAATCACCGGCGTGCGGTATCGTTCGGAGAAGTTGAACGCCCGCACTGTCAGGTCAAAGACCTCGCGAACGGACGAGGGGGAAAGGACGATGATGGGGTGATCGCCGTGAGTGCCCCAACGGGTCTGCATCACGTCCCCCTGGGAGGGACTGGTGGGGCGACCTGTGGAAGGCCCCAGCCGCTGCACATTCACGATCACGCAGGGAATCTCCGCCATCGCCGCGTAGCCGATGTTCTCCTGCATCAGACTGAAGCCGGGGCCGGAGGTAGCGGTCATCGCCTTCGCCCCGCCCACCGACGCGCCGATGACGGCGGCGATAGAAGCGATCTCGTCCTCCATCTGAATAAACTTGCCTCCCACCTGGGGCAACCGCCGGGCCAGAACCTCGGCAATCTCTGTGGCTGGGGTGATGGGATAACCGGCGAAGAAGCGGCAGCCAGCGGCGATGGCGCCTTCAGCGCAGGCCTCATCCCCCTGCATTAATCTCATACTCATTCCGCCTCCTACTTGTCCGGCTCGACATCCGTCACGAAGATAGCAAAGTCCGGGCAGTGCAACTCACACCAGCGGCAGGCAGTGCACGCTTCGGGGTGAGCGACGATGACCCGTCCCTCAGGTCCTTGCTCCAGTACCCCGGCCGGGCAGAATTGGACACATAGACCACAGCCCTTGCACCAGTTGGGGAAGATAGTCACGCGGCCACGCGGTAGCCGGCTTTGGGGACGGGTCTCCCCGCTCCCCACAATCCCTCCCACAACCTCTACGGCATCCAGTTCACCCATTCGCTTGCCCCCCGACCTCCTTCAAGGTGGCATTATCTCACAAAACGCGGCTTTAGACCAGTGGGGCCAATTTGGCTCCTCGCGTACATTGGTGCAGAAGAATCTCCCACCTTAAAATTGCCATCACGCTATTGACAACACCAGTTTTTTGTTATATAATGACTATCAGTCAGTTAGTGACTGCTAGTTAGTACAAAGGTGCGAATGTGACGACCAGAGCGCGTCGCAAGCGGGAAAAGGAAGAGCGGCGGCAATCCATCCTCCAGGCAGCCCGTGAAGTGTTCTTCAAGAACGGCTTCCACCGCGCCACCGTGGACAGCGTGGCCGAGCGGGCGGAAGTCAGCAAAGGCACCGTATACCTCTATTTTGAGAGCAAGGAGACGATCCTTGCTCATTTGCTTTTAGAGGGGTTGGATGAACTGGTCGGGAAATTGGAACAGGCTTACGCGGCGGAGGAGTCTCTCCCGGCCGACGAACGGCTGCAGCGACTGTGCCGGGCCTACCTCCGTTTTTTCGAGGAGGAGCCAGAGTATTTCCGCTTGTTAGTGGCGATGGACCGCGGCCGTTTCCAAGACTCGGTCGAGCCGGAGGTCTATCAAAGTGTACTGTCTGCCAGTTTGGAAGGATTGGATTGGGTAGAGAGGGCGATTCAGCAGGGCATTGATGAAGGGATATTCTGCTGCTGCGACGTTCGACCCGCTGCCAGTATCCTGTGGGCAACGATGAACGGCGCGCTGGAGTTGATGGAGCATCCACTGCGGCGGGAGATGGTGGGTGTGAAGCGCGAGACGCTCTACCAGGCAGCCCTGGAGACAGTCATCCGGGGCCTGCAAGCAACCCCCATCCGTTGACACCAAATCCGTTGACATCGTTGATGAGAAAGCAATTCGTATCCGTATCCGTGTATCCGTTGACACCGTATCCATTGATGGAGGTGCGTAAGTGAAGGAAGTAGTTATTGTAAGCCCAGTACGTACGCCGGTAGGAGCCCACGGCGGTGCACTGCGCAGCCAGCGGGCACAGGATCTGGCCGAGATCGTCTTCCGGGCGGTGTTCGAGCGGACGAGGCTGGACCCGGCAGTGCTGGACGAGGTGATCCTGGGCTGCATCGGCCAGCCCTCCGACGCGGCCAACATCGGCCGGGTGGCGGCACTGATGGCAGGGGTGCCCATCGAGGTGCCAGGCTATACCGTCCAGCGCAACTGTGCCTCTGGCATACAGTCCGTCACCTCGGCTTATCAGGCCATCCAGTCCGAGGATGGGGAGATTTACCTCTGCGGCGGCACCGAGAGCATGAGCAACATCCCCTACATTCTCAAGCAGGCTCGCTGGGGCTATAAACTCCGCCACGCGGAACTGACCGACGGCCTGTGGGAGGGGCTCACCGACCCGATATGCAACCAGATCATGGGTCACACCGCCGAGAACTTGGCGGAGAAGTACGATATCTCCCGCGAGGAGCAGGACAAGTACGCCGTTCAATCTCACAAGAAAGCCTTTATGGCCCAGCGGATGGGGAAGTTCGATGACGAGATCGTCCCTGTCGAGATTATCAAGAAGGTGGCGGGCAAGGAGGTGGCACGGGAGAAGATCATCCACGACGAGACGATCAACCCAGGCCTGACGGTGCAGAAGGCGGCTCTATACCCGACCGTGTTCAAGAAGAACGGCACTGTTACCCCGGCCAACGCCTGTGGCATCACCGATGGCGCTGCGGCCATGATCGTCTGCACGGCAGAGAAGGCGAAGGAGTTGGGCCTCAAGCCCACGGCCCGCATCGTCAGTTACGCCTACGCGGCGGTAGACCCGGCTTACATGGGCATCGGCCCAGCCTTTGCCATGCCCAAGGCTCTCAAGCGAGCGGGCCTCAGCCTGGACGACATCGGCCTGATCGAACTGAACGAGGCTTTCGCCGCCCAGGTGCTGTCTGACGCCAAGGAGATGGAGTCCCAGGGACACAACTGGGACTGGAATAAGATCAATGTCAACGGTGGCGCAATTGCCCTGGGCCATCCAGTAGGTTGCACGGCTGCCAAATTGATCGCCACGCTGACCCACGAGATGCAGCGGCGTGAGGTGCGTTACGGCATGGACACGATGTGCGTCGGTGGCGGTCAGGGTGGAGCGTTGATTCTGGAACGGATCCCGATGGCCTAGAAAGTAAACGAGGAGGAAGTAACATGTACATTTTCAAAGCCGCAGTGGTCGGCGCAGGGACGATGGGTGGCGAGATCGCCCAGGTCATCACGTACTCCGGCTTGCCAGTAGTGCTCAAGGACATCGACCAGGAGATGCTGGATAAGGGGATGGAGAAAGCACGCTCCATCTACCAACGCCGGGTGGATAAAGGCAAGATGAGCGCGGGCGACATGGAGTCCAAACTGGACCTGATCACGCCGACTATCACGTACGACGAGCTCGAGGACGTGGACATCGTCATCGAGGCAGTGCCCGAAAAGATGGGAATTAAGCAGGCCGTGTTCAAAGAATTAGAAGAGGTCTGCCCCGAACAGACGATCTTCGCCAGCAATACCTCGGCCCTTTCGATCTCCGAGATGGGCGCGGCCACGAACAAGCCGCACAAGATGATAGGTATGCACTTCTTCAACCCCGCCAGCGTCATGAAACTGGTCGAGGTCATCCCGGGCCTCGACACTGACCAGGAGACAGTGGATGACGTGGTGATGTTTGCCGAGAGCCTGCGCAAGCTCCCAGTAGTGGTCCAAGAGTGCCCTGGCTTCCTGGTCAACCGGCTGCTGATGCCCTACCTCAATGAGGCAACCAAGGCACTGGAGGAGGGAGCAGCGACGGCGGCGGAGATTGACCAGGTGGTCGTGGAGTGGGGCATGCCGATAGGGCCCTTTACGCTGATGGATATGCTGGGCATTGACGTGTGCGGCCACGTGGGAGAGTATCTGTATTCCGAGTACGGTGAGCGGATGAGCCCAGCCCCCCTGTTCATGAGGCTAGTCGAGGCCGGACGGATGGGCGAGAAGTCCAGTGCTGGTTTCTTCGACCACCCAGGAGGCGAGTCGGACGTGGTCAATGGGATGATCAAAGAGCTTCAGGAAGCCGGCGCTGTGCCCACTGGGACGGAGTTCTCCATCAATCGATTGATGTACCCTCTGATCAACGAGGCCGCACTCTGTGTTCAGGAAAACATCGCCAGTATCACCGACATTGACATGTCAATGGTCGCCGGCACGGGAATGACCCACGATGGAGAACGAGTTGGCCCCCTGGTCATCGCCGACAAGATCGGCCTGGACGTGGTGGTGGAGACGTTGGAGACCCTGGAGAAGGAACTGGGTCCCCGCTTTCGTCCCGCCCGCCCGCTCAAGTTGCGCGTCCGTGCCGGGCACCTGGGGGAAAAGACAGGGAAAGGATTCCACGAGTACGCATAAGTGCATTACGAGGAGAGTGAAAAATGGCCGAATGGCAAAACATCCGAACCGAGGTCGCAGACAAGATCGCGGTGCTGACGATTGATCACCCGCCGGTCAACTCTTTCAACACGCAGGTGGTGACGGAACTGGACGAGGCGATTGACGAACTACTGGCGGACGACGCGGTCAAGGCCATCATCATCACCGGCGGCGGAACCAACGCCTTTGTCGCCGGGGCGGACATCCCCGAGATCAAGGATTTGTTTGAAAAGGCCGAGGACGCCGCCGCCAATGAGTTTATCGAGCGGGGGCATAGGACCTTCCTCAAGATCGAGAACTCGCCCAAGCCGGTCATCGCCGCCATCAACGGCTTCTGCCTGGGCGGCGGGCTGGAACTGGCGATGGCCTGCCACATACGCATCTGCTCCGACCGGGCGCGGCTGGGGCAACCGGAGATCAACTTAGGCATCATCCCCGGCTGGGGCGGCACACAGCGACTAGCCCGCCTCACGAACAAGGGGAAGGCCATTGAGCTGATCCTCACCGGCGACATGATCACTGCCCAGGAGGCCTATCGGGTGGGTCTGGTGAACAAGGTGGTGCCAGCCGGGGCAGTGTTGAAAGAGGCACAGGGCTTGGCTCGCAAGACCGTCTCCAAGTCGAAGTTCCCCATCGCTGCCGCGCTGCGGGCCATCTCCGAAGGGCTGCAGGTTTCCATTGAGGAGGGACTCAAGATTGAGGCGGAGCAGTTCGTGATCCTGAAGGACAAGCAAGACCCCATTGAGGGGATCAGCGCCTTCCTGGAGAAACGACAGCCGCAGTTCAAGGACAAGTGACGAAGAAGTATTCAGCCACCCTTGTGAAGGTTACGCACAGCCCCGGTGGGGGCCAAGAAACCGGGTTTTTCGTACAGGGAGACCTCCCTGGCAACAGAAAAGCACCTGCAAGCAATACTACTCCGCTTGTGGAGCCCCAAAAACCCGGTTTCTGAACGGATACACCTTTGTAAGGGTTTCTGTCGCTTTGGCAGGACCGTGTTCTGATGCCGTGGCCAACAATGGACTCTGCATCGCAGTCACATCACCGCCTGTCGTAGGCAACAACGTAGCACCATCGCCGGGATCAGAACCGTTACCTGTAGGTGCTCCGGCCCCGTTGCCTCATCGCATCCACCGTATCAGCACGGGGCCGGAGCGCCCGGATAATTGATAGCCTCAGGAGGGCTGGCTATGGACTTTACCTTCAGTGAGGAACAAGAGATGTTCCACGCTATGTTCCGGGATTTCTCCGCCAAGGAAGTCGCACCCAAAGCTGAGGAGCTTGATCACGAGGAGCAACCGCCTTTGGACACGCTCCGCAAAGCGGCCAACCAGGGCTTCCTTGGGGCAACGCTACCTGAGGATTACCTCGGCGCGGAGTTAGATTATGTGAGTTATGCCCTGCTCATTGAGACGCTGGCTAGAGACTGTATGTCTACCGCCGTGACGCTGGCGACACACGTAAGCCTGGTAGCGATGAGCATCCTGGAGCACGGTACCGATGCTCAGAAGGAGGAGTGGCTCCCACCGATGGCTGCTGGCGAGATGATCGGCAGTTTCGCCCTCACCGAGCCAGATGCCGGGAGCGACGCGATGGCCCTTCAGACCCGTGCCACCTACCTCCCTCCCCTCACAGGGGGAGGACAAGAGGGGGGGATGATCCTGGATGGAGTCAAGACCTGGGTTGCCAACGGCGAAATTGCTGGTCTCTCTCTGGTCTTCGCCCAGGGGCCGGTGGGAGTCGAGGCTTTCCTGGTCCCCAAGGACGCCACAGGGCTGACGGTGGGTTACCGGGAGCCGACCCTGGGGCTACGCAGCGTGACCTTCAACACCCTCTACCTGGAGAGTTGCCGGGTGCCGGAGGCCAACCGGCTCGGCGAGCCCGGCGAGGGGTGGACGGTGGCGCAGCGGGCGCAGAATCGCATGGCGGTCGCGCTGGCAGCAGCCGGGTTGGGCGTGTCGGAGAACACCCTGGACGTGGCGGCTCAGTATGCCACCGAGCGGGTACAGTTCGGCGTCCCCATCGCCAAAAAGCAAGCCATCCAATCCTACATAGCCGAGGCAATGGGGGAGGTGGAGGCATTGCGCTACCTGGTCTACCACGCTGCCTGGCTGGCCGACCAGGGTGGTGACTTCTCCTTCGACGCCTCGGTGGTCAAGGCCTTTGGCGCTCGCGTCGCCTGCAGCGTCACCAACCGCATGGTCCAGGTGATGGGCGGCTACGGCTACATGGAGGACTACCCAATGGCCCGCAAGTACCGGGATGCCCGCGCTTTGAGCATCATCGGCGGGCCGACAGAACTGCATGACATCCGGGTTGCTCAGCGGATATTCGCTGACCTGGACCTCGAGATCGCGCCGTAGGAGGTGGAAACATGGATTTCACGTTTTCTCCAGAACACATCGCACTGCGCCGGATGATCCGGGAGTTCGCCGAGACCGAGATCGCCCCTATAGCGGCGGAGCTTGACCGGGAACACAGGGTGCCCTTCGAGGTGCTGCGCAAACTCGGCGAAATCGGCCTCCTGGGCGTCTGCTTTCCGCAGGAATACGGCGGCATGGGGGCCGGTGAGATGGGCTACTGCATCCTGATGGAGGAACTGGGCCGGGTCTGCACCTCCACGGGAACCAACGTCGGCGCTCACATCGGCATCGGCGCTATGGCGATCCACCTGGATGGTACTCCAGAGCAGAAGGAGAAGTACCTGACGCCGTTGGCACGTGGAGAGAAGATCGCCGCCTTTGGCCTGACCGAGTCCGGTGCCGGCTCCGACGCCGCATCCGTCCGCACCCGTGCCGTCCGTGAGGGAGACTCCTGGATCCTGGACGGGAGCAAGGTCTTTATCACCAACGGCGGCTACGCGGACATCGTGACTGTGATGGCAGTGACCGATCCGACGCTGGGTGCCCGGGGCGGCATCACCGCCTTCATCGTCGAGACCGACTGGGAAGGTTTCTCGGTCGCCCGGGAAGAGGACAAGATGGGCATCCGGGGCACCAGCACTGCCGAGTTGGTCTTCGAGGAACTGCGGGTTCCCCATGAGAACGTGCTGGGAAAGGTGGGGGAGGGGTTTATTCCCTTCATGAAGTCGCTGGACATGGGCCGGCTGACGCTGGGGGCGGCCTGTGTGGGCGGCGCCCAGATGGCGCTGGAGACGGCCGTTCGCTGGGCCAAAACCCGTAAGCAGTTCGGCGTGGAACTGGCGCACAAGCAGTCGGTGCAGTGGAAGATCGCCAACATGGCCACAGAGCTCGAGGCGCTGCGTAGCCTGGTCTACCGGGTGGCCTGGTTGGTGGACACCGGGCAGCCCTTCAGCCAACTGGCGGCGATGTGCAAGTTATACGGTTCCGAGGTGGCCTCACGGGCTATTGACACGGCCCTGCAGATCCACGGCGGGCTTGGCTTCTCGCGGGACTTTCCCCTCGAGCGAGGTTTCCGCGACGCCCGCATCGGCGAGATCTACGAGGGCACTAGTGAGATTCAGCGCATCGTCATTGCCAGCAACATCTTCCGCGAGCACGGCGTGCGGATCAGACCATAAGGAGGTGCGGCTATGCAAATTGTCGTGATTCTTGGACGAGTTCTCGACCCCAGCGGCATCGTGGTCAAAGGAAAGGCAGGCCGCATCTTCGTCAACCGGGAAGAGTATATGCTCCAGCCAGCCGACCGCTGCGCGCTGGAGGCGGCGCTGCGCATCAAGGATGGTACCGGCGCCGGGGTAGTGGCCCTCCCACGGAGCCCGCTGCCTGATGACGATGTGCTCCGCCAAGCGCTGGCCACCGGCGCAGACCGCGCGGTTTACCTGACCGGCGACGGGTTCAAGGGGGCTGATGCCGCGGTCATGGCCCGGGTGCTGGCGGCAACAGTGGAGCGACTGGGAGGGACAGACCTTGTCCTGGTCGGTGCGACTACAATGGACACGGGGCAGAGCCAACTGGGCTCTCGGCTGGCCGAGGCTTTGGGCTGGCCTCAAGTCATCGGAGCCTGGCAGGTAGAAGCAGTTGATGGAAAAGTGCGGGTGGTCCGCCAGGAAGGAAGTAACTACGTAACCGCCGAGGCAGACCTGCCTGCGGTCGTCACCATGCTGTCCGGGGCGCTCAAGCCCCGCTATCCCAATGGCGTCCGCCTGATCAACATCTACAAAGACGTGGGGGAGATCGCGGAGGCCTTGGAACGGTGGGACGTGGCCGATCTGGTATCCGTTGACACCCTCAAACCGCTCTTGGAACGACGCGGGCGGGACTTCCCGCCGGAGCGGGAGCGAGGAGTGCGCGTGAACGGCACGCTGGAGGAAATGGCCCAGGCAGCAACCGATGCGCTCCAGCAGCGGATAGGAGGGTAAAGAGGGTACTATGGATGCATCATATCTCGACCTGCTGATGGCCCAACAGGAGGAAGTCACCGAGGAAGCGATCGGAGGAGGAGGCGTCTGGGTCGTGGCCGATGTCGTGGATGGCGCAGTGGCCCCGGTGACACTAGAGGCGCTGGGGGCAGCCCGCACCCTGGCCGACTCGCTGGGTGCCTACGTCTATGGGGTTCTGCTGGGCGAGGGTGTGATCGACCTGGCACAGACCCTCTACCAGGCCGGAGCGGACGGCACTCACGTGGCCGATCATCCCTCGCTGGCTCAGTTCGCATTGGAGCCTTACCTGAAGGCGCTCTCCGACCTCTTCGAGGCGGAGCAACCGGAGATAGTTATCTTCGGGGCCACCGCCCAGGGTCAGGAACTAGCGCCGAGGCTGGCGCAGCGCACAGGTGGCGGGCTGATCGAGCACGTGATGACGACCAGCCTGGACGAGTCCACCCGGACGGTGCAGGGCGCTATCCCCATCTACGGCGGTGAATACTTCGAGATCGTCGCCTGCCCATCCGTTGACCCCCGCCCGCAGTTCCTCACCATCGAACCGGGCGCTTTCCCCGCTCCATTCATGGACGAGTACCGCAAGGGGGAGCCTACGACGCTTGAGGTCGAGCCGGTGGAGCCTGCCGTGCGCGTGGTGGGGCCTGCCGCCGACTTTGAGCCGCCTCCGGTGCCGCTTGATCAAGCCCCGGTGATCGTGGCCGCCGGGCGACAGGCGGGGGACTTTGAGATGGTGAAGCGGCTGGCGACGGCGCTGGGCGGCCAAGTCGCCGGCGACCGGGGAGCACGGGACGCGGGCTGGATTGACCCCGAGCAGATCGTGGACGTGCGTAGCGTGACAGTCGCACCCGATGTCTACGTCGCGGTGGGCATCCGGGGCGACACGTTCCACAACGCCGCCATTGAGGAGGCGAAGTTCATCCTCGCCATCCACCCTGACCCAAAGGCGTCTATTTTCGCCCTCGCCGATCTGTGCCTCGAGGCTGACCCAGCCGAGGTTCTCCCGGTGCTGCTGGAACCGTTGGGACAACCACAGTCATAGACACAGCCGTAGCAGTTGACAAACACCGTCGGCCCGGTCGGGGCACACACCCCGGCCGGGCCGTTGTCCGCAGCGTCGCAAGGTGTACTTATCCGCATCCGTTGACACCCTATCCGTTGACACCGTTGACACCCCTGGCGTGCTCGTACCCCTTACGGAACGCCTGCATATTCAGTTCTTCCGTCCCCTTCGGCACCGACTCCAGCACTGCCTGCCGCAACGCGTCGGCAGAGATGGTCTCACTGAGAGCAGCCAGCGCACCGAGCATCACCACATTGGCGACCTGCACACGGCCCAATTCCTGCTCGGCGATGCGGGTCGCTGGGATGGGGACCACACGCTGACCGGCTGACAGATCAGGCTGCACCAGATCCTCGTCAATCAGCAAAAGCCCTCCTTCCGCCAGTTGACCGTGGTAGGTGGTGTAGGCTTCCTGGTACATAGCCGCCATCAAGCTCGGCCGGGTGATGTACGGGTAAAGGATGGGATCGTCAGAGATGATGAGCGCTGTGCTACAAGCCCCTCCCCGTGACTCCGGGCCATAACTCTGGGTCAGCGTGGCCTCCCGATGGTCAATCAGCGCAGCCGCCTTGCCAGCGATAATGCCCGCCAGAATGATGCCCTGTCCGCCGAAACCACACAGCCGGATCTCGGTCTGGCCCACATCCGCATCCGCATCCGCATCCGTTGACACCGTTGACACCATCCGTTTATCCGTTGACCCATCCGTTGACACCGTATCCGTTGACACCGTATCCGTTGACACCGTTGACACCGGCGCTGGCTCAAACCCGGTCTCCAGCGCCGTTGGCGGACGGTCCAGCAGTTCCAGATCTTCGCATGGACGTGTCTCGCCGTGGATCTCCCGGTACATCTCCTGGAAGGTCGGGCGTTCGATGTTCACGAACTCGCCACAGACGATCTCCCCAGCCAGGCCGATGTCCACCTCCCACGGTTTGGCGTCGTGGCGGATGACCGCCTCGCGGTGGTAGTACTCAAACATGTCGCTCCCGTACTGCTTGCGGTTCCAGCGTCCATAGAGAGTCGGGCAGGGGGAGATGGCCTCGACGACAGTAAAGCCCGGCTTGAGAAGCGCCGCATGGATGGATTTCTCCAGCCGCCGGGCGTGGAGCACCGTCCAGCGAGCAACGTACGTCGCACCGGCCGCCGCCGCCAGGTAGGGAACGCTGAAAGGGTGCTCCAGGTTACCCCGGCGAGAGGTGCTCGTGCGCGCCCCAGTCGGCGTGGTGGGACCCATCTGCCCGCCCGTCATCCCGTAGTTGAAGTTGTTGACACAGATGACCGTCAAGTCCATGTTGCGGCGGGCGGCATGGATGAAGTGGTTGCCACCAATAGCGATCAGGTCGCCGTCGCCGGAAAAGACCACTACCTTTAACTCCGGATGCGCCAGTTTCAGCCCCGTGGCGAAGGGAATCGCCCGCCCGTGGGTGGTGTGGAAACTATCGAGTCGGACGTAGCCGGCCACTCGCCCCGTGCAGCCGATGCCCGAGACGACAGCCACCTTGTCCAGATCGAGTCCTGAGCGTATCAGCGCGCTGATGAAGCAACTGACTGCCGTTCCGATGCCACAGCCCTGGCACCAAATGTGGGGCAGGCGGTCGCCGCGCAACAAGTCGTCCATCGGGTGCAGCGCGATTTCAGCCAGTTCCGGCACGCCTGCCAGTTCGTCGAAAACGCCCTCGTCTCCGGTAATCTCTTGCGGTTGTGCTAATTCTGACATTGTTTCCCTACCTCGCCGCCTCACGTATCACTTCCAGGACATCCTCTGGGGCATGGATGTAGCCACCCGGATGGGGCACCGAAAAGACACGCGCCTTGCCGCCACTGCAGCGCTCCACCTCCCGCACAATCTGGCCCATATTGATCTCGGGCACGACGAACGCCTTCACCTGCTCTGCCAATTCGCGGATGCGATCCTCGGCGAAGGGCCACACCGTCACCATCTTGAGCATCCCCACCCGCAGACCCTCGTCACGTGCCATCAACACCGGCAGAAGCGATGTGCGGGCCGAAATGCCGTAGGAGACCACGACGACCTCTGCACCCTCAACCCCGTCCTCGACCAGTTTGATAATGTCATGCCGATTGTCGCGGATCTTGGCGATGAGACGCGGGATCAGCTTGGCCTGGGCAGCGGCATTGGTGGCCGGATAACCCCGCTCGTCATGGGTCAGGCCGGTCATATGGAAGCGATACCCCATCCCCGCGACTGGGAGAGACGGCACGCCATCCTCGTCCCGTTCATAAAGCCGAAAATCGGGGCCAGGCGGCACCTTCGGCCTGCGCCAGGGGTAGATAGGGATCTTCTCCGCAGGCGGGATAACCACCCGTTCCGTCATGTGCCCCACCGCCTCGTCGGTCATCAAAAACACCGGCGTGCAATACTTCTCGGCCAGATTGAAGGCATGAATGGTCAGGTCGAATGCCTCCTGGGGGCCACTGGGGGCCAAGGCGATGATCTCGTAATCACCATGTGCCCCCCAGCGAGCCTGCATCATATCAGACTGACTGACCAGCGTGGGCAGGCCAGTGGAGGGGCCACCGCGCTGCACGTCCACCAAGACACAAGGAGTCTCGGTCATAATCCCTAGCCCCAGGTTCTCCAGCATCAGGCTCAGGCCAGGACCGGAGGTGGCAGTCATCGCCCGTGCCCCGCCCCAGACCGCACCGAGCACGGCGTTCATCGAGGCTAGCTCATCCTCCATCTGGATAAAGACACCACCGGCCTCGGGCAGCCGCTCCGACATCCGCTCGGCGACCTCAGTGGCTGGCGTGATAGGATAGCCAGCGAAAAAGCGACAGCCAGCACAGATGGCCCCCTCGGCAACGGCTATGTCGCCGTTGAAGAAGAACCTACCCTCCAATACCCCCGGTTCACTCACGATCAACCTCCACTACGTAGATACAGAATTCCGGGCAGATAAGTTCACACAACCGACACGCCACACACTGGTCGGGGTTTTTGGCCCGGGGCGGGTGGTAACCTTTAGCATTGGTATCGTCCGACATCTCCAACACGTCACGCGGGCAGTACCTCACACACAGTTGACATCCCTTACAGCGTGCCTTCAGGATGTGCATCTCGCCGTGCGGTGCTGTGAACTTTTCTATATCCAGTGGTGTACGCCAAAGTTTCAATTCTGACCTCAGGTAAGAAAGACTACCACTCAATCTCCAGGATCCAGAATCCGTTGACACCGTTGACACCGTTGACCCCATCCGTTTATCCGTTGACACCGTTGACACCGTTGACACCGCATCCGTTGACACCGCCAACCAGCCGTGCCAGCGCTGCCTTCGACGCTGCCGCCACCTCGTCGTGGATGCTCCGCCCGTGACTGTCCATCGTCACCACCACCGGGAAGCCCTCGACGCGAATGACCCAGAAGGCCTCCGGCACGCCAAACTCGTCCTTCTTGTAGACATCCACTACCTCCTTGACCGCATCAGCGATGAGGGAGGCCGCCCCACCGACGGCGTGAAAGTAGGCCGCGCCGTGCTCCTGGCAGGCCCGCAGCGTCCCCGGCCCCATGCCCCCCTTGCCGATGACGCCGCGCAGCCCGAAGTGGGCGATGACCTCCGGCTCGTAAACCTCCTCGCGGATGGAAGTGGTCGGACCAGCGGCGACAAATTCCCAACGCCCATCCTCCTTATGGCGGACCACCGGCCCGCAGTGATAGATGACGCCCCCGCCCAACAGCCGCAACAGTTCCTCGTAAAGCGGGTGCTCGCTCTCAGGTACTTCATCAGCACGAATGAACGTCTCGATCATGTACTTGTGGGCCGCATCGCGCCCCGTCACCATCACACCACTCAGCCGTACCGCGTCGCCGACGTGGAGAGCGCGGATAGCGTCTTCGGAGATAGGAATGTCCAGTTCATACGTCGCCATAGATGACTTGCTCCCAATTCTGGTTATTGAATGCTACTCGAATTATCATTCCCATCGTAACGCGCTCCTTGGCACAGTATAACTACATCAGCCTTCAAACGAAGGAGATGATGCCGTGAACAAATCACTTGACCTCAGTTTCACCCGCCCCAATCTGCCCTCCCTCGAGGAGATCGAGCAGGTGTTGCCCGGTCAGTGGTGACTTAGCCGTACTCTACCTCACTTCCTCGCACCTCCACCCTCGCCCGTCTGCAGGCCCAGCACATATACGCGATACTCACGAAGTAACAGGCTGGGAGGCGGTGATAAGCCCCGATTTTGACGCCAAAGACGGTCGTCTTTCCCCCAAAGCCCATCGGCCCGATACCCAATTCATTGCACTCACCGAGCAGCCTTTCCTCCAGCGCCGCCAGTTCCGGCACCGGATTGGCATCATCCAGCGGGCGGAAGAGTTGCTCCTTGGCATGGACGTAGCCGGTGCCTCGGTCGGCACCGATGGACACCCCCAGCACGCTCGGCGCACATCCCTTCCCCTGCGCCTGGGTTACCGCGTCCAAGACCACCCGGCGCACCCCTTCCAGATCTCGTCCGGCCTCCAGCGAACCGTAAGGCAGTTTGTACTGCACACCCACGTTTTCACTCCCGCCCCCCTTGAGGAGTAAATCCACCCGCAGATAATCCTCTTCCCACTCCTCAAAGTGAAACGTCGGGAAGCCCACCCCCAAGTTGTTGCCGCTGTTGCGGCCGGTGAGGGAATTCACTGCATTGGGCCGCAGGTAGGCACGGCGGGTGGCTTCGACCACCGCCTCCTCGCCCTGCGCCCGCACTTGGCGGGTACTCATCCCCTGGGGATAGCGAACGTAGAAGATAGGCACACCCGTGTCCTGGCAGATGGGAGTAGATTTAGCCCGCGCCAGCGCCACGTTTTCCAGGACAGTCTCCAGTGCGCCTGCGGCGGCAGATCCCGGCTCCTCGCGGGCCTGCGCTGTCCGCAGCGCCGTCTCTACATCCGCCGGCAGGTCGGTTGACGCCCGGCGGATCAGTTCGACGAAAGATTTGATCTGGTCGTTCAAATCAGCCCTCCTCGCATCAATCTACCAACTGCCAACCCTATGGCTTCGGGATTGCCAGGTCAGCCGGCCCCAGATCGGACAGTCTCAGGTTCGGGTAGTTCTCCTGGATGATCTCGTGGATAATCTGAGCGTACTTGACCTTGACCCGTCCCCAGTCAGCCAGCATACCTTCGTCAACCCACGGCTTGTACAGAGCCGCGCCGGTCGCAGCACACGCCGGCCCGGGCTCTATCTTGAAGTAGCATGGAGAGCAGACGCGGGCCATCTCCGGACCGTCATAGAAGCGCATGTAGCCGCCGAACGACTCAGTGATGATGATGTGCAAATCGAGAGGGATGTCAACTGCCTGCCGGATGGCGGCGAACTGGGGCAGCGTCAGATCAGCGATCGGGTTGAACGTCCCAGCCCCCAACATCTCCAGAAGCCTGCCGCCAGCAGGGTTGGCGTGGCCGGCATAGATGCTTATCTTAAAGATCACATCCTCAGGGATGTCACCGTTCTTCTTCATCTCGTTGAGCAACCAAAGTTCCCCCTCATCCACCACCAGGAAGCCGCGAAAGCCAAGGTCAATGCACATCATAATGTCGGTGATGGTCTGATTCAGCGCCTTGGAACCCCGACAACGGACGCCGGAGAGTGCTCCTTCGGGCGTGGCCAGTTGCCGCCCGATGTCCCACCCCGCGCGCGGCCCCGGCGTGAGAATGACCTCCATGCAAGCATCGGCGGCCATCTGGGCGAAGTCCTTCAGTTCGACCCTGTCCAGCAACGTCGCGCCCATCACCACCGAAATGAGACGGTGGATGGGGATGTTGCGCTTGCGCGACTCGTCAATCACCGCCTCCAGCACCTTGGGGCGCTCCACGCCGGAGACCTCCATGCGGTAGTGTGCCCCATCGGGGAAAGTCTTGGTGCTGCTGGGCAGATCATACGCATCCTGCCCAGGAATACCGGCCTTCTCCATCATTCTGGCAACGTCTTTCATACTGGGCATCGCTTTTCCCTCCTCATATTGCGATATGGGCGACGCATTCACCGGACGACCCTACTCGGCAGGACATGCTGCTGAGAATGCGCCGGCCCTACTCAGGGCCGATGAGCCACCGGCCATCTACGACAAACTGGCTATGGCTGCCCTCCGTATCCGTTGACACCGTATCCGTTGACCCATCCGTTGACACCCAGACTCTCCCACCTGGTGCCGATGATGGGCCGCGCACAGTGACCGCCATCCCGCCTAACTGCGCCCAGGCCAGGGCGAACTGTTCGTAAGCGAAGTGCTTCGTCGCTGCGTCGTAGGCGTCCACCAAGTAGACACCTACGTCATCGTAACCGACGGCGATGAAAGTGTGCTGCCATTGCACGATAGGAGACGTCGCGCCATCCGTTGACACCCACGACTGGACCTCCGGGAGCCTCATGTCGTATGTAGCCCAGACGATGACAGGCCATCCGGCGGCCAGTTCCGCCCTCAAATCATCCAGACCCCACTCTCGCCAGGCCTGTGCGTCGAGCCCAAAACTACGCAGCGTGGCTGCGATCGGCCCGGCATAGACGCCATAACCAGCGGGCGGCATACTCCCCGGTGGCTGGTCTACATCGCCCAAAAAGCCACGGTAGGGGTTATCAGACTTGGGCAGTCGGCGGAAGAAATCATCCTCAGCAAACGGTACTCCCCAAAAAGCAGCCAGGTCTGTCGCCGAGCGGGATTCACAACTCAGGTCATGCTCCTGTGGATAACCAACTACCCCCTCTACGGACGCCGACGGCGGTGGCTCGTCGGCGAGGGCAGTCCAGTGCAGAAGCGACACAACGACGCAGAAGGCAACGACCCCACATCCGTTGACCCATCCGTTGACACGTCTCACAGCGCCTCCAGTGCAGCCACAATCCCCCGTGTCTCCTCAACGGCATGAGGCGCGGCGTCGAAGACACCCTCGCCTCGCAAGTCCGCTTCAGTCAATTCGGGATTGGCAGACAAGTAGCCCAGCATAGGCACGGGGCTGCTACTCTGAATGAAAACCCAATCACTCTCACCACGCACTTTGTTACCCACCGCGTATACACGGCTGATGCCGATATCCCCTGCCAACTTACAGACATGCCCCGCTGTAGTCAGGCTGCGCCGTCCTGGCTCAACAACGACCAGGAACGCGTCCACTGCCTTCGCCGTCGCCCGGCCCAGATGTTCAACCCCAGCCTCCATATCCAGAATCATCATCTCGTCGCGATAGAGCAACAGGTGGGTGACCAGAGCCCTGAGCAACGCGCTCTCGGGGCAGATACAGCCACTCCCGCCGGATTCGATCCCGCCCAGCCGCAGGAAGCGAATCCCTCGATGTAAAACGCTGAAACGGTCAGGTATATCGTCCACGCGGGGGTTGAGGCTGAAGAAACCACCGGAAGTGCCAGGCTTTGCGCCCGTGCGTTCGTAGATCAGTTCTTCCATCTCGGCCACCGGCGTGACCTGAGCGACCAGATCAGGCGGGAACCCCAACGCCTCGGCCAGTCCACCGGCCGGGTCGGCGTCAATGGCAATGACACTACGATTCTGCTCTGCGTAAATGTGGGCCAGAAGTGCGGCGAGGGTAGTCTTACCCACACCTCCCTTGCCACTTATAGCGATCTTGTTCAACCGGGTCACCATCCGTTGACCAACCATCCGTTGACACCCTCCAAACGCAAGCAAGCCAGTTCAGTCCGTGGCCTCCGGACCTCAGCCTCCGCCCGGCGACGGGCTTCCTGAGCCTCCAGCGGCGTCAACAACCTTTCCCCCGTCGCCGGATCAACCAGGACGTAACATCCGTTGACACCCCTTCCACCCGCAACTCCAGCCCCAATACCCGGCTAACCATCCGTTTATCTGTTGACCCCGTTGACCAACCATCCGTTGACACTGGCGAGGTGTATTGTATCACAGACACCGCTCTCACGCCAACGCTTTCTCGACGAACTGCGTCAGATCCATTACCCGGATGCGCACCTTGTTAACGCGGGCCGCCTTGGAGAGAGTACGCACGCACTGGGGGCAGGCCGATACCAGGACCGTAGCGCCCACCTCCGCTGCCTGAGCAATGCGTTGTGCTGCCACCTCCTGAACCAGGTCCGGGTCGAATGTCTCCAGGTCACCACCGCCGCCACAACATAGCGCGTACTCCCGTGCCTGCTGCATCTCTACGAAGGTATAGCCCGGCACCCGGCGCAGGGCCTCGCGCGGCGCGTCGTAGATACCGCTCTTGCGCCCCAGGTCGCACGGGTCATGATAGGTGACCACGCCCGTACGCCGGGGTTCCTTTAGCTCCAACTGCTCCTCGGTCACCAAGTCGCGCAATATCTCCACAGCATGTACTACATCGAAACCCAGCGGCTCGCCGATGACCTCAGGATAGGTGTGATGCCACATGTGGTAACAGGAGGGACAGGTAGTGACCATTCGGGGTATCCCCAGCGCCCTCATCTGTTCTACGTTGTGATGGATCAGCGGTTCCGCCTGCTTCAACTGGCCCGCCATCATCAGCGGGAAGCCACAACATTGCTCGTCGCCTCCCAGAGTCGTGAAACTGACACCCGCACGGCTCAGCACGGTGGCAAAACCCTGGGGGATGCCGTAACTCATGGGGAACATGGCCGAGACACAGCCCACGAAGTAGGCTAAATCGGCCTCGGTATCACGCACCAATCCCTCCGGCCTGTCTTCAGGAGCCAGGTTATCGGTCCAGGCCAGGCGGGCGGCGTTGTCCTCGCCAGAGACGTTGTAGTATGTGCCGATGCGTTCGCCCAACATGCCGAGGGCCTGCACTCCCTTGCGCAGCGCCTCATCCCCATCCGTTGACCCATCCGTTGACACCAGCGCGTCAAGGCCGCTGACCAAGTAACGTTCCTGCATCACGTGCTGGCGCATGACCTCCACCAGCCGGCGCACGCTGAGGTTGTGGGGACAGTAAGTCGTGCACATATCGCAGCCCACGCAGCGCCAGATACTGGCGTCGGTAGCCAATACGTCCTCCAACCCGAACTGCGCCAGGCGCATCATCTGGGCCGGCCGGTACCGCATCGCCGGGACGGTGGGACAACCGGAGGAACAGCGCTCACACTGATAACAAAGGTAAACGTTCTCGCCACACTCCTCGCGGATAAACTTCGCCATATCGGTATTCAAAGTGATCGCCATATATCTCACTCCACCATCGGACGTGGCAGTAACCCTGCGCCTTCGACGATAGGCCGCACCGCCTCCTCCCACTCGATCGCCATGATGTGTACCCCAGCCACCCCCTCGATCCCACGGATCTCCTGAATCTGCTCGATGCAAATCTGAATGCCGGTAGACCTCAGCGCCTCCCTGCGTCGGGCCTTCTCCTCCTTGGGGATACCCTTGAGAGCAGCAACCATACGGTCCACATACTCGTCCTGCACGATCATCCCCGGCACCTTATCGCGCATGTAACGAGCCATGCCGGAGGACTTAAGGGGGCCAACACCGGCCAGGATGTAGACCTTTTCGTGCAGCCCCATATCCACCACCCGCTTCATGAACTCGCGGAAGCGGGGGATGTCATAGATCAACTGAGTCTGGATAAAATCAGCCCCGGCGGCCACTTTCTTGGCCAGCCGGTAGGGGCGGAAATCGAAGGGGTCGCCAAAGGGATTGGAGGCCGCGCCGATGAAGAAACGGGGCTCCATCGCCTTGATCTCATCCCCACACTGGAACAGGGCCTCGTCGCGCATATCTCTGATCATGCGGATCAACTGGACCGAGTCCAGGTCGTGCACGTTCTTGGCCGTGGGGTGGTTGCCGAAACTCTGATGGTCGCCGGTCAGGCACAGCAGGTTGCGCATCCCCAGCGCGTAGGCCCCTAGCAGGTCGGCCTGAATCGCCAGCCGGTTGCGGTCCCGGCAGGTCATCTGCACCACCGGCTCCAACCCCGCGCTCATCGCCAGCACACCCGCAGCGATGCTGGACATGCGGACGATGGCGGTCTGATTGTCAGTGATGTTGACTGCGTCCACTATGCCCTCAAGCAAGCACGCCTTGCGGTGGATCACCTCCGGGTCGGCGCCTTGCGGCGGGCCTAGTTCCCCTGTCACTGCAAAATGGCCCGCTCGCAGGACTTTTTCCAGGTTACTGCCAGACTTGAAGCCATTCGTTCGTTCTTGTGCCATTGTTCGCCTCACTCCGTTTCCACCAGCTGCAGGTCCTCGCGCACGATCTTGCGCGGGCCGCCGTCACGACTACTAGACCAATCCTTGGGGGGCTGAATCTCTAGTAATTGCTCCTCCCTCCCCAACGCCACCGCCCGGTCATAGATCAGTTGCCAGGCACAGGACACGTCGGGGTCTATCTCGCATACCCCGTTCTGGGAACCGCCGCACGGCCCATTGAGCAACTGCTTGGAGCAGCGGGCAATGGGGCAGATGCCGAAGGTCAGGCCCAGGACGCAGTTGCCACAGGCCTGGCAGCGCTCCTCCCACACCCCTTGCTCCTCTGGCAGGCCCAGAAAGGTGGTGTTGAGCCCGGGCAGCGTGAACATATCGGGGAAACGCTCGTTCATCGCCTGCACGCCGATGCCGCAGGCCAGGCTGAGGACAGCGTCGTACTCGTTCTGGCCGGCCTCCGACCGAGCCAGCCGCTCCCCCAGCGGATCAATGTACTCCCACTCGCACTGGCGCTGCACCGTGATCTCGTCCACCTCCATCGGGTGGCCGTCCAGTTTACTCTTCATCCGCAGCGCTGAGGCCAGGATGCCAACCTCCTTCTCGCCTCCGGCAAAGCAGACGGTCACGCAGGTGCCACAGCCTGCGACCAGCACCTTCTTGGCATCGCCCAGCAACTCCATGATTTCCGCAAGTGGTTTCTGTTCACCAACTATCATTGCGACCTCCTTCTATACTCCTTACTTCCTACTCCCTACTCCCTACTCCCTACTTCCTACTCCCTACTCCCTCTTCAAGCGGGTTGGGTCCTAACTCCCGCACCTTCTCCGTTATCTCTGCCACCGTCTCCGCAAACTGTGGCCCCATCGCCGCGGACAGGTTCGCCATCACGATCCGTTCCCCCCCCAGTCCAATCTGGTCAAGCAGGTCAGCGATGTACTTCACCCTCCGTTTCGCATTGATATTACCATCCAGGTAATGGCAGTCGCCCTCCAGTCAGCCGGCCACCATCACGCCGTCCACGCCGCGCTCGAAGGCGTGCAGCACCTCCGTCACCTCCACCCGTCCCGAACAGGGCACCTCGACGATGCGCACGCTGGGCGGGTATTGGATGCGCATACCTCCCGCCAGGTCAGCCGCAGCGTAAGCGCAGTGACGGCAGCAGAAGGCCAGAATCTTGGGCTCAAACTGCATATCGCTCATTACTTAACACCTCCACGTTGGGCAAGGTCTCCCGACCGTCGCCCTCCGGCTCAAACAGCGCTGCAACCTCCGCCTCTACTTGCTCATCCCGATAGTGGAGCAGTTGGATCGCTTTGGCCGGGCACTCGGAGACACAGGTGCCGCAGCCGTGGCACTGGGCCGGCTCAATGTAGGCCGCGCCGACGATGCCCCCCACCCCGTTGAACTCGGCCCGAATCTGCGGCACATTGTACGGGCAGATGCGCACGCAGGTCAGGCAGGCGACGCATTTCTCCGCATCCACCTGGGCCACAATGCCGCCGACCTCAAGCACGTCTTTGCTCACGATCGTCATCGCCCGAGCAGCCGCGGCCTGCGCCTGCACGATCGTTTCGTCCAGGAACTTGGGATAGTGGGCCATCCCGGCCACAAACAAACCATCGCTGGAAAAGTCCACGGGCCGCAGCTTGACGTGCGCCTCCAGGAAGAAGCCGTCCAAGTCTACTGACACCTTGAGCCGCGTCGCCAGTTCGTCCGCCCCCTCCGGCGGCACCACCGGCATACTGAGAACAACCAAATCGGGTTCCAGGACAAGCTCCTGCCCCAGACTAGACTCCCAAACCATCACCTGCAATCCATATCCGTTGACACCGTTGGGCAAGGTCTCCTGACCGCCGCCCCCTATCCGCACCTCCGGCTTACGATCGAAGTCATACTGCACGAACACCACCCCCTGGCGTCGCGCCTCCTGGTACAGCCGCTCCTTGAAGCCATACGTGCGGATATCGTGGTAGATCACGATGATCTGCGCCTGGGGATTGAGTCGCTTGAGCGCCAGGACATTCTTCATCGCCGTCGTGCAACAGATGCGGGAGCAATATCGCTCGGCAGGGCCTACGCAGAGGATCATCACGACAGAGGAAGGAGTAGATGGAGTAGATGGAGTAGATGAGGATAGGATAGCCTCAAACTCCTGCTGCGTGACGATGCGCGGATCCGTCCCATACCCGTACTCCGGCCCCCGGTACTCCACACCGCCCGTCGCCACAATCGTCGCACCGTGGCGTATCTCGCTCTCTCCGTATCCGTTGACACCGTCGACACCGTCAGGGCCACGCAGCCGCGAGGTGAAATTGCCCACAAAGCCGCTGCTCTCCAAGAATTCACTCCGCAGGTGCACATTGATCCCCGGATGGCCCTTCACCCGCTCGATCAACTGCTGGAGGAATTCCTGGGGATCGCGCCACACCAGCCCACCCTCCGTGCTCCCATCCTCCTCAGAAACCGGGTTTTTCCCGAAAAACCTGGTTTCTTCCTCTTTCTTTATCCTTTCATTCCGTGAATCCTGCTCTCCATCTTGACACTGCTCCCCACTCTTCCAATCCACGATGTGCTTTATCTGCCGCAGATTGCCTCCCAGATGCTCCGTCCGCTCAACCAGGTGCACCGGGAAACCCTGGTCAGCCAACGTCAGCGCCGCCGTCATCCCGGCCACACCGCCGCCGATGACCAGTGCCGCCTTCTCCACCTGCACCTCGGTCTTGTACAGCGGCTCCAGCAGCAGCGCCTTCGCCACCGCCATCCGCACCAGGTCCTTGGCTTTCTCTGTCGCCGCCTCCCATTCACCGGAATGTACCCACGAGCACTGATTGCGAATGTTGGCCATCTGGAACATGCCGGGGTTCAGTCCCGCCTGGCGAATGCTGTCCTGAAACAGAGGCTCGTGGGTCAGCGGCGTGCAGGAGGCGACCACGACACGGTTGAGCCCCAACTCTCGCGTCTGCTGCGTGATACGCTGGATCGAGTCCTGCGAACATGTATACAAGTTATGCTCGGCGTGCACCACCCCGGGCAGACTTGCTGCGTACTCCGCCACCATTGGCACATCCAGGAAACCGCCGATGTTCGACCCACAATGACAGACGAAAACACCGATACAGGGTTCCTCTCCCGCGACGTCCCGCTCCGGCGGATACACCACCTCCTCTGTGCAGGTCCAACGGGCTGGAGACACTATCAACCCAGCAGCAGCAGCCGCACCGCTGGCCTCAATCACCGACTCAGGGATGTCCTTCGGCTCGCGGAATGGCCCTACGGCAAATATCCCCGGCCTGCTCGTCTGGAGCGGCTCGAAAGGCAGCGTGCGACAGAAGCCGTGCTCGTCCAGTTCCACACCCATTCGCCGCGCCAACTCGCGCACGCCCTCCGAAATCTCCATCCCCACGGAGAGCACCACCAGGTCAAACTCCTCCTCGCAGATTGGAGATTGCGAACTGCTTCCCCGTTCCCCGACGTACTTCAGGACGAGATTGTGTGTTCGCGGATCCTCCCGCACGAACGAAATACGAGTGCGCACGTAGCGGATGCCGTACCGTTCTTGCGCCCGGCGGTAGTACTCATAGTACCCCTTGCTGAAAGCGCGCATGTCCATCATGAAGACGGTGACCTCGGTGTCCGGTTCGTGCTCGATGGACATGATGGCCTCTTTGGTGGCGTACATACAGCAGACCGCCGAGCAGTAATCGTGGGTCTGATCGCGGGAGCCAACGCATTGCAGGAATGCGATTTTCTTCGGTGCCCGTCCGTCCGAAGGGCGCTGCACGTGGCCGTGAGTGGGGCCGGAGGCGCTTAGCAGCCGTTCAAACTGAATCGCAGTGACCACGTTGGGATAACGGCCCCAGCCGTACTCCGCCGACCGCTTGGCCTGGTACGTCTCGTAGCCAGGGGCCAGGACAATCGCGCCAACATGGACGTCCTGCACCTGCTCGACCATATCGTGATTGATAGCGTCGGCCTGGCAGATGTAGACGCAACTCAGGCACTCGGAGCAGATGCCGCAGGCCAGGCAACGGGCCGCCTCTGCCTGAGCCTGCTCGTCGGTGTAGCCGGTCTCCACCTCGGCAAAGTTGGCCACCCGTTCCCCCACCGGTAACTCAGGCATCGCCACCCTGGGGGTTACTTTCACCTCCCCCCTCTCCACCCGCTCCTGGATTTCCACCTGGCTCAAGTCCACCACGGGCAATTCCGGCTTCAGTTCCGGCTCCAGTTCCTCGCCCCGCAGATAGCGATGGATAGACTCGGCAGCCTGATGACCGGAGGCGACCGCCTCAATGACGAAAGCAGTACCCGTGGTGGCATCGCCCGCCGCGAAGACCCCGGGGCGGGTGGCTGCCATCGTGTTGGGGTTGACCGCGATCGTCTGCTGGCGCGTGACGCCGACGCCGGTGCTCTCCGGGATGAAGGCCAGGCCGGCTCGCTGCCCGATGGAAAATACGACAATGTCACAGGGAATAACGTGCTCCGACCCCGGCTCCGTCTCCAACATCAGCCGTCCCGTCTCGTCGAATTCCATAAAGGTAACGTCGAGGCACTCCAGCCCCCCCACCCGTCCGTTGCCATCGGAGATGATGCGCTTGAAGGAGCGGCTGGGATGCATCTGCACGCCTTCGGACTCGGCGGCCTCAATCTCCCAGGAATGGGATGGCATCGTCTCGCGGCTCTCCAGGCAGGCCATGTGGACCTCCGCCGCGCCCAGTCGCACCGCCGTGCGGGCCACATCCACCGCCACGTTGCCACCGCCCAACACCACCACCCGCTGCCCGGCAATGTCGGGTGGGTTGTCCAACCGCACGTCGCGCAAGAAGACGGTGTTGACCATCACCCCGTCCAGGTCAGTCCCTTCGATGGGCAGCATACGACCCTCGTGCGCGCCGACGGCGATGAGCACCGCCCCGAACCCCTCGTCGAAGACGTCGTCCAGGCTCTCGACCGTCGTGTTGAGGCGCAGATCTACCCCCAGGTCCACGATGTCCTGCACCTCCCGGTCCACGATCCAGGAGGGCAACCGGTACTCAGGGACCCCCACCCGCAGCATCCCACCTCCCACGGGCAGCGCCTCGAAGACGGTGACCTCGTACCCCAGCATACACAAGTCCTGGGCAGTAGTGAGCCCGCAGGGACCCGCGCCGATGATCGCCACGCGCTCCTCGTACCTCCGCTCGGCCGGCTCCGGTGGCACCCGGGGTTGAGCGTAGACCTTGTCGGTGACGAACCGTTTGAGCGCGTGAATGTTGATCGGGTCGTCCAGTTTACCCCGGTTGCAGGCATCCTCGCAGCGGTGATTGCAAATGCGGCCACAGATGCCGGGAAAGGGATTGTCCTCCTTGATGACTCGCAGCGCATCCTCGTAGCGGCCCTCGCGAATGAGGGCGATGTAGCCCTGGGCGCGCTGGTGGGCAGGGCAGGCGTCGCGGCAGGGAGAGATGCCTAGCTTCTCAATGGCAAAAGCGTTGGGCACCGCCTGGGGGTAGAGTTTGTAGGCCGCGTGCTGGACCGCCAATCCCTCGTCGAAGCGACCGGGGATGATTACCGGGCAAACGTCGGCGCAGTCGCCACAGCCGGTGCACTTGTCCAGGTCCACATAGCGGGGGCGGGTCCGCACCCGGGCGGTAAAGTCACCAGCCTCCCCGCGCACCCCCAGCACGTCGCTACCCGTCAGCAGTTCGATGTTGCGATGACGACCACAGTCCACCAACTTGGGACTGACGATGCACATGGCGCAGTCGTTGGTGGGAAACGTCTTGTCCAGTTGGGCCATGTGCCCGCCAATGGCCGACTTGTTCTCAACCAGGTAGACCTTGTAGCCGGCCTCGGCCAGGTCCAGCGACGCCTGTATGCCGGCGATACCCCCGCCGACGACCATGACCGCGCCAGTCACACTACCTTTGTCTGAAAACTCACTGGCCATCTCCATACACTCCCATCAACGAACAACGAGATAATTAACAATGAACAATACATCGAACCAACCAGGCACCATCGCTGAGCCATTGTTCATTGATTCATTCGTCCATTGTTCTTTATCCTTTCATTCCGTGAATCCTGCTCTCAATATCCCGCCTTAAGCGGATTCGGCCCCAATGCCCGCACCCGCTCCGTCATCTCCCGCATCGCGTTGGCGAATGTCCCCCCCATCCCGCCGGAGACAAAGTACATCTCCAGCCGCTCACCGCCCAAACCGATCTCATCCAACAACTTCTTGGTATACTTCACCCGCGCCAGCCCACGTTCGTTCCCGTGTACGTGATGGCAGTTACCAAGTGGACACCCCACCACACAGACTCCATCGGCTCCCTGCTCGAACGCCTCCAGCAGATAGCGTGCATCTGTCTTGCCCGTACATGGCAACTTCACCAATTTGATACTGGCTGGATATTTAGTCCGCAGCGCGCCAGCCGTATCAGCAGCCATATACGCGCAGTAGATGCACATAAAGACGGTAATCTCCGGCTCAAACTTCGAACTACGAATTGCAGATTGCGAATTATTGTCCATCATTTGGCTTTCAGAAACCAGTCTTTATCCTTTCATTCCGTAAATCCTGCTCTATTTTGTCATCGGTCGTTGGCCACTTGCCACTGCCCACGCTCCCAGCGGCAGTCCCATAATCTGCCCATCCCGATAGGCGACTAACTGGATCGCTTTAGCAGGGCATTCCGCCGTACAGGTACCACACCCCGTACACAACGCGGGATCAATGTACGCCGCCCCTTTTATCTTTCCCACCCCCACGTCCGAATACCGCACTTTGGGGATCTCGAAAGGGCAGATACGCACACAAGTGAGGCAGCCCACACATTTGCTCTGGTCCACCACCGAGATGACGCCGCCGATGTACATCCGCGGTGTAGCCAGTATCGTGATCGCCCGGCCCGCCGCCGCCTGCGCGTTGGTGATGCACTCCTCAATGAACTTGGGATAGTGGGCCATTCCACAA
Organism: uncultured Anaerolineales bacterium; assembly: GCA_964385635.1. Classification (GTDB taxonomy): domain Bacteria; phylum Chloroflexota; class Anaerolineae; order B4-G1; family B4-G1; genus CAYLPU01. The sequence goes on from CAYLPU010000004.1 coordinate 51,367, forward strand.
ATGAAAATTCCTTCCCTTGCCATATCCATCGGGCGCATCTTAAGATGGGCTTCCATGAAGAAGCCCTCATTGGAGAGCGGCAAGTCCAAGATGTGGGCCAGTTCCTCCGTCCCCTCCGATGGCTCGATCGCCATACTCAGCGACAGCAGGTCGGGATGCAGCACGATCTCCTGTCGCAGAGATGGCTCCCAGGCCACAACCTCCAATCTCCCCTTCTCCCCCCCCGGCAGTCGGGGGGGGCTGGGGGGGGGCGTCACCCGCACCTGTGGCATGTGGGCCTTATCGTAGCGGACAAAAATGGCCCCTCGCTCCCGCGCCTCGGTGTAGAACACTTCCCTGAACCCGTAGGTGATGATGTCCTTATAAAGAACGACCACCCGGCAGTTCGGGTTGAGCAACTTGATGCGAATAACATTCTTCATCGTGTTCGTGCAACACGTCCGGCTGCAGTACTCGACCTCACCGGGCCGCCGCACACACTGGATGAACACAACCTCCTTCAGGTCCTCGATCCGCTCTGGTTGATGGGTGATGATATCCTCCAGGTCGAGCGAGGTGACCACACGCTCGTCCTGGCCGAGCAAGAATACATCCCCCCGCCACTCCTGCCCACCGGTGGCCACGATAGTCACGCCGTGCTCAATCTCAACCTCGCCCAGCACCTCCCTCTTATCCGTATCTGTTGACACTGTTGACACCCTTGAGAATGAGAAAATCCGCACCGTCGAACGAAACGCCCCCAGACTCCCCTCACAAGCAATCACCTCCGAGTTGGTGAGAACGTCGATCCTTCGATGGCCCATCACCCGGTTGACGAGATCGCGCAGCAACCGTTGAGGATTGTCCCCTTCAGCCACGTAGTAGATGTGCTGCAGATTACCACCCAACCCCAACTCCCGTTCCACCAACGTTACGTCATATCCAGCGTCGGCGATGTTCAGCGCTGCCGTCATACCGCTTACTCCACCTCCGATCACCAACGCCCGCCGGATAGGCTCAATGGCCTGCTTGTGCACCGGCTCCGCTAGCCGCGCCCGCGCCACCGCCAAACGCACCAACTCTTTCGCTGCCCGGGTGGCCCCCGCCGGATCGTCCACGTGCGGCCAGGCGCAGTGTTCGCGGATGTTCGCTATCTCCAGCAGGTAGGGGTTCAGCCCGGCCTGGCGCACGAGGCGCTGGAACAGCGACTCGTGCGTGCGGTGGCTACAGGCTGCCACGACCACCCGGTTCAAACTGTGCTCCTCAATCGCCTGCCGGATCTGTTCCTGCCCCTCCTCCAGGCAGGCGTAGTCCGTTATTTCGACGTGAACCACGCCGGGCAAGCCAGCAGCGAAAGCAGCCAGCGCATCCGTGTCCACAACCCCCGCGATGCTGGGATAGCAGCGACACACAAAAACACCAATCTGTGGCTTCTCCCCTGCCACGTCCCGCTCCGGCGGCAGGGGTTGGGTTACCTCGCTCATGAGGAACGGGTACTCCCGCCCGTAAGCCTGCTCTCCGACCTGGTCGGAGAGCAGGCGCATCACGTCACCGGCTGCGCCCGCCGCGTCCAAGATCGTCTCCGCGATCTCCTTAGGCGAAGCGAATGTCCCACAGACGTAGATGCCGGGCCTGCTCGTCTCCAGTGGGGCAAATTTATCCGTTTCACAGAAGCCATAAGGATTCAGTTCAATCCCCAACAGGCCGGCCAAGTCGCGGGCCCCACTGGGCGGCAGCGCCCCCACTGACAGCACCACCATGTCGAAACGGTTCTCGATGACTTTGCCATTCTCGCCTGGATAGCGCAGGATCAGGTCGTGCGTCTCCGGGTCCTCCTTGATCCCCGAAATGCGGCAGCGCGTGTACTCCACTCCATATTGCTTCTGTGCCTGCTCGTAATAGGCGTTGAATTCCTTGCCAAAGGCCCGCTCGTCCATCATGAAGATCTGGCAGTGGACGCTCCCGGCTTCAAGAGACGAGCGCTGCTTGGCCAGCATGGCCTCCTTCGTGGCATACATACAGCAGACGGACGAACAGTAGGGGTGTTTCTCATCCCGAGAACCCACGCACTGCAGCCAGGCAATGCGCTGGGGCAGTTTGCCGTCAGAGGGACGTTTCACGATGCCCTCTGTCGGCCCGGAGCGGCTGACCAGCCGCTCGTACTGCATCGAGTGGATGACGTTAGGATAGCGACCATATCCCAGTTCTTCGTACTCGGTCGGGTCCGATATTTCGTAGCCCAGCGAGAGAATGATAGCGCCGACATTAAGTTCGTACTCGGTTTCCTGCTCATCCAGGTTCACCGCGCCGGTCGGACAGACAGTTTCACAGCGGCGACAGGTATCGCAGCGCGGTACCTTGTCCACAACGTAGGTATCCGGCAACGCACGGGGCGCCATCTTATAGACCGCCTTGCGGACCGACAAGCCCAACTGGAACGCGCTGGGCAGGGACACCGGGCAGACGCCGTCGCACAGCCCACAGTTGATGCACCGTTCAGCATCCACGTAGGTGGGACGATGGCGCAGCGTCACTGTGAAATCTCCGGCATATCCCGCCACGTTGATCAGGTCAGTATTAGTGAGAATCTCAATGTTCGGATGCAGGTTGTGGTCCAGAAAAGCCGGTGAGATGGCCGGTCGCGTGCAGCCGTAGCCGTGGTCGGAGGTGCCCCGGCAGAGAACGCAGTCATGCGTGGGAAACATATAGCCCAATTGTGCCACCCGGCCGCCGAGCCATGGCAACGTCTCCACCAGGTGAACCTTCAGGCCGGCCTCGGCCAGATCAATCGTCGCGCGCATCCCTCCTACACCACCGCCAACGACCAAGACAGCGCCAACGTTCTCCTTACGCATCAGTACCCTCTTCTCCTTGCCGAGACATGTAATCGGACCGCATGTAATCGGGCATCAGTCCTTTTCCCCTTGAGTTAGTAGATTTCGTACAATTGCCACTCTCTACCCGCAATCCTCATCCGTTGACACCGTTGACTCCGTTGACTGAACCTTGCGAAGGTTACAAAATGCTGAAAAACCTTCGCAAGGTTTCCCCATCCGTTTATCCGTTGACCCCTTATCTGTTGACACCGTTGACACCGTTTACACCCGCCGCGTGTAATCGGGCAACAAGATAGGCGAGACCACCCCCGTATCCACACCCATCTGTTGACACTCCCGGTTCCAGGCCTCCACGTGGGCCAGAGTGGGCTTGCCTATCCGTTGACACTGCTGCGCGTATGCCGCCGCCGAGCGGCCAGCGCGCCGGCCGAAGACGGTGATCTCCAGCAAGGAGTTGCCCATCAGCCGGTTGTGACCGTGCACACCACCACTCACCTCCCCGGCGATAAGAAGGCCAGGGATATCGGTAGAGCAATCGGCCTGCAGTTGCACCCCGCCGTTCTGGTAGTGCAGCGTCGGGTAGACGAGCATCGGCTCTTCCGTAATGTCAATCTCGAAGCGCCCAAACTGGCGCACCATCGCCGGCAACGCCTTTTGGATAGTGCCGGGGCCGTGGATGCGCTCAATCATCGGTGAATCCAGCCACACGCCGGGCTGCCCGGTGGGAGTGATGACCCCATTGCCTCGCCCCCCCATCCGTTGACACTCCCCCCCGCTTGCGGGGGGGATAATAGGGGGGGCGCACTCCCGGATAAGGGCCGCCGCCTCCACGTCCCGAGGCTCCAGAGGGTAGACGAACTGTTCACCATTCTTGTTAACTGGCTGCGCCCCCAGCCCGCGCACCTTCTCGGTAACCAGCAGGCCGACGATCTGCTCCGGGAAAGCCGCGCCAGTGGGATGGTACTGCATAGACTCCAGGTAGCCCAGTGGCGCGCCGGCCCGATAGGCCAGCACCACTCCGTCGGCCGTTGCACCGTGGTGGTTGGTCGTCGGGAAGCCTTGGAAATGCAGCCGCCCGCATCCACCGGTCGCCAGTACCACCGCTTTGGCCTTGATGTACCGATGGGCCCCCGTCTCCAGGTTCATCACCACAGCACCGGCAATTTGTCCCTTGTCGTCGAGTACCAATTCGACAGCGGGAGCAAACTCAATGACGCTGATGTCCTCTTCCCGATTGCGCACCTCGTCCCGCAGCGTGCGCATGATCTCCGCGCCGCTGTAGTCCCGCGCCGAGTGCATGCGCTTGCGGCTGGTACCGCCGCCGTGCGCCTCTACCATCATCCCGTCTGGCTCCTTATCGAACATCACCCCCAGGTCTTCCAGCCACTTGATGGCGAAAGGAGCATCCATCACCAGTGCCTCAACCAGTTCAGGAACATTGGTGAAGTGACCACCGCCAATGACGTCCAGGTAGTGGATGGCCGGATTGTCCTCCGGCCGGTCGGCGGCCTGGATACCACCCTGGGCCATCATCGTGTTGGCGTCACCGAAGCGCAACTTGGTCACCAGGATAACCTGGGCCCCGTTCTCCTGCGCCAGGAGCGCTGCCGAGGCCCCCGCCCCACCACCGCCGATCACCAGCACATCCGTTGACGCTGCCGGAGCACTTAAGGAGAAGCCGGGGCTGATATGGGGTCGCCCCTCGACGATGCCGGCCAGCTCTATGGGCATGCGCTGCCCCTTGCTGACCCCCACCCGGATGGTTTGGAAGGTCTCCTCCTTGTAGTCAGGATGGAAAGCCTCAAGGATAGTTTCCCGTTCCTCCATGCTCATCGCCGGAAAAGTCTCTTTAATCCGCCGGGCACGGGTGACCTCGACCTTACGGATAGATTCCTGCATCTCAGGCGGATAGCCGCTCATTCCCATTCCCCCTCACTTTGGCTCAATGTCCCGCGCTTTGTACTGCGCCATCAGTTCTTCCTTATCGAACCTCTTTAACTTCTCTATCTCGGCATCGAACTTGCCGGCCTCGATCTCTTCCAAACGCTCCCGTAGATGCTCGGATCGAGGTGCCAGATAGCGGCCGTAGAGCCGGCGGGCCAGTATGGCGATGTTGTACTGCGCCTCCTCGGCCGGACAGCGGACTGCGCACAGGCCACACATAATGCAGTCGAACGACAGGTCGGCCATCGTGGCGATGTCGCCCTTCATCCCGGCCGCCATGTACATCCGCACGTCAATATCCTGGGGGCAGGCCTTGGTGCAGGCCCCGCAGCCCAGGCAGCGCAACACCTCGGGATAGGTAGAGAACAAAGTGGTCGCAGTGGGCTCCAGTTGGGTGATGTCATAACTAGCGCGCTGCGCCGGGAAGAACGGAATCTGCGCCAGGTACATACCCGGCTGCACCACCGTCTGGCAGGCCAGCCCGAAGTAGAGTTTCGGGTCACCCAGGATACGGTACGCCGTGCCGCATGCTCCACAGAAACCTCCCCGGCAGCCCACGCCCCGGATCAGCGTGTAGCCCGCCCACTCCATCGCTTTCATAATCGTCAGCGAGGATGGTACCATGTAGCGCTTGCCCATGACGTAGACGGGAATCAGATCGGCATCGGCCACTTCAGGTTGATTCTCAGTTTCCATAAGCCCCCCCAATATCCGTTTATCCGTTGCCATCCGTTGACACCCTTGTCACTCTTCTCCTACCTCCATCCACTCATCCTCGCGGAAGGTGACCAGCGGCAGGGACTCCTCGACGCTACGACCGGGCACGTAATCAAACACTTCCTGCACCGACTGTCCGATGGCACGGAAGACCAGTCCCACGGGCAACTCCGCCGGGCAGTCGCTGGTGCACATTCCACAACCGATGCAAGAGAGCACCATGTGGTTGAGGCGAGTCAGGTGGAAAAGCATCGTATCGGCCGGCAGCCGGTAGGCCCCCTTGCGTCGTGCCCAGTTCATGTACTGAATCGGCTCATGGTCGAAGACAGGGCTCTTAAAAAGACAGGTCTTGCAGTAGCATAAGGGGCAGACGGTCATACAGTTATGGCAGCGCACGCAGGCGGCGAAGACCCCTTCGACCCCTTCCCGTTCGAGTTGCCCGCGTATATCAGCGAAGCGGGCATCGCGCACTCTCGTGCGGGCAGCGACCACCTTCTCCACCACCTCAGCCCGCTGCCCCCCACCTTCCTTCCCCCCCAATGGGGGGGACAGAGGGGGGGACAACTTCCCAGCCACCTCATCAGACAGGCTGACCGGGATGCCGGTAGCCAGGTCCGCACCGAACAGTTCCAACACGATATCGGCCTCTTCGACGTGCGGCTTCTCGCACATCTGGCAAGCGTCGCGGAAGACATACCCCTCCTGCGGGGCCAGTTCGCCGCCCTGGGCCGTAGACAGGTGCGCCGTCATGTCCACACCGCCGTCGGCCCGCATCGCAGCGTAGACCGGCACGTCGTAGGTGCCCAGGCAGTCTACGCCGATGGTCACCAGATCCTCCAGGTTGGCCTGCTGAAGTTTGACCAGTTCCACCAGCGCCCGCAGTTCGCACGGGCGCAAGATTGCACCAATGCGTCCCCGGGGCTCGCGGACGGAGACGTGGCCCACCACGCGCGCTGTGTTCAGCCCCATCACCGGAGCCAGCGGGACCGCCGCATCCAGCAGGTCTGGATCGGCCACCAACGCAGGAGTGACTGTGCCGGCAGGAGTCTCCATCGGCACCAGCAGCGCGTTCACCACCTCAGCCTCCAGCAACTGCTTGAGGAAACCACGCACGGCGGCCAGCGCATCGTTGTTCTCAACCGGTATTACAGTTCTCATTGCATCTCCCTGTTGGGGCGGTTCGCGAACCGCCCCTAGATTCTTTATCCTTTCATTCCGTAAATCTTGCTCTATTGATCATTGCTACACTGCCCACTTCCGACGCATCGGATTGGGGCCTTTCTCCTTCATCGCCTTGGTCATCTGCGTGACCGTCTCGGCGAAGCGCCCCCCCTCGCTGGCGCTAATCCAGCGCAGCCAGACCCGGTCCTCGTCGTAGCCGGCATTCTTGAGGATCTCCTTCAGCGCGATGATGCGCCGCCGGGCTTTGTAGTTCCCCGACTGGTAATGGCAGTCGCCGGGGTGGCAGCCGCCGATGAGGACGCCGTCAGCACCGTCCAAGAGCGGCTTGAGCACGTAGGTAGGATCCACCGATCCGGAGCACATCAACCGGATGATGCGCACGTTGGGTGGATACTGGATGCGGGACGTGCCCGCCAGGTCGGCCCCCGTGTACGTGCACCAGTTGCACAGAAAGGCGACGATTTTGGGTTCGAAACTTGCTTCAGCCATATTGCCCCCTTGAGAGTTGGTTAGTTGGTTAGTTGGATGGTACGGTTTCCAGATCTACCATATTGACAAATCTGTGCGATTCGCTACAATGTAAATGCAGTCGAGAGGCTGCTTTCTTTGCGGAGACCCTGGCCGGGAGGCTGGGGCTTCGCGCTTCTACGGCCTCTTGCGAATAACAGCTGAGACCCTACCAGTCGTCAATCCGAAACCCAGATGTTGGATCTTGGCTAAGCTCTATCAAACGTTGATATTCATCTTCCGCGTCGTAATACACCGGGGTTTTCCTGGATCGGCTCATAGCCTCATATTCTGCCACCAATTCACTTGCCCATTCCTTGATCCTTGCTTGCACCTCTTGCTTCTGACCTGCGAGGACAGCTCGGGCGATGTCACTCCCAAACGAAACCGACTTCATTCCAGCATACATCCATGCTAAGACGAGAGAACATGCGTCAGGCACCGACTCTACCAGAAGTTGAAGTTTAGCACCCCAGGGATGCACGATGATGCGATAGCCAACTCCCATTACCTTGCCAGCGAACCTAGAACTGCGCAGAGGTTCCAACACCCCCATAGCAATGCATCGTTCAACATCACTCACGGTGACCAAGAAAGTTCCTTCGCTCTTGCGCGCCGGAAGGTTACCCCGTTGAATAGCGATAAGCAGGTGCATAGGCGCATAGCCGTACATTTGGGCAACCCGTGTGAAGAGAATAGGCTTCGCCTCCAAGGTGGCATCGTAAACCCTTCGCCTCCACTGGATCGTAACCAAGGGCGCGTCTTCCCCTGCAATTCCTAAATCCCCTTGTCCCCCTTTCCTTTCACAATAGGACAGCTTCGCGACTTGGATCAGATCTTGGGCAATCTTGTACCGTGCCCCGCCCGTCTTCATAAGGCGCTTGACATTGGTCAGGTAATCCTCGTCTGGAGCAGCTTTTCCATCAGCCCACTCCCAAATAGCCTGGTTCAAGCTCATCCCCTCTTCACTGTACCGGATGCGATCGATTTGCCCGGCGAAGAAAACATCTCGGACACCTTGTTCCGTGAATAGCATCATACCCTCACCAAAGCAAGATGCCCTCGACTTCAGTTCCAGAGAATCAACCTGCGGCTTTGATGTTTGCCTGATTTGGATACCATTGCCACAACCAGGGCAGAATGACATTCCACGTGCGAGTTCTTCTTGAGTTGGGACAAATGCTGCCCCACACTGATTGCAGTGTATGGCTGACACATGCTGCTCACTGTGATACAGATCCACGTTACACTACCCCCCTTTTACGGACAGGGACAGAAACGAGGAGACACGACCACTGTATCCTCACTCCACCAGCGCATCCACAGGCACTATATGCCCATTCGTTTCAAAACTCGGGGTCTGGCTTATCTCCGTGCAGCTTTACCCACCACCAGCAAGGACCCTGCTTGGACGTTCTCTCACAACGAGTAGCCCAGCTGATCACCATCGGCTGACGACCTAAACCACAAGCTGGTTCCTCAATCATTCGAGGGAAGGGAGACCCGCCAACCTCCTGCGGCAATGCTTTCATTGTTGTTGTCAAATGCCTACAAGTCACTGTCGTGCCCTCGTTTCAGAGTTCGGCTTTGGCCTCTTGAAGTAGAGAGTATTGGCAGGCCAAGCAGTGACCCAAACGGATCGAAGAACGCTCCTATGAGTTCCCAGCCATCTTCACCCAACTTGGCCAAAGTCGCAGGGATATTACTGATAGGGACTTCTTTCTGCTTCTTCGCAACTTGGAAATGGACCCATACCAATGGCTTCTTAAAAACAGCCCCAACTCGTTGAATGATAGCTCCATATTCCCATTGCGTATTTCTTTACTCCTCTGCTGGACTTTGTATTTGTATTTCGTTACCAGACACAGACTCGAAATCTACGCCTGAAATAGACGGAGTTTTCGCAGATACCAGCCGCTCCAGACGGTTGGCTATATCTCTTTGTGTCCTCGGACAAGGGTCAAAAACAGCATTGGGATGAACTTCAATAATATGGCGGACCGTTCTGGCGATGACATCAACAAATTCGACTGTGCTGATAAAGTATTTATTAGGATACTCTTTCGAGGCCTCTCTAGCGTCTGCACTGGTGTTGGTCAGATATATATCAGGTGGAAGCGACAACTGATGTACGAGACTATTTCTGACTTGAACTAACTTTTCAGCGACATCATCGTCTGACAAGTTGGTCACGGGTGCAACTAGCCACGAGCTCTTGTCAGCCATCTGGGGCACAAAAGCTTTGAGTAGATCTTCATCCCGGTAGGAATTTGGATTGACTGCTTCTGAAACCGCCAATATCACCGAGAATATTGCTGACATCGCTGCGAAACCAAATTCCTGCCTCGCGCATTCCCTTGCCTCAAAGATAAAACGTTCTATGCTCTTCTGCGTCTGCGCGTCAGACAATGTTCTTTTGATCATTCGATTCTTCACCTTCAGGCTCCTGATAAATGGGCCCAAAAGCTGCAATTAGTCCGAATCACTCCGCCCATCCCGCCCCCTCACAAGCCCGCCAGCACGTCCACCTGTGCCAGGATTTACCGGGCGGTGAAGTGCTGCAGAGCGGGAAGGGTCTATCGCTCCAACCACCCCAGAACCCCAAACAAGTTCAGGTACTGATCGCCAACTGCTAACTGCTAACTGCTGACTGCTAACCGCTAATCAGCGCATCCACCTGCGCCAGGATCTGCTCGGCGGTAAAGTGTTGCAGTCGAATGGCCTTGAAGGGACAGGCCGTCGCGCACGCCCCGCACCCCTTGCATAGCACCGCACCAGGCAGCGTTCCGGATCATACGCTCACGGCTTCAAAAGCAAATCGCAATTGTTCCTGTGCAGGCACCAAGAAGTTGAGTTTCTCAAAGCCGATCACCCGTCCAGTCCGGTCCTTCATCAGGATAACCTCATCGCCGGTCTCTTCACAGATGTACTCGTCCTGCGGGTCACCAAACCAGACGGTTAAAGTATTGCCTACACGGTCATAGAAAACCCTTACTTTCTCCATATTCGCTCACCTTCCTTAATCGCATCGGTCGGGTAGGCGGTGATCAGGAAACCTTCATCGTTGAGCTGCTTTGCCACGGCGCAAATCCAACGCCCAAGGCGCTCCAACCGATAGAAAAGATACACGACTGGGTCGCTGCGACTCCGCCGGATTTCGTCAGGCGTTCGCAAGGTGTCTTGTACATCCATCTCGCGTCCACGCATCACAGGGTGCTTGATTGTGACAATCAACTCCCAGTAGTCACATGTGACACGCACGCTGAAACCAAGAGGCGTTGGTGCTTCGAAGAGTACGGTGTTAGTCATGCTTACCTCTTGGCACAGGCAATCGGGACTCCTCAACCGTGGCTTTGCCCGTCCTCAGTTGCACCACACTCTACCACACTGATCGCTAATTGCCAACTGCTAACCACCCACCAACGCATCCACCTGTGCCATTATCTGCTCGGGGGTGAAGTGCTGCAGGCGAATGGCCTTGGAAGGGCAGGTGGTGGCGCAGGCACCGCACCCCTTGCACAGCACCGCGTTGATCCGCGAGACACCCCAAAACGGGTCGAGGGCCGGCGCGCCATAGGGACACACCTCCACGCACATCCCGCACCCGGCGCACCACTCCTCATCCACCACCGCCGTGGCCGATTCCACCGGCACCGTGCCCCGCAGGAGAGGGATAAGGGCCGAAGAAGCGGCAGCCTTCGCCTGCGCGACTGTGTCGGTGATATCTTTGGGTCCCTGGCAACAGCCAGCCAGGAAGACACCATCCACTGCCGTGTCCACGGGCCGCAACTTGGGATGCAACTCCAGGAAGAAACCATCGGACGAGCGCGGCAGTTTGAGCAGGGTGGAGAGATCGCTAACGTCGGAGCGGGGTTCCATTCCCACCGCCAGCACCACCAGGTCCGCCTCAAAGTCGATGGGACGGCCCAGCAACGTGTCCTCCCCAATCAACACCACCCGGTCGCCGCGCCGGATTATTTCTGAGATGCTCCCTCTCCGGTAAAGCACCCCCTTCGCCCGCACCTCGTCGTAGAACTCCTCAGCACCCTTGCCAAAAGCACGCACATCCATGAAAAAAACCGTCACGTCGGCCTCAGGCAGGAGCTCGCGCACCAGGCGGGACTGCTTGGCAGTGTACATACAGCACACTCGCGAGCAGTATGGATTGCCCAACTGCACGTCCCGTGAACCCACGCACTGAATGAAAACCACAGACCTGACAGGTTTCGGAAAACCTGTCAGGTCTCCTGCGGCCAAACGCCGTTCCATCTCCAGCGACGTGATGACGTTGGGATATTGGCCATAGCCCAGCTCCGGCTTGCGATGCGGATCAAAAACATCGTAGCCTGTAGCGACGATAATGGACCCCACGGCAAGAGTAGATGAAGTAGATGAGGAATAGGTAGATGAGGACATCCCGCCTTCCTCATTTACTCGTTCCTCATTTACTCGTCTACTATCCACTGCCACCTCAAAGTTCCCCACGTACCCTTCCACACCCGTCACCTGTGTCTTTAGGAAGATAGTGACATTGGGATGGGCCTGAACACGCTCGACCAGCGGCCCCAGTAGTTCCGCCACAGACTCCAGAGTCGGGAAGGTGCGGTTCAGGTCAGCCACACGCCCGCCCAGGTGATCGCTCTTCTCCACCAGGTAGACCGGAAAGCCAGCGCTGGCCACGTCGAGGGCGGCGATTATGCCAGCGACGCCCCCACCGATGACGACCGCACCAGGCGTGACCTCGACCTCCCGCTCCTCCAAAGGCTCCAGCAGGGCCGCCTTGGCCACCACCGAGGCGACCAGTAACTTCGCCTTCTCTGTCGCCCCCTCTCGATCGGTGTGTACCCACGAGCACTGCTCCCGAATGTTGGCCATCTCCACCAGGTACGGGTTAAGACCCGTCTGCTGCGCCGCCGCCCGGAAGGTGGGCTCGTGCATGCGGGGTGAGCAAGAAGCCACCACCACCCTATTCAGCCCTTGCTCCTCAATGTCCTGCTGGATCAGCGCCTGGCCGGGGTCAGAACACATATACAGGTAATCGCGGGCGACGACGACGCCAGGCAGGATCGCCGCGAACTCCGCCACCTGCTCCACATCCACATTGGCGGCGATGTTCGTGCCGCAGTGACAGATGTATACACCAATACGAGGTTGTGGTTCCATACCTTTGGTCCTACCGCTCGACAGAGAACATATCTGTGAAACGTGATGCGTGAAACGTGATCTAGCCTGGAATCTGATCCGTCAATTCTCCCAATCCGTGTTTAGTCAATGCCAAGTCCACAAGCTCCATAATATCCATTACCTGCAGCCGGTCGTCCAGCCCCTGCACCTTGACCGCATCCTCCAGCGTCAGCAGGCAGAAGGGGCAGGCCACGGCCAGAATCTCGGCCCCCGTCTCGGCTGCTTCGTGCACCCGCTGGAAGGCCAGCCGCTCCTCCAGGTTGGTCCCCTCGGCCCACATGCGTCCGCCGCCCCCTTCGCAGCACAGGCTGCGCTCCCGGCTGCGGTCCATCTCCACCAACTTGACGCCAGGGATGGCCTTGAGGATGGCACGCGGTTCATCGAAAATATGATTCTGCTTGCCCAGAAAGCAGGGATCGTGGTAGGTAACCATCTTCTCCACCCCACCCCCCCCATCCCCCCCCCCGGCAGCCGGGGGGGGCAGGGGGGGGGCAGAGAACTCCAGCTGGCCCTGCTCGATCAATTCGGCGACGAGTTGCGTGTAGTGCAGCACCTCAATACCATCCAGGCCATACTCGTTCTTGAAGGTGTTGAAGCAGTGAGGTGAGGTGGTGACCAACCGGCTTGCGCCCACGCCGCGGAACAATTCACCATTCTCCTCGACCAACATCTCGAACAGCCCCACCTCACCCATGCGCCGTACCTCGTTGCCACAACAACTCTCCTCCGTGCCCAGCGTGCCGAAGTCCAGCCCGGCCGCAGCAAAAGCCCTCACCAGAGCACGAGTGACGACCTGCACGCGCGGGTCATACGCAGGGGAGCAGCCCACAAAGTAGAGCACCTCACACCCCTCCTGCGCGGCCTTGACCTTCACTTTCGCCCTCCCACATCCGTTGACACCGTTGACACCGTTGGTCCAGGCAGCCCGATCCTCCCGCGCGATGCCGGTGGGGTTCCCCTGGCGGAAGACGCCCATCAATGCCGCTCCAATGGTCTCCGGGATACGCCCACTCTCTACCATTTGGCCCCGCAGCTCAATGATCAAATCAGCCGGCCGCACATCCTTGGGACACCGCTCGACACAAGTGAAACAGCACGTGCAATCCCACAACTCCTGGTGCGCCTTGAAGAAAACAGCGTCCAACTCCGGTTCCACTAGCATGTGATAGATCATACTACGGATGTTTAGCACCGTTTTACGTGCCACCGGACAGCCCCCGGTACACTTGCCGCATTGGATACAACCAAAGAGTTCCAACTGCTCGGCAATCCGCTCTGTCTTCAACGCCATCTTCGCCTTACTCCTTACTCCCTACCCCCGCAAGTACCCCCATCGCTGAGGCAGCAGCCGCCTTTGCCTGAGCGACCGTGTCTGGGATGTCCTTGGGTCCCTGGCAACAGCCTGCCAGGAAGACGCCATCCATCCGCGTGTCCACCGGGCGCAACTTGGGATGTGCCTCCTGGAAGAAACCATCCGGGGAGCGTTCCAACCCCAGCAGTTCGGCCACCTCCGATACATCGGCCCGTGGGACGATCGCCGTAGCCAGCACCACCAGGTCCGCCTCAACCTCAATGGGCTTCCCCAGCAGCGTATCCTCGGCCAGCACGACCAATTTATCCCCCCGTCGGTATATCTCCGCAGGCTCACCGCGCCGGTATATCACCTGCTCGTGCCTCACCCGATCATAGAACTCCTCGTACCCCTTACCGAAGGCCCGCACGTCCATGTAGAACACGGTGATGCGGGCGTCGGGAATCTTATCCCGAACCAGGTGAGCGTGCTTGGCTGTATACATGCAACAGACCCGGGAGCAGTAAGGCACGCCTGTGTGCGGGTCGCGGGAGCCTACACACTTGATGAATACGACGTCCTTAGGCTCCTTGCCGTTGACCTCCCCACCGTTCGGCAAAGTCCCCCGACCGCTGCCGACAACGATCTTGCCCATCGTGGGACCGGAGGCGGACGAGAGCCGCTCGAACTCGGCGCCGGTCATCACCTCCGGGTATATGCCGTAACCAAACTCCGGCTTCGTACGAGGGTCTATCAGGTCGAAGCCGGTGGCGACGATAATCGCGCCTACATCTAGATCCACGAATTCCTCTTGCTGTTCGAAGTCAATCGCGCCGGCCGAACAGGCGTCCTTACACAGGAAAGTCTTACCGCACTTGCCCCGTGTCAGGAACAAACAAGCCTCAGGATCAACAGTGTACTTAAGTGGCACCGCCTGGGGGAAAGGCACGTAAATGGCCGACCGCTTGGCGATACCCTCGTCGAAATGGCTGACCACCCGGCCCTTCATCCGGCACGCCTCCGCGCACAGACCACAACCGGTGCACTTGTCCAGATCCACGTAGCGTGGCTTCTTGCGCACCCGCACGCGGAAGGAGGTGTGGGAGTGTGAAGGTATGGGGGTGTGGGAGTGTGAAGGTATGGGGGTGTGGGAGTGTGAAGGTATGGGGGTGTGGGAGTTGGTCGTTGTAGAGCAGGTTTCCATACCTGCCTCTTCGATGGAGACAACCTCACTGTATGTCATCAACTCGATGTTAGGGTGGCGACCCACATCCACCATTTTGGGGGTCAGGATGCACGACGAGCAATCCAAGGTCGGGAAGGTCTTATCCAGTTGGGCCATGCGCCCACCGACGGAGGGCTCCCGCTCGACCAGGTAGGCCGTGAAGCCTGCGTCAGCGATGTCGAGCGCGGCCTGGATACCAGCGATCCCCCCGCCGATGATCAGCGCCGACGGTTTAGTTCGCTTCATAGTCCACACCCCTGGCATCCGTTGACACCCTCGAACTATGAATTATTGGGGGTAACTGCTCAGCCATTGTCATCCCTTCTTATCCGTTGACACCTCTACCCGCAATCCCTATCCGTTGACACCGTTGACACCATCGGTCATCATTATCGCATCCAGAATCCCATACTCCTGGCGCAACTCGAATCCCTTCTGCTGACTGGCCTTGTTGGGGCAGGCGACGACACACGCGCCGCAGCCCTGACACAACACCTCGATCACCTCAGCATAGTGAGCCCCCGGTTCCAGCACGCGGGCATCGTATGGACAGACCTCGACGCACAGCCCACAGGCCGAGCACAGGCGCTCCTTGACGCTGGCGACAATTGGCGTGGCCTCCAGTTCGTCCTTCGAGAGCAAAGTGACCGCGCGCACCGCCGCGCCCCGTGCCTGTGCAATCGTCTCATCCAGAAAACGTGGGCTATGCGCCATCCCGCACAGGTACACCCCATCCGCCGCGAAGTCTAACGGCCGTAACTTCACGTGCGCCTCCAGGAAGAACCCATCCTCGTCCAACGGCACCTTGAGCAATTGGGCCAGCGATTCGTTGCCCAGGCCCCCATCCGTTGACACGTTCGGCTCGATGCCGGCGCTGAGCACCACCAGGTCCGCGTCCAACGTGAAGACCTCCTCCTCCGGCTGCACCATCACGTCCACGCACAGCCCCTTAGAAACCGGGTTTTTCGGAAAAAACCCGGTTTCTTCAGTAGTTACCCTCACCTCTGGCTTCTGATCCTTATCGTACTGGAGAAAGATCACACCCTTCCGCCGTGCCTCGCGGTAGTAGCGCTCCTTGAAGCCGAAGGTACGAATGTCGCGATAGAGAATGTACACCTGCGTCTCCGGGCTACGTTCCTTGATCACCAGCGCGTTCTTGATCGCCTCCGTGCAGCAAACCCGCGAACAGTACGGATGCTCCTCGTCACGAGAGCCCACACACTGGATCATCACGACAGATTGCAGACTTTTCCCCCCCCATCCATATCCGTTCGTTACGGCAAGCGAAACATCATCACCCCCATTCCCCACTCCATACTCCCTACTCCCTACCAACAGTGCCTCAAGCTCTCGCTGCGTGATCACCCCAGGATGCTTGCCGTACAGATACTCCCGTGGCTTGATCTGTCGCGCTCCCGTCGCCACCACTACCACGCCGTGCTGAATCTCCTGCATCCGTTGACACCCGTCGGCCAGTCGCACTGTGCTGCGATATTGCCCCAGGTACCCACCCACGTCCACTACCTCAGCCTCCGTCAAGATAGAGATGCGCGGATTGGCCGAAACCGCCTCGATGGTCTGCCTCAACAACACCTGGGGGTCGCCAGAGACCCTTTCGCATCCGTTGACACGTTCGGCAAGGTCTCCTGACCACTGCGGCAAAGGTGTGTAGATGTGCCGCAGATTCCCCCCTAACTGCTCTTCCCGCTCCACTAGCGTCACCCCAAACCCCTGCTCCGCTATCGAAAGTGCCGCCGTCATCCCGGCCAGTCCCCCACCGATGACCAGTGCATGGCGGTCTATGTCAAAGGTGCGCCGTGGAATAGACCGCAACTTCCGTGCCTTCGCCACCGTCATGCGCACCAATTCTTTCGCCTTCTCCGTCGCCATCTGGTGGTCCCCCCTGTGCACCCACGAATCCTGCTCCCGGATGTTCGCCATCGCGAACAAATGCGGGTTCAGCCCGGCCCCGCGAACTGTCTCCTGGAACAGCGGTTCGTGTGTGCGCGGCGTACAAGAGGCCACCACCACCCGGTTCAGATCGTGCTCCCCGATACACTCGCGAATGCGCTCCTGCGTATCCTGCGAACAGGTGTACAGATTGTCCTCCGCATAAACTACGTCCGGCAGGCTGGTGACGTACTCCACCACCTCAGGTACATTCACCACAGCGCCGATGTTGATACCACAGTGGCAGACAAAGACACCCACCCGTGGCCGCTCCCTGCTCACGTCCCGCTCCTCCGTTAAGACCCGCTCCTCCGTCAAGGTGCCACGCACATCGGCCAGCAATGCCGACACCTGCGCCGCCGCGCACGAAGCCTCAATCACTGTCTCCGGGATGTCCTTCGGCTCACTGAACGGTCCGGCGACAAAGATACCCGGCTGCGTCGTCCGCCCCGGTTGGAAGGGGGGCGGCTCGGCGAAGCCGTATTCGTTCAACGCGACCCCCAGCCGCTCCGCCAATTCCCGCGTGCCCTCCGGCGGCCGCAGCCCCACCGAGAGCACCACCAGATCGAACTCCTCCTCGACGTTCTTGCCATCGGGGGTGGCGTACCTAAGCCGCAGGCTCCCCGTCCTCGGAACATCCGTCACCGCACTGACCATACTGCGCACGTAACGCACGCCATACTCCTGTTCAGCCCGCTCGATGTAACTCTCAAACCCCTTGCCTCCTGAGCGGATGTCCATGTAAAAGATCGTCGGCTCGACGTTGGGGTCGTGTTCCCTGGCGATGACCGCCTCCTTGGTGGCGTACATGCAGCAGACCGAGGAGCAGTATCCCTGGTCACACGTAATATCGCGGGAACCAACGCACTGGATGAAAGCCACCTTGCGCGGGTGCTCGCCATCGGAGGGGCGCCGCACCTCCCCTCCCCATGGGCCGGAGGCCGAAAGCATACGCTCGAGCTCAATGCTGGTGACGACGTTAGGCAATCGCCCGTACCCGAACTCAGGCCGGATGTCACCGGGCATCGTCTCTGACCCTGGCACCAGCACTACCGCGCCCACATTCAATTCTACGATTTCCCCGCGCATACTATGGTCAATGCAGTGCTTCTGGCAGGCGTAGACGCATTGCAGGCACTCAGAACAGATACCGCACGAGAGGCAGCGCGCCGCCTCCGCCCGCGCCGTCTCCTCAGTGAAAGCGGGATAGACCTCGCGGAAATCCTGCACCCGCTCCGCCGCGGCAAGTTTGGCGACCTCGTGGCGCGGCGCATCGGAGACCTCATCCGTTGACACCTTCGCCCTTGCCTCCTCCTCGGTCAGCTCGACTACGGGGATATGAACATCCTCATCCGTTGACACCGGAGCGCGAGCATCCCTGCTCGCAGTTGACACCGGCAGTGGCTCGCCGCGCAGATAGGCATCAATTGAGCGGGACACCCTATGTCCCGCCGCGATGGCGTCCACAACGAACGCGGTCCCCGTCACCACATCACCACCAACGAAGATCCCCGGCACGTCGGTCGCCAGCGTCATCGGATCCGTCGCCGATGCTTTCAAGCGCCCCCGCGCCGTCTTATCCGTTGACACCGTTGACACCGTTGACACCTTCACCTCGTCCGGCAGGCAGGAGACGTCGGGCCGCTGCCCGATGGCAAAGATCACCATACTGGCCTCAATGACGTGCTCGGTACCCGGTATCTCGTCGAAGTCGGGTCGCCCTTCCACAAAGCCCCGGAAGTCAATTTCTACACAACGCACGCCGGTCACGTGTCCATCGGCAGAGGTGATCTCCCTGAATGTGCGGGCGGGGAAGACCTCGATCCCTTCCTCCTGAGCATCCCGTATCTCCCACTCGTGGGCCGGCATCATTTCGCGGCTCTCCAGGCAGGACATCCCAACCCACGAAGCGCCCAACCGCACCGCCGTCATCGCCGCGTCCACCGCGACGTTGCCACCGCCGAGCACCAAGACGCGCTTCCCCTCCACGTTGGGCAAGGTCTCCTGACCGCCGCCTAGCGCCACCTGGCGCAGGAAATCAGTCGCCACCATCACTTCGGGCAGGTCCACGCCGGGGATGGGGAGGCGGACGCCCTGGTGAGCACCCACTGCGACGAAGACGGCGTCGTAGCCATCGCGCAAGAGCGCCGTCGCATCCTCGATCCGCCGGTTGCACTTCAGTTCGACCCCCAGCGCCAGGATATCATCAATCTCCCGCTGCACCAACTCGTAGGGCAGCCGATAGGCCGGGATGCCGACACGCATCATCCCGCCCGGAACGGGGAGCGCCTCAAAGATGGTCACGTCGTGGCCAAGTTTGACCAAATCCTGCGCGCTGGTGAGGCCGGTCGGTCCGGAGCCGATCACCGCTACCCGCTTCCCTGTCGGCTCGACCTCCGGCCGCTCCCCCACTCCCACACTCCCACACTCATCAGGATGGGCCAGCGCCCAGTCGGCGACGAAGCGCTTCAGGCGCATAATATTGACCGGCTCATCAACCTTCCCCCGCGAGCAGGCGTCCTCACACTTGTGGTTACAGACGCGGCCACAGATAGACGGGAAGGGGTTGTCCTCGCGGATGGTACGATAAGCATCAGCAAAGCGCCCCTCGCGTATCAGCGCCACGTATCCCTGCGCCCGCTGATGGATGGGACAGGCTTCGCGACAAGGTGCACGCCCCAGCTTCTCAATAACGTAGGCATTGGGTATTGCCTGCGGGTAGAGTTTGTAGGCTGCTCGTCGCTCAGACATGTTGACGTTGAACTGGTCGGGACGGATAACGGGACAGACCGCCGCACAGTCACCGCAGCCAGTGCACTCGTCCACTACAACGTAGCGCGGCTTCTTGCGCACGCGCGCCGTAAAGTTGCCCGGCTCGCCTTCAACACTCTCAAGTTCGGCGTAGGTCATCACCTCGACGTTGAGATGCCGGCCGCACTCGACCAACTTAGGCGAGAGAATACACATCGCACAGTCATTGGTGGGGAAAGTCTTGTCGAGTTGCGCCATCACCCCACCGATAGCGGGGCTCTTGTCGAGCAGATAGACTTTGAAGCCGACCTCTGCCAGATCGAGCGAGGACTGGATGCCCCCAATGCCGGCCCCAACGACCAACACGGCACCCACGGAACTCTTGCTCACTTCCGCCTCCCTACTTCCTACTCCCTACTCCCACCGCATCCAGCATCCCATACACCTGTCCCAACTCGAACCCCTTCTGCTGGCTGGCCTTGTTCGGACAGACCACGACACACGCCCCGCACCCCTGGCACAACACATCTATGACCTGCACGTACTCACTACTGCCTCCCCCCTGGAGAGGGACAGGAAGAGGAGGAGAAGGACGAGGAACCAGCACACGCGCGTCGTATGGACAGACCTCGATGCATTGACCACAGTTTGAGCACAGCAATGGATCAACCCTGGCGACGATTGGCGTACCCTCCAGTTCGTCCTTCGAGAGCAAAGTGACCGCGCGCATCGCCGCACCCCGTGCCTGTGCAATCGTCTCATCCAGAAAACGTGGGCTATGCGCCATCCCGCACAGGTACACCCCATCCGCCGCGAAGTCTAACGGCCGTAACTTCACGTGCGCCTCCAGGAAGAACCCATCCTCGTCCAACGGCACCTTGAGCAATTGGGCCAGCGATTCGTTGCCCAGGCCCCCATCCGTTGACACGTTCGGCTCGATGCCGGCGCTGAGCACCACCAGGTCCGCGTCCAACGTGAAGACCTCCTCCTCCGGCTGCACCATCACGTCCACGCACAGCCCCTTAGAAACCGGGTTTTTCGGAAAAAACCCGGTTTCTTCAGTAGTTACCCTCACCTCTGGCTTCTGATCCTTATCGTACTGGAGAAAGATCACACCCTTCCGCCGTGCCTCGCGGTAGTAGCGCTCCTTGAAGCCGAAGGTACGAATGTCGCGATAGAGAATGTACACCTGCGTCTCCGGGCTACGTTCCTTGATCACCAGCGCGTTCTTGATCGCCTCCGTGCAGCAAACCCGCGAACAGTACGGATGCTCATCGTCACGAGAGCCCACACACTGGATCATCACAACGGAGGAAGGAGTATAGGAAATAAATGAGGAATGACCAGATGATCTGTATCCGTTGACACCGGTCTCATTACTTTCCTCATTTACCCATCCACTCATCACTTCCTCAAGCTCCCGCTGCGTGATCACCCCAGGATGCTTGCCGTACAGATACTCCTGCGGCTCAATCTGCCGTGCCCCCGTCGCCACCACGATTACGCCATGCTGAATCTCCATCCGTTGACACCGTTGACACCCGTCGGCCAGTTGCACTGTGCTGCGATATTGCCCCACGTACCCACCCACGTCCACTACCTCGGCCTCCGTCAAGACAGAGATGCGCGGATTGGCCGAAACCGCCTCGATGGTCTGCCTCAACAACACCTGGGGAGACCTGACAGATTCTCCTGTTGGGCAAGGTCTCCTGACCACCGCCCCGAAACCTGTCAGGTCTGGCAAAGGTGTGTAGATGTGCCGCAGATTCCCCCCTAACTCCTCTTCCCGCTCCACCAACGTCACCCCAAACCCCTGCTCCGCTATCGAAAGCGCCGCCGTCATCCCGGCCAGTCCCCCACCGATGACCAGTGCATGGCGGTCTACGTCAAAGGTGCTCCGTGGAATAGACCGCAACTTCCGCGCCTTCGCCACCGCCATCGCCACCAGTTCCTTTGCCTTCTCCGTCGCCCTCTGGTGGTCGTCCCTGTGCACCCACGAATCCTGCTCCCGGATGTTCGTCATCTCGAATAGATGCGGGTTCAGCCCAGCCCCGCGAAGCGTCGCCTGGAACAGCGGCTCGTGCGTGCGCGGCGTGCAGGAGGCCACCACGACCCGGTTCAGCCCATACTCCTCGATCCGCTCCCGAATGCGCTCCTGCGTATCCTGCGAGCAAGTGTACAGGTTTTGCTCTGCGTAGACCACCCCCGGCAGCCTCGTCGCATACTCGACCACCTCCGGGACATCCACCACCCCTCCAATGTTGATCCCACAATGACAGACGAAAACACCTACCCGCGCCTCCTCCTCGCTCACGTCTCGCTCCGGCGGATAAGTGATCTCTTGCACCAGCGAACCACGGCTCTCAGCCAGCAGCGCCGAGGCCTGAGCCGCCGCACAGGAAGCCTCGATTACCGTCTCTGGAATATCCTTGGGCTCACTGAACGGCCCAGCGACAAACACGCCTGGCCGCGTCGTCTGCCCCGGCTGGAAGGAGGATGGTTCGGCGAAACCGTACTCGTTCAACTCGATCCCCAACCGCTCCGCCAGTTCCCGTGCGCCTTCCGGTGGCCGCAGTCCCACCGAAAGCACGACCAGATCGAACTCCTCCTCCATCCTCTTTCCATCAGGGGTGGCGTAACTGAGCCGCAAGTTGCCCGTATCCGTTGACCCGGCCGTGACCGACGAGACCATGCTTCGCACATATCGCACCCCGTACTCCCGTTCGGCCCGCTCAACGTAGCGCTCAAACCCCTTGCCTCCTGAGCGGATGTCCATGTAAAAGATCGTCGGCTCGACGTTGGGATCGTGTTCCCTGGCGATGACCGCCTCTTTAATAGCGTACATACAACAAACGGCGGAACAGTACCCCTGCTGGCACGAAGTATCGCGGGAACCAACGCATTGGATGAAAGCCACTTTGCGCGGGTGCTGGCCGTCGGAGGGGCGCCGCACTTCCCCACCCCACGGCCCCGAGGCTGAGAGCATACGCTCAAACTCGATGCTGGTAACGACGTTGGGCAACTGCCCGTAGCCAAACTCAGGCCGTACATCGCCTGGCATCGTCTCCAATCCCAGCGCCAACACCACCGCCCCCACCTGTAGTTCGACGACCTCTTCCTGCATATTGTGGTCAATGCAATGCTTCTGGCAGGCATAGACGCATTGCAGACACTCAGAGCAGATGCCGCAGGCCAGACACCGGGCCGCCTCCGCCTGCGCACGGCTCTCGGTATAGCCCGCCACCACCTCCTCGAAGGTTCCCCGCCTCTCCTCAATCGGGAGTTCGTCCATCGGCACGCGGGGCTGAACCCGCACTTCTCCCCGCTCCACGCGCTCCTCAATCTCCGCCTGCGCCAGTTCCGCAACCGGAGATCTGACAGGTTTCGGAAAACCTGTCAGGTCTGGCTCCAGTTCTTCCCCCCGTAGATAGCGGTGCATAGACTCGGCAACCCGATGACCGGCAGCCACTGCCTCGATGACGAACGACGTGCCAGTGGTGGCGTCGCCCGCCGCGAAGACCCCTGGCCGAGTAGCGGCCAGGGTGTTAGGATTGACAGCGATGGTAGACTGCTCTGTGATCCCGACGCCTGCGCTCTCCGGAATGAAAGCCAGGCCAGCCCGCTGCCCCACGGAGAAGATGACGTTGTCGCAGGGTACAAAGTGCTCCGACCCAGAGATCGGGACCGGCCGACAGCGGCCCGTCTCATCGGGCAATCCCTGCTCGGTGCGCACGCACTTTATGCCCCCCACACGTCCACATCCGTTGACACCGTCCTCCACAACCTCGATAGGTGTGACCTGCCAGTGGAAGACGACACCCTCCTCCTCAGCGTGGCGCATCTCCTCCTCGTCCGCCGTCGCCTCCTCGCGGGTGCGGCGGTAGTAGACGTGCACCTCGCGGCCCCTGTTGGGCAAGGTCTCCTGACATCCGTTGACACCCCCCCTCGTACGGGCAGGTCTTGTGCCCGCCCTGCTGCGCCCCAACCGCACGGCAGTACGGGCCACATCCATTGCCACGTCCCCGGACCCGATTACTGCCACTCGCTCCCCCAACTCCGGCGGGTTGCCCAGCCGCACGTCGCGCAGGAACGTGGTGTTGATCAGCACCCCCTCCAGGTCCGCCCCAGGAACAGGCAGGCGAACCCCCTCGTGAGCCCCCACAGCGATCAGCACAGCGTCAAATCCGTTGACACCCTCGGTGAAAACATCGTCCAGGTTCTCCACCGTCGTGTTCAGCCGCAGTTCCACCCCCAGGTCCACGATGTCCTGTACCTCTCGATCTACAATCGAAGCAGGCAAACGGTACTCGGGAACTCCCACCCGCAGCATCCCGCCAGCCACCGGCAACGCCTCGAAAACAGTGACCCCGTACCCCAGCATACACAAGTCCTGCGCCGCCGTGAGCCCGCAGGGGCCTGCGCCGATGACCGCTACCCGCTCCCCGTACCTCCGCTCAACCACCTGCGGCACTACCCGGGGTTGGGCGTACACCCTGTCCGTGACGAACCGCTTCAGCGCCCGGATGTTGATCGGCTCATCTAACTTGCCCCGGCTGCAGGCGTCCTCGCATCTACGGTTGCAGATGCGGCCACAGACGCCAGGAAAAGGATTGTCCTCTTTAATGACCCGCAGCGCGTCCTCATAGCGTCCCTCGCGGATAAGGGCGATGTATCCCTGGGCGCGCTGACTGGCGGGACAGGCATCACGGCAAGGAGCGACACCCCGCTTCTCAATGACGTATGCGTTCGGTATCGCCTGCGGGTAGAGCCTGTAGATCGCCTGCCGCTCAGACAGGCCAACATTGAACTGGTCGGGGCGGTGGATGGGACAAACTGCCGCACAGTCACCACAACCTGTGCACTCATCCACATCCACGTAACGCGGGTACTGGCGCACGCGCGCCGTGAAGTTGCCCGGCTCGCCTTCAATGCTCTCCAGTTCGGCGTAGGTCATCACCTCAATGTTGCGATGACGCCCGCACTCCACCAGCTTGGGCGAGAGGATACACATCGCGCAGTCGTTAGTGGGAAAGGTCTTGTCCAACTGCGCCATCACCCCGCCGATGGCCGGGCTCCTATCCACCAGGTAGACCCTGACCCCAGCCTCCGCCAGGTCGAGCGAAGCCTGCATGCCCCCGATGCCCGCGCCGACGACCAACACGGCTCCCACGGGGCTATTGTTCACTTCCGCCTCCTCAATGCCAGCCCCAACCGCCAATTAGAACTCCCCCGAACGATCCACCAGCCGCAACACCACAATCGCCATGTCCAGTGTCTCCCCGCTGTCCGTGATGAAATAGTCACTCAGCGTGACCTCGTGATGGAAGCCCAGGTCGCCGAACGCCTTAATGAGCCGTGCCTGCGCGGTCAGAACCTCCCCGTACAACTGCTGCAACCCCACTCGCCGGGCGATCTCGATCAGGGTGCGTAACATCAGCGTCCCGATGCCCTGGCGACGGTACTCCTGGTCGAGGAAGATGCGCACCCAGGCCTGATGCCGATGGTAATGCTCGCCAAAGTGCAAGGTGGCGTCCCCCACAATCTTGTCGTCCACTACAGCCACCAGGGGAAAGACCCGCTTCAGGTCCAGATTGTCCACCCAACTCTCGACCACGGCCGGGTCGCCCGCGTCGCTGCGGAAGTACTCCAAGTCCTGCTTGGAAGCCCGGGTAAAAAGATCCACCAACCCCTGTTTGTCCTCCTTGGACAACGGGCGCAGCAACAGCCGCTTCCCATCAGGCAGCATCTTCACCTTACGATAACGAGCCAACTGCCCCCAAACATCCGTCATCTTCAAACCTCCTCAATCGAGCCACTGTTCATTTTCATCCGTTGACACCGGAGCGCGAGCATCCCTGCTCGCAGTTGACACCTACCAACTCACCACATCTGCCATCGCCAGAACCTGCTTCAGTGTCCAGTTGCGTATCTGACTCGCCTTGTTCGGGCAGGCCACCACACAGGCCCCGCAGTTCTGGCACAGCGCCGCGTTGACCGTGGCGATGTGCCACACGGGGTGGATCGAGCGTGCACCGTAGGGACACGCCTCCACGCAGGCCCCGCAGGCCGAACAGAACTGCCCGATCACACAAGCCACCATCGGCTCCTGGATCATTTCGTCCTGCGAGAACAACCGCAGCACCTTAGCCGCCGCGCCTGAAGCCTGCGAGACCGTCTCCGGGATGTCCTTCGGTCCCTGGGCCGCCCCGGCCAGGAAAACTCCTGCCGTAAGGCTTTCGACAGGGCGCAACTTGGGATGTGCTTCGCTGAAAAAGCCGTTCTGGTCCACACCGACCCGCAGCGTCTGCGCCACCTCCAGCGCCTGATAACTGGGCGCCATAGGTGTCGCCAACACCACCAGATCGGCTGCCACCTCCACCGGCCTGCCACTCAGCGTGTCGACCCCCCACACCGCCACCTTGTCCTCATCGCGGAAGATCTTACTCACCTTGCCCCGCAGGTACAGGATGTCAAACTGCTCCATTGCCTGCTGGACATACTCATCGTATCCCTTACCTGCCGAGCCGATGTCAATGTAGAAAACGTAAGCCTGGCCCTCCGGCACGCGCTCCCTGAACATCATAGCCTGCTTGGCGACGTACATGCAACAGACCTTGGAGCAGTATGGCACGCCCCGCTCCGGATCACGAGAGCCAGCGCATTGGACGAACACCACCTCGCGAACCATCCGGCCATCAGAGGGCCGTCGAAGCCCCCGCTGGGGCCGGTCTCCGTACCCGTTGACACCGTTGGGCAAGGTCTCCTGACATCCGTTGACACCCCCCCGCAGCATCCCCTCAAACGTCAGTCCGTCTACCACGTCCAGGATCTCCCCACCGCCGTACTCAGGCAACCGCTCCAGCGGATATGGGTCCCAGCCAGTCGCCACCACGATAGCACCAATGTCAAAAGAAGAAGCGTTGGGCAAGGTCTCCTGACCGCCGCCCGACACCTCTACCTCGAAATTTCCCACGTACCCCTCGACACTTACCACCTGCGTACCCGTCAACACCTCGATATTCGGATGAGCAAGAACCTGCTCGACCTTGCGCTCCAGAAGACCCGGCGCGGCGGTGAAGTTAAGGTAAGTACCACTGAGCTGGGCCATCTTGCCACCCAGGCGAGGCTCCCGCTCGACCAGTACCACAGGGAAACACGCGTCGGCGATGTCCAGCGCAGACTGCATCCCGGCGATCCCCCCACCGATGACCAGCGCACGTTTCGTCAGCGGCAAGCGGAACGGCTCCAGTTCCTCATCCCACGTGACTTTCTCCACCACGGTACGCACGATCTCAATAGCCTTCTCTGTGGCACGGGCTGGCTCGTGCTCGTGCGTCCAGGAACACTGTTCACGGATATTAGCCATCTCACAGCGGTACAGGTTCAGCCCCACCTTCGATCCGGCACGTCGGAAAGTCACCTCATGCATCAAAGGAGAGCAAGCCGCGACCACGACGCCGTCCAGGTCATGCTCTATAATAGCATCCCTGACCAACTGCTGTCCGGGTTCAGAGCACATATACCTGTAGGTCGTGGCGTAGACGACCTCCGGGTGCTGCCCAACCTCCTCGGCCACCCGCTCCACATCCACCGTGCCGGCGATATTGATTCCGCAGTGGCAGACAAAGACACCAATCCGGCTCATATCTCCTCTATCCAGTCTCCTCCAGCGCCTTCTGCGCTCGCTCCACCCCCGTATCCGTTGACACCACTGACACCTTCGCCCTCCCGAACAGCGCCAGCACCTTGGCCGCAGCGCCGGAGGCCTGCGCTACCGTCTCCGGGATGTCCTGTGGGCCCAACCCAGCCCCGGCCAAGAAGACCCCTGCCACCCCGCTCTCCACCGGTGTCATCTCCACGTCCGTCGGGGTATAGAAGCCAAACTCATCCACGCCGATGCCCAACAC
The DNA here is from genome assembly GCA_964385635.1 of uncultured Anaerolineales bacterium. Lineage (GTDB taxonomy): Bacteria > Chloroflexota > Anaerolineae > B4-G1 > B4-G1 > CAYLPU01. The sequence goes on from CAYLPU010000004.1 coordinate 78,841, forward strand.
CTCTGCGATGCGACGGCTCCCCTCCGAGGGGACAATCGCCGACGCCATCACCACCAGGTCAGCCGCGATCTCCACCTTGCTCCCAGTCAATGTATCCACTCCCCACACCATCACCTTTGATCCGTTGACACCCCCACCATCCCCCCCCCCGGCAGCCGGGGGGGGCGGGGGGGGAGCGGGGAAGACCTTGGAAACCCGGCCCCGGATGTAAACCGTGCGATCCTCCTCCATCGCCCGCGTCACGAACTCCTCGTACCCCTTGCCGCCGGCCCGGATGTCTATGTAGAACACGTAGACCTGCCCGTCGGGGACACGATGCTTGTAGAGGATGGCGTGCTTGGCAGTGTACATACAGCAAATCTTCGAGCAGTACGGCACACCATGCTCCGGATTGCGAGAGCCGGCGCACTGGATGAAGACCACCTCCTTGGGAACAGTGTGGTCGGACGGACGGATCACCTTACCGCCGGTCGGACCGGAGGCGGAAAGCAGCCGTTCGAACTCAAGGCCATCCATTATGTCGGGATGCGACATGTAGGCGTAAGCCATCACCGCCTCATCCTGGTAAAGCACATAGCCTGTGGCGACAATGATAGCCCCCACTTCCACCTCGACGGTCTCGGGAGCCATATCATAGTCAATGGCTTGCACATCACACGCCTCCGCGCACTTCCCGCACGCCAGCGGGAAGAGTCCCAGGCAGGCATCGGGGTCGAGTGTGTAGACCGCCGGCACTGCCTGGGGGTGGGGAATATAGATCGCGCGGCGGGCGGCCAGTCCCCGGTCGAACTCGTTGGGCACGACGACTGGACAGACCTTGGCGCAATCGTCACAAGCGGTGCACTTCTCCTCAATGACGTAGCGGGGGTGGCGCAGGATGCGCGCCTTAAAATCCCCCACCTCTCCCTCGACTTCCACCACCTCGCTCAGCGTGAGCAGCCGGATGTTAGGATGCTGCCCGACTTCAACCATGCGCGGCGTGAGAATACACTGAGAACAATCCAGCGTCGGGAAGGTCTCGGAAAGTTGCGCCATGTGACCGCCGATGGAAGGTTCCTTCTCAACCAGGATGACCTCGTAGCCGCTGTCGGCGATATCCAACGCAGCCTGCATCCCGCCGATTCCAGCACCGATCACCAAAGCCCGATAATTCATCAACTCAAACCCCAACAGTCATCCATTTATCCGTTGACACCTTAGAAACCGGGTTTTTCGGAAAAAACCCGGTTTCTTCATCTTCATTCCATAAATCCTGCTCTATGTTGTCGTCCTGCTAATCCGTGTTCTAACACGCGTTTGGGGTCCACATAGTGCTCCTCCATCCCCCAGTCATCCTCCGGTAGGCCCAGCGCCACAGCCATTAGTTGGGTGAAATAGAGTATCGGTATCTCGTCGCCGGTGCGACCGGCGCCCCCATCCGTTGACACCGTTGACACCCGCTGCGGGTAATCCAGGTTGAACTGGCAGAGAGGGCAGGCAGTGATGATGACCTGCGCGCCGTGCTCCCGTGCCGAGGCCACGATGTCCCTCGAAAGCGCCTCGGAGACCTGGGGCTCCTTCACTGTCAGGTAGGAGCCGCAGCACTCGATATTGTAAGGAAAATCCACTGGCTCGGCCCCCAGCGCCCGCACCAAGTCGTGTAAGATAACCGGGTCCTCCGGGTCATCCAGGCCAATCTCCTCGTATGGACGCAGGAGCAGGCAGCCGTAGTAAGGAGCAACCCGCAACCCGGTCAGCGGGCGCACTATCCGTTCGGCCAGCGCTTCCCAGCCCAGGTCGTCCCGCAGGATTTCCAGGAAATGCACCACGTGCACCTCGCCGTGATACTCCTGCTCGGTGAACCAGTTGATGCGCTCCAGCATCTCGGGGTCCCGCTTCAGCAACGCCTGGGAGCGGCGGAGGACGTTGAAACAGATAGCACACAGCGTCACCAGTGGATGAATGTTCCCCCTACCTCGCAGGGGGGGGCTAGGGAGAGGTGCCTGCTGCGCTTGATACAGAATCCGCGTCGGGGCGATGAGTGCCATCGAGTCGTCCAGCACCAGGGGAAACGTCGCCCCACAACACTGCCACTCGGGGAGTTCCTCCAACTCCATCCCCAATGCCGCCGCTACCGCCCGTCCAGAGCGGTCGTAGTTCTTAGCCTTCGTGGAGAGCGTACACCCTGGGTAGTATGGATAGACCATCTATACTCCTTACTTCCTACTCCCTACACCCTCTTCTACCTCATATACTTCCTGAACCCGCCGACAATAGCCAGTTGCGGCACTTCCCGCAACAATTCCGGCGGGAGTCTCTTCAGGTCCAGTTTCGTGATTCCCTGGCGCAGCGCGATCTGGCGCAGCGCCTCCATCACCCGGGGCAGGTCCACCCCCTTGGGGCAGCGCGTGGCGCAGGTCAGGCAGGAGGCGCAAATCCAGATAGTATTGCTCTCCAACACCTCCTCCATCCCCAGTTGCGCCATGCGGATGGCCTGGCTGGGTAAGAGATCCATCACCGCCACGACCGGACATCCGGCACTACACTTGCCGCACTGGTTGCAAGCCAGCAGGTTCTGGCCGCTGATCTCCTCCACCTGGCGCACGAAGGGACCGCGCACTGTATCGATCGAGATTTGGACTCGCATACCACCTCCACTCTCAGAAACCAGTCCCCTTTTATCCGTTGACACCTTTCATTCCGTAAATCCTGTTCTATTCAGTCAATCAACCCGGCGGCGTGCTTGGCTCCGGCAAGGGTGTTCCACATCAACATCGTGATGGTCATCGGGCCGACCCCGCCTGGCACCGGCGTCAGGTAACCAGCCACTTCGTTGACTTGGTCAAAGTCCACGTCACCCACTAACTTGTATTTGCGGAAAAGGGATATCATCTCGCAGTCCTGCGCCTCTGCCGGCACTTGCTCCTTCAGATAAGCCTTGTCTTGGGTAGCACAGTACACGCCAACCTTGCGGCGGCCGCCTTTTTCCGACTCGTCCGCGCGGTGGGCGATAAAGGTCTCGCCCGTGGTGGCACAAGTCCACTCCCTGTCGGCTGGGTGCTCGACCCATACCCGATTGATGCCAACATCAATGACCGCCGCGCCGGGCTTGACCCAATCGGCCTTGACCATCTCCGGGCGGCCTACGGCGGCGATGAGGATGTCGGCGCGACGGCAGGTGCCAGGCAAGTCCTTCGTGCGCGAGTGGCAGATGGTGATGGTGGCGTTGCGGTGCAACAGGAGCATTGAGACCGGCAGCCCCACGATGTTGCTGCGCCCCAATATCACTGCCTCCTGGCCTTCAATCTCGACGCCGGAGCGCACGAGCAATTCGATGCACCCGGCGGGGGTGCATGGCACGAACAAAGGCTTGCGCCCCTTCATCGAAAGTCGCCCGATGTTGAGTGGGTGGAAACCATCCACGTCCTTTTCCAGGCTAATCATGCCCAATATCTTTTCTTCGTCCAGGTGCTTGGGCAGTGGGAGCTGGACCAGGATGCCGTGGATCTTGGGGTCTGCGTTCAGCCGCTGCACCAAGCCCTCGACATCTTCCTGCGACACACCTTCATCCAGGTACTCGGCCGTAGAGTAAAAGCCACACTTGGTGCAGGTCTTTTGCTTGGACCGGACGTAGGACTGCGAGGCAGGGTTCTCACCCACCAGCACCGTCGCCAGCCCAGGTGTGATGCCGTGCTTTTCCTTCAACGTCGCTACCTCGGCCTGAATCTCCTCGTAAACCTGGGCCGCTATCGCCTTGCCGTCAATCAGTTGCGCTGTCATACTTCTCCTTATCCGTTGACACTCCTTTAGAAACCAGGTTTTTCCGAAAAACCTCGGTTTCTATCCGTTGACACCTTTCATTCCATAAACCCTGCTCTATTCAGTTTCCTACACCCGCAGGTACGAATCCGTGTAGATTACCTTGTTCAAAAGAACCTGGACCGTCTTCCAGATGTCCACCTGCTGCGGGTTGGACATGTCCACATCGTCGGGCTGCAACTCCTCCATCGCCTCCACCCGGTCGTGGAGTTTAAGGAGCAATCGGCCCAGAGAAGTGCTATCATCCCGCTTCTCAACAATGCGGATGAACTCCTTCAGGTCTTTGTCAAATGGGTTAGCGATCACCATGTCAATCCCGGCTCCCATCAGCATGACCATGTAGACGCGGTTGAGCAGCGGGCGAAATTGGGCCGGCACGCCGTTGGAAACGTTGGAGACACCCCCATTGGTCAACGGCGGCGGATCCCAGGCGTACTTGAGCGTGTGCACTGCCTCGATACACTCTGGGCAATATTCCTGGGTGCCGGAGACGGTCAGCACCAGTGGGTCAATGATCAGGTCAGTGATGGGAAAATCTATCTCCAGCATGTGCGGGATCAGTTTCTCCAACGCGATGCTCACCCGCTCGCCGGCACTGACCGGGATCATGCCCTTGCCCATCGTCAGGGCGATGAGGCGCGTGTTGAATTTCTTGGCCACAGCGGGCACTGTCGCCAACCGCTCCGCCCGCGCGTCGGTGGAGTTGATGATCGGCTGCGCCTTGCTCACCGTCTCGCAGGCCGCCTCAATCGCCGTCAGGTTAGTGGTATCGAAAACCAGAGGCACGCCCACCACCTCCTCGACGACCTCAACCAACCAGGGCAGGATCTCGTGACCATGTTTCTTCTGCGGGCCGATGTTGAGGTCTACCGCACTCGCCCCGGCGTCCACCATGCGCACCGCCAGGTCCTGGAAAAACTTCGCGTCCCGCTCGGCGATGCCTCTCTTAACCAGAGGAGAAATGATCTGGATGTTCTCGGCAATTATGTACATTTGGTAACCTCCTTTACTTTAAACGTACCAATCTACCCATCTACCAATGTTCTCCGCGCTATTTCGCGAACGGCTTGATACACCGCTGCCTTCGCCGGCAGTTCCACCAGCGGCCGGCCGGTGAACTCGAACTCCGCCATCGCCGGATCCTCCGGCACCGTGCCCAGCAACTCCATCCCGATCCGCACAATAGCCTCGGCCAGCGGCGCGGGCATCTCCCCTCGCAGCCGGTTGACGACCAGGTAGACACGGCCCACGCCGATGTCCAGTTCAGGCACCATCTCACACATACGCTGCGCGGCGATGAGCCCCCGCTGCGTGGGGTCAGTCACCAGCAGCAGGTAGTCCACATTGCGGGTGGTGCGGCGGCTGAGATGCTCCATCCCGGCCTCGTTATCCATCACCACGTAGTCGTAATTGGCCGCGATGCGATCCAGGATGACACGCAACATCTGATTGGCGGCGCAGTAACAGCCGGGTCCCTCGGGCCGCCCCATCGCCAACAGGTCTACCCGCTTGTCCTCCACCAGCGCCATCTGGATCTGATAGTCCAGGTACTCCTGCTTGCTCACCCCGCCGGGCATGGAACCGGCCAACGCGCCGCTGGATTGCACCAAGTTCAGCATCTCCTCGCGGATATCGCCGACCGTCTGCTCCACCTCCATCCCCAGCACCAGGTTGAGATTGCTGGAGGGATCAGCATCAATGGCCAGGATACTCCCATTACGCTCTTCGCATAAGTAGCGGATGAAGAGCGCCGCGATAGTCGTCTTGCCGGTGCCGCCCTTGCCGGCCAATGCAATCGTCGTCGTCAACCTAGTCCCTCCGTATCCTTTGACACTCTCCATACATCTGTCCCGGTCCCAAAACTTCTGGGAACCGCTCCCGCAACATCACCCGCGCCTCGTAGCACAGGTGACAGGCGTCCACGTAAGCCTCCTCATGCGGCAAGTCATACCGCTCCACCAACGCCGCTGGTCCGCCCGCCAGCAACGGCCCGACGATAGGGTGCGCCTGCGGGTCATACGCGGCCACGATCTCCACCAACGGCTGTTCGAAGAGGCTACCCATCGTCAGCCCCTGGCAGAGGTGAAGATTGCCCAGGTAATCCACGTGCACCCGCCCAGGCTCGTCCAGCGTCTCGTGTGGGCACTCTTTGAACTCCCGCCAGGACTGCCGCGCCACACCTCCGTATCCGTTGACACCTCCGAGCAGTTTCACAGCGGCCCGGCCCTTGAACATAATCGGGCCACTCTCCACCGCATCCATTGACACCTCTGTATCCGTTGACACCCCTGTATCCGTTGACACCCTCGGTTGCGCAGGGTAGCCCATGGTTCCCTCCGGCACCTCGCAGATGATGGTGCTTGTCGGGATGTCCAGTTGTTTCGCTGCCGCCAGCGCGTTGCGCGCGTGCGTGCTCATCACCTCATCGTAGTGAAAGAGATCGGTAGAGACAGACAAGTCCTGCACAATGCCAGCAAGAGGCCGTAGCCACTCGACCGCGTCCTCGACCGTGATGGCCCAGTAGTCGTTAGTCACGATGCCGACGTGGAAACCCTGTTCATCCGCCTCCTGCGCTGCTCGCACCATGATCGGGTAGTACAAGAACGGCTCACCACCCTCCAGGAAAATCCACTCCACCGTCCCCAGTTCCCGCGCCTGGCGGTAAATGTCACGCACCTGCGCCAGTGTCATCACGCCCTTCTGAGACGGACTCCCCCAGACAAAGCAGTGGTCACACTCATAGTTACACTGATATGTGAGCAAGAAGTGTAGGCCGGTCAGCATACCTCGCCGCTCCGTTGGGCAAGGTCTCCCGACCGCCGCCCCGTTGACACCTCCAACAGCGCCGCCACTGAGGGAAACTGGCTCTCATCCGTGTGCGGCAGGAACAGTGCCGCGTTGAACTCATCGAAGAACGTGTTGTCCGCCGACAGTTCCAGGTAGGTCACCATCTGCCCCACCTCATTCACCCGCTGGCGCATCTCGCGAGAAAGAAGAGCCATGTACGCCCCTCGCACTGAGGTATTGCCCAGGAAGTGGAAGCGGTCGTAGGGCATATCTGGTAACATGCCGATCTGAATCGCCTTCTCCACGTTGATGTATTGGCCGAAGGCCCCGCCGATGAGCACCTGTCCCACATCGGCCAGTCTCAGCCCCACGCTGCGGGCCAGGATGGAGAACCCAGCGTAGATGGCCGCCTTGGCCCGCATCAGATTGTTTATGTCCACCTTGGTGATGACAATGTCCTCATCGGTAGCGGTCTCCTCGGCCCAGGCCACCACGTACTCCGGCCCGTGCGCTCCCTTTCGCACTCGCTTGGTGGAGAGATCAAGGTGGATATTACCGCTCTTATCCATCACCCCGGCGATAAACATCTCCGCCAGCAAAGAGATGAGGCCGGAGCCGCAGATACCCCGCGGCTTCTCCCCGCCAATGACGCGATAGGTGGCCTCGTAGGTCCGGGAGTTGACCCACGCCTCCTCAATGGCCCCTGCGGTGGCCCGCATCCCGTGTACCACCCCGGCCCCCTCGAAGGCCGGGCCAGCGGAGCAGGCACAGGCGATCAGCCAGGTGCAATCTCCCAGCACCATCTCTCCATTAGTCCCGATGTCCACGAACAGAGCCAGTTCCCCCTCCACATCACACATCCCAGAACTGACCACGCCTGACGTGATGTCGGCCCCAACGTAGGAAGCGACCCCGGGGAGACAGTCCACCGTCGCCTCCGGGTTGATCACCAAACCGACCTCCCGGGACGGGAAAGAGGGCAACTGGTTGACGGCGGTGATGAAGGGCATCAGACGGATAGACGCCGGAGGAATGCCAGCGAAGAGATGCATCATCGTGCTGTTGCCGGCCACCACCGCTTTATAGATCTCATCGGTGCTGATAGACCGCTCCCGCGCTGCCTGCTTTAGCAGCCGGTTAAGCGTCTCCATCACCAACCGCTGCAACTCCTCCAGGCCATCCCCTTTGGAGGCATAGATGATACGGGAGATAACGTCCTCGCCCCGAGCGATCTGCCCGTTGTAGTCGGCCTTCTGGGCCATCACCTCGCCGCTGATCAGGTCCACCAGCCAGACGTGATTGCTGGTCGTGCCGATGTCAATCGCCACCGCCCACAGGCTCTCCAGATGTTCGCCAGGCAGGACATCTATCAGGCGGGGCGGCCCATCGGGATGATCAAAGGTGTCCAGTTCAAGCACCACTGTGACCGTCCACTCCCCCTCTCGCAGCGCCCGGCCCAGTTTACGCAACATCGGCAGAGAAACCTGCACCTCCCGCAGGTCGTAGTGGCGGGCCAATTCCCGCTGCAGGCGGGACCAGTCGTCGGTTTGATCCTGCAGGGAAGGCGGTTCCAGAGTGACAGCAAACTTGCGCAGCGGCTGGTCGTGGAGATCATAAGGGAAGGGCAGTGTGACCTTCGCTGCCCGCTTGCTTTCCTTCAGCCGCCGCTCAATCTTCTCCTGCGGCGGGATGAGGACGACGATGTCACCTTCGACGGCCGTCTGACAGGCCAGCGCGTAGCCGGCCGCCACGTCCTCGGGGGAGAGGCGCTGCGTGGAACGACGCCGCACCTTGCCCTCTTGGACAATGACTGCACAACGTCCGCACCGTCCCTGGCCACCGCAGGGCATCAGGACGTCTATCCCGGCCTGTTGGGCAGCGTCGCTAACCAACACCCCAACAGGAACTTCTACCTCGCAGTCGAGGGGTAAGAACCTGACCTTGCACACCGTCATCGTCAGTACGTTGACACCAGAGCGCGAGCATCCCTGCTCGCAGTTGGTAGGAAGCGGACCTTGAACGCCGTCATTGTCAGTACGCTATGGCTGCCACACCTTCAGATACGCAGATATGTCCACTGCCTCGCGCGGGCCGACCAGGATTTCCCAACCTGGCAACTCTTCCTCCAGTTCACCTAGTAACACCGACACGTGACCGGGGATAACCAGCTTGCGGTGACTGACCTTCTCCTCCATATTGTTGGTTTTGACGGCCTTGGCGATGCGCTCGGCATCGAACTTGCCCGCGGCCCAGGCGGTCAACACGCTCATGCCCTCGGCGTCGGCCACCAGAAGCCAACCGGGGATACCGCTGCCGTCAATCTCGTTCGCCACGGAGAAGTAGGTGATGGAGAAATTAGTCGTTACCATCACAGCCGAGTCGGCCTGGGGATCGTTGATCTCGTAGACGCCCGGCTGTACCTGGATTGGCTGCTGTGGGTTGGTGTAGATGTTGGTGCGCAGGGCCAGCAGGGGATAGATCGTCGCCGGGCTGAACCGATCCAGCACGACGAAGCCACCGTACTTGGTGATCGCCTGAGTCGCTGCGATGGACACCACTCCCTCGTCGTCGGCACATTCGCCGGGGAAGGTGATGATCGGGAAGCCTAGCGGCCTAAAGTTCTTCTTCAGCGCCATTCGGCGGATCAACGTGTTCAACGCCAGCGACGACTTGAGGTCGCGCACGCCAGGGTCGAGAACGATCTCTTCGATCCCGGCGGCTTTGATCTTCTCCGTCAGCTCGGCTAGACCGCTCAGCGAGTCAGTCCGGATCGCCATCGGCGCGTCGTGCTCCTTGGCCAGGTCAGCGAAAGCCTCCCAGTTGTCAGCCATAGCCCCGTAGATCAACGGGCGTACTCCCTCATCCGTTGACACCTCCAACCCCTTCGACATCACCGCCACGTCGGTGGCGATGAGGATTAGCGGAAGTTTGGCCGTGTCCAACACACCCTTCACGGTAGCGGCGAAGGTATCGCCATCGCCGGTCGCCTCGACCGCGAAGCCGTCAATGGTCAACGCCATACCGACGTAATCAACCGAGTAACCCGCCGCTTCCTCGGCCTGGGCCTTGATCTCATCCAACGGCTGATCGTCGCGCAGGCGGATAAAGAGCCCGGTCGGATTGTAGAACGTCTTCTCGTGCCGGAAGAGCACGATCTCGTTGCCCGACTTGATCTCTCGACCATTGGCGGAAAGGGTCACGAGCCGCACCGGCGGCGCGGCCGACTCGGCCAATTTTTCCCGCGCCTCGTCAGACACATCGGGACACTTGTCCAGTTCGACCTGCTTGGCCGCCAGTTTCATTGCAAAGGCCAGGCAGGTGGGAAAACCACATTCCTTGCAGTTAGTCTGAGGCAACATCTTGTAGATTTGAATGCCTGAAAGTGCCATGTCTTATCTCCTTAAAGGCCGAAGGAATCAGGTTTTTTCCGAAAAACCTGATTCCTCCAGTTTACCAGTCTCCCAACTCCTCAATCATCGCGTGAATGCGCCGCACCGATTCGGGGTGACGCAGCACAACGACGTCAGCAGCCGACTCGACCAGAGTGGACGCCGTCACTGTCTCCCAGTTAATGGCTCGTTCCTTCCAGTCGCCCCAGGCCTCGGGCACGCCCTCGCCAACTTTGCTCTCCTTCTGGCGCCAGGCCTCGTAGCCCACAGTGACGACCATCGGCGATTGGGTCATACCGTCGCCCTGGAGAGCGGCCAGTCGCAGCCGCTCCATCACCGAGTAGCCGTACTCCATACCGTAGCCCACGCCAGCGCAAGTCGGGTCCATCAAGATCCGGTCCAGGGGCAAGCCCATGTCGCTGACCAGGATGTTGAGCTGCTTGGCCAGGTTGACGTCCATGGCAGTACGAGCAATGACCAGTTGACCATGGGCCAGCGCTGCTGCGACGATGGTGCGATAGTTCTTCTCCTCGCACACGCCCAGCGCGATGCGCTCCCCGACCGCCTCTTCGGCCACGGGGACGAGCAACTCGTTGTCGGCGTCAACCTGCCCCGGCCCCTGCACGATCAGCGGTAGGCCGGTCGCCTTGAGCACCTTGCGCACTGCTGCGCGGGCGTTCTCAGGTGTGTTGGGATTGCCGTCGGCGTCCGTCAGGCTGAGTTGGAGCAGGATCAGGTCGGCGCCGGCTTTTTCGGCCGCCTTGGCCCACTCGCCGGGGTCCTCCATCGCGTCGCCCCAGGCCTCCATCAGCAACAGCGACCAGTCGTCGGGCTTACGATCCTGGATTTCGATAGCGACTACCGGCTTGTGCCCTATCTCGCCCTCGAAGTCGAGGAAAGGCATAACAGCCTGGCCGCCGACCGTGACTGTGCTGGTCCGCGTGCCGTCTTCTGCCGCAGTCGCGCCCAGCGTGACCTCGCGGACACTACCCATCCACTTTTCCTTGAGGAACTCGATGCTTTCCTTCTCCTCAGTCCAGGGTGGCACTACTGGTCTAACTCTTTTTTTCACGAGGGGTGCGGCGACCTCTGGCGCAGCAGGCGCAGCGATCGGCGCGACCGGCGCAGCCGGCACGGTTCCACCCAACTCCCGCAGCGCAGCCTCCAGCGCGCGGCGGAAACTGTCAACGACGATCCCGGCGCTGATCTGGGCGATCTGCTGAACATCGGCGCTCACCGGAACCCCAGGCACGACCACGGGAGCAGGAGCAGGCAGTGGCGCAGGTGCAGCCTCAACCTTAACCTCAGCCTCGACCTCAGCCTCAACCTTAACCTCAGCCTCAACCTCAACCTCAGCCTCAACCTCAGCCTTAACCTCAGCCTCAGCCTCGACCTCTCCCGATGCCGCCTGCATCACGCCCATCTCGAGCACCGGGTGCTTTTTCTCTTTAAGCCACGCCACCAGTTCATCTACCGTCGTGACGTTACGCTCGTCGGCGATACAATCAATCAATCCGCTGACACCCTCACGCTCCGCCACGACGGCGAACTCGTCCGCCATGCTCTCCTTGAGGAAACTGGACATCCAGACGACTCGCTTGAAGCCGCCATCGGCCGAGAGGAACTTGGGGCTGGTCATGTAGAACTTGCCAATGCCCATCACACCGGGGGTCTGGATGCCGCCGCCGCACATACCGGCCAGCGTGGAGAAAGTCATACCCGCCGGTGTCATGCTCGGATCCTCACGGCTGACGACCATCACGCCTTCTGCCTCAGGGATGTACATCACGATGCACTCGAAGCAGCCGCATGCTGTCATCGGGTTCTCCATAATGGAGTACATCGCGACACGCCGGACAGTGCCCTGCGAGTTCTTGACAGCGGTTTCATCGGTTCCGGTCCAGTACCCCTTGATCGGGTCAAGCAGTTTCCCCTTGGGCACCGGCTGGTTGGGGCCGGTGGGGTTGATCTGGTGAGACGCCTTGCAGTCCAGCCAGTTGTATGCCCCGCACAGACCCAACCGCTGCGGGCTGACGATACAGACGTGCGTCGGCGCGAATGACTGACAGAGCGTACAGTCGTAAAACGTATCAACCGCCTCGTCGGTCAGGTCGGCCAACCGCTGGTTGCGGAAGTCGTAGGCCACGCGCGCCTTCTCCAGCCACTCGGCGTGCAGGTCGGGGTCGGTGATGATCGTCACCTGTACCTTGTCCACGATGGCGCCAAAGTCGGCGTGGAGGCGGGCGTAGAGGATGTCGCTAAAATGACGCAGGTTAAAGCCCTTCTCGACCGCCGTCTTGCTGATGCGGATCCACGTGATGTCACGCTGACCCATGTGCTGGAGACCGGAGGCTGCGTTGACAAAGTAGTGTATCTGCCGCTCCAGCACCGGCTCAAAGTCCAACTGCATCTTGCGGCCGGCCACCTCGATCAGAATAGCCATATCCATCGCGCCGCCGACCTCCACATCCTCAAAGTCGGGGCCGATGACCTCGATCTTGCCGTCCTCCACCTCGTCCATCTCCGCCATACGCAGGTACTCATAGGCGCGGCTGTGCTTGCCGCCGAACTCGATCCGCATGTCGGCTCTCCGCACGACCTCGCCCTCGAAGGCAGAACCGTAAGCGACGGGAACCGGCACCTCGGTGATCTTGACTTTGACACCACGCACCTCGATGCAGCGCTGCACCAGTTTGGCGGCCCGCTCCTCGTCGTTCTCCGCCTCGATCTCATTCCACGGCATCGAGACGATGTGCTCGTAGCGCGTCACACCGGTGGGCAGGATTTCGGGCACGATGGTGTCGGCGATGACCGGGAAACCGTAGGAGAGCACGCCGGCGCCGGCGGCGTACTTGAGGTCATCCAACTCGCCCAGTACCAGCGCGAAGGCGAAGACGCGGAACTTGTTGTAAAGCAGAATGTCGCGCCATTGGCCGCCCTTCAAACCGCCAAAGGTCAGCGCCGAGCGCGTGGCGAAGCCGGCCGCGTAGATGGCGGAGAGGGTATCCCGGCCAAAGGGGATGATGTAAGTATCATACCCCATTTCCACCCCTTCCTCTCGCAACTGGTCAATGATGGAGCGCCCGTTGACATTGCCGGAGAGGAAGATGAGGATATTGCGCTTTTGGAGTTCCCGGATGATGGCGACAGCAGCCTCACTCGTGCGGGCCGCGCCGATGACGGCGGCAAAGCCCGGCATACGGCCGTCCACCAACTGGATGCCCCACGAGCGCAACTGGATGTCGTCAATGGGGCCGTTGAGATGGCCGTCACCCGAGAAATCAGGATAAGCAGTGCTGCCGACCAACTCCAGCCCCGGGTACGGCTCCGGCTGCTCCCCATAGACGAAGCGGATGCCCTCGATGGCCTCCGCCGCCAGGAGAGTTGCCTGTCCGCTGTCGAGCGTCTCCCCCAGGTAGGGCACCCACAGATTGTTCTCCGGTATAGGGTGCAAGAGTCTCTTGGCGTGGTTCAGCGGGAATTCCAGGTCTCCCAGCGTTTCGACTTTGTAGTTAAGCATACCAAAAGTGACCGGCAGGAAGTAGGCCGTGTTGGGGAAGACCACGGGGGTTTCGGCCCCCTTCTCGGCGATTGCTTTCCTGAGCATCGCGTCCGCCTCAGCCACGATACCGTTGGCGCCGCGAATTGCGCGTGTTGCTATGTATTTAGACATCTTCTTTCACCTCCCCTAGAAACCGGGTTTTTCGGAAAAAACCCGGTTTCTTCCCCCATAGACCGCTTCGATCCGCTCTTCCAGCGGCAGTTCGAGCAAGGTAGGCATACGCCAGTCGCCGCTCTTGCCCCACTTGCTGGGGTCGTATTCCGGCAAGCCCAGCGCGGCCCGTTTTTTGTCAATGTGCTCTATCGTCCGGCGGACGATCTCATCGGCGTCCTCGATGAACTCTAACTTGCCGCCGATCTTTTCCTCCCAGACCTCGGTCATGATGCGGAGCACTTCCTCGCTCCCGGAGACAGGGCCGTCGCTGCCGCCCATGATGACGTATGCTCCAGAGGCCACGCAGTAGGTGGCGATGGAGATCGCCTTCTCGCTCATCCACTCCGGCGCCATGCCGACGGCCGGGATGTCGCAAATGTCTTCGCCCAGGCCGCCCTCGGTCGCCACCTGAGCGAGGATGGTCAGGATGCGGGAATTGTCCACGCAGGAGCCCATGTGGAGCACCGGCGGGATGCCGCCCGTCTCGCAGATCTCGCGCAGGCCGGGGCCAGCAAACTCCAGCGCCGCCTCGGGGGTCATGTACCCCTCCTTGGCGCTGGCGATGGCTGCACAGCCGGTCTCTACCACCAGGATGTCGTTCTTGAGGAACTCGGTGACGACGTGGTGGAAGAATTCGTCGTGGCGCACGCGGGCGTTGTTGCAGCCAATGTTGGCGACCACGCCCCGGATGCGGCCAGTCATAATGGCGTCGTTGAGCGGGCGCAGGGAACCCCGGTAGAGGCCACCCAGCGCGTAGTTAATGTACTCGTGGGAGAAACCAGGCACCATAGGGCTGGTGACGTCGGGAATGAAAGTCTCCCCTCGCTCGGGGAAGCGGTCAATTGCCCGGCGGATGATCTCCCTGGCAATTTCCATCGCCCTCCGTTCGTCGAACTCGATGTGTCTGGCGCCTTTGATCTTTACCTTGGGCGAGGTGGTGATCAGTTCAGTGTGGAATTTGTCCGCCACCGGCGCCAATCCTTGCATGATACACTGGATGTCCACCACCATCGCCTCGACCGCGCCAGTGAGAATAGCCAGTTCCTGCTGCAAAAAGTTGCCCGCCAGGGGGATGCCTTCCCGCATCAGCGTCTCGTTGGCGGTGCAGCAGATACCGGCCAGGTTGATGCCCGTGGCCCCCTTGCTCTTGGCGTATTCGATCAACTCGGGGTCCAGCGACGCTGCCACGATCATCTCGGAAAGAGTCGGCTCGTGGCCGTGGATGATGACGTTGACCATATCCTCGCTGAGCACGCCCAGGTTGGCGTCGGTCAGCACCGGGGCGGGTGTGCCAAAGAGGATATCCGAGAGATCGGTAGCCAGCATTGAGCCGCCCCAACCGTCGCCCAGCGCACAGCGCAGGGCGTGATCCAGAATGTGCTCGGCCTCCTGGTCGTTGCCGACGTGAGTGCGATGCAACATCTCTACGACCTCACGGTCTATGGCGCGGGGAGCGATCCCTGCCTCGTGCCAGATTTGCTGTCGCTTGGCCGGGGCGCGCTTCAGGTTGAGGATCTCGCCCTCAATCTTGCCAAACTCGTTCAAGGCCGCCAGCGCCACATCTCGCGCGATCTCGTTGATCGGCCGCCGCTCGCCTTCTTCGTCCTTCGTCTCAACATTCAGGTATCCGGCCATTTCTATCAACTTGAAGGGGTC
>CAYLPU010000005.1:0-26852 GCA_964385635.1 uncultured Anaerolineales bacterium
TTTCCCGACGTCGCTCTTCTAAAAGGATCATGGACCATTTTGGGGCTGGAAATCTTAAAGTCCCAGGTCGTCGTTATCGTGGCCTCAGTCCTGATGCTGATCGGATTGTATATCTTTGTCATGCGAACCAAGACCGGGAAGGCGATGCGCGCCGTGTCGGAGGATAAGGATATTGCTGCGCTGATGGGGATTGACGTGGACCGGGTGATCATGATCACCTTTGCCGTCGGTGCGGCGATGGCCGGGGCGGCCGGGGTTCTGTACGCACTGATGTACCGGCAGGTGCACTTCTTTATGGGTTTTTTCCCGGGCCTCAAGGCGTTTACCGCGGCTGTGCTGGGAGGCATCGGCAGCGTCCCCGGCGCTGCACTGGGCGGGTTATTGCTGGGGCTGTTCGAATCGGTCGGGCCCTGCCTGTTTCTGGAGGGGTTGGGCATAAACTCGCCCTACCAGCTCAAGGACGTGATCGCCTTCACCATGCTGGTGCTGGTGCTGTTGGTCCGGCCCCAGGGCATCATGGGCGAGCCGTTGGCCGAGAAGAAGGCCTGAGGGGGAGATGACGAAAACAATGGAAACAGAAACACGCTTTGACTGGGGGGAGATCGTGCGGCTGGGACTCCTGGCCGCGATCATCGCATTATCGCTCAACCTGATCGGCATGGTAGGGACATTCGCCGGACGCGACATCATCGGCGGGATGGTCTCCGTGGGTCACGTTTTCCTTTTCGGAGCGGCCCTGGGTTGCGGATACATCGCGGCTCAGCGGTTTTCCGGTGGTGGCGCGGGCAATACGCTCCTGGGCGGGCCACCGCGAGTACTCGTGGCGGGGTTGGTGATTGGTCTGCTCTCCGGCCTGCCGTTGGTCGTCCTGGTTTTGACAGCCGAGCCGCTCAATCTGCGCCAGTTTATGCCTTATGTCTCGCCTGCACTGCTGGAGGTGCTGACTTTTGGACAGGGGCAGGCACTGGGGTCTCTGATCCTGATAGTGGTAGCGTCCGTACTTGGTTTGATCGGGGCTGGTATCCCCCTGCTGCCCTCGCGCGTGCGGCAGCCGCTGATCTGGGGCCTGGCGGCGGTCTTTTTGGTCGGGCTGCTGGCCGAGGTCATTATCCTGGCCTGGGGCAACCAGGGGCTCGGCTTGGCGATCAGGCGGGTCGTGTTTGCGGCCAGGGGGTTGTCCATACTGGGCGCCTCGTTGGTTTTTTTGATCGTCGCGGGGTTGAGTGCTTGGTGGAACAGCCGAGGGGAGGGAATCAAGGCGCGCGTCAATGCGCTCCCACCCGAGCGGCAGCGGAATGTGCGCTGGGGCGGAATCGGTCTGGGGATCCTGCTCTTGCTGTTCCTGCCCCTGTTCCTGCGCACGTACCTGAGCGAGGTGATTGACAACGTTGGCATATATATCCTGATGGGGTTGGGGCTGAACATCGTGGTCGGCTTCGCTGGCATGCTGAACCTGGGGTACGTGGCCTTCTTCGCCATCGGGGCCTACACCATGGCCCTGCTCACCCCTAGCGAGTATGGCGTGGCGGGCCTATCGTTCTGGACTGCTTTGCCCTTTTCGGTGCTCGCTGCGGTGTTGATGGGCCTTATCCTGGTCATTCCGGTGCTAAAGATGCGCGGCGACTACCTGGCGATCGTCACCCTCGGCTTTGGAGAGATCATCCGCATCCTGGTGCTGTCGGACTTTCTGGCTCCCTGGATCGGCGGTGCACAGGGCATCCTGAAGATTCCCAACGTGCCCATCGGCGGCCTGGAACTCGTCAAACCGGAGCAACTGTACTACGTAATCCTGGCCGGCTGCCTGCTCGCTTTATTTGTCTCCTGGCGGCTGCGGGATGCGCGCATGGGGCGGCAATGGAGGGCATTACGCGAGGATGAGGACGTAGCCGAAGCGATGGGCATCAACCTGGTCAAGACCAAACTGCTGGCCTTTGCCATCGGCGCTGCCTTCGCCGGGATGTCGGGGGCGATCTTTGCCAGCAAGTTGGGCTCGATCTTTCCTCACAGTTTCAACTTGATGGTTTCCATCAATGTGTTGTGCCTGATCATCGTGGGCGGCATAGGGAGCCTGCCTGGCGTGGTGGTGGGGGCGATCTTCCTGGTCGGGCTGCCAGAACTCTTACGCGAGTTCGCCGAGTACCGGTTGCTGATGTACGGCGCGCTGCTGATCGTGATGATGGTCGCCCGGCCGGAAGGTCTCTGGCCATCCGAAGTCATGAAGCGCGAATTGCGTGCTGATTCGGAGGAACCTTCGCCCTCTGGCGGAGGGAGCATGATTGAGCCAGTATAGCCCACGAGAGGACAAAGCCTATGACTACCATTCTTACTTCCAAGCAAGTTACCAAACGGTTCGGCGGCCTGACGGCGGTTGACACGTTTGACTTCCAGGTCCCTGAACATTCTATCGTCAGTATCATCGGGCCGAACGGCGCGGGGAAGACCACCTTTTTTAACTGCGTCACCGGTTTCTACGGTTTCGACGAAGGCCAGATTTTCTTCAACGACCACTTGCTGAACGGGCGGTCGCCGGACCGGGTCGCCCGCCTAGGCATCACCCGCACCTACCAGAACATCCGTCTCTTTGCCAACATGAGCGCCATCGAGAACATCCTGGTCGGCATGGAGCCGCAACTGAAGCGCGGTTGGATCGGAGCCGTCATTGGCTCGCGTGGCACGCAGAGAGAAGAGGCGAGGGCCGTAGAGGAGGCCAACAGACTGCTTCAGTTTGTCGGCCTGGCGGGTCAGGGGGACTTCCTGGCCAAGAATCTGCCCTACGGCGCTCAACGGCGTCTGGAAATTGCGCGCGCCCTGGCTGGCAAGCCCAGTCTGCTGCTCCTCGACGAGCCGACGGCGGGCATGAATCCGCGTGAGGCCATAGAAATGGTGAAGTTCATTCGCAACTTGCGCGACGAACTCGGGATCACCATTCTGCTGATCGAACACAACATGCGTGTGGCGATGAGCATCTCTGAGCGGGTGACGGTGATTGACTTTGGGAGCAAAATCGCTGAAGGTACTCCGGAGGAGATCCAGCGTAACCCGCGCGTGATCGAAGCCTACCTCGGACGAGGCGCTGCTACCGGCCTGGCCGCCCATTCGACAGACCTGTCTTGAGCAAAGCCGAAGGGCTCAAGGCAGGCCAGTGCTTGAACCTGAGCCTTAACCCTTAGCCTTAACCTGAGGAGCAACCTCCATGCCAATGCTAGAAGTTGATAACATACATACCTACTACGGCAACATCCAGGCTTTGAAGGGCATCTCACTCACTGTCGAGGAAGGCGAAATCGTGACGCTGATCGGCGCCAATGGGGCCGGGAAGACGACGACCTTGCGCACAATCTGCGGGCTGCTCAAGCCCCGCCAGGGCAAGGTTTTCCTCGAGGGTGAGGATCTGACTGACTACAAGGCGCACGAGATTGTCTACAAGGGCGTGGCTATGGTGCCTGAAGGCCGCGGCGTTTTCGCAAAACTCACCGTCTCCGAAAACCTGGATCTGGGTGCCTACTCCCGCAGCGACCGCGCGGGTGTCGCCGAGGATCTGGAACACGTCTTCACCCTCTTCCCACGCCTCAAGGAGCGTCGGAGACAGGTGGCCGGAACCTTGAGCGGAGGTGAGCAGCAGATGCTCGCTACTGCCCGCGCTATGATGGCCCGGCCACGGTTGTTGTTGCTGGACGAGCCTTCAATGGGGCTAGCGCCCGTCCTGGTGGAGGACGTCTTCGATAGGGTCCTGGAGATCAACCGCGAGGGGACGACGATCCTGCTCGTCGAGCAGAACGCCAATATGGCGCTCCAGTTTGCCAGCCGGGGCTACGTTCTCCAGACGGGTGAGATTGTCCTGAGCGACACGTGCGAGGGACTGCGGCAAAACTCGATGGTGCAGAAGGCTTACCTGGGGATGGAGTAGCGAGTCAGCGAGTTTGCAAGTAGAGGCCTTCCGCCGAGTTGTACCGATGGGAGGCTTTGTGCTTGCCTGGTTGTGGCAAAAACCACACTTTGCTCCGGCTGGATCGCCAGATCCAGCCGTTAAGCGTGGGAGTGTCGCTTCTGCCTCAACGGGTTTACCTGCTGGCGGCAGGCGGATGGAATCAGCGATCGGCTTTCAGTGGGCGCAGGTGCTCCCGTATCCGGGCTGTCACCGTGTCTTTGTCCAAATGTCCGCTGGCAATGTCTATCGTGAATTGGTACAGGTCCTCGCTTCCCACATCCAGTGTATACCCGTTGCTCTCCAGAAACCAGAAGCAGGCCGATAGCGCAGTACGTTTATTTCCATCCACAAATGGATGGTTCTGGGTCAGAAGGTACAGGATGATTGCCGATTTGTCCGCGATTCCGGGGTATAACTCCTCACCAAACATCGTCTGGCGGGGGGCTGCTAACGCTGACTGGAGTGCTCCCATGTCACGCAGACCAGTAGAACCGCCATAAGCGTCCACGGCCAACCGGTGCAGTGTCAGGACCTCGTCGAGTGTGGGATAGCGCACTATGCCCCCGCTTCGATGCCAGCTAATCGGCGCAAGACATCATCGTACCGCTGGCGAAAACCATCAAACCACTCTATCAATTCTTGCTGCTCAGGGGGCTGAGGGCGAATGATTACCTCACCTGGCAGGAAAAACAATTCTAGTGGCATTGTCAGTGGTATGTCGCTGGCGATCAGCCAGGCTTTCAACGTTGGGGCCAAATCTTCCTGTTCGATAGTTCTACTGACCGTCATCTTATTGCCTCCTTCTATGTGGAATTATGCAATAGCGCAAAACCTGCCCTGTCACCCTGAGCGAAGCGAAGGGTCTCCACCACCGTAATAAGGAGATTCTTCGCTACGCTCAGAATGACGGTCAACCGTCAGGGCGACTTTTGCGGCACTGTGGAATTATACTTGGCTTTTTCCCTGGGCAAGTTGCTCAGAACCCCTCCAGCCGGCTCAGGTCCACGATGCCATCGGCCAGTGCGGCGATGTGTTGCAACTGCGCCAGCCGGTTCTCTTGCAAGACCTGCTCCTCCGCCATCACCAGCACCCCCGACTCCCTGGCGAAATACTGGTCAATGATGTCTACCAGCGGCAGGAAGGCGGTGAGGAACTCGTCCATTGTGCTCTGCGGCGTGACCTGTTCCCGAACTCGGAGGTAGGCCGCGTATAATTCCTCTTCCGCCGGCTGGACGAAGCGGGCCGGGTCTAGCGGGAACCGCTCCTCGTACTGGCGGGTGATGCGCACGCAGCGGGCGTAGTTGTCGAGTATGCGGGGCCAATCGTCTCGGATCACCCAGCGAGAGAGTTCTTCGACCGCCTGGTGGGCGCGGAAGGGATCGTCGCCCCGCGCTGCTAGTACGGCGTCCACCACGTCGTAGCGGAAACCCTGCTCGCGCAGGGTGGACCGCAGCCGTTCGACGACGAAGTCCAGCGCCGCCGCCAGCCACCCCTCCCCCGGCCCCTCCCCGAGGGGGGGAGGGGAGGAGACATCCACCGGCAGCAGGCGGGCCGCCGCCACCAACCCATCTCGCACCGAGAAGGGGAGTTGGTGAACGATTAGGTTCTGCACCAGGCCGATGGCATCCCGCCGCAGGTGGTAGGGGTCGGACGAGCCGGTGGGAGCAAGCCCCACCGCGAAGAGGCCCGCCAGGCTGTCCAGCCGGTTGGCCAGCCCCACAACCAGACCGGGCTGGGTCTGGGGCAGCGTATCGCCAGCGAAGCGGGGTAGGTAGTGCTCAAGAATCGCCTCAGCCACAGCAGGGTCTTCCCCCAACCTCAGAGCGTACTCCCGCCCTATTACCCCTTGCAGGCTGGTGAATTCGACCACCATATTGGTCGCCAGGTCAGCCTTGCAGAGGTGGGCCGCCCGCTGGGCGATCTCTGCTTCCTCCTCGTTCAACCCCAATATCTCGGCCAGTTGGCCCACCAATTGTTCCAAGCGGTGAGTCTTATCGAGCATCGAGCCCAATTGCTCCTGGAAGGTGAGCGTTGCCAGTCGCGGCAGGAACTCCTCCAGCGGCTTTTCGGTGTCCTCGCGGTAGAAGAAATCGGCGTCGGCAAATCGGGCACGGATGACTTCTTCGTTGCCGCGACGCACGATGTCCAGGTGCTTAGCGTCCCCATTGCGCACGGCGATAAAGTATGGAAGTAGATGGAGTAGATGAGTAGATGAGTAGTGAGGTTCTTCATCTACTCGTTCCTCATTTACTCCTTCCTCATTTACCCATTTACTCACCACGGGAAAGCACCGCTGATGCTTCTTCATCACTGCCACGAGCACGTCGGCGGGCAGCCGCAGGTACTCTTCCTCGAAGCGGCCCAGGAGTGGGGTGGGCTGCTCGACCAGATTGGTGATTTCGTCCAACAGGGCCGGGTCGTCTGGGATGCAGCCTCCCACGCTCTGGGCCAGTTCTGCGGCGTGCCCGGCGATGTGGGCGCGTCGCTCCTCGGGGTCGGCCACGATGTGGTGCTGGGTCAACAGTGGCAAGTAGTCCTCCGCCCGCGCGATCTCGAATTTGGGAGAGCCTTCTGGTCGCGCACCTCGGCTGACGCGGTTGCTCCTCACACCGGCGTACTCGAAGGGCACGACCGCGTCGCCCAGCAAGGCCACCAGCCAGCGAATGGGCCGGGAGAAGGCGATGCCGCTCTCGTTCCAGCGCATGCTTTTCTTGAAGCGCAGATTGGCGATCAGTTCGGGCAGCAGGGTGGTCAGCACTTCCGCGGCAGGTTGGCCCTCCTCGCGCCTGATGGCCACGACGTACTCGCCGCCGCCGACCTCCCGCACCTCCAGCGCGTCCACGCTCACGCCCTGCTTGCGGGCAAATCCCTCGGCAGCCTTCGTCGGCCTGCCCGCTGCGTCGAAGGCCACGCGCGCCGGCGGTCCCTTCATCACCTTCTCGACCGGCCGCTGGCGCGGGGCCAGCCCCTCGACCAGCACCACCAGCCGCCGTGGGGTGCCCATCACGCGCAAGCCCTCGTAATCGAGCCGCGCCTCCGCCAGGCGGGCCGGGGTCAGTTTCTCTAGTTGCGCCAGGGCGTCGTCGAGGTCGCTGGCGGGAAGTTCCTCGGTGCCCACTTCCAGCACGAAGGTTGATGGGTATTGGGTATTCGGTATTGGGTATTGGGTACTTCTTGCTTCCTGCTTCCTGCTACCTGCTTCCTCCTCCAGCCACGGATACTCCATCCGCTGCCGTTGCTCCATGTAAGCCTCCGCCACCTGCCGGGAGAGGTCGCGCATACGGCGGAAGTAGGTCGCCCGCTCGGTCACGCCGATGGCGCCGCGCGTGTCGAGCAGGTTGAAGGTGTGGGAGCAGCGCAGGACGTAGTCGTGGGCGGGTGTGAGCAGCCCGACGTCAAGGCAACTGCGCGCCTCGGCCTCGTAGAGGTCGTACATCTGGGCCAATCGCTCCACATCGGCTAACTCGAAGTCGTAGCGGCAGTGCTCGATCTCCGGCTGGAGGAGGACGTCGCCGTAGGTGAGGGTGCCGTCCCAATCAATCTCCCACACCGAGCGCACTCCCTGGAGCGCCATCACGATCCGCTCCAGGCCATAGGTCAGTTCCACCGAGACGGGGTCGAGTGCGAAGCCGCCCGCCTGCTGGAAGTAGGTGTACTGGGTGATCTCCAGCCCGTCCAGCCAGACCTCCCAGCCCAGCCCCCAGGCTCCCAGCGCCGGGCTTTCCCAGTTGTCCTCGACGAAGCGGATGTCGTGCTCCTCGCGGCGGATGCCCAGCGCGTACAGACTTTCCAGGTACAGTTCCTGCGGGTTGCCGGGATCAGGCTTGAGGATGACCTGGAACTGGGTGTGCATCTGCATGCGGTTGGGATTGTCGCCGTAGCGGCCGTCGTCGGGCCGGTAGGAGGGTTCGACGTAGGCCACGTTCCAGGGCTCCGGCCCCAGGACGCGCAGGATGGTGGCGGGGTTCATCGTCCCCGCGCCGACCTTTTCACTGTAGGGCTGCCAGACGAGACAGCCGTGGTCGGCCCAGAACTGTTGTAGGCGTAGGATGACTTGTTGGAAGGTGAGTGGATGGTTCATCTCAAGCTCTAGCCAGCAAGCGTCTATTCGCCGTCACGACCATCAGTCCGGCATCCGCAAAATCGTCATCGTCTGTTACGAGTATCAGTTCTTTGCTTCTGCATAATTCGGCCAGAACCTGGTCGTTGAAGTCCGAGGCGCCCTTTTCGTATTCCTCAACCAGGGCGACGATATCAAGTGTGTCGAAACCACTCTCTACTCGCTCGCAGTGTTGTAGGACTCGCCTGACGTCGGCAGCGACATCTTGAGCGATGGGTTTGAAATCTGCGCTTTTCCGGAATTGTTTGAAAGAGTGATATGCGTCTGGATTGGGAAAATGAATGTGGTATTTCAAGCGTGCGTAGCGATTGATAAACTCGGAGATGATCAAAACATCAACGTAGATTGGACTTTGGGCCTTCAGTATCTTATCCAGTGCCCTGGAATAAACTGCCACTTTCCAGTCACCCGGCTTGCTAGGACCATAGACGAAAAGCCAGATGTTTGCGTCCAACAGCAACTCATCCGTAGGCTTGAAGATATAACTTCTGATATCTTCAGCACTATTCCTCATCAGTATCCTCCCCCAAAGCTTCCCGCACTGCCTGCTGGAAACGCTCTGGGTCTTTGAAGTATTGCTTGGCTGTTTCCACCACGCGCTTCAGGAGGGCTATGTCGTCCGGCTGCATATCCTGCACCTTTAGCAGCGAGCGTATCTGCTCTTCGGTAAACGAACCGTAAAGCTGGCCTATGGCGGCATTGAGGAAGGCTGAAGTCAGACTGGTGACATTCAAAAAGGAAACAGTCACATGCCGTCCCTCTTTCAGAGCGAGCGCGACTCGGTCATGGACTTTTTGACCATCATCCGAGGCGACGCATAATTGGCTTCCCACGGTTTCAAATATGGAAATGTGTAAATTTTGGCTCATTGCGGTTTCACCTTTCTTATTGTCTCAAAAGATGTCGGACTCTGACATCTCCGCAGACAGCACATAAGATTGTGTGTCTGAGGTGTCAATTTCTATACTCACGACGGTTCCAGGAAATGGGTCGCTAAGTCGAGCAGTAGACGTATGACCTTTTTCCAGTTTCCAATATCCGGCGTCTGATACGATCTGAAGTCGTCCACCGTTCAGATTGATAAACTCTCCTAGCAATTTCAGGCCTAGCCCGCCAGGGATCCTCCCTCGCTTGGTTGTGTTCCTTCCCTGAGTTGCCCAGACAATTGCCTCCTCGGCCGCTAGGTCAAGCCCGGCGTTTTTCCTCACGTTTTTTCTGATACCGATTCCCAAGTCTGCAACAGAGAAGTCAAGTCGATGCCGGTTGGGGAAATACTGGCCGCAGCTAAAAATCCCCAATTTGGTCTGGGAATGAATCACGGAATTGCCAAAGATCTCGAAAACGCTCTCCCGAAACTTTTTTAACAGTCCAGATGACATGCTTGGCATCTCTGACCGATGAACCAGTTTGGTCTCAATGTACCTGGCAAAATAGCGATCATCCTTGACATCAAAACGTTGGTATGGAATCGTGGTTCCCCATGTGTCGGGCACTCTCTTTCGCCCATAGTTGCTCAAAAATCCGTTCTTCGAGAGGATGCTCTCGACATTGGTGCGGATGTTGGTCAACTGTACTGTATTCGCACTCTGGCCCAGATAGTAGAGAATGGCACCAAAGGCGGCACACATGTCGGCATCAAGCCAATTAGCAGCGGTCATATTGATCTCGATGTCCTCGAAAAAATGGTTTTTCGTCTGCGCGTACAGGCGGACTAATACCTCGAATCCTGTCCGATCATGACGAATTGGGGGCAAGGTGATTTCCACCCTTCACCTCCATGACTTTGTCGTTGTCGAAAATATCAAGATATCAAGTTTCTCTTCGAGGGCATTATATCACAGTGGCCTGACAACTCAAGCGATCACAAATGGTGCTACCATACCGATCTTGCCGCGCTTCGAGGACAGAATCTGTTCAGCCGATCGCTGTTCGCTTCAGTTGCCGCAGGAACACCCCGGACTTCACACTACGTTCCAGATGGTATGTGATGTAGTGCTGCATCACACGCTCGACTTCTGTGTGCAGCGCGGGCGCGATCTTCTGCGTGCACAGCCTGGTATAAGGACGCCGTTGACATTCCTGCAGGAACCACAGTCCGCCGGGTGAAAGGGCTACGATCTCCTGGCGCGGCCCACGTTCGGCATAACAATGCTGGCACAGTGCCCCGCCCCGTTCCGGGTCGAAGCCGTAGGGCCGTTCGTCGTCGTCCGCCGGCTCTCGGGTCCGGAGCGACACACGCCTCTCGTGCTCGCCCACGCAGGCATTCAGTTCTGGACGGAAACCCGCTAACCCCAGCAGATGTTGCTCGTAGAAGCGAGCGATCAGGTCCAGGTCATCGTTCTCGCACAACCAGGTGAGCGTGTGATTGAGTAGGTCAAAGAGCGCCCGGCTGCCCTCCCCCTGGGTGAAGAAGTGGTCGAGCAGTTCGACGGCGTAGCGACTATACGTCCCGCGCAGCAGGTCGCTGCGCAACAACTTGTGCGATTCGACGGTCTCGGCCTGGCTGATGATGTCCCAGGAGTTCTTCACCCGTGAGATCACGAAACTGGAGCGGGTAAACAGTTCCACGTGACCCGCTTTGCGGCTGCGCAGTTTGCGTGCCCCTTTGGCGATTGCTTCTATTTTGCCCAACGGCGTGCACAAGGTCAGGACGCGGTCCGCCTCGCCCTGGTCGCGCCGGCGCATCACGATGCCCTCGGTACGGTACAGCCTTCCAGTGCTCACGGTCCCGTCAGTTCAGGTCCGCCGCGCTGAAACTGTCCGGCAGCAACTCCGCTACCGTTGTCTCGCGGCAGGCACCGCTGGTATCAGCGATCAGCACCACGATGTCCTCGCCGAACTCTCGTACCGTCTGCCGGCACGAGCCGCAGGGGGCTCCGCCGTTCTCGGTGACCACCGCCAGCGCGACGAACTCCCGCTCTCCTTTGGAGATGGCCTTGACGACAGCCACTCGCTCGGCACACGTGCACAGTGGGTACACGGCGTTCTCCACGTTGCAGCCGGTGTAGACCCGGCCCGATTTCCCCAGCAATGCTGTCCCTACAGAGTAGCCAGAGTAAGGCGCGTAGGCGTGTTCGCGTGCCTGCGTTGCCTGTGCCACCAACTTCTCCCGCGACCACTTTTTCATCCCGTCGCCCCCCGATATCTATTCCTGTGTCTTCGAGTCTCGCCGCACCCGCGCCGGTACCCCGTAGACCACTGCGCCATCAGGTACGTCGTGAGTCACCACCGCCCCGGCCCCTGTCTTGGCTCCCTTACCCACCCGCACCGGCGCGATCAGCATTGTGTCGGAGCCAATGAAGGCCCCCTCCTCAATCACTGTCTTGTGCTTGTGCACCCCGTCGTAGTTACAGGTGATGGTCCCTGCGGCGATGTTGGCTCTGGCTCCGACCTCAGTGTCGCCCAGGTAACTGAAGTGGCCCATTTTCGCCCCGGGGCCGAGTCTCGTATTCTTCATCTCGCCGAAGTTTCCCATGTGCGCGCCCTCACACAGCCGCGCCCCCTTCCGTAGGTGACCAAACGGGCCAGTGTCGGAATCATCCTCCATCACCGCTTGCTCCAGAACCGAGGCCAGCGCCTGGCAACCGTTGCCAATCTGGCAGTCTACGATGATCGTGTTGGGGCCAATGTGGCAGTTCTCACCGATCGTCGTTTCCCCGCGCAGGTGTGTGTTGGGCCATACGGTCGTGTCCTGCCCGATGGTCACGTCGGGCTCAATGAAAGTCGTTGCCGGATCGATAATCGTTACGCCGGCCAGCATCCAGCGCTCGTTGATGCGGCGACGCAACATGCTCTCCGCCTCCGCCAGATGCACCCGCGTGTTGATGCCTATCGTCTCCGTTGCGTCTTCAGCGACCACGGCCTCGACCCGCAGTCCTTCTGCGATCGCCATCCCGATCAGGTCGGGCAGGTAGTACTCCTGTTTGGGGAGGCTGAGTGGGATACGATCCACGTGGCCCCACAGCCAATCCGCGTCGAAGCAATACACGCCAGCATTGAGTTCCCGGATCGCCAACTGCTCCGGCGTGGCTACTGCTTCCTCGACTACCTGGATCACCGCATCGCTTTCGTCCCGGACCACTCGCCCGAATCCACGGGGGTTCTTATGCACCAGGGTGAGTATCGTGATTGGCCCAGAGTTCTCCTGTTGCCGCTTTACCATTCGGCGCAGCGTCTCCACCGTCAGGAGTGGCATATCGGCGTAGGTGACCAACACCAGGTCAGACTGGCCCCGAAGTACCTCCTGCGTCTGGAGCACGGCGTGGCCTGTGCCTAGTCGTTCGGCCTGCTCGACGAAGACGACAGCGTCGCCCACTGTTTCTCGCACCGTCTTGGCTCCGCGTTCTACCACCAGTGCCGGTTTGGCGCCTGTCAGTACCCGTGCTGTCTCCACTGCGTAGGTGACTAGTGGCCGTCCCGCCAGCGGGTGCAGCACCTTAGGTAGATCAGACTTCATACGTATTCCCTGGCCTGCTGCCAGAATCACGGCCGCTAATTTCATGTTTTTTACCTCCAGTGACCAAGAATGGCCGTGGACCGATCCCGTGAGGGGGGCGCCACGGCCACCGAGTTACGTGCCGCGTCTAGTTATCTGGTGTAGGGGTTCGATGGTTCAGGCTGGGGCGGTAGGATTCGAACCTACGATTTACGGATTCAAAGTCCGTTGCCTTACCACTTGGCCACGCCCCAGTAAATGAGATGGGCCCACCAGGATTCGAACCTGGGACCGACCGGTTATGCATCCCACTACAGCTTTCGCTGCCCCTTTCGAGTTTGTGGGCTGGACTATCCCTTCACCTCATAGGGTGCCTGCCGTCTAGTCTCTACACCTTCCCTTGCGGGCTTG
The DNA here is from genome assembly GCA_964385635.1 of uncultured Anaerolineales bacterium. Taxonomy (GTDB): domain Bacteria; phylum Chloroflexota; class Anaerolineae; order B4-G1; family B4-G1; genus CAYLPU01. The sequence goes on from CAYLPU010000005.1 coordinate 12,895, forward strand.
GCTCGGGATTACCGTATCCGCGACCTTAGGCTTTGTGTCCGCAGACGTAGGCTTCCCCGAATTTGACAGGTATCACCTAAGGGTTTCCCCCCAGGCAGCCCTTGACAGATCAGCATATCCTTGTGCAACCCACACTCGGACTTAGCTGACCTTGTCCCCTGAGCCGGCTGCTCTAACCACTGAGCTATGGGCCCTGGATAATATGCAATTGTCAAGAGCGGGCGGCGGGAATCGAACCCGCAACAACAGCTTGGAAGGCTGGGGCAATACCATTTTGCAACGCCCGCAGTCGGGGCGGCCGGACTTGAACCGGCGACCTCCGCGTCCCAAACGCGGCGCGCTAGCCGTCTGCGCTACGCCCCGTTCATCTTAAGTATACCGCCTTTGGTACTTCTCGTCAAGGTTACGGAGCCCACGAGAGCCGCTGCGCCGTCCAATCAGGGAGATTGGGACCGAGCGTGAGAATCTTGTGCGGATCTTCCCCGTTCGGCCCCATCAGGTAGAGGCCCCAGGCCCCGTCCCGGTTGGAGACGAAGGCGAGGCCGGAACCATCGGGAGCCCAGGCAGGAAGACCGTCGGAGGCTGGGTTGTCGGTGAGCACTACGATGCCACCGGTGATGTTGAGCAGGTAGATTTCCCAGTTGCCAGTGACGTTGGACATGTAGGCTAGCATCCCCCCGTTGGGCGCCCAGCTCAGGCCAGTGTCGTTGATGCTGGCGGTCAGGCGGGTCGGCGGCTGATCATCGTCGGGGTTGTCCGCGAAGATACCGCAAGCACCACTGGCCTCGCAACCGGTCCAGGCCAGCAGGCCGGTGGGACCCCACGCTGGCCCCCTTCCCTCCGCGTATGTCTGCGGTTCGGTCGAACCGTCCGTTGGCGCAATGGTAATCCACCAGGTGCCGGCCGCGTCTTGCACGGCGTAAGCCATACGGCTGCCATCGGGTGAGAAGGTGGGCCATGACAGCCCAGCGCCCGAAGCCAGTTGCCGTGGTACAGCCTCACCTGGCACCAACAGCGAGATGCCTGGCGAGAGCAGGTTGCGATACCCCAATGCCCCGCTGCCCCACAGCCAGCAGGGCTGATTGGCTCCACCGGCCATCCTGATTAGTCGCTTGTCGTTGAAGAGAGCGTAGATGTCGTAGAGGCCGGTCTGCGTGTTATAAATGGGATACGCCAACCGGCCTGTGGTGAAGCCCGGCGGCAGTTCGGTCAGCGTGATGGGCAGCGTGCCGGTGATAGGCGCTATGGGAGTCGGTGTGGCAATCAGGCAGGTTTGGGCTGCTTCGGTCCGCTTCTGTTCGACCTCGGAGTCGACCATCAGTTGCGTGGCTAGCGTGTATTGCTTCTCGGCCGGGCACATCTCCCCCTGGGCATACCAGGCGTCGGCGTAGGTCACGTGGGCGCGGTAGAGTCGCCAGAGGACATCTTTGTAATCGGGCGCGATGGCGTATAGTTGCTTGAAGCGTTCAATGCAGCGCTCCCAATCCACTCCCCAGTAGCCCAGCGCAGTCATATACTGTACGGCCAGGCTGCGCTGGGTCAGTGCTTCTTCGTCCAGCGGGCGCAGCGCGATTGCCTGGTCGAGGTAGAAGATGCCTTCTTCAAGGCGGTCCTCGTCCAGCAATGCCATCCCCGCGCTGTAGAGGCTGGTGAAAAGCATCTCCTCGACCACTTCTGCCTCGTAGGTCGGGCCTAGCACGCGTAGTTGGGTGAGCACTGCGACCGCCTCCTCCCACCTCTCGGCCTCATAGTGGGCTACCGCTTTCTGGTACAGGTCGTCTGCGACGATCTCGTAGGTCTCCGAGGTGGGGGTAGGACGAGCGGCGACGCGTGCCTGTGCTTCGGCGATGCCTTGTTGGGCGAAAGCGTGGTCGGGGTCGAGTTTGAGCACGTATTCGAACTCAGCGATGGCAAGTTCAAACTCGCCGGCATCGAGCCGCTCCAACCCGGTTTGATAGTGCTGCTCGGTCAATTCTTGGTGTTGTCGCTCTCGATCGCGTTCCCCCTGATAGAGGCCACCGTAGGCTGCCCCCCCCAGGCTCAGCGCCAAAAGACAAAGGAAGCCTATTGCCCAGAGCAGGAGCGGTCGTATCCGTTGCCAGCGCGTGGTCGTTTCTGAGTCCGGTGTGGGTGTTGCTGGCGCAGAGGTGGGCCGTCCGGGTCGTTGGGCGCGCGTGGGTTGTGTCTCCTCCACCATTGTGCCGCATTGTGGACATAAGAGCAGGTTATCAGGGACCTTGGTTCCACATTCGGGACAACGCATCTGATCTCTTTCTGGATAGGCTGGATAGGTTGGGAGACGGATGCAATTATAGCCCTTTTAGCTCTACTTGTCCAGTGATGCGTGAGACGATGCGCATTGCGTGGGGCGCATGTTTGGCGGTGGACTGCATTCGTGCTATACTAATCGGTGGGGAGGGGTGAGATGGAGGAGCACAATTTACTGATTGTGAGTGACTTGCATCTGGGTGAGGGGTTGGACCCAGGGAGCGGTAAGTTCTCCCGCCTGGAGGATTTTCTGTTCGATGACACATTTGCGCGCTTCCTGCGCTACCATGAGGAGGTCAAGGGGCAGCCCCGTTTCGACGGCCGCCCGTGGCGACTGATTATCAACGGCGACCTGTTCGACTTCCTGCAGGTTGTCTCGCTGCCGGAGGAGGGGAAATTGCTACGGACCGTCAAGGGGGTAGAGCGTCGTAAGGAGTTGTGCATCAACGAGCGGGACTACGGGCTGGGAACTACGGCGGAGGAATCGGAGTGGAAACTCAAGCGGATTGCCCGGGGGCATCAGTGTTTCTTCGCTGCGCTGGGCTGGTTTGTGGCGCATGGCAATCAGGTCGTTGTTATCAGGGGCAACCACGATATCGAACTTCATTGGGTCAAGGTGCAGGAGAGATTCGTCAAAGAAGTGGAACGAGCATACACGTGGGAGCGACTGGCACTTGACCACGGTCCGCCCGTCACGTCGGAGGAACTCGGGGCGCGCATACATTTCTACCCCTGGTTCTACCACGAGACTGGGCGGGTCTATGTCGAACATGGCGGGCAGTACGAGACGGTGAATCACTTCCGCGATTATCTCAACCCGGTGATGCCTGGCGACCCGGAGCGCATTGAGTTGCCGTGGGGGAGTCTTTTTGTGCGCTATCTGTTCAACAAGGTGGAGGACGTACACCCTTTCGCCGACAATATCAAGCCAGCCACGCGCTACCTGAAGTGGGCGTTTGAGAGGGATCCGATCAGGACAATCGAGGTACTCGTGGGCCGGGGCTGGGTCTTCTTGCGGGCTTTCTGGAACATGGCGCGTAAGACAGTGAGCTCCGCGCTCCATAGTGCACGACGACTGGGTCCGCCTGGACAGCCTGGCCCCGTTCCTCTGCCGCCGGATGTGGTGGAAAAGATCGCTGCCCTGGCACAGCAGCGGGTTGACATTTCGTGGCAAGAATGGGTCGGTTCAGCGGTGCAAGGTTTGCTCTCTCTGCTGATGGTCCTGATCGTTGTCACCTTCGTCGTCCTTGCGGGACTGACCTCCATTGGTGGCCTGGGGTGGATGACAGTAGTATACCTGGGAGCGGCGGCGTTGGCTTACTTCTTACGTCGTGGGCTGAAGCGCAGTCTCGCCCATCTCTTCGACGGCGACTATCTGCTGCGCTCGGCGCGTGAGTTGGAGCGAACCCTGAAGCCCACCCACGCGGTCTGTTACATCGTGCTCGGTCACGACCATCGGGCTGCTCTAGAGCGGCTGGATCAGGCATGGTATATCAACACTGGAACCTGGGTACCGGTCTATGAGGAGGAAGGGCCAATCGGGGGGCGGCAGGAACTGACCTTCTTCCGCCTGGCCTGGGGGTATGAGGGTGCGCCGGAGTTGCTACGCTGGGACGACGCGGCGGGTGCGCCGGCGCGAGCGGTGCTGTGGCTGGATACTGGAATCTAGATGCTGGATGCTGTTGCTCGTTGTTGGTAACCGGTATTCAGTAACCAGTATCCGGTCACAGGATGCCGACCTGGCTGTGATCGCCCAGCATCAGTTTGTACGCTTTCGGCTTGATGGGAGAACGGGTCAGGCTGACACGGCGGCCGATGAGACTATCCTGGATGCGGGCCGGGATGTCACGGATCAGGCTATGCTCCAGAACAATAGTCCGCTCGATCTCGCTATCCTCAATCACGACGTCGTGGTAGACCGAGGTGAACGGGCCGACGTAGGAGTTGATGATGCGGGTGCGCTCGCCGATGATGGTCGGGCCCCGGACCACACTGTTGATAATCTCCGCCCCCTTCTGGACAATGACGCGGCTATCCACCTCGGAGTCGTGGTTTACATAGCCCTTGATCTCCGGCGTCAGTTCCTCAAGCACCAGACCGTTGGCCTCCAAAAGGTCCTCCATCTTGCCTGTGTCAATCCACCAACCCCGGTGGACGTAGGGGTAAACCTGATAGCCGTGCTCCACTAGCCACTGGATGGCGTCGGTGATCTCCAGTTCGCCCCGCCAGGAGGGGGTGATATTGTCCACCGCCTCGTGGATGTGGTGGTCGAACATATAAATGCCGACGAGCGCCAGGTCGGATATTGGCTCCTTTGGCTTTTCGACCAGCCGCATAATGCGCCCATCTTCGTCCAGTTCGGCCACGCCGTACCACTCTGGATGCACTACCCGTGTGAGGACGATCTGGCTGTTCCAGTCGCTGGTACCGAATTGCTTGATGAGCCCGGAGATGCCTCCCTGGATGACGTTATCGCCCAGGAACATCACGAATCGCTCGTCTTCCAGGAAATCGCGACTCACCTTGACGGCATGGGCCAGCCCCAGGGGCTGCTCCTGGTGGATGTATGTGATCTTGACGCCCCAGCGACCGCCCCGTCCGACAGCAGTCTTGATTGCCTCGGCGGTATCGCCGACGACGATGCCGATGTCGGTGATGCCGGCGTCGTAGATGGCCTCGATGACGCGGAAGAGAACTGGCTTATTGGCGACGGGGATGAGTTGCTTGGCATTGGTGTAGGTCAGTGGGTAGAGACGGGTGCCTTTGCCCCCGCTGAGGATCAGACCTTTCATTTTATGCTTCCTTGTGTCCTTTCTTTGGCTAGTATCCCCCCAGTACTACGTCGCGTGGGGCATCGTTTAACACGGCTCCTATGACACGGACGTGCACTCTCTCCAACAATTCCCTGGCCCGTTGGGCGTGCTCTCGCCGGGTACGCCCGGCGCAAACGACCAGCAGCAGGCCGTCTACCTTGGTGCCCAACACGGCCGCATCGGTCACGGCGACGACGGGTGGCGCGTCGAACAGGACGACGTCGGCACGGGCCTTGAGTGCGGCGATGACTTCCTCCATCTTGCGTGAACCGAGGATGTCGGCTGGGTTGGGAGGCAGCGGGCCACTGGGTACTAGCGACAGGTTGTCCACGCCGACATCTATCAGCGGCGGGTCATCCAGTGCTCTCTCCTCGACGATCATGGTGGTCAGTCCCCGGTCGTTTGCGATGCCGAAGATCTCGTGTAGGCCGGGGCGGCGCAGGTCGGCGTCCACCAGGATGGTGCGCCGTTCTCCCTGCGCCATTGTGATCGCCAGGTTAGCGAGGACAATGGACTTACCCTCGTTTGGTGCGGCAGATGTGACGACCAGGGTCTCAATCGGTTTGTCGAGCGCGGTGAAGGTCAGGTTGGTGCGCAGCGTGCGGTAGGCCTCGGCTGCCGGGCTGCGGGGGCTAGTCAAAGTGATTAGATTGGGTTGTTCGACCATTGTTTGTCCCTTGGTTAGTTGGTTAGTTAGTGAGGTTTCACTCGGTGGGGGGGATGGCACCCACTACGGTCAGGTTCAGTTGGCGCTCCACGTCCTGAGGAGTGTGCATGGTGCCTGCCTCGAGCCACTCCAGGAAGAAGATGACCACACCAGCGATTACCAGTCCGAAGATGGCTCCCACAGCGGTGACAACCTTGGTCTTGGGCCACGACTGGACGTAGCAAGGCTCGTCGCGCAGTTCGGCGTAGACCCGATCTTCCTTGCGCTGGTCAGCATTCTTCTCGTTGCGCCACTGGACAAGTCGCTGTGCCCAGGTGCGGGCGATGTCGTTGGCCTGGTCGCCGTCATAGTCCTCAATCTCGATTTTGATCACCATGCGGTCGCCCTCAGCAGCGAAGCGGGCCTTGCTGCGCAGTTGCTCAGGTGTCATCGGCAACTGCAGTTCGTCGATCACCTCCTGTGCCTTGCGATTTGAATCTATCACGGTCATATAGGTGCGCAAGAGCATTTTGGCTGACTGAGCCAGGCCCCAGTCCGGTCGCGCTGGTTCGATGATGATCTCGGCAGTGGATGTGTACTCAGGATGCTGAAGTTTGCTGAAGACGAAGGCACTGCCAGCGGTAAATGCAATGGCAACGACGATAATCCACCAGCGCTTGCGCAGGATACGCATGTAATCTCCAAGTTCCATCGTTTAGTATCTCCTCAGGGTAGCGGACGGTATTGTACCACCCTGAATGACAAATGACAAATGAGCAAATAAGCAAATGCTCTTGGTTTGTCATTTGTTCATTTCATTTGCGGGGTATCTCCGCCAATACGACAAATCCTAACACCTCCAACTCCACAGCCTCGTGGACGGTGGGGTCCAGGTAGTGCCACAAAAGCGCCAGTGCGAAGCCGATGACCAGCGCCAGCCCGATTTTGATGACCGGTCCCATCAACTGGGTACGCAGTCCAGGGGGAAGCGGGATGGGCGTGGGCGCGTCTAACGGACGGACAACCGGCTCAATGCCCTTCAGTTGGGGGAAGTAAGCCACGCCGTTCTGGGTCAGTTCGGTTGTGATGGCGTCGGCTACTGCCACAATCTGCGTCTCATCAGGCCAGGTGAGGTAGACGACGAGGATGGACTGGGCGTTGTCGGTGCGGATGGCGGGCTGGACTGCACCAGGGCCGATTTCGTGGCCCGCTTCGGCCAGGCGCGAGGCTACCGCCTGGGCAAAGGCTCCGGTCTCCGCTACGTCGGCCAGGCCGTTGGCGATGTACTCGGAGGTGAGCCATGGGTAATAGCGGTCGTAGTCCTCGCTCAGTCCAGCCGGCTCCGTCCCCGCTGCGAAACGCATCACCACCTGGTAAACTGACCCAGGTGGGGCGTAGGTCGCGGCGACGTATACGGTTACGACGAGCACTGGCGCGACGACGAGCCACCAGCGGCGGGTGAGGATTTTCCAATAGGTTCGTAGTTCCATTTGACTGTTTCCTCAATGAATCTCATCAATCGCTGCTTAAAGACGCTCGTATCGAAGCGAGCGGCGTTCTGGACGCAGGCGCGTGGCTCCACGGCGTCGGGGTCGAAGGCGCGCACGGCGGCGGCCAATGCCTCTGGCGTCGGTTCGTGGAAAAAGACGCCGGTCTCTCCCTCGATAACCGTGTCGAGTGCACCGCCGCTACCGCAGGCAATCACCGGCCGGCCGACTGCCTGAGCCTGTACCGGCGCGATGCCGAAGTCTTCCACCCCCGGCAGGACGTATGCCCGGCATCTCGCGAACAGATCCGGCAGGTCTTCGTCGGGCACCCGGCCCAGGAAGGTGATTGTGGGGCCTGCCAGTGCCTCCAACGGTGCCCGGTCCCGTCCATTCCCGGCGACGACCAGCGGCAGCCCCAGTTGATTGAAGGCCCGCACCGCCAGGTCAATCCGCCGGTAGGGGATCAGGCGGGAGACGATGAGGTAGTAGTCGTCGTGGGTGGCGGCGGGGCGGAAGCGTGAGGTGTCCACTGGCGGGTGGATGATGACCGAGTCGCGGCCATAGATGCTGCGGATGCGGGCCTGGATCTGGCGCGAGATGGCGATGAAGTGATCCACCTGCTGGGCGGCCCGGTAGTCCCAGCGGCGCAGCAGCCCAATAATGGGGCGTAGCGCAATTTTGAGTGCGAGCGGCAACGCCTCGCGGGCGGCGTATCCCTCGAAGCCCCAGACGTAACGGGTAGGGGTCAGGCAGTAGCAGATGTGCACCGCCTCCCCCGTGCGGACCCCGTGGCAGAAGCCGGATTTGTTGCTCAGCACGACGTCGTAGCCAGAGAGGTCGAGCCAGGCGAAGGCCAGGGGATAGAGGAGCAGGTAGGGCTGGTGGTGGTGGTAGATGCCCGGAAGGTGGTCCATCCAGGTGGTGCGGATGTCCCAGGCGCGGTAGGCCGGGGGCATTCCCTCCCGCCAATACATTGAGGTGTGGATGGGGGCGTGAGGGAACATCTCCGCGAGTGTCGTCAGGACATCCTCCGCGCCGCCGATCTGATTGAGCCAGTCGTGGACCAAAGCCAGGCGCACCTATGCCTCCATCTCCCGCATTGGACGCCAGCTCATCCGGTGGATGGGCGAAGGCCCCAGGCAGGCCAGGGCTTCCTGGTGTTGCGGGGTGCCGTACCCCTTGTGGCGGGCGAAGCCGTAGCCGGGGAAGTCCCGGTCCAGCGTCACCATCAGCCGGTCGCGGGTCACCTTGGCGACAACGCTAGCGGCGGCGACGCTCAGGCAATGTATGTCCGCCTTCGGGAGGGACCGCTGGGGCAGGGTCAGGTCCGGAAGCCGCACGTAGTCCACCAAGAGCGCGTTCACTTGTCCATCCAGCCCTGCCACGGCGTGGCCCATCGCCAGTCGCGTGGCCGGGAGAATCCCCAGTTCATCCACCTCGGCGGGGGTGGCCCAACCCACTCCCATCACTTCCGCTACCTCCATGATGTGCGGTAGGAGTGCCTCCCGCTGAGCCGGGCTCAGTTGCTTGGAGTCGCGCACGCCGTCCAGCAGGCTGGGCAAGTCGGGACGATCGAGCGGAAGCACCACCGCCGCCGCACAGACTGGCCCAGCCCACGCGCCGCGCCCCGCCTCGTCCAGGCCGGCCACGTGGGCGTATCCAGCGGCGCGCAGAGCAAATTCCTCGGAGAGATCAGGGAGTGGATGGGTGGTCATCAGATTGGTTAGTTGGCTGGTTGGCTGGGGCGGTCGTAGAGGCCGGCGTGGCCGTTACGGCGGATGTGGAAAACCTCCCGCAGCATGTTCCACGAATCGCGGACTGGGCTGACGCGGCTGCCTGTGCCGTAGTACCAGTGAATGGGCACCTCGACGATGCGGTAGCCCCGCCTTCGAGCGATGTGAAGGATCTCCACATCGAAAGCCCAGCCGTCAATCGTCTGGGCAGAGAATAGGTCACGCGCAGCCTCCCGGCGGAAGCATTTGAAGCCGCACTGGGTGTCCTGGATGCCAGGCACGGCCAGCAGGCGCACGATGAGGTTGAAAACCCGCCCCATCAAGTGACGGTGCCAGGGCTCGTCGTAGCGCACTGCGCCGGAGGTCTCACGGGAAGCAATGGCGATGTCATAGTCGGAGAGAGTGGGCGGGAGGAACTTACGGATTTCCTCGATCGGCATTGCCAGATCGGTGTCACAGATGAAGAGGTATTCTCCCCGGCCTTCGAGTATGCCCTTGCGCACGGCTGCTCCTTTACCCCGGATGGGTTGATAGAGCAGGGACACAATGGGGTGCTCGGCGGCTATCTCTCGTGCGATATCGGGGGTGCGATCGGTGCTGGAGTTGTCCACCACCAGCACATCCACTGGATAGTCTTGTGCCTCGGCAAAGGCTACTACCTGCGGCAGTGTCTCTGGCAGGCGGCTTTCCTCGTTATAGGCAGGGATTACAATCGTCAGCAGCGGATTGGTTTGGTCTATGGCTACGCCTCGGTTTGCAGAATCGGGTGTTGCTGCAGGGTGTTCTCAGTTCGCATGATACCCGTTTCAAGTGCTTTCGTCAACCCCGGTCAGGATACTCTCGAGATACGATCGGTCAACGGTTCGGCTACGCTGGACTGCCCGACGCTTGTGTAGCATTCTGGGGATGCCCAGGAGCCCTGCCAGTTGACCGCGCAGTCGTGCCCGCGCCGCTGCGCCTCGCCAGGCTCGCTGCGCCTCGGCCGCGATGCGCAGTTGCGCCCGCAGGATGGCCCGCCAGTGGGTACTCCAGAGGTCGCCAGGGTAGTCCTTTGCCAGCAGGTAGATGGAGTTGCGCCCGTCGTAGGAACTGGCGGTCACTCCCCCGCCGGTGGCGCTCAATTTGTGGTAGACGACGGCGCGAGGAGCGTAGATGCACCGGTAGCCGGCCAACTGGCCCCGCCAGGCCAGGTCCACGTCTTCGCAGGAGAAGAAGAAGTCCTCGTCCAGCGACCCCACATCCTCCAGCATCGTCCGCCGGTAGGCTGCGCTCCCTCCGCAGGCGCTAAAGACGTATTCCTCGCGGTCGTACTGGCCCACGTCTCTCTGCCACACCCCCCGATTGCCAGGGATGCCGTCTATGCGGTAGAAATCGCCCGCCGTGTGGAAGGTGTCGCGCCGGTCGAAGAGCAGCATCTTGGAGGCGACGCTCCCTGCCTCCGGGTGGCGTTGGAAGGCGGCGACTATCTCGCTTAGCCACTGTGGGTCGGCCTCGGTGTCGTTGTTCAAGAGTACGACGGACTCTCCCTGCGCGGCCTGCATCCCAGCGTTGCATGCGCCGGCAAAGCCCCGGTTCTCCCCCAGGGCCAGAACCCGCACCTCGGGATAATCGCGGGCTAGCAGTTCCAACGAGCCATCGCTGGAGCCGTTATCGACGACGATAACCTCGAAGTCGCGGAAGGTCTGATGGCGCAGGCTCCCCAGACAGGTGGGGAAGTGGTGCGCGCCGTTCCAGTTGGGGATGATGACTGTAGTCATTTGAGGAACTCATCCAGCGCCTCCTGCCAGGGGCGTAACTTGATCCCCAATGCAGCAGCGGCGGTGTTGGCCAGGGGGGCGAAGCGCGGAGGGGTGGAGGCGCGCTGGAAATCGGCCAACGTGATGGGCTCGACGGGTATGTGTCCCCGCCCGCTGAGGCGCAGGATCTCACAGGCGAAGTCGTAGCGAGAACAGTATCCCGCGTTAGTGAGGTGGTAGACACCATAGGCGTCGGTGCGGATGAGCGCGGCGATAGCCGCTGCCAGGTCGGGCGCATAGGTGGGATTGCCTACTTCGTCGGCCACCACCCGCAGCGCGCCGCCCTGTGCTGAGCCTGTCGAAGCATCGTCGGCCAACTGGACGATCCGGTGGGGGAAGTTGCGCCCGCCGGGTGCGTAGAGCCAGGCGGTGCGTGCAATGTAGAAGCGGGTGAGCAGGTGGCGCACGAACCACTCGCCGGCCGCCTTCGACCGGGCGTAGGGGTTGATAGGGTGGGGCGGGTCCCATTCCCGGTAGGGCTCGCGGGCCTCGCCGTCGAAGACTTCGTTGGTGCTGACGTAGGCCATCGCTGTACCGCATGCTGCGCACGCCAGGGCGACGTTTTGCGTGCCCAGCGCGTTGACGGAGTACGCTTGCGCCGGGTCGCGGGCGCAACCGTCCACGTCGGTCCAGGCGGCGGCGTGGATCACCACGTCAGGAGCGAAGTCGGCGATGGCCGCGCCGATAGCCTCCCGGTCGGTGATGTCCAATTCCGGTAGGTCGCAGCCTGTCAGCGTATGCTCTGCCAGCGCCGCGTAGAGCGCGCGGCCCAGTTGTCCCTTGTGGCCGGTGATAAAAATGCGCATTGTGACCTCCGTTCTGAGTTCCCTCGGAAGTTTCATCAGCTCAACACGGCGAGACGCTATCGAATGTGCTTACCAAACACTTCACTTTCTGGTGGCCCATCCATCAGTTGCGGGATGGAGTAGCCTTCGGGAAACAAACCTGTCACATTTGTTGCGGCGGCTATTGCATCGATTAGCCCGAATCTTTCCTCCACAAGGGTAATGGAGTAGGTATATGGTTCAAGCAGCAGGGTATGTTCACGAGTCAGTCCCCACCTCTCTGGCGAGCCACATCTCTCGGCTGCTTCCCACAGCACATCCCCATACACCGGAGGAACTTCTACGAACGAAGTTTCTGGCTCTATCCCAGACTGATACGCAAGAGTGAGTAAGCTAGAACCGTGGATAGTGTTTCGCAGTTCATAGAGGGGCGTCAGCACATCCTGACAGTTTTGATCAGAAACCAGATTGTGCAGCTCTTGGGCACCATAGCGCTTCAGCGCTTTTCTGAAGTCTTTCCGACGAAAATAGGCCTGCCGCTCCTTAGGCTTTTTGACACTGTAGGCACGGTGAGCGACGCGAGCTTGCGCGTCAAAGGCGCCGGCTAGTACGAGGGTTAGATAGTCAAAATGATACATCGTGTTATCTCTCGTGTCGTTGTTCTGAGGCACGTAGAATCGCTCTCCGATGGCATCGCGTGCCTGCAGGGCTCGCACGCATCGTGTTAAGATGCTTTGACCCAGAAGCAGAATGTCGTCATTCCGAATCTTCTGAGCCTCTACACAAGCACTAAAGTAACGCCACGTGCTCGGTAGCCTATGACGAGCCAATACCCAGTAGAACAAGCCGCGGTTGAATCTTCGTTGGCCGCTTTCACTCGCCCAAAAGGTGTAATTGCCACGTGAGCGCAGGAACAAACTGACTATTTGTGCTGCCTCGGTTGGCGTGCGGGGATTTGCTTCGCGCACGATTGAATGTGTGCGATGTTCCAAGAGCCACGGGGATGAAGTGATCAGTATATCTTGATGGAGGGCACGGTGTGCTTGAGCGGCGATAAGATCTTTACGCATAGCCTGTACGTCTGGATGGTTTAGATCGGATTGTCCGATGATGCTTGCAGCATGGTATGACCACTGATGTGGGTAGTATATGCCTGTTTCTACAATTCTATTTTTGTGCTTTACAATGACGGGGATGTAGTCTGCACTGCGATCAAAAGCACCGATCTCCAAATGTGGAAACATGCCGGGTTGAGTCTGCAGCGCTTCTATTTCAGGGAGATGAGATAACTGGCGCAGTGCTTCGATTGCCTCTGTATCCTCCGCAGATAGCCCGACCAGTGTTGAGGTATGGAACGTGATCCTAATTGGTTGTTCGTGCTCGCCTCTGAGGAAAGGGCTAGGTAGTTCATCGATTACGGGTTCAGGCCAGTAAATGCGCTCTATCATAGCTAAATCTGATCTTGTTTCCGTAGACGGGTTCTAGCGTTATACCTGATGCTGATGATTGTCCTACTTTACCTCCGTGAACATGTCTCTTTTCCCACCCGCTCGCCCCGACGAAACGGCGGTACGGCCCGGTAGGATGTCTCTGTGGACTGCTAATGGCGCACGAGCCAGCGCGGCAGCCGTCCCCACTGTTCTCACGCCAGCCGCTGGTTACATTGTCAGCGGTAGTAGTAGGGCGGTTTTGCTAACCGCCACTCTCATCCTGTCGCCATGCGGGTCGGATAGCAAGTCCAACCTACCGTTATTCGCCGAATGCAGCGTCGTCGAGGTCACGCAAAATCTCCGGTTCCACGTGCCCCCAACCAATCTCGTAATAGCCTTTCTCGACCCAATATAGGTAGCTCGAGCAAGGCCAACCCTCGGGCTTCGTGACTAATCCGTGCTTGACCGCGTTCCAATGAATGTAATCGAAATGCCGATTCAGGTCTTCTTCGTCACGGATGACGTGATCCCAAAAGCGGTGTTGCCAAAGCCTCAAGGAGCCATTGATACCGTAGTGGTCCTTGTACTCAAATGTATAGCTGCGTTGTACTGATTGCAAGATGGAGGAGAAATTGGCTTCGCCGGTCGGTCGCATGAGCAGGTGGATGTGGTCCAGCAGGAAGATGTAAGCGAGGAGCTTGAAGGGTTTGAACTTGCGTACCGCTCGCATCTTGTCGAAGAACATGTCCACGTGGCGTGGGTGATCCAGGTCGAACAGAACCCGCCGGTTCCTGGTCACGAGCGTGAGGAACATTATCGCATTCGGCACATAGAATCGTCGCACATTGCTCACTGTCATCCTCCATCAGGACGGTCTTGCTGTAACCGCCATAGTCGGATGACAAATCCGGCTACATAGGGCGGTTTTGCTAACCGCCACTCTCGTCCTATCGCCATGCGGGTCGGATAGCAAATCCGACCTACATCGGACGGTCTTGCT
>CAYLPU010000005.1:26952-89403 GCA_964385635.1 uncultured Anaerolineales bacterium
TAACCGCCACTCTCATCCTATCGCCATGCGGGTCGGATAGCAAATCCGACCTACATCGGACGGTCTTGCTGTAACCGCCATAGTCGGATGACGAATTCGGCTACGTAGGGCGGTTTTGCTAACCGCCACTCTCATCCTATCGCCATGCGGGTCGGATAGCAAATCCGACCTACACCAGTCGGATAGCAAATCCGACCTACATCGGACGGTCTTGCTGTAACCGCCATAGTCGGATGACGAATTCGGCTACGTAGGGCGGTTTTGCTAACCGCCACTCTCATCCTATCGCCATGCGGGTCCGGATAGCAAATCCGACCTACATCAGCCGCTGATTGCAGTGCTGCCGGTAGCCGCAGGCCCGGCAGCGACGTGGTTCGTTGTGGCTGCGGGGTGCGTCCTCGGCTGCCAGGTCGGCTCGCATACAGTCCAGCGTCTCCAGCAACTCATCTTCCAGTTCGGGCGTGTAGTCCATCTCGAAGGCATGGTCGGCGTATTTGATGATACCGTAGGGAGGCCGCCGCCCGTAACATTCCTCGACCAGCAGGCAATAGGCCGCCAGTTGGAGGACGTGTGAGGAGTAGGGTCGGGCTGGGGCGCGGCTTGATTTGACTTCGACGGGGATGACCTCGCCCCCATCAGCCACCAGGTAGTCGGGCTTGCCGGTGAGGCGGAGTGCGTGTGAGAAGAGCGGGCGCTCCAACCGGCCCCATCCACCCGTGTCGGCGTAGACCACGCGTCCCTGTGGCAGCCCGCTGTGGGCTCGCCCACGCCGTGCCAACCAGAGTAGCAACAGCCCCAACGCCAGCAGAACGAAGGACCACGCTGCCATTACCGTCCAACCAACCAACTAACCAACCACGCAACTCCGACTACCGCCGCCAGCAACAGCACGGCATACGCTAGACGGCTCAAGCGGATCGAGGTTCTCACTCCGCGCCCGTGGCGCAGGTGGGTGGCTTCACCCGCCGCCATCTCACGTTTGTGGGCCGAGGGCAACCCCTGGACGCTCCCCAGCCACCAGGCGCGGGCGCAGTATATGTACCGCCCGATCTCGCTGGCGCGAATATCCCGGTCGCTCCTTTCACCCATCCTCAACCTCATCCTCAGCCTCAGCCTTAACCTTAACCTTAGCCTCAAAATCGCGCAGGGCGCGGACCAGGCGATCCTGGCGCAGGCTGTTGGTCAGGTCGCCCCGCGTGCGCTCCAGCACGCCGCGCAGTTGGTCCACGCGGCGGCGCAACCCGCCGGTGATGGCGTCGGGGAAGTCGAATGTGACCAGTAGGTCGTAGACCTCATCCATCGCTTCCAGCAAACGCTCGGCTTCAGCGGTGTTGCCGCGCCGCAGTTCGTCCAGGCAGCGGCGGCGCATCTCGCTGGCTGCCTCGCACAGTCCGTTCAGATAGGCCGGATAGGACACACCTATCGCTTTCGGTTCTGGAACAGGGGTGGAACTGGCCAGCGCCAAAGTGGCGTGCGCTTCGACCAGTTCTTTCAGCGCGTCCTGGGTGTAGCCTGCATACAGCAGGTCGGGGTAGAGCACGAGGGATTCCATGGTCCCGTGTGCGACCGCATCGGCCTGGGCCAGCAGTTCGCGGGCCGTGTCCCACTCGTCACGGTGGCTAGCGCGGATGGCGGTCGCGCACAGCCGGATCAACTCGCGGGAACGGCGCAGCGCTTCGTCGCGGGCACCGTTGCGGGCCTCAAAATCGGCCCGGATGTACTCCGATATCGTCTCCAGTTGGCTCACAATGCACTCCAGTGAAAGGCTCACGCTGTCGGAGGGTGCGGCGACCTGGCGGTACCGAAGAACTGTTGTGCCAGTTCGTCGCCCTCAGCGGGCAGTTTGACCTCGCCGAACTGTGCCTCATATTTCTCCAGGTTGTCGTTGAGTGCCCGCAGCAAGAGTTTGGCGTGCAGTGGGGTGGTGATGATACGCGCGTGCACCTTGGCCTTGGGGGTGTTGGGCAGCACGCGGGCGAAGTCGATGATGATCTCGGAAGCGGAGTGGGTGATCAGGGCAAAGTTGGCGTAGATGGCGTCCAGGTCGGGCGGAACTTCGATGTTGATCTGCATCTGGCGGCGTCGTCGAGTTTTCATCGCGGGCACCTCCTTATGATGACGCGGTGGTAACGCGGATTCCAGGATACCAACGGACCATCCATCCTCGTCCTGGAATCCGCGTTCTGGACCGGGAGGCCATGCCGCTGGCGTGGCCTGATCATGTGCCTGGCTCATCATCGTGCCGGGGCCAGGGGTTGGAGCACGCGGCAGCAGTGAAGCCAGGGACTGGCCTAGAAGGGAATCTCCTCCTCTGGTTCGGCAGGAGGCTCCTCGGGTGCACCGGGCACCTCAGCCGGGGGCGCTTCCCCTCGCCCGCCCAGGAATTTGACTGTAAACGCCGTTATCTCATACTGGGCACGGGTCACCCCGTCGTTTCCCGTCCAGATGCGCGGGCCGCCGGTGGCAGGATCGGGTTTCAGTTGGCCTTCAATAAAAACTTGCCGTCCCTTCTGGAGATACTCGTTGCAGGTCTCGGCCAGCCGCCGCCAGGCGCTGACGCGGAACCAGATCGTCTCCTCGCCCTGGCTGCCGTCGGGATTGTTCCAGCGCCGGTTGGTCGCGACCGAGAAATTGGTGACCGGGGTGCCGTCCTGAGTGTAGCGCATCTCCGGGTCCTGACCGAGATTTCCAATGATGATGATCTTTTGGTACATGATTACCTCCCTTGTGAATGGTTAGCGATTAAGCGCACTGTTATCTTACCTCAAAAACCCCACAAAGTCAAAAAGCCAAGCCCCTGCCCATCGGGCAGGGGCTCAGGTGTACGCGTTGGACAGGGCTACACCCAGCCGCGCAGTTTGCAGACCTCGGCTACGCGGGCTATGGCCACGATGTAGGCGCCCATGCGGTTGTTGACTCCGTGCTTCTGCGCCGCGCTGTGCACGGCGTAGAAGGCGGCGGTCATCTTCTTGTCCAGCCGCTCGTGGACGGTCTTCTCGTCCCAGTAGTAGCCGTAGGCGTTCTGAACCTGTTCGAAGTAGGAGACGGTCACGCCACCGGCATTGCACAGGAAGTCGGGGATCACGTACACGCCGCGCTCGTCGAGCACTTTGTCTGCCTCCGGGGTGGTGGGGCCGTTTGCCGCCTCGGCCAAGACCTTGACCTGGGAGGAGATCCGCTCGACTGTCTGGCCAGTGATGACGTTCTCGATAGCGGCTGGGATGAGGACGTCCGCTTCCCACGCCAGCCAAGCATCGCCATCCTTCACCTCGTACCCGGCCTCGATCGCCGCCTCCTTATCAACAGTTCCGTAGGCATCGGAGATGGTCTGGAGGAAATGAGGGTCTATCCCTCCCTCTTTTGTGTATGTATAAGCGGTGCGGTACTTGTGATCCCAGCAGCAGACACACATAACCTTGCCACCCAGCATTTCGATGTAGTTGATGGCAGCGGACTGGGCCACATTACCGAAACCCTGGATTGAGGCGGTCGTTGTTTTGGAATCAATGCCCATGCACTTGAGAGCCTCGCGGATGGTCACGATGGTTCCAACGCCAGTAGCGGGACCTCTGCCCGCCGACCCGCCCAAGGACAAGGGCTTACCGGTGATCACCCCGGGAGCGTGATGCCCTACAATCGTTTCGTACTCATCCAGCATCCAGGACATGATCTGGGCGTTGGTGGCGACGTCCGGCGCGGGGATGTCTATATCATCACCCAGGATGCAGCCGACCTGGCGGATGTAGGCGCGGCTCAGTCGCTCCAACTCCCGCTTCGACATCTCGTTGGGATTGCAGATGATGCCGCCTTTCCCACCGCCCAGCGGGATGTCAGCCACAGCACATTTCCAGGTCATCCAAGCAGCCAGGGCGCGGACTGTGTCTATGGTTTCGCTGGGATGGTAGCGAATGCCTCCCTTCATTGGCCCACGGGCGCCGTTGTATTGAACGCGGAAACCATGGAAAATCTTGGTGGTGCCGTCGTCCATCTGTACTGGGAGCGTGACGCGCAGTTCGCGCATCGGCCAACGCAACAACTCGTGCGTCGCCGGATCCAGGCCCATAATCTTAGCCGCCTGATCCAACTGCTGCTGTGCGATGGCAAAGGGGTTCAGTTCTTCTGGCATATTTGTTCCTCCATATTCAAGTTATGTGAGTAGTTCCACAGATGGGTACAGGCTTCGGTGTTGGTCGTCGGCCTGCACTGGTGCGCCGGTAACTCTTTCGGTCATCGTTGTTCACAGTTTACCTTGCTGCACCTCCTTTACCTTGTGCTTGATTCAAGTATAAGCCGCTCATCCTGAGCGCGCCAGTGACACACGGCACGTTTTGGCTATGACAATCTTCGGGGCTGGTGCCGGACTAACCGTTTACCTGGGGGCTAACAGTCTCCGACCACACACTGCACTGCCAGAGATAAATACTCTGTACCTTCTATTTTACTAAGAGAGTGTGGTTTGTCAAATCTGCATCTCCTCATTTGTCGTTTTCCTATGGCGTCACATTTGCTCTGTAGCCGGTTTAGTGGTAATCTGTAAAGGGGTTGAGCAACGGGATAGCGCGATCTGGGAGGCGATTATGTTACCTGATGTACAAAGCAAACCCAGTGCCGACGTGCAACACCAGCATAAAGTTCTGGGGATTTACCTGGAATTGGCGCAATATCCTATCCTGGCGCGTAAGATCCGGGAGCGAATGCGGCAGGAGTTATTCACTAAAGGGTTTATTAGGGTTGAGGCCTTTGAAGCAGAGGTCAAGGAGAAAGCCATCCTTTCGCAGCAGCGAGAAGGGGTGTTGGAGCCATTGACCGAAGAACCGGCGCAGGTTTGGAACGAGCGGTTGGCTTGTGTGCGCGATCAGATCACTGATTTTTATTTCGCCTACAATCTGCCCCACGACCGTTTGGAGGAGATTATCCAGTCGGTGCTGGTGGGCAATGTGCCCTACGATGAGTTGGGGCTGACCTTTAATCCCGAGTTGGCTCCCTGGGATTTGTTGTTCGCCCAGGGTGAAGAATACGAGGGTCTGCCACCGGAGAAGCGGGCCAAGGTCCAGCACCATCTGCAAGAGATCATTGTGGTGCTCATCAAGGGGATGATCAGCGATCAACTGGCGTTCGTGGGGGTAGCCAAAGAGTTATTCACCATCCAGGACTTGAAAGAAATCCGCCGCCGGCGCATCGGCCGGGGAAAGATCGGTGGTAAGGCGGCCGGTATGCTGTTGGCCTGGAAGATATTGCAACTGGCGGATAGCGAGGATGAGATGTGTGTGCGCGAGCATATCAAAATCCCCGCTTCTTACTTTGTCGGCGCCGACGTGTTCTACGATTTTCTCTTGACTAACGGTCTCAACTGCTACATGAACCAGAAATACAAACCCCGCGAAGAGATTGAGGCCGATCATCCACGCATCCGGGCGGCCCACATGGGCGGTCATTTTCCCGACGAGATCGTCTATAGCATCAAACAGTTGCTGGAGGATGTGGGTGACGCTCCGTTAATTGCGCGCTCTTCTAGTTTGTTAGAAGACAACTTTGGCAAGGCCTTTGCGGGCAAGTACGACAGCTTTTTCTGTCCCAATCAAGGCACGCTCGAGGACAACCTGGCGACCTTGTTGAACGCCATCAAGCGAGTGTACGCCAGCGTCTTGAACCCCGACGCGTTGCTATATCGCCAGCACATGGGGTTGTTGGATTATGACGAGCGCATGGCGGTATTGATTCAAAAGGTGCAAGGAACCCGCTACCGGCGCTACTTCTTTCCCATGCTCGCTGGCGTAGGTTACAGTCGCAACCCCTTTCGTTGGAATCCCAAAATCAGGCGCGAGGACGGCTTTTTGCGGCTGGTGTGGGGGCTGGGCACGCGCGCGGTGGAGCGGGTGGCTGACGATTACCCCCGTATCATTGCCTTGAGCCATCCCCAGTTGCGGCCTGAGGTCGGCGTGAAAAAGATTCGCAAATACTCGCAGCGTTTTATTGACCTGGTGGACCTGGAAGACGATTCATTCAAGACGTTGCCGGTCCAGGATGTGATCGCCGACGATTACCCGGCGCTGCGCTATCTGGTCTCAGTAGATAAAGGGGATTATTTGGCGCCCCTTATCTCGCGCCTGGATGCGGACAATGCTGATAATTTGGTGTTGACTTTTGAACAACTGATCCAGGACAAGCGATTCATCACCTTGATGAAGACCATCCTTACAAAACTGGAACACCACTACAAATGGTCCGTGGATATCGAATTCGCGGTGGACATCCAGCCCAAGTATCCCCATGCCGAGTACACCATCCAACTGCTCCAGTGCCGCCCTCTGGTCAACTATGAATGGATGGAGAACGTCGGGGTCCCGGAGGGGATCCCCGAGCAGGATTTGATCTTGACGGCGTGCAAACTGGTCCCGCAAGGGGTGGTGTCCGGGATACGCTACATCGTGTACATAGATCCAGTGGAATATAACCAGGCGCCGGATTACGTCACCAAGCTCGAACTGGCGCGGGTGATTGGGCGGCTCAACAAGCGTCTGGAGGGGGAGCGGTTCATCCTGATGGGGCCAGGGCGTTGGGGCAGCTCAAACCTGGACTTGGGCGTCAAGGTGACTTATGCCGATATTTACAACACTAAAGTACTGATCGAGATTCCGCTGACCAGGGAGGGGGTCATGACTGAGGTTTCTTATGGCACACACTTTTTCCAGGACCTGGTAGAGACAGGCATCTTTCCGCTGCCCATCACTCCCGGCGAGGACGGCGCGATGCTCAATTCCAGGTTCCTCACCGAGTCTCCGAATCTGTTGGCCGAGTTGCTGCCGGCAGATGCGACATACGCCCAGTATGTCAGGGTCATTGATGTGCCGGCCGTCACAGGAGGGCGTTACCTGGAGATTGTGATGGATGGGGAGCATGGGCGGGCTGTGGGGTATCTGAAGCGGGCGTGAACGACCAGGTATACAACCTGGGTCGACTGGCATGCCTCAACCTATTCGCTCCGTCGAGTCTCCAGTTGTGCCTGTAGCAACTCCCGCACCACCTGAGGGTTCGCCTTGCCCCGTGTGGCCTTCATCACCTGCCCTATCAACCATCCGAGCACCTGGACTTTGCCGCCCAGGTATCGTGCCACCTGCTGCGGGTTTTCCTCCAGCACCTGCGCGACGATCTTTTCCAATGCGGCCGTGTCGGAGATTTGCGCCAGCCCGCGTTCCTCCACGATCTGGCGGGCGCCCCGCCCGCTGGCGAACATCTCCTCCAGCACCTCCTTGCCCGTGTTGAGGTTGATGGTGTTGTCCTTGACCAGCCCAATCAGTTCCGCCAGCGCCTGGGGCGATACCGGCACCGCGCCGATCTCCTGTCCTGTCTCCTTCATCAATCGGAACAGCTCGCCGGTGATCCAGTTGGCGACCGTCTTGGGGGCGGCTGCACTGGCTGCGGCGGCAACAGCGGCTTCATAGTAATCGGCCACGGCTTTATCGGCGACCAGCACCCCGGCGTCGTATTCGCTCAGCCCATAGTCGGCGATGAAACGGGTGCGCTTGGTCTCCGGCAGTTCCGGCAGTTGGGCTCGCAGTTCCTCCACCCATTCGCGGCTGATTTCCAGGAGCGGGAGGTCTGGCTCGGGAAAGTAGCGATAATCGTCGGCGTATTCCTTGCTCCGCTGGAGCACCGTGACTCCCCGCGTCTCGTCCCAGCCCATCGTCTGCTGGGTGACCGTACCGCCAGCCTCCAGCGTCGCGATCTGGTCCTCGATCTCGTAGGCCACCGAGCGGGCCAGGGCGCGGAAGGAGTTGAGGTTCTTGACCTCATGGCGTGGGTTCAACACGTCGGAGCCCACAGGACGCACGCTGACGTTAGCCTCGAAGCGCATCACACCATTTTCCATGTTCCCCGAGTTGACACCCAGGTAGACGAGGATAGCGTGCAGTTTGGTCGCGTATGCTCGCACCTCCTCGACCGAGCGCATATCCGGCTCGCTGACGATCTCCAGCAGCGGCACCCCAGCCCGGTTGAGGTCCACCAGGCTGGCGCCGTCCACGTGGTACAGTTTGCCGGCGTCCTCCTCCAGGTGAGCGCGGTTGATGCGGACGCGCCTGACGCCCGCCCCGGTCTTGATCTCCGGCCTGATCTCCAGGTAGCCGTTCACTGTCAGCGGTGGGAATACTGGCGTGTACTGGGAGATCTGATATCCCTTGGGCAGGTCAGGGTAGAAATAGGACTTGCGGGCGAAGCGGGTGAAAGGGGAAACCTGGCAGTTGAGCGCCAGCCCGGTCGTGATGGCGATCTCGACCGCGCGCCGGTTGATGACTGGCAACACCCCGGGCATAGCAGTGCAGACCGGGCAGACGTAGGTGTTGGGCTCCAGGTCGCCGGTGTCCTCCACCACCGGGCAGGAGCAGAACATCTTGGAGGCGGTGTGGATCTGGGCGTGGACCTCCAGGCCGATGATGGGTTCGTAGCGGGTCACCTTCTCTCTCCACTCACGCGAATGCGGGCATCTTCGACGACGACAACGTGCCCCATCATCCGCTCCTTGGGCACCGTGGCTAATACTCGTTCGAGTGCCCGGGCCGCACTCTGGGGCGTTTGGCGACGCAAACGTAGCAGGATGACACCGCCATGCTGTTTCAAGGGATAGCGCAGAATAGCGCCAAAGTCCTTGTCGTGGGTGACAATAGCGACGTTTTCATCCACAAGGAACTTCACGCTGGCACAGCCTCAAAGGATACAATCACTTCTTCGTTTGCAATGGTCTGGGCTGCGTAGCGAATGGCCGCCAGTATGTCCTCTCGCTCCAGGTGGGGATACTCTTCAAGTATCTTGGAGATGGACATCCCGGCGCTGAGAAGTTCCAGGAGAAACTGGACGGAGATACGCGTGCCGCGAACGATGGGCTTACCCCCTAGAATGTTGGGATTGCACACGATTCGTTCCATCAACTGTGCCTCCTCTTACCTTATACCGTTTTTCGTGCTCTGTGCCACAGGCTGTGGTCTGCGCGCATTGATTTTAGTGGGTCAGAATCTGGCTCAGGAATAGCCTGGTGCGTTCCTCGCGCGGGTTGCGGAAGAATTCCTCCGTCGTGTTCCCCTCCACGATGGTTCCTTCGTCGAAGAAGATGATGCGGTTCGCGACCTCTTTGGCAAAGCCCATCTCGTGGGTCACGACGATCATCGTCATGCCTGAATAGGCCAACTCGCGCATCACGTCTAGCACCTCTTTGATCATCTCCGGGTCAAGGGCGGAGGTCGGCTCGTCAAAGAGCATGATCTTGGGTTGCATGGCCAGGGCACGGGCGATAGCCACCCGCTGCTGCTGCCCACCCGACAACTGGCCGGGGTATTTGTGGGCCTGCTCTGGGATCCCTACCCGCTCTAACAGTTGCATGGCGGTCTCTTCGGCCTTGTCTTTGGGCCACTTGCGCGCCCAGATGGGCGCCAGGGTGATGTTTTGTAACACCTTCAGATGTGGAAAGAGGTTGAACTGCTGAAACACTATCCCCACTTCGCGCCGGATGGCCTCGATGTTGCGGATGTCGTGGGTCAGCTCAATGCCGTCCACGATAATATCTCCCCGCTGGTGCTCTTCGAGACGGTTGATGGTGCGGATGAAGGTGGATTTGCCCGACCCCGAAGGGCCGCAGATGACGATCACCTCCTGCCGCTTGACGGTCAGCGATACGCCTCGCAGCACGTGAAAGTCATCGAACCACTTGTGCACGTCACGGCAGATGATAATGTCATCGGTGGACGGATGTGTCGTGTTGGCTTCGGTCACGTCATCCCCCTTCTACTCTTTCTAACGCTCCCCCACGCCCAGAGCCACCTCCAGTCGCCGGCTGGCGTAGGACATCGCATAGTTAAACACCCAGAAAACGGCTGCAATAAACAGGTATACTTCCATGTTCAGGAGCTTCCATTCCACGTTGATCTCCAGAACGGCCTTGCCCACGGCGAGCAGTTCCATGAGCCCCACGATGATGGCCAGGGTGGTGTCCATGAAGAGGGCGATGAACTGGCCCACGATAGCGGGAATGACCAACCTCAGCGCCTGTGGCAGTACGATCAGCGCCATCGTCTGAAAGCCATTGAGCCCCACCGCTTTGGCCGCCTCGATCTGTCCTAGTGGAATGGCCTGCAATCCGCCGCGCACGTTCTCGGCCATGTAAGCAGCCGCAAAGAGAGTCATCCCTATCATGGCTCGTAGCACACGGTCAATGCGCACGCCCCTGGGCAAAAAGAGAGGCAGGATGATAGATGCCATGAACAGAATCGTCACCAGGGGCACACCCCGGACAATCTCGATGAACAGGACGCAAAAGGCCTTGAGCACCGGCAGCGAACTCTGTCGTCCCAGGGCCAGCGAAACGCCGATGGGGAACGAGGCCACGATGCCGATCAGTGCCAGCAGGAAGGTCAAAAGTAGCCCCCCCCACAACCCTGTCCCTACCTGGGGTAGCCAGTCTACGCCTTCAATCCCGGTCAATAAAATGATAGTCAGAGCAAATGAGAGCAGCCAACCCAGCGCCACCCAACGGGATTTGCCGATGAGGGTGCGTCCCACCTGATAGCCGGTGAAGATCAGTACCGGATTGGCCAGGAACGCAAGCCGCAGACTCAGCCCCATGCTGATCGGCAGTAGAGCCAGGGCACCGAAGGCCACGGCCATGGTCAGGGCAAAGGTGCGCACCGTGCCGCCCCATACGCACCAACTGAGACCCAAGAGAAAGGAAACCATAAGCACAATGGTTCCCACGCGCCACAGTTGATCCGGTGGGTATTGCCCCACTGCAAACAGTTTCAGGCTATTTGTAACCGGCGCCCAATTGGCCGTGAAAAAGATCCAACCCAAAACGCCCCGCAAGACAGAGAAGACGAGCACTGCTGCCAAGACGGTGAGTAACGTGTTGTACCATGTGCTGAACAGGTTCTTTTGGAGCCAACGAACGAGTCCCGGAGGGGACGGCGGTCGCACGACGGTCAAAGTTGTGCTCATATTATCGCTCCACGTAACTACCCAGTCGCTCGGCCTGGGTTGCCAAATCCAGGCCACAGCCGCCGGATTTGAAAGTCCGGCGGGAGCAGGTGAGTATCATCGCTCCACTATTTGAATGCGACGGTTATAGATGTTCATCAGAATTGATGTGGTCAGGCTGGTAAAGAGGTAAACGGCCATCACCATCATAAAGACGGGGACCGCCCGGCCGGCCTGGTTAATCATTGTTCGTCCCACGAAAAACAGGTCGGGATAGCCGACCGCTACGGCCAGGCTCGAGTTCTTGGTCAGGTTCAGGTATTGGCTGATCAGCGGCGGGGTGATGACTCGCATCGCCTGGGGAAAGACCACCAGGCGCAAGACTTGCATCTGGCTAAGCCCGACTGCCCGCGCTGCCTCGAACTGACCCCGGTCAACCGCCAGAATGCCAGCGCGCACTACTTCGGCGATAAAGGCTCCGGTGTAGACCACCAGCCCGGTCAACACGGCAGCGTACTCGGTCGTGAGTTGCATGCCCCCTTCAAAGTTGAACTTGCCCAGGATCGGCACCTCCCTCACCAATGGGTTCTCGCTGACCAGGAACCAGCCCACGGTGGGCAAGGCCAGCAACACGACGGCCGCCATCGCCACAGGGTAGGTCGTGCGCCCTGTCTTCAGTTGATAACGACCCAGCACGAAACGCAAGATGCCGGCCACGATGATTCCCACTGCCACAAAAACGACCCAGGTGCCAAAAGTCGAGGTCGGCACCGGGGACGGCAGGTAGAGGCCACGCTGGCTGAGATAGATGGGACCAGGCCACTGGATACTCTCCTGCACGAACGGCAGGCTTTGAAAGACGGCAAAGTACCATATAAAAAGTTGAACCAAGAGGGGGATGTTGCGGACGATCTCGATATAGACACTGGCGATCTTGCTGACCAACCAGTTGGAGGAGAGCCGGGCCAGGGCGGCCACTGTTCCCAGTGCTGTTGCCGCAACGATACCCACCAGCGCCGCTTTGATCGTATTCAGGATACCGACCAGGAAGGCATAGCCGAAGGACTTGGAGGGATCGTACGGGATCACCGACTCTGCCAGGGGAAACCCGGCCGCTTCATCCACAAAGTTGTATCCCAGGCTCAACCCTCTGTAGTGGGCCGCCTGGAGCACGTTGCTGACAAAGAAAATCAGAAAACCAATCACGAGGGCCGCAGAGACGACCTGGGCAACTCCTTGGATAACCCGCTCGTCGCGCCAGAGGGGAATGCTGCTTCTGGTGATGACTTGAATGTGGGAGTCTTGACTCATCCTTATCCCTTCTAAGGGACCAGGTCCCTTAAAGGAACCTGGTCCCTATGCTCCCAGACTCGATAGACTCGATTAGCGAAGAGGCGGCGCGTAGATCAAGCCGCCATCGCTCCACAGTTTGTTGGGGCCACGGGGGAGGGTAAAGGCATCCCCGTTGGGTCCCATGTACCGATCATAGATCTCACCATAGTTGCCGACGGTGCGGATCACATTGGCAGCAAAATCGGCGCTCAGGCCCAGGTCGGCCTGGCCAAACTCGCCTTCCACGCCCAGCAGACGCTTGATGGAAGGGTTGTCGCTGCCCATCATCTCGTCCACGTTCTGCGAGGTGATGCCCAGTTCCTCGGCGTTGATCAGGACGTACGCCACGGCCTTGACCAGGTCGAACCACTGATCGTCGCCCGTGGGGACGGCCGGCGTCAGGGGCTCCTTGGACATGGTGACGTCCATAACCATGTGGTCGTCGGGATTGGCAAAGCCCTCCCGGACGGCCGCCAACTGCGACTTGTCGCTGGTGGCCGCGTCGCAGCGGCCCTCTTCGTAGGCGTTGTACACGGAGGCGGTGTCCTCGAACGTTACCGCCGTGAACTCCAGGCCGCGCCCTCGGAAATTGTCGGCCAGGTTCAACTCGGTGGTGGTGCCGGTGGTCACGCAGACGGTCGCACCGTCCAGGTCCTCCAGCGTGGTGGCGCCACTGTCCTTGCGCACCAGCATCCCCTGGCCGTCGTAGAACAAGACGACCGTGAAGTTGCCCCACTGCGCATCGCGGGTGGAGGTCCAGGTGCAGTTGCGGGCCAGCAGGTCTACCTCAGCGGTCTGCAGGGCCGGGCCACGCTCTGCCGCTGTCAACGGCACGAACTCGACCGCGTCCGGGTCGTTGAAGATGGCGACAGCCACAGCCCGGCAGAAGTCAATATCAAAGCCGATGTTCTTACCGTCCGCATCCAGGTAGCCAAAGCCGAGCAGATCGGTGCGGCTACCGCAGACGACCTTGCCTCGATCCAAGACGATCTGCAAACGCTCCCCGCCCGCTGCAGACACCTCGGGGCATGGAGCACATTCGGGGCACTCGGCCACCTCGGGACACGGGGGGCATTCGGCTGGCCCGCAGGCGGTGAGCACGATGCTCAAGGTTAACAAGACGACTAGCAGTGTAGATAGTTTGCGATTCACAGTTCTCCTCCTGTTATAGTATGGCTATGCACGATCGACGGATCCAATTGGAGATTCCCGGTGCTTCACCTCCTTTCCTTTTTGGTGTCTGGTGCGAAATGGGGTAGGGGGCCAGACCTACGCCTTTTGTACAGCGGATTGCTCTATCGCGTTGAACTGTATCAGCCGAGCACCGGCGTTTGTGGCAGATGTCTGTGGTTTGGGAGACTGTGAAAGGCACTGTTACCGTATCCAAAGCCAGGATGCGGCAGTGTGAATGTGCTGGAATGGCATACTGACAGTTACATTATACTCATATTGCTACGTGCGTCAAGGCAGCGTATCGCCTCTACAGGGTTGTCCGCTCCACTTCCTCTCCTGCCCTCAGATAGATGCGCGCGACCCGTGGCAACAAGCCGGTAGTAACCTCGTAGTTGATCGTCTCGGCCCAGCGGGCGACCTCCTCGGCCGGGATGTGCTCCTTCCCTTGCCGTCCTATCAGCACTACCTCGTCGTGCAACTGAACGGCGGGGATATGGCTGACATCTACGACGAACTGGTCCATACACACACGCCCGACGATGGGTGCCCGCCGCCCGTGAATCAGTACCGCGCCCCGGTTGGAAAGAATACGATGGTAGCCATCACCGTAGCCGACGGGGATGAGAGCCACACGCGTGGGCTCGTTGGTGATGTACGTCCGACCGTAACTGATGCTGGCTCCGGTGGGCAGCGTGCGCACGCGGGCCACCCGGCTCTTGAGTGTCAGGGCCGGGCGCAGTGGAATGGCCGGCTCCACTTTGTCAGAGGGAGACAATCCATACAGGGCGATGCCGCAGCGCACCATGTCCAGCGCCATCTCCGGCAGATCGAGGGTAGTGGCGCTGTTGGACACGTGTTTGAGGGAAAACGTGAAGCCTGCTTCCTTCAACCTCTTCACTACGTCCACGTAGATGCTGAACTGATGGCGGGTGAAGGTCTTGTCGGCTAGGTCGGCCACGGCGTGGTGGGTGTATAGTCCCTCCAGTACCAGGCCCGGCAGGTTGCTCAGGAAGCGCGCGAAATCGAGCACTTCGCTGGGCAGCAGGCCATAGCGGCCCATACCGGTGTCCACTTTGACGTGGACGGGCAGTGGTTTGCCTGCGGCCACCGCCTCCGCCGACAGCGATTCGGCCTGGGGCTTGCTGTTGACCGTCGGGGTCAGGTCCCAGTGCACGAGACGCTCCGACTCGACGGGCAGAGTATACCCCATGATGAGAATGGGCGCGGTGATGCCCGCCTGGCGCAGTTGCACGCCCTCCAGGGTGCGGTGCACTGCCAGGCGGGTGGCACCGCCCTCCAGCGCCGCCCGTGCCACGGGTGCAGCCCCGTGGCCATAGCCATTGGCCTTGACGGTGACCATCAACTCCGCTTTCCCTCCGGCGCGGGCCTTCAGGCCGGTGGCGTTGAAGGCGATGGCGTCCAGGTCAATCTCTGCCCAGGCTAGAACGTCTAGTTCCATGCTTGCTCCTCAAGAACACAGATTGGTAGGATTAACGGATAGGCAAAAGCCCCCTGCCTAAGACGAGGGGGCTCTCTTGCATCCTGGTGGGGCAAGGTGGCATCTTGTTCTACGCTCACCCGCCCAGGTAAGCCTTCTTCACCTCTGGATTGGCGGCCAGTTCCGCCGACGTTCCTTCCAGGACAATGTCCCCCGTCTCCAGTACGTAGCCACGGCTGGCCAACTTGAGGGCCATATTCGCGTTCTGCTCCACCAGCAGGATAGTCGTGCCCTGCGCGTTGATCTCCTTGATGGTGTTGAAAATATCCCGCACCAGGACGGGGGCCAGGCCCATCGAAGGCTCATCCAGGAGCATCAGCCGGCCCCGGGTCATCAGTGCCCGGCCCACGGCCAGCATCTGCTGCTCACCTCCGCTCAAGGTCTCACCACGTTGCTGCTTGCGTTCCTCCAGCCGGGGAAAGATCTCGAACACCTGCTTGAGGTCTTTTTGGATCTGGGCCTTGTCCTTGCGGGCGTAGGTCGCCAGTCGGAGATTTTCCAGCACCGTCAGGTTGCCGAAGATACGGCGTCCTTCCGGCACCTGAGCGATGCCGAACTTGCTCACCACCTGGTGGGGCTGGTACTGAAGGAGGTTTTCCCCCTGGTACGTGATACTCCCGTCCACGACCTTCCCTCCTAGTTCCGCCACGTAGGGTATCTGGCGGGAGATGGTCATCAGCGTGGTGGACTTGCCGGCGCCGTTGGCCCCGATGAGGGTCACAATCTCCCCTTCGTCCACGTGGAAGGAGATGCCGTGCAGCGCCTTGATGTTGCCGTAATTCACTCGCAGATCCTTCACCTCAAGCAGCATTAAAACGCCTCCTTGCCCAGGTGTTTAATCCGTTGATGTCCTGGAATCCGTGTTCTGCCAGCATCAGAACACCTCCTCGCCCAGATAAGCCTCGATCACCCTGGGGTTATTTTGGATCTCCACCGGTGTGCCCTCGGCGATAGTCTCCCCGAAGTCAATCACCTTGATCCGCTCGCAGATGTTCATGATGACCCGCATCTGGTGCTCAATGATCCAGATGGTCAGGCCAAAGTCCTGGCGGATCTGCTGGATGAGAGCCATCAGTTCCCCGATCTCGCCGGGGTTCATTCCGGCCGCCGGCTCGTCGAGCAGAAGCACTCTCGGCTCAGTGGCCAGCGCCCGGGCGATCTCCACCCGTCGCTGTGCGCCATACGGCAGGTTCTTGGCTGCCTCTTGTGCGTGCCCCTCCAGGCCGAACACCGCCAGCAGTTCCAGCGCCTGCTCTTCGATCTCTTTCTCCTCTTTCCGATACCGCTGGCCGTGTAGGATCGAATCCAGCAGGTTGTACTTGACGCGAGAGGCGTGGGCGATGCGGATGTTGTCCAGTACCGTCAGTTCGTTCCACAACCGGATGGTCTGGAAAGTGCGCGCGACCCCTTTGGTCGTGATCTGATGGGGTTGCAGGCCGACCATGTTGTCGCCATTGAGCCGTACCTGACCCTCGGTCGGTTTGTATGCCCCGGTGACCAGGTTAAAGATTGTCGTCTTGCCGGCTCCGTTGGGGCCGATCAGGCCAACCAACTCACCTTCTTCCATGTTGAGGTTGTAATCGTAGACGGCCCGCAGCCCACCGAAAAAGTGGGTCAGATCCTTAATCTGAAGCAAGGACATAACTTTCCTCCTCGGAACCGAAAATCTTGCGCAACCTGGGGAAGACATCGCCTAGTTCCTTGCTGCCCATAATGCCGGAGGGACGGCGCAGCATCATCACCACGAGCAGCAGAGGGATGAGCACCCACTTGAACACCCCCAGGGGCCGCAGGAGTTCCAGCAGCAAGGTAAAGCCGATGGCGCTGATGATGGAGCCACTGATAGAACCCATCCCACCCAGGTAGACCATGACCATAACCTCGGTGGACTTGAGGATAGTGAACGTCCCTGGGTTGATGTACCCGCCGGGCCCGTGGGCGAACAGGCCGCCGGCCAGCCCGGCCAGCCCGCACGACAGCATGAAGGCGGTGACTTTGACACGCTTGGTGTTGACGCTCATCAATTCGGCCGCGATCTCGTCCTCGCGAATGGCTTCCACACCTTTGCCCAAAGTGGAGGACGTAAAGTTGCGGATGATGAGGATTGTGACGAGCATCCCGATGAACGTCCAGATGAGGAGCCACGGCACGTCGAAGACGTCGCCCATGCCATTCATCACCCGCTTCATGCCCACAAAGCCCCGGGGTCCGCCGATGACCTCCATGTTCTCGATACCGCTCTTGATGATGTAATTGACGGCCAGCGTGATGATGGCCAGGTAGTCGCCCCGGGTTCGGAAGGAGGGGATGGCCACCAGCAACCCTATCAGAGAGGCGGCGATAGCGCCGATGACCAGGGCCACGGGGAACAGCGGGATGGCCCAGCCGGCGGGAAGGACGGGCGGGCCGAACACTTTGTCATCGGCGAACAGCCAGACGGTCAGGATGCTGGTCACGTAGGCCCCCACGGCCATGAAGCCGGCGTGCCCGCAGGAGAACTCCCCCATGTAGCCGTTGATCAGGTTCAGGCTGACTGTCAGGATGATGTTGATGCCCATAAACAGCAGGACGAGTTGCCAGTAGTCGTTGAAGATACGCAACCAGGAGCCACCTATGGCCACCACGAAGAGAAATAGAACAGCCAGAGGTAGGTAGTATTTTCTCATAATCTTCGTCTTCTCCTCTGTTCATCTAATAACTGGTGCGGTCTCATCGTATCAGGCCGCTAGACCTTCTGTCTTCTAGCCACGCCGAAGATGCCAGTTGGCTTGATGGTCAGGATCACCAGCAGAACGGTGAAGGATACGAGGTCACGATAGGTGGAGGACAGCCACTCGAAGCCGGGGACGCTGCCCAGGGCGACGACGAAAATCTCAATGAACGCCAGGAGGAACCCGCCCACCATAGCGCCTCTGACTTCCCCGATCCCACCTACTACGGCGGCAATGAAGGCTTTCCAGCCAATGATAATGCCCATGTCAAAACTGATGACGTGATAGGCCGAGCCGTACATGATGCCGGCCAGCGCTGCCAACGAGGAACCGATGATGAAGGTGACTGTGATGATGGCGTTTACCGGCACGCCCATCAGAGGCACGGCGATCTT
Organism: uncultured Anaerolineales bacterium; assembly: GCA_964385635.1. Taxonomy (GTDB): domain Bacteria; phylum Chloroflexota; class Anaerolineae; order B4-G1; family B4-G1; genus CAYLPU01. Next base: position 45,021 of record CAYLPU010000005.1, read on the forward strand.
GTCGTAGGAGATGGCTCGCATCGCCATACCCCATTTGGTGCGGCGCAAGAATAACTCCAGGCCGACCATCACCACGATAGACAGCCCGATGACGATGAGTTTGACGTTGGTAAAACTCACGCCTCCCACTGAGTATATTTTGGTCGGGATGAGTTCGGGGAACCCACGGTCGGCAGCACCCAACGTGGACAGGTTTAGATACTCCAGAAAGAGACCGATCATCAGGGCGGTGATAACCAGGTACAGGCGGTGGGCGCCTCGCTCCCTCAGAGGCCGGTAGGCTACCCGTTCGATCGTCACGCCTACTCCTGCTGTCAGGGCCATCGAGCCTACAATGGTCACTGCCAGGATGATCCACGCCGGTATGCCAGTTCCCAGACCCAGCAGGAAGGCAGCGATGAAGAACCCGACGTAGGCGCCGACCATAAAAATGTCGCCGTGGGCAAAGTTGATCAGCAGCAACACGCCGTAGACCATCGTGTAGCCCAAGGCAATTAGAGCATAAAAACTACCCCACTGCAAGGCGTTGAGCACGTGCTGAAGGAAAGTGGCTAGTGCCATGTGTATCTCCTTGGTAAGTGGTCAGCCACCATTTTCTGGTGCTAGAAAGAGAGGGGCCTGAACTACAAGGCCCCTCTCTAAACTATCCCCTCTCCAATCAAAGTTGGGAGAAGTAAAGGGCTGTCGAGGGGAGGTGTCCGTTCTTACGGACAGACCTGCTTATAGAAAGTGAAGGCTCCGCCCTTGATCTGGACGAGGACCGCACACTTGATGGGATCACCCTCTGGGGTGAAGGTCATCTGACCCGTGATGCCGTCAAAGTTCTTGATCTGGCCCAGTGCGTCCCTCACGGCCGCTCGATCCTTGGCCAGATCGCCACTCAGGCCACCGGTGTCCTTGATGGCCTGTATCACGAGGCCCATCGCGTCCCAGGTCAGGGCGGCCACGTCGCCGGGGATCTCGCCATAGTCGTTCGTATACCGGTCAATGAACTCCTTTGTGGCTCCCGTCGCGCCCTCGGCGGCGTAGTGGGTGCTGAAGTACAGCCCCTCGCAGGCGTCGCCGCACAGTTCCAGCGTCTTGGGGTCGCCCCAGGAGTCAGAACCGAGGATGGGGAAGTCCAGCCCCAACTCTCGCGCTTGTTTGACGATCAGGGGGACCTCGTTGTAGTACTGGGGTGTGAAGAGGAATTCGGCGCCCGTGCCCTTGATCTTGGTCAACTGGGCGCTAAAGTCCGTGTCGCCGGTGGTGAAGCTCTCGTAGGCCACCACCGAGCCCGCCCCGTGGAGGTCCTCCCAGGCCGCCGTGAAGAATTCAGCCAACCCTTTGGGGTAGTCGGAGGCCACGTCGTACAGTACGGCTGCCTTGGTAAAGCCGAGATCGTCGGTCGCGAAGTTAGCTGCCACCGGCCCCTGGAAGGGGTCGAGGAAGCAGCCGCGGAAGACCCAGGGCCGGTCCAGCGTGGTGTTGGGGTTGGTGGACCAGGGACTGACCATGGGGGTCTCGTTCTCGTTGCACACCTCGCCAGTGGGCACGGCCTGCTTGCTGGACTGCGGGCCGACGATCGCCAGCACCATGTCCTGGGCGATCAACTTGGTCGCTGCCGCCGTGGCCGATTCGGCCTTCGATTCGTTGTCCTCTACGATCAACTCAATCGTGTACTTCTTGCCGCCGACATCCAGGCCGCCAGCGTCGTTGATATCCGCGACCATCATCTCGGCTGCGCGTTTGGATTGGGTGCCAACGTAAGCGATGTCGCCCGTCATTGGCACATCAAGCCCGATCTTGATCGTCTGTGCTCCTGCACCGCCACAACTGGTGAGAACAGGGACAGTTACGATCAAGGCTAAGACTATAAGCGTGACTTTCTTGAACATGGTTGTCTCCTCCTTAGTGAATGAAACTAGCGGGACCTATTGATTGTACGGAAAACGGGGAAGTTAGTATATCTTATTTCGCGTTGCACCTCCTTTCCCTATGGATCCTAGGACTTCGCTTGTCGGTGTAGTGTGGTTACACCTGGAAGTCCGCATCTTGACCAGATGCGTTCAATAAATACAGATTATAGCATCTATTTGCCAAGCCGCAAATGCCCGCGAGCGCTTGCCGCCCGCTTCCATACTCCCACACCCCCACACTCAACCGTGCCTTCTCACGAACCGGTGCAGTCGCTCCAATGCCTCCTCGATCTTCTCGTAGGCGGTAGCGTAGGAGCAGCGCACGTAGCCCTTCCCAGCCTCTCCGAAGGCACTGCCGGGTATCAGCGCCACCTTCTCCTCGTGCAGCAGCGTCTCGGCGAACTCGTTCCCATCCATCCCTGTCACCTCGATGGAGGGGAAGGCGTAGAAGGCACCCTGGGGCTCGAAGCACTTCAGTCCAATCTCGTTCAGCCCGTCCACGATGAGGCGGCGGCGCCGGTCGTATTTGGCCACCATCTCCTGCACGTAGGGCTCCCCCTCACGCAGAGCCGCCAGGGCTGCGTATTGCGAGACGGTCGGCGCGCTCATGATCGTGTACTGGTGCACTTTGCGCATCATGCCCAGTATCTCAGCCGGGGCGGCGATGTACCCGATGCGCCAGCCGGTCATCGCGTACGACTTGGAGAAGCCCTGTAGCAGCACTGTGCGGCTGTACATCCCCGGCAGGCTGGGGAAGCAGACGTGCTCCACGCCGTAGACCAGCCGGTCGTAGATCTCGTCGGAGATGACCAGCAGATCGTTCTGTTTGGCGATGGCGGCGATCTCGTTGAGATTCTCGCGGCTCATCACCGCACCGGTGGGGTTGTTGGGGTAGCCGATCAGCAGCGCCTTCGTGCGGGGGGTGATGGCGGCTGTGATGGCCTCGGCCGTCACCTGGAAATCGTCCTCGACCGTCGTCGGTATGATGACTGGCTTGCCCCCGGCGAAGATGACCTCCGGCGCGTAGGAGACGAAACAAGGGTGGGGGACGATGACTTCGTCGCCAGGGTCGAGCGTGGCGGCGAAGGCCAGGTAGAGCGCCTCGGAGACGCCGACGGTGACCAGTATCTCGCTGGCCGGGTTGTAGGTCTGGCCGTACATCCGGTCCAGGTGCTCGGCGATAGCGCGGCGCAATTCCATCAGGCCGGAGTTGGAGGAGTAGTGGGTCTCTCCCCTCTTCAATGCCTCGATGCCCGCCTGCAGGATAGGCTTGGGGGTGTCGAAGTCAGGCTCGCCGATGCCCAGGCTGATCACGCCCTCCATCGTGGCCGCGATGTCGAAGAAACGACGGATGCCGGATGGGGGGACAGCGGTGATACGGTCGGAGACAAAGTTGCGAACGCGGTGCATTGGGACCTCCTTGGTGTGTGAAACGTGAAAACGTCAAACGTGAAACGTCAAACGTGATGCGTGTGTTTTGTTTTACTCTTCGAATACGAGGTCCGAGCGTTCGTTCCAGATCAGTTCCGCGACGCCTCGGAACTGGTCTTTGACTGCCAGGGGAATGAAGACGATGCTTTTTCCCAGGCCGTTTCCCTTGTCTGTGTGATAGCGGGTGGGGGTCAGGTCGCCGGCGCGGTAGCGGGCGTACATCTGGCGGAGACTGGCCTGTGAGTCGGTGTTGTGGCAGTCCAGCAGGTTGGTGCCGACCAGCGCCTCGCCTCCCCTGGTGGCATAGTGCTCGATGGCCAGGTCATTCATGAAGACGATGCGGTACTCCTCGCCGGCGATAGTCACCGCCGTGCGCAGTCCGCCGAACAGTGCGCCTAGTTCTGCTTTGCTGATCATTACTTATCCCGTATCCTTTCAATAAACTGTGGTAGGGGCAGGTCTTGTGCCTGCCCCAGATGGGTGACCACAAGGGTTCGCCTCTACTCATCCTCCTTACGCTGGCGCAGGAACCACCACGCGCCTGCACCGAGAGCAGCGGTCAGCAGGCCCAGGCCAGCAGCGGTAAGGGCGACCGTTTTCGGTTCCATCCCCGGCATCACCGCGCCGCGCAGCCCGGCATCAGCCCCGTATGCGCTGAACAGGCGGCCCCACTTGGCCTCCAGCGCCGCTTCTACCCGTTTGCGTCCCACGAAGGGGTACCAGTAGACGTTGTGGTAGAAGTTGCTGGCGAAGTAAGACCAGGGCACCAACGGTGTCCGCAGCAGCAGTGGCTCCAGCGGGTGGAGCCAGCCGTGGTAGATCAGTTTCTGCCCTCGGCTGGCGAAGGTGTCCTCTTGAACGAAGCGCCAGTTCTGGGCCATCACCCAGTCCCGATCCTGGCCCACGATCTCAATCTGGTCAGGGTCGCCCACGCCCAACCCCATCTCGTGCGCGGTGCGGATGAAGGGGATAGAGAGGGGGTCGAAGCCTTGCAGTTTGGCGGAGATGGCGTCAATTGCGACCTGGTCGGCGGAGGCCAGGATGATGTCCTTCTCGTGCCAGCGCATCGCGCGGGGGCCTGGGCCGTCTCCGGCGAAGGTGCCGTCCATCACGGCGAAGAGGCCGGGGTGGATGTCCTGCTGGATCATCAACAAGTCCACCACAGTCTCGTGGATGACTGAATGGGTCCAATGGCGCTTTTGCCCCAGCAGTCCGCCGAAAGCGTTCTTCATCGCGCCGGTGATGGTGGTAAAGACGTGGGTTTTCACTGTCGGCAACTGGATGATGTTGCGCCCGATGAGGAACTCGGGGATATATACTCCCTCAGGGTAGACCTGGTCCAGTACCAGGAAAGGCTGTTTAGGCTCGTAGCGCACCCAGTTGTACTCTGGCTCATAGAGGTGGACGTTGCGCAGGCCGTATTTATCGGTGACGTATTTGTGCTTGTTGTTCTTTTCGCCCACATAAGCGTTCACGACGACGGTGTCGTTGTGACCGGCGATCAGGTTCTCGTACCCGGCATCCTGCAATGCCCGGATCACTCCCTCCAGTTGCCAGGGGGCGGTCGAGCAGGCCGGGTACCAGGTCTGCCAGGAGATGTTGATTTTCAGGATAGTTTCTTTGTCCTGGGGCAATGCCTCCCGGAAGCCCGCCAGTTCCATCAGACGGACGTAGTCCTCCAACACCGTCTCCGGCCTGGTCTTGAGAATCGCCACTTTGCCCCGGCCAGCGAATTCTTTGCCCATCGTTCCTCCGTTCGCAACAGGTACAGAGTATACCCTACTTTTGGTTGGCTGTCCAACGCCGCCGCTGCCAGAGGGGAAGGAGCAGCGGCAGGCCGAACTGCCAGGGGACGGTAAGGATGTGCATGGTGAGCCAGTCTGCCTTGGGGAACACCTGGCCGTTGAACCACCAGCGCCAGGCCAGATAGAACATTAGAATGGACAACTCCGAGGTCAGGCAGAATAGGAAGGTGCGTGAGCGAGTGCGGGGTGTAAGGTGCAGCGCCGCCAGTGGCACCAGCCAGAGAGGGTACCAGATGCGGTAACTGGTGCTCGTGAGCAGGTAAACGAAGTAGGCCAAAAAGCCGGCTTCTGCCAGGCACAACCGGTGTCGCCACACCCGCGCCAGTGTCCAGAGATACAGGACAGCGAAGATGACCCTCCCGGTCGTGCGGGGAATGGCCATTGCCAATTGGTTGGGGATGAACTCCCGCAGGATCATGCGCAGGAGCGCGGCGATGGTATAGGTGTAGTGGCGCGAGAGTTGTTCGAGCACGCTTGTTATGCTTTCCCACGGCGGCCAGATAGGCAGGTAGGCCAGCAACGCCAACCCCAGTGCCAGTGCGCCCGCGCTCATCAGTACCTCCATCCGTCGCTGCCATCCCCGCTGGCTGCGCAGGATGGCGACCATCAGCAGTGGGGCCAGGAGTGCTGCCGAAGCCTTGGTCAGCACGGCCAACGTGAGCGCTACCACCGCTGGCGCCCACATCCGCCGTCGTTCCCAGAGCAGGAGCGCCAGCAGCATCCAGACCAGCATCAGCAGATCGTTGTGACCGTTGCCCAGCCCCTCCAGCAACACCAGTGGGTTCCAGGCGAACAGCAGCAACGCGTGTGTGTCCCCGTTCGTTCCCCACCACAACAGCCCCACGCAGGCCAGATAGGCCAACAGCGCCACTCCCTTGTAGGCCAGTGCACCGCCCACAGCGTCGCGGGGTCCCAGCCAAAGGATGCCCTCGGCCAGCAGTTCCCAGGCCGGGCCGTAGGGGGCAAGGTTCCCGGCCCACTCACCCGCGAAGGGGAGCAGCGGGTCATCGGGAAAGCGGTTGGGAGGGACGACCAGCGGGCTTGCGCCGTGGACGACGCGCACGCGGGCCTGGAGCACGTATTGGAACAGGTCGGTCGCGGTGACCGGGTAGAGCCAGACGAGGGTGAGGCCGAACAGCAGCCCGAAGGCGGCGATCAGCCGCAGCGGGACATGCACCCGCTGGGCGATGCGCAGCGATGCCCAGAAGAAAGCGAAGAGCGCGATCAGTCCCAGGGCGTAGATGTAGGCGGCCCAGGGGCGCGTGCGAGAAAGTTGCTCCAGATCAAAAGGACGGCCGGCGTGGCCATAGACGGTCAGAGGATATAGAAGGGCGTAGGCCAGGTAGATGACCTCACTTGCCGCGCCGAGGAGAGCCAACGCGGCGAGGGGGTGCCGGCGGGACCAGGCGATAGGGCGACGAAGCAAGTCCTTCTGTGGCTGTGTCACTCTAGTGATTGTATCATAGCCTGGAGGGAGCGTCAACTGGCGTGGGTCTCTGCTGAGAATAGCCCCGCCTTCGTTCGCCCATCAAGACCCGTTGTTGTCTAGATCCGGTGTTGTCCTTTCGTCCACTCTATGTTACTATACCATCATGCCAAGCAAACTTCGTATCCCCAACAACCTGCAATCCGCAATCTGCTGCCTGTGCCTCATCCTGGCGCTGTTGGCAGCCTGCGCGCCGGCCACGCCGCCTCCAGTAACTACTACGCCCACGCGCACTCCGTCGCCCACGCCGACCCCTTCCCCGACCCCGACTCCGACCGCCACCCCGATCCCACCGATGGTGCTGACCATCCGCTGGCCTGCGCGAGCCTCGGCCCTGCAGCCGGTGCCCATTGAGGTGGAACTGGTGCCACCAGCGGGCATCAGCGCGACGGCGACCGTCCGCGCCACCGTGCTGAACCCCAAAAACCGGCCTTACGGACTGTTCGACCTGTTGCCACGGGGGGGAGACCTGTACACTGCCGATGAGATGTTGCGACTGCCGCTCGAACCGCTGGAGGGAGACTGGCGGCTGGTGCTGTACGTGCAATCCGATCTGGAGGTTGAAGGGGAGCGGAAGTTGCTTTTCCAGCCATCCCCTATTCGTTTCCGTAACCTGACCAGTGTCCTGCCCGCTGGGGTGGACATGCGCGTGCCACGGGACTTTGTGGAAGCAGTGGCCCAGGGGGACCAGTGGGCCGGAGGGCGCGTGTGGCGCTACGGAGACGGCGATGTGGCACTGTGGTGGGCGCCTGGTCCGGTCGAGCCGTTGCTGCTCAACAACGCGGTCGTGATGCTGGAGGCGACTTACGGTCTGGATGAACCGCCGCGTGTGTTGAACGTCGAGGAGAGGGAGTGGGGGGGCCAGACGGCGTTTCTATTCTATGAAGACTGGCCCGAATCGGAGGGTGGTCCGGCCGAGGCGCTGGTGGTGCAAGCGGCTGATCACTGGCTGTACGTGCTACGGGTGCGGGCGCTGGGCCGCGAGACCGTTCCATCGCTCCTGCGCCAGGTGTGGGAGACGTTTGCCTTCACCGATTGATGTTCCGCGGTCATGGTCGTGGGGCAGGGCTGTTGCCAGGCCACTCCACTCGTCGCCAGGAAATCCTTTCGTGACCTGGTACACCGTCAGCGCCAGCCTGCAGGATTCCTGCCAAACTTCCGACTGCCGAAAATGCAGAATCCTCCCCGTACTTCCTACTCCCTACTCCCTACTCCTTACTCCCTTAGAAGATGTTGATCGGCGTGCCAACCCGGCTGTTGCTCTGGATGAAGTCGTCCTCGTAGCCGCCGATGGGGTAGGTCCAGTGGTAGATCCAGCGGGCAGCAGTGGTCGTGACGTTCAGGCAGCCGTGGCTGCGCCGCATGCCGAAGTCGTTGTGCCAGTAGGTGCCGTGAATGGCGGTCCCGCTCAGGTCGAAGAAGGTGTTCCAGGGGATGCCCGGCAGGTCGAAGATCTCCACCGGTGGTGCTGGGTCATCTGGTTTCTGCGGACGGTTGCTCATGTGGCGCGAGGGCTGCTTGAGCAGCACGTGCGTTTCTCCTGTATGCGTGGCTAAGTCAAACTTTGCGCCATCCCCCAGTTGTGCCCATCCCACGCCGGAGGCGACGAGCGTGGTGAACACGATCCGTTGCCCCTCGTAGCAAGTCAGCCGCTGTTTGCTCAGGTCCACCTCGATGCGTTTTTCGCCGACGAATGGGTTGATAGGTGTCATCTCGGCGCGGGGGATACGATGTATGTCTCGCGCCAATACCCACTGGTGACTCGTCGGCGGCAGTTCGTCGAAGATTTTGTACCAGCCGGCACCCTGCTCGTCCTCAAACGCATCCACGACGTGGTAGACGGTGCTGCCGTAGAAGCGGTAGGCCTTCCTGGCCTGGGGGTGGGGCTCGGCGCGGGCGTCGGTGAAGGGCTGGGAGACCTCGCCCCAGAAGCCCCATTCGCCGACGTCGCGGATGAGGGGCTGGGGGGGATATACGCGCACCGGGAGCACCCAGGCGGAGTGGACGTAGCCCAATGGGGTCTCGTACCACAGGTCATTGTGGGCACTGAAGGGAGCGCGCACCTCGCCCGTGATGAGGAAGGACTGGTCGCGAGAGCGGGTGTCCAGCCGTGCGGCGGAGGTGGCCGGTTGGTCGTAAAAGGCGACGGTGTGGATCGCCCGGCCCATCCAGACCCAGGTGGAGATGTCCTCGCCCTGTCTGAGTTCTGACAGGACAGGATAACGGGCGCGGGCGTGGAAGACAGGCGAGAGCGCCGCTGCCGCGGTGGTCGCGGCGATCAGTTTAAGCGCGTCACGGCGGGTAATGGTGGTGGACATCGTTCGCTCCGAGGGAAGAGTATAACATAGGAAGGGCAGGGGGGCAAGGGAACGCCGTCTTTTCTCTGCAATCAAGACTCGCTCGTTGATCAATCGCGACTAACCAGTGCAGCGTTCAATACTTCTTGGATCTCCCTCACATAGACCAGTTCAACCTTATCCTGCATATAGTCGGGCAGAAAGCGCACGTCCTGCTCGTTCTCCGCCGGCAGGACCAGGGTCTTGACTCCAGCCTCGATGGCAGCCAGCAGCTTGGCCTGGATGGAGCCCACGCCGAGCACCTTGCCCATAATGGTGATCTCGCCGGTCATGGCGATGTCGTGACGCACAGGCACGTTCCTGAGCGCCGACACGATGCCTGTGACGATAGTGATGCCCGCTGAGGGACCTTCCTTGGGAACCCCCATCATGGTCGCCAGCACAGCCACGTCAAAGTTCTCGTGCCAGTCGGCGGCAATGTCCAACTCTTTGTAGTGGGCGCGGATGTACTGCGCGGCGGCCTCGATGGACTCGCGCATCACCCGCTGGATAGAGCCCAGGGGGACGATCCGCCCATGCCCCTTGGTGACCTGCATCTCGAAGCGCTGGATGACGCCCTGCTCGCCCGCGACGGCCAGGCCGATGACCTCGCCCACCAGCGGATGGGTGGGCAGTTCGACCCGCTGTTTGCGGCCGGCCTCCAGGAGGGTTGGCGCGATGACCTTGCCCGAGGGGATCATCCGGGCGCTGAGCTGTACGGGGTAGTACTCTCCGGGGGCCATCAGGTGCAGTTGGTTACGGATGCGCTGGCGGCCCTCTAGCGCCAGCAGTAACAACTCCTCCAGTTGCTCGTCGGTGACCTCACCGTGGGGGTAGAGCAGTTTGAGCAGGCCGGAGAGGGTTTTGTGCACGCCGCGCACGTCGCGCGAGGTGATACCCTGACTCAAACCGGACGCATCGAACAGCTCAAAACGGTTCTTGACCCGGGCTTTGGTTATGCCGTCCACCCGGCGCAGTTCGTGCATGATCTCGCACAAGTAGTCGGTGATAAACCCATAGTCCTGGCTGGCAGACTCCGGCCCGATCTTGGGTATCTCCCAGCCAGGCAGGTAGTAGTGCAGCCGGTCTATGAGTGCTTCCACCTGTATAAAGCTGGGCAGCGGTTCGAAGAGATGGTAGTACTTTTCGTGAGGCAGCCTGCCTTGCACGTCCAGGTTGCCCACCAGGACGATGGAGCCAAAGGCCAGGATCTCCTTCTTGCCCCGGCTGAACTTGGCATCCTGCATGTAGCCCTGCATGATGCTGACGGTGGCCTTGGGGTCGGCAAAGTCGGTGTTGGCAATCTCGTCAAAGACCACGGCCTCGCGGGTACCAACGAGGCCGACTTTACCCGTATTGAGGTTGATGAAGAGACTGGCCGGCGTGGCCTTGCCCCCCGAGAGCACGTGGGCATAGTAAGAGACGTTGCGGTACAGATAGGTCTTGCCTGTCTCCCGAGGGCCCAACTCGATCATGTTGTGGTTGGTTTCCACCAATGGCACGGCGCGGCTGATGTAGAGCAACTTCTGGCGGCGCGTCATCGAGGCTGGCTTGAGGCCAAACGAGTTGATCAGAATGTCTATCCACTCGTCTGCGGTGAACTCTTGCCGTTTCTCGACGAACTCGCTGACGTCAATCATCGAGATTTGGAAAGGGGTAAAGTCTATTATCTTGAAGGGGCGGATCTTTTTGTTGTGCACCTCGGTCTCGTCATACGTCAGTTCGATAGTGCCCCACATTCCTCCAGCCAGAAGCATGGGATACCGCTTCACCAGGTCTTCCGGAACGTTGACAAAGTTCTCGTTGATGGCGCCGATGGTGCCCCAGTATTTGTCCTGGGTCTCGACCAGGCGCACCTCCAGGGTGGCGATGATGGTGTGCCCCCGGTTCTCGCGGACGTAGGAGCGGATACGCTCGGCCTCTGCCCCGTGGACAAAGTTCTCCCGCAGGCTCCGCTTGACGCGCTCAAAGTCCTCCTCGAAGGTCTCCTCGTCGCAGTAGTTGTCAATCAGGTACTCCAGCACGTAGCGCGGGAACTCGTCCATCCCGGTGTTGAAGGTGAGGCGCTTGTTGACGACCTTGCCGGCAAAGATGTCTTTGAAGTGTGTGTTCATAAGGTTTCTCCATAGTCGGCGGAGAAACCGGGTTTTTTCTGAAAAACCCGGTTTCTTACCCGGTTTCTAGTGTTGACCGAACCACTCTTGACCTAATCGGCGCGCTTCGGTTGTAAAGAATGTTTTGACCTGCTCCCACTCAACAGGCTGTAGCATGGTTGGTTCATCTTGCTGGTCAGCGATGTCGAAAACGACCAACGCGGTCAGCACCCGCATGCCGAAATGACGCGATCCCGGGTACTTGTCGCTGCCGCGGGCGAACAACTCGTCCAACGAGGTATGAGAAGCGATAAAATACAGGTCGTAAAAGTCCTTGCGCGTACCTCGACCTGCGATGGCGTCCAGCTTCATGAGGCCGATGTCGAGGATGCCAGCGACCTGAACCCCGCTCACCAGGTCGGTGGGAGCCAGCAGTGGATAGCCGTAGCTAAAGAATCTCACGGGTTGTCCGTCCACTTTCAGAACCAGGCCCAGCACTGAATCCTGCAGCAGGTCAATCGAATGGCCCTGGCGTAGTTGCTCCACTATGCTGTGGCGGAGGTGGTCATCCAAAGTCTCAATGTTGGCAACCAGGTCCAGGTCCAACGAGATGCGATGGCCCAGTCGCAGCGCGAGCGCTGTGCCGCCAGCCAGGTAGAACGAGCGTAAAAGAGGCAACCGGCCCAGGAGGGCCAGTAAATCTCGTGCTCCCGGCGTGGTGGCCTTCCAGTGCGGTGTGGCTAATGGGGCCATATCCGTTCTCCACGACGGTAGTCGGCCAGCTCGAAGAAGCACAGCCAGTACCGCAGCCGTCGCCGGGGCAGGCAATACCAGCCCGCCTGGCGTACCCATTCGGCCAGCCGTTCTGGCCCATAGCGGGCAAAGAGCCAGCGCAACTCTGGTACATCTCCCCAGGCCAGCGTACGTTCAATCACGGTGAAGGCGCTGTGTTCTGGATCAAGGTCTTCTAGTACATACTCTTGAAAGAACGGTCGCAGGCTCACGGGGATGCCAGCCGGTGTCTGTTCGAGTCTATCATCGGATGTTTTCACTTGACCGATCTCCTCAGAGCACCCAAGAAACCGGGTTTTTTCTGGAAAACCCGGTTTCTTTCTTAGCTCCTCCGCACGCAAATCTGATAATCCTCTTCCACCTCCAACTGCCCCTCGTCGCCCAGCTCCTCGAAGTTGAACCCACCCTTCTCGTACAAGACTCGTCCAAACTCGTACAACCCAGCCCGCCGGCACTGGCGGATCCAATCGGCGGCGGTGGCGACGTTGGCCGGGCAGTCCCGCTCGTGCGGGGGGACGCCCTCCAGCAGCGCCCTGGCAAAACGCTTGATGCGGCGCAGCGTGCCGCTGGTGCGCAGCGCCTCTTTCTGGGCCCGCTCTTCGTCGTTGACCGGAGGTCGCCAGGTGCCCTCAGGAGTCTTGAAAAAGTACTCCGGCAGCCAGTCCGCCAGCAAGCGACGGGGCTTGTCCTGCACAGGCAGGTATTGCTCGAACAGATCGGAGTAGTGGACACCTTCGCCAGCGAAGAAACCGCCGGAGAAACCGGGTTCTTTCTGAATAACCCGGTTTCTTTCCCCCTCCCACATAAACGCCTCCAACCGCGCCGCCGCTGCCGTCTCCTTGACGCTCTCGGCCTCGTCCACCTGGTCAGCGGTCTCCAACAGATACCAGCGCGACCCCCCTCCTGCTCCCCCCTGCGAGGGGGGAGTGATCACCTCCTCGGCTACGCTATGCAGGAGTTCGTCAAAGTTGTGGCGCTCGAATTCACCCTTGCGCACCATGCGGGAGACCAGTTCATCGTAGAGACGGTCAGCGGGGCTGCCAGGGTGGGCTTCCAGGGCCTCGCGCAGGATGATGCGCGCCTTCTCGGCGAAGGTGGCGGCATCCTCATCGCCGAAGAGGGTAAGTTGGGCAATCAGCTCACCGGGGCGCGGCTTGCGGAAGTTGATGACCAGGTCACGGCGGGTGACTTTTTCGGCCATCAATTGGTTGTATGTTTTTTGATCTGTGTCAATAAACAGGGCCGAGTCGGATTGCTCTGGAATAAAACTGACTTCAGTCATCAAGTCTTGAACGAGTTGCCAAGTGCCCTCACTGGTGTCGTGATAACAAAGTGAAAGCCAATGACCAGGTTTGAGCACGCGGTAACATTCGCTCATTGCCTGACGCAGGAGTTCTGCCCAATCCGCATCAGTCTTGCCTCGTATTCTGTTGACAATGATTTCGTCACTGTGCCATCTTGTATTTAGATCAAGCCAAGCTTCTATGGGGAATGTCAATTCCCCATATTGGACTTTGTCAGCGTAAGGAGGGTCAGTGAAAATATAGTCAACACTATTGGTACTTATTGAACCAAGATTGGTTGCCGATTGAGTTGAAATAAGAAATGGGGAGTCGTAGACGAGTCCTGATTTTGCCTCAACAATTTTATTAGATTTTCTCTCATAACTCATCAAAACGTGCCTTTCTGCATAAATCTGAGGGCAGTAGAAAGTTCCTGAGATACCACCACCGCCACCAAAAGCCGGTTGTCGTTTTGATACGTAATCAAGAATTCCAGTTAAGCAAAACTTCAAGGTGTCATTACCATTCACCAGTCTTCGAATCGCTGCCAACGCCCACAAATTGCGCTTGGTGAACAACTCGGCCACGGTGCGAAAATTGCTCGTCCCTGCGCGCCACTTGTCACCCCAAGGCTCCGTATCGGACTCGACGTTCATCATGCGGTGCGGGGGATACCAGTGAGGGATCTCCCTGGCCTCAATCTCGCGCAGCTTGCCCAGGTCGTACTTCTCAAAGAAGGCGCGCTTCTTGGGATCAGGGTCGTTGTGGCGGCGTTCACCCCGCTTGGGTTTGCACCCTTCTTCGCACAGGTAACTAACCAGCACTGGCACAGGATCAAAACGTTGACTGCGGGTGCTGATCTCTTCCTCGTATCCCCTGGCATAGCAATAGGGACAGACTCTGATCTTCTTAGGCTTGCCTTTGGCTGTCTGGCCCATCGCCTCCACGCAGTCAAACAACGGCATCTTCTCCAGGCAGCGGGGACATTGAAAGACGTAAGAGTAGACGGTGTAACCCGTCGTCGCCCGACCATCACAACGGTCGCAGCGGGTCTCGTACAGCCAGTCTATCTCCGGCTTGACCCTGGCCTGCAGTTCCTCGAAGGCGCGCTGCAATTCGTCCACGTCCACCGGGGTGCAGTAGTTCTTGGTGATGAAAGTGGCCGCCGGGGAGAGGTCAATGGCGATGGCAGCGCAACCTTCCATCAGCGCAGCCAGCGCAGTGCCACCGGAACCGCAAAAGGGGTCCAGCACCAGGTCGCCCGGTTGGGTGTAGTGACGGATGTACTGGCGGATGGCGTCGTGAGGTTTCTTGGACCAGTAGGTGTGCATGTTGTAGATGGCCGTGGCCTTGGTGGTGGTGATCGGCCGGTCGAAGGGAGGGACGTCGTAGTCGTCGGTCTCGGGATCGTAGGGTCTGGCGTGCTCCTCCACAAACCGGCGCAGGTTGGGATTGGGACCGGAGGAGTAGTATCCCTCCGGCATCCGGGGGATCTCGCGTTTGAAAAATGATGATTGTTGAGCCGATGTTCCTTTTCTGGTTCTGGGCATAGTGATTTTGCTCCTGGGACTGGGCGAGAAACCAGGTTTTTTCCGAAAAACCTGGTTTCTTGGCGGCGAAGAAACCGGGTTTTTTCTGGAAAACCCGGTTTCTAGTCCTCATCAAACAACAAATGCTCCATAACCCTGGTATCCTGTTCACGGTACGAATCCACGAATTCCCGATAGGTCTGGCGAGAAGGAAACTGGGACAGGACTACGTCGGGAACTGGCAAGGTGCCCTCGCGCAGGCCGACGTAGTCTTGGTAACTGGAAAAGACCCATTCCTCTGGCCGCGCTACCAGACCGGCGGCGACCGGGTTCATGTGGATGTAGCGTGACAGGTGCAACAGGTACTCGTTCTTATCCACCCAAGCGGCCTGAAAGCGACCCTGAAACAGGGGGCCGACGCGCCCTTGCTGCTTGTTGATGGCTTTGGTGTAGGATAGACTGAAAGGCTGCATGATGTGTTTACTCAGGTCGTCAGTCTTCAGGTAGATCAACAAGTGGTAATGGGTGGGCATCAGGCAATAGGCCAGGATGTCCACGAGTTCGGGCAGGAAGTAGTGTCTGAGACGCTTGAGGAAATAACCCCAGTTCTCGTCGCAGAAAAAGACAGGCTGGCGGTTGGCGCCCCGGTTGTATAGATGGTAGTAGTGGCCAGCGCGGAATTCGATCTTGCGGTAAGGCACGGTTGCCTCCGGTCAAGAACTGGATTAGAAACCGGGTTTTTTCTGAAAAACCCGGTTTCTGGCAAGTCATACCACTGCCTGCAATGCGGCAGGAGTAAAGGTTTCGCTTAGCCGGCTTGCTGGCGGTTCCTGGCCATGTGCTTCCACCAACTGGAGGAAGCTTGTTACGGGAGTGCGTCGAAGTAGGGACATGGCCGTCTCCCGTACCTTGGCCGGGGCGCGAGCCAATCCCTCAAGCGGGAGAGGGACTTGAGCGCTTGCCTGCAGCAACGCGCGATAACTCAGCAACACCAGTCCAAGTGGTTCTTCTGTCTTGGGGTTATAGTAAAGCACGATGTTGTCCGAGAGTTCAACCCCTGTGTGAGTCTGTCCCTCGGTCTCGGCAAAAGTGACCGAGAGGATATCACCTTCTGTATCATAGTGTATGTATTTCATTCCATCACCATCTTTCAACCAGATAGGCTGTGAGCACAAAGTTGTTAGCCGTGGAAAGGTGGGCCACTCGTAGTCATGCTGCATTGCCAATCCCTTTCAGACCGATGCCCTCTGAACGCCTACACTTGGAAGTATAATACAATCGGAGGGGAGGGTCAACTGGACGAGAAACCGGGTTTTTTCTGAAAAACCCGGTTTCTTGGGTCTCTTGCCCCAGGTCTCATAGCAGCACCTTGCCCCTGTTTTCAATGAGCCGGGTAAAACGGGTCGGCGGACTCAATGGGACAATGTCCAGAGATACCCCCAACTCTTCTTCAAGTCGCGCTCCCAACTCATACAACTTCCATCCAGTAACGCCCTCAAAAGCCAGGTCCAGGTCTCGGGCCTGTTCTGGGTCTTTAAGGGCGCTCCCAAAGAGAATCAGACGTGTAGCACCGTACACCCTCGCCAAAGCTACGGCCCTTGCAATCTGTCTATCAGTGATTGCCATCTTTTTCCCTCCCTGGTCTGTTGTTTGCTCTATCCATTTCCCTTCTCCCTTTTGCGCCCTTTGCGCTCTCTGTGGTTGGACGTTGCTTCGACGATGCGAGGCAGATCAAAAAGGAACAGGTCATCGCGCTGCGCAGCTTCCTCCTCGACCTGGGGCGTAAAGCCGCTGCGGGCGCAGAGGCCAAAGTACAGCCGTCGTGAGCCTATCTCCTTGCCGACCAGGCCGGCTTTACGTTCCAGATTGCGCAAGATGTCCACGCCAATAGGACGGCTGGTCCACTTGCACTCCACCAGCAACGCGCTGTCCTGCCCCACGGCGACACCGTCTATTTCCTCGTTGGCGCGCCACCAGCCACCGATCCGCAGGGGCAGGAAGGGCAATTCGCCCGCCAACCCCAAGCGCCACAGGAACTGGCGGCAAATCTCCTCAAAAACGGGCGCGGTGAACGAATCGAGTTGAGGAGTCACCAGGGCGTCGAGCGCCACCTGGGCCCCACCCCGTTCCAGCAGAGTGCGGTTGGGATGGACGAAGCGAAACCAGAAGCGGAAGAATTGATCTCGCAGCCGGTAGAGGCCACGACGGCTCTTGTGGGGTTTGTCCTCGGTGACCGGCACGACGCGCTCGACCAGCCGCAACCCCTGGAGAGTGTTGAGGTAGGAGGTGACGCCGTCCAGGCCAGTGGCTTGCTTGATCTCGTTGAGCCGGGTGCGGCCGGAGGCGATGGCCTCCAGGACGGCAAAGTAGTTGCGCGGTTCGCGCAGTTCTTGCTGGAGCAAAAAGCGCACCTCGTCGTAGAGAAAGGTGCCCCGGGTCAACACCTGCCGGCCGACGTTGGCCAGCAACGGCTGGGAGGCGGAGACCACACGCACGTAGGCGGGGACGCCGCCAAAGACGGCAAACGCCCGCACCTGGTCGGCCAGATCGTAGGCCGGAAAAAAGTCGCGGGCGTTGTGGAAGTCGAGGGGCTCCAGCAAGTATTGGGCGGTACGCCGGCCGTAGAGGGGCGCGTTATATCCCAGGACCGCCTCTTCCATCATGCCGACGTAGGAGCCGCAGAGGACCAGCATCAACTTGCTGTGTGCCAGGTTGCTATCCCAGATCCGCTGTAGCGTCGAGGCCAGGGGGGGATGGGCATCTACCAGGTAGGTGAACTCGTCCAGCACCACGACCAATCGTTCCGTTTGAGCGTGGTGGGCCAGCAGCAAGAAGATGTCCTGCCAGGAGGGGTAGACGGCGCTGGCGGCCTCGGGACCCAATAATTCGGTGTTGACGGCCATCGAGAAAGCAGCGCGCAATACTGGCTCTACGTCCAGGTCGGCCACAAAAAAGATGTGCCGTTTGCGTTTTTCCCTGCAGAACTGGGCCAGGAGTTCGGTCTTGCCCACCCGTCGCCGGCCGTAGAGGACAAAGAGCTCGGCCTGATTCGAGACATACCGTTCCTCCAACAGTTGTAGCTCTGCCTGACGGTTGATGAACACCTGGCACCTCTTTAGGAAATTGTGATTATGATAATCCTGATTTCCTTATTATACCAAGAAACCGGGTTTTTTCAAAGGCAAAGAAACCGGGGTTTTCAAAGCCAAGAAACCGGGTTTTGGGGAAAAAACCCGGTTTCTCCCGTGGCTAGGACTTGAGACCCTTGGGCACTTTGCCCATAAGCAGGTCGAGTTTGGAGTCAACGCGCCGATGCAGACGGGTAGGGTCGAGCTTGATCCGCACGTCGGCGGTTCTGCTGAGACGCACCGTCTCTTTCCCTTTCCCTTTCCCTTTCTCCTTCTCCTGGCGATAGGTCAGGAGAACCGTAACCGGCTGGACGACCATACCCTGACGCCGGTTGTCGTCCGTGATATCGTCCAGGCGGGGCTTCCAGCGCACGGTGTACGTGGTGCGTGCCCCACGAAAGACCTCCCTACGGGTGGGGATCTCATCCCGGCTGAAGGCTAACGTGACAGACATTTCAGGGAGCACGATCTGCATAGGTGCCACGGTAATCTCCAACTCCAGTTCCTCGCCTTCGCTGACGGATCCTGCCTGCTGGACACTTTCGATGAGCAGTGTCGGCTGTTCCGCCCGCCGAGGCCCCATGACGACCATCGGCACCATACACTCGGCCAGGCTGAGGCCACCGTGGGTGTAGCGATCAGGAGCGCGATGTCCTTTCTTGCGGCGTAGAGTGACCCCGGGGCGCGGGAACAAGACGTAACGAATGGGGACGTTGGGCAATGTCTCACTGTGGGCGGGGATACCCATCACGCGGGCGTCAAACTCGATCACCCGCTTGTTACTCCTCCCCTCCATGTGGGCCGTGGTGCGGGCGTTGCGATACTTGACGTCGTGCGAGTCCGCCACAATCGCGTCGGGTATAGTCACGGTTCGCCTGGGCACCGGGACGAAGCCGTGATCGCTGGTGATAAAGATCAGAGCATCGTCAGGCAACTCGCGCAGGACGCAACGCACGTCCTGGCGGATGATCTCGCGCACGGTGGTGTTGTAGATGAACGCCAGGTCCTGGGGGTTATTGTGCAGGTTCTTGTCGCTGAAGTTAAAGATGATGTATTCCAACTGGTCGGAGACGTAACGCACGGTCATGCCCGAAGCAACCGTGTCGTCGTCGTGGACCACTTCAAAGCGGGGATTCAGCCCCAGGTGTTTCTTGAGCCAGGTTCTCAGTAAATCCAGTTCACTGGTAGCGGTGAACTCACTCGGCAGGCACCCAGCGCTAATCGCTTTGCGGCTCAAGTGGGTCTCGGTGGGAATCAGCGCGCTGCCGGGAAGGCTGATGACGAGCTCGAACCGTTCCTCAAACACCGGGCGCAAGAACTCGTCCCAGGCGTCGGTACGCAATCCATCAAAGACCATCACCACGGCCTTGCGGCCGGATTGGGGGTCCCAGTGGGCCTGCAACAAACGCGGCAAGAATTGATGAGTGAACACCACCGGGACGTCGGGCTGCTGAATCCACCTGGTATAATGCAGCCGGTAAAAGTCTTGGAAGCGAGCGTCAATCAGGTTTTGCACCTCGTTGATGGCCTTGACGGTCTCTTTGAGTTCCGCACGGGCTGCCTCCCAGCGTGTTTCCAACTCAGGCCAGAAGGCTTTGCGCGGAACAGGCAAGATATTACCCACGCGCAGTGTCCGCTCCAGTTCGGAGGTGTAGTAATCCAGCCGGTTAAAGCGTTCCTGGTTCCAGAGCCGGTCAAATTCGCCAAAGGTTAGATCTTCGGCGGATGTGACCGCGAACTTTTTGGCGTATCTGGCCAACCGTGTCCATAGCCCGTAGACTTCCACGGCCCTCCGGTAGAGACTTTCCAGGGCCTGCCACTGTTCGGTAGGCCGGCGCAGGGCCGGCAGGGTAGTCTCCTCTGCCTGATGATCCAGCAGTTCCAGAACCAGGCTGTGGAAATGGAACCTGGTCTTTTTGTGCTCAAGCAGGTCTGCCAACAAGGAGGCTAACGCCATTCCCCTGATGAGGGTAGAGAGTCGTTCGTGCTTGAGCACCTCAAAGGCGTGGTCGGGATCGTCAATCTGCAATCGGTCGCGAAGCAGAAAGGCCAGCCGTGCCGGATCTTGCAGCAGAAAGTCTTCTATGTCCTTCACGTCGGCGATGAGACGGTCGGGATCGGCCGCCAGTTGCTCCTGCATGGCCTGGTCCAGAAAGTGAGGATCAACCTCGCGGTAGTCGTATAAGCCTGGGTCGAGGTTGCTGAGTAAAAGCTGGTACTCTAGACCGTGCTGATGCATGATGGCCGCGAGCGTGAAAGCGCGGATGACCAGCCCTGGGTCGCGCTCCAGCAGCCAGCAGAATGGCTTGGGAGTACTGGCGATGGTCTGGCGGAGCGTTTCCATGACTTCAGCCGGAAGGACGTTGTTGAGCTCATCCAGGGCGTGATGCTGCTCGATGCACAGGCGGCGGACCTCTGCGGCAGAGGGCTTCCTGAATGGATTGATTTGGAGAGTCGCACCCAACACAATCTTGTAAAGATCGGTATCGCTGAAACGGCTGCCACTCAACTGGCGCAGTTCTTGGTGGGCACGCAAGGTGCCAGGTAGATGGTTCAGGATCCAGCGCGAGAGAATACGATCATTGACCAGGTGGGGCCAATTGAGATCGCCGGTCTTTTCCACCAGGAAATCGCGCAGCGAAAGCGCCATCTGGCAACGAGACTCGGCCTGTGCGGCCAGGTCCGGGTAGAATAAGGGTATCCTGGCACTCTCTCGGCTGCGGTCAACGAGCAGCACACGGGCGTCGGCGTCGTCCCGAATGGCCTCGTACATCTCACGCAGGGCCATATTGCCGGTGCAGAAGAGGACAGTGTAGCCGTTCTTCTCTGCCCAGCCATCCACGACGTGCGCGCCGGCCTGGATCATGCGCTGAGGATCACGTAGGATGATCAGCGGGGCAGGCTTGAGCGGTTCGATTTTGTCGAGGATCCACTTTTCGATCATAAGGGCTCCTTAGAAACCGGAGAAACCGGGAGAAACCGGGTTTTTTCTGAAAAACCCGGTTTCTTATTCTCATCTCACTCCAACTCTACCACTGGCAGCTCATCCTCAGCGCCGGATTCCAGGGCTTTCAGTAAGAAGGCACGGAACTCGGCGACGATGCCATCCACGTCGCTGCGCTCCAGAGTACGCTTGCTGGGGGAAAAATCGGTCAGACGCAGCTTGCGCACGCGCAGTTTCTTCAGGTAGCGGGTCAGCAGATCCACCGGAGAGAAACCCGGTTTTTCGGAAAAAACCCGGTTTCTTAAGTATTCCGCCACCTCTTCGGCCGTCTGGGCTTCCAGCAACCCGGCAATGAAGGGCTCGTTACGTCCCTGGGCCAAACGATTGCGCAGGGCATCACTGTGTAGCAGGATAGCCTTGTCGAGCAATGCGGTTCCTAGAGCGTTCCGGCAGCGGTCGAGGGCGACATCGGCCTTCCGCCGCCACTCATCGGCGTTCTGCAGGGTGAGGGAGCACTGCTGCGGTTGTGGCCGACGGCGCAGATGGCGCTCTACATCAGCACGCGTCAAGGTTGTGGGAAAGAGTTGCGATGGTTCGTCCAAGATCCCATCAAGCACACACTGTACCTCAGGGCGTGGATCGGATCCCAGTTGCTCCACCCGCGCCAGACGGTCCAACGCGCGGAAGGCGGGCTGATCTGGCAGGGCTTCAATCTGCTGGCGAACCTGCTCCGCATGCGCGGTCACCTGGTCAAAGACCTGCAGGTAGCGCACGCTGTAACTCTGGATTGCCCCCTCTGATGGTTCCAGCAGTTCACTGAGCAGGCGGGCCTCACTGGCAAGTAACTCGTCGAGTCGTTCCAATGAAGCGCGCGCTTTCTGAAAGGTAGCGCGGACCTCAGCCAGTGCCGGCTCATCCGGCAACTCAACATTCTCAAGATTCGCGTAGCGCGCCACGGCGCGAACCCGGTCACGGTGCCGGAAGAAGTCTTCGGCCTGTTTCACCTCGACACGACGTGTGGTCAGATCGTCCACTTCCGCCCGGCGCGCCACGTCATCCTGGTAAACGTGGTAACCAAATGCCTTGTCCAGCGCGTTGCGCAGGAAGGGAATCGGGTTGCTCCTATCAACTGGGCTGTCCAGAAACGCTTCCCAGGCAGCCAGTTGTTCCAGAAATCGGGTTAGAAACCGGGTTTTTCCCAAAAACCCGGTTTCTTCTTCCAGCCCAGCCCGCAGGCTGCGGAACGGTTCCAGCGCATCCTGTTTGAAATCCAGTAGACGTTCTACCCCCTTCTGGATCTCGGAGTCCTGTCGGGCAAGTAGCAGGCTATCATCATCTAGCAACACAGCAGCAAAGGGAGCCAGTACATCCCACCCTTCCGGCGGCTTGACCCGCTGGATCTCCTGGAAGGATTCCAGCACCGCCGCCTTGAAGTCAATGGTGGATATGTTGCCGTAGTCAATGACCTCGACCGGCGCTTTTCTCCCGGAGAGCAGGATGCGGATCTTGCCCTCGCGTACCAGGCAGAGAAGATAGAGCTGAACCATTCGCTGAGTGAGGCCATAGTTCATCTCGTTGGGACCACCAATCCCCATAAAGTTCTTGTAAACCGTCACCACCGGCATAGCCGCACCCGAATCGCCTAACTTCTCTTGGACCCAGTCGCCCATATCTTGGGCGTAGCGACACTCGCTCAAGTCCAGACTGCGGTCGTTGGGACGGCGCATGATCTGCAGGGCAAAGCCATAGTTCTGCGCTGCCGAGATGTCGCGGTTGGGCCTGGCTCCACGCGGGATCTCACCGGCCTTGACGATGCCATTGATGACGTTGATAGCATTGGTGTCGTTAAAGGGTGCTGGCGCGTCAAACTCTAACTCTTTGCTCACATAAGTCGCATCTAGTACCTGCCCTACCAGTGAGGTGAGGATGGCCGGCAGTTCGCCCTGGCAAGCAAAGGTCATCTGCGAGTGATCCAGCGCTGCCATGCGGCCACGCCCGTAGCTATCGGGCACGATGCGATAGATGGTGCCCATCTGGTCACGCAACTGACCCTGCACCCACCCCAGCACATCTTTGGCCAACTGATCGTCACGTCCACGAAACTCGGCCACCAGAGTGCGGTAGGCAGCAAAATCCACCAGCAGGGATTGCTCAGAGGGAGTCAGGGCGTCAGGTGCCCAGAAGAGCACCCGAGGGTCCTTCTTGGTGACGATCAGTTGATCCATCAGGCTCTGGCCGGTCTCTGACCGAGCCAGTGGCGTCGCACTGATGAACACGGCATAGTCCAGCCCGGTTTCGGCACTGTTGATTGAGGGCAACGGGGCCTTGCGTTTGGTCAGGTCCAGCAAATCGCGCATATAGACGCGCCCGGTGCTCTCCCGTCCATGCCACTTGATGGAGATGTCCTTCTGGCTGCTGGGGGCGACATCGCGGAAGATCGAACGAATGTCATACGCCAGGTCAAGAGTCATGAGACGCGTCGTTACCTCCCAGCCATCCAGGGCCAGCAAGGCTTCCCAGGCCTGACGTCGCTGAACTTCGTCATCTTCGGCTTCAGCACGCGCTTTCTGAAAGAGTTCACGAGGGTCCGGTCCACCGCCGGTGGGATTGAAACGATAATTCTGCCCCACCTTGACGACCTGAGCCAGTTCCCTCGCCACTCTGTCCGTCAGTATCTCATAATGGTCCAGGTTGTCCTGCAGGTCTGCCCGCTGCCCCTTGTCATGGTCATGGTCTTTCCACTCCATGACACTGTTCATCAACTCCTCGTGTCCTAATCCGTTGGGGGCCAGATTGGCTACGTGGTAGAGGAAGAGCGTTTTGATGACTTTTTCACAGCGGCTGCGATAGACCTTGAGTGGTCCTTTGACGACCGTATCAAGTTGACGTTTGCCCGTCTCGTAGGCTTGCCATACCTCGGGCCACTTGGTCTTGATGCTGGCGATGCCCTTGGTGGTGCCCGAAGGGTCTTCTTCGTATTTCACTACGTCGTCGAACAGCGCCCAAAGGGTGATTAACTCTCGCGAGTGGCGCTTGCGTTGTGTCTTGAGCGTCTGCAACATAAAATAGAGGGCCGAGCGCACTGTGGTCAGGTTATAGGAGACAGCGCGGACCACATCAATGCTGGGTGGGTGGAAGGGAAAGAAGCGAGTAAACTGCTCGCGCCCGACGGCCTGCGGCCAGCTAAAACTGCGTTTGTAGTCCTCGTAGTATTGATCTACCGCAGTCGGGTCGGTCACCTCGCGTACGCGCGACAGCGCGATGTCGTAATACGCATCGGGATTGTTCAGCAGTGGTACCAGGTCGAGCCGCTCGCGAGCAATGATATTCTTGACGCCGGCCATTCTGGTTTCAATGGCCTGCTGCGCCGAGCAGACCGTCCACACCGGCAAGTTCTCTACCTTTGCCAGCCGGTTGGAAAGCACCACCAACGCTTTTTCGTCATCGAAGCGTTGCACATCGGTACGGCTTCTCATGAAGAGAGAGACCTCGTCCAAAATCAAGAGCAGGCCGGCGTACCCCTCATCCAGCAGCCGCTGGACCATGTGCTTGAGCACATCCTCGGTCTCCATCGGGATCTGTGGGCGGATCTTGAGATAACGCTCATAGAAATCCCACAGGCGCTGACCGCAGTCTCGCTGCACACCGGGATCAGGATTGTTCTGCAGATCATCCAGAAAGTCGTTTATGTCTTCTTGCTCTTCTTCGTCAAAGAAATTGGGGTCTCGGAGGAACCGGGCCAGTTCGCGGCGATAAAGATCAAAGTCGCCTGTGTTCAAGAAACGTTCGGCCAGAATCTCTGTCGGATAGAGAGGCAGCGACCGGCCAGTCTCCAGGAAAAACTGCTCGGCCACGGCATCCAGGATATACTCGGTCAGTGTCCTGCCCGTATCACTGACGCCAATGGCTCCCCCACCTTGTCCCACCAGCGTCTTGACGGCGACAAAAACACCCTTGCTCTCCTGAGTCTTTTTCGCCAGGCCGTTCTCGTAAAAGTAGTGCAGGCTCTCGCGTCGTCCCAGGTCAGCCTCGCGTTCTTTCTCTCTGATCAGATCCCACTCTGCCTCGCCGCCTAAGGCCAATGCGCCGATGAACGACAGCAAGTGTGACTTGCCAGAGCCAAACTCGGCTTGAATCCAGTAGCCCTGTCCGATGGGATTGTCCTTGCGCTCCGGCACGTAGGGCGCGGCCATCTGCCGGAAAATGTCGTTCAGAAACGGACGTACAGGGTTAATGAGGAACTCATCCACTGTGCGCCGTTCCGCTTTGCGAGCTACGCGTGATTCCTGGGAACCGCCATCAGCCCAGATGTGGTTTTCGACGACGTAGACGCTGATGATGCTGTCGGGGACTTGGGTGATTTGGTCGAGTGACTTGCGTTGGAACATCTGCATATCAGACTCCTTAGAAACCGGGTTTTTTCCGAAAAACCCGGTTTCTCAATTGTCAATCCATCAACTCCCATAGATGATTATCGGCGATGAGGTTAGTGGGCAGAGATCGGTGGTATCGCGGATCGGCTTTGTGAAAAAGCGTGATGTGATCGCCGCGCCGCTCTCCTGGCAAGAGCAGGAGAATGTGGTTTTGGTCGGTCGCACGGGTGCGAAAAACGCCGAGATCCAGGCTATAGGCGAACGTGATCTCGAGTTGCTTTATAACCAGAAGACGAGAAACCGGGTTTTTTCCGAAAAACCCGGTTTCTTTCCTGAAAAGCTCACTCAGTAGGTTGTCCAGTTCCTGACCCAACCGGCGCTGAACAGCCTGCGGGCGACGCGCTTCATCTCCTACCAATCGGCGCAGGTCATCATCGCCGATGCGCGCCAGCAACTCGCGGTTCAAATTGATCGGTTGGGGGAATGGGTTTCCATGCGGGGTTTGCGCTTGGGCCAGGTCACCCTGCTCAAACTGTGTCAACTGTGTGTATGTACCCAGTACCCCATACAGGTGTCGTCCCATATTGAATCGAAGTTTCTGGCGCAGTTCGGTGATGATCTGGGGACCGGTGATTTTCATAGATTGACTCCATTAGGGTCGAGAAACCGGGTTTTTTCTGAAAAACCCGGTTTCTCCGGTTTCTGATCGTTCGCGCAACGCCAGAGTATCTCGCTGTGGGTGCTCGAAATAGAGTCGCAGGGCCGTCGTTTGGTCAAACGGAAGGGTGAACTGGCGTACAGTGTCAATCTCGCTGACCTTGGAGACCAGTCCAAAATCACGCAAGTTGTAGAGTTGCCGGCGCATCCACTCCCGATCCCACAACAGCCAGTGGCGCATCGAGCCCTGTTCCAAGGCCTCAAAGGTGTATATCCCTGGTTGGGGAAACTCGGCGACCAGCACATACAGGAACTCTTCCAACGTGCCGGTGTGAATCTGGAAGCGCAATGTGGTCTCCTCCTGAATCCCAACGGATAGCAAGTCATAGGTCAAGAATAAGGACCGGAGTGCGTTCTTCTGCGAAGAATTCCCAATATCCGGCAAGTAGCGCAGTATGAATCCGTGCATATCCTCCCGATCCACCCGGCCGATGGGCAAGGCAGGCCAGATAAGCTCCTCAGCCACCTTGGCTGCCAATGGTTCTGCCTGCAACACGTGGTAGAAGAGCGCGGGCTTGAGACTCTCCTGCGAAGTGCAATGTGCAGCGTAGTAAGTCAGGGGGACGTCCAACCGATCATCGGGGAAGAAGCGATTGAGGATGTAGTTCGCCCGGCGTTGGCGAGTGGAGGCCGAGTTGTATGGCAGCCGCTCTGCCAGATGTGCCTTGAACGCCTCAAGGGTCTCAAATTGCGCTGCCTGTGGGATAAAGGTGAGCGCGTTGGCGATCTCGTCGTTGGCGTATGTACGCATTTCTGGCTCGGCGGGCTCCGGTTCGTTCTCATCAAAATCATCGAACAGCGGCCCCAGAGTCGGTTCTATCTCAAAGAGACCAGGCTGCTGAGCTGGATCAGGCACCGGTTGGGCCTGGCCAGACACGATGCGTGTCAACCGGTCCACAAGTCTGATCAGCACCGCCGTGTGCTTCCCAATACCCGGCACACCGACCAGTTCTTCCATTGACGCAGCCAGCACACCGTCCAGGCTGCCAAAGTGGGTAATGAGACTCTGCGCCTGGGGGGCCACATCCTGGCGAGGGATGGCGTAAGTCAAGAGAAGCTCCATCAATTCAGCTTCCGATAATGCGGTCGGGCTTGCCAGAAAGCGTTCCCGCAATCGCGCCCGGTGACCGAGTTTCGGTTCGTTTTGGCCCATCAGATACTTCCTATTCGCAGAGTTTAATCCGGCGCTGACTCAACAACTTGCGGAATCCTTCTCAATCCAACCAGGCGCTGAACTTGGAGCGCGGCCAGGGGTTGGACATCCAGGAGGTGTCCGGCTGCGGTAACTTCAGGGCCTCATGGACGGTGACCCAGCCCGAGGGCAGGGCCATTCTCCCTGTGCTGCCTCTGCGGGTGATCCAGTGGAGGTGGCGGCGCTTCTCGCAGATTTGGGCCAGTTCCAACGTGGTGCGCACGTCCTGGGCCACGTAGTCGAGCACCTTCTGGCGCTTTCCCTCGGCCCACAAGCGCGGGGCTAGCGCGCCACTCATCCCTTTCGGTTTTCCCGCCAGGCCCATCCCCTTGGCCGCACGGTCGAGGGCTATGGGGTAACCCAGCGTGCAGAACACGTGAAACATCATATCCACGTGGGCGATGGCCAACTGCTTGCATTCTTCCTCCATTCCCGACTCTTCGGCCAGAATGTCGAAGTCGAAACCCAGGCCGTTCCAGGTGAGGATGGTATATCTATCGTTGGCCATCTTCACCAGGTAGCGGACCAGGTTCACTGCGTCCTGCTGGCTCATCCGGTCAGCGGGGTGGTCGTCGCCAGTCAGGCTATACCAGAGCGACGGCTCGTCCGCGTCGCCGGTCAGCGTCGCGGCGCAGGTGATGCCCAGGGGGCGGATGGTCTTCCAGTCGCGTTCTCCCTCTGGTAACCTTTGAGCAATCTCAATGTCAAACGCCAGATATTTGCGCTTCATTGTTCTCTCCTTTTGGTCTCCTGACGGACAAGGGATCGCTCGCTACGCAGCCGAAGCGACCCTTAGCCAGACACGTTTCTGTCATACAAACGGGCAAACAGCGCATCGCCAACCAGACCACCCAATGCCCCAACTATACCGCCGCCAACCACAAAGACCGGGATAGACACCGGGCCGGTGGTGCTGAACAGTTGTTGTTCATTTGCCTTTACCTTGGTGTTACGGTAGATGGCGGTTCGCCCCGTCAGGGTGGCGGGAGGCCGCGCAGGATAAGGGGCAGGAAGACGCCTATGTTTCGGTCGGGTGTCAGCAGGCTCGGCGTGCGGAAGTCAGCCTCCTGCGGGCCGTTCCAGGGCAGGTACAGCCAGCGGCTGCCAGTCTGGCCGAGCGGGTTGCCGGATGGGTAGAGCAGCCGCACGCGCCAGCGGTAGACAGTGCTGCCGGTGAGGCCATCTATGGTCTGGCTCAGGACGACGCTGTTGGTCAGCACGTCGCTCCAGGCCTGGCTGGTGCCAGAGATGGCGGTTGTGGCGGTGAAGGGGGTGCCGAGAGGGGCGAGTTGCCACTGTAACGCCACCGACGTTATCACCTGCGACGGCCGGGCGGTCAACTGCAGGTGCACCTGGCTGGCGGAGTCTGAACAGCCCAGGATACCGATGGGGGTGTGATCATCGCTGCGTAGTTGGCGCGGACGCACTAGCAGATCATCTTCGCCTTCCCCCAGGTAGACGAAGGCGGCTCCCTCGTCGGTCTGCCCGTCGTTGTACGTGGGTGCGCCGACGATGATGTCACTATATCCATCGCTGTTCACGTCGCCAGCAGCGGAGACGGCGGAACCGCACCAGGCTCCTTCCTGGTCGCCCTCGGCTGTCCAGTCGGCCGAGCCTGTAGTGAGCCCGGTTGAACTACCGTGGTAGACGAAGACTGCCCCTTCGTGGGCCTGGCCGTCGGCGTAGCCGGGCGCACCGACGACGACGTCACTGTAGCCGTCTCCGTCCACATCCCCGGCGGTGGAGACGGCAAGCCCGAACTTGGCACTCTCCTGGCCGCCCTCGACCATCCAGTCCGCTGAGTCTGTAGCGAGCCCGGTCGAACTACCGTGGTAGACGAAGGCTGACCCCTCGCGCCACTGGTCTCCGGTGTAGCGGTAGGCCCCGACGATGACGTCGCTGTAGCCGTCGCCGTTCACATCGCCAGCGGTGGAGACGGCGTTGCCCAACTCGGCATGTTTGTCGTCACCTATGAACGTCCAGTCAGGGTCGGAGCCAAGGCCCGTGGCCGAGCCGTGGTAGACGAACACGGCTCCATCGTATATCTCGTCTCCTTCGTCAGTCTCGGGATTGTCGTACCAGGGTGCGCCGATAACGACATCGCTATAGCCATCCCGGTTCACGTCGCCGGCGGTAGAGGCCGAGCGTCCGAAGTTAGCGTAAGCCTGGCCGGTCGGGTGGGCAGTCCAGTCAGGGTCAGCGGCCAGGCCGGCCGGCCCGCCGAGGTAGACGAAGGCGGCTCCCTCGTTCGTCTCCGCGGCGTCGTAGCCGTTGGCCGTGATGATGACGTCCGAGTAGCCGTCGCCGTTCACGTCGCCGGCGGTGCTGACGGCGTAGCCGAGCCTACCGCTGGCCTGGTCGCCCTCGGCCGTCCAGTCTGCCGGGCCTGTAGCGAGCCCGGTCGAACTACCGTGGTAGACGAAGGCTGCCCCTTCATCCATCTCCTCGCCGTCGTAGCGTGGTGTGCCGATGATGACATCGTCGTAGCCGTCGTTGTTCACGTCACCGGCGGTGGCGACAGCGTACCCGAACCAGGCCCACTCCTGGTCGCTCTCCCCCATCCAGGCTGGACTGGTGGGAAGGCCCTCCGGCCCGCCGGTGTAGAGAAACGCGGCCCCCTCCTCGGTCTGGCCGTGGTCGTACCTCGGCGCACCGACGATGACGTCGGTGTAGCCGTCGCCGTTTACGTCCCTGGCGCTGGAGACCGACCAGCCAAGAAGCGCCCCGGCCTGATCGCTCGTCCCGCTCCAGGCACGCTGCGAGTACTCGCGGCAGGTTGCGGAAGCGGCCAGACCGCCGGGGCTGCCGTGGTGGGCGGCGGAGATGGTGAGACGGAGGGTGATGGGGTAGGTGGCGGTGGTATCGTTTATCGTGATGCGCAAGGGGTGAAGCGTGAAGCGTGAAACGTGAAACGTGAAACGTGATGCGTGGGGGGTGGCGGCGAGTTCCAGGCGGGTGGGGAGGGAGCGGCCGGTGGCGTCGGTGGCGCGTGGGGAGCCGTAGCGCAGGACGGGTGCGCCATCGGCGGTGGTGAATTCGACAGCCTGGTTGTCACCGGTGAGGCGAGGACTGAGATCGCCAGTAGGGACAAGTCTGAGAACAAGTTGAGATTCGGGCTTTGGGCTTTGGGCTTTGGGATTTGAGATTTGAAACGCTTGTTCCAGGCCATGTTCGTCGTTGACGTACCACTCGGTGATGGGGCCGCGCCGGTACTCGACGCGGTTGGCCTGGAGGATTGGCGCGGCCTCTGAGAGGTTTTGCGATGGCTCTCCTCGCCCGAAGCCGGTCAGGGCGAGGCCCCAGGTCCAGGTGGGGTGAACTGTGGTGCGTTCTACTATACGAATACCAGTGGGGTAGAAGCCGATGCGCAGGTTCTGCGCTCGATTGGGGGCCTGGTAGCCGCCTGCCCTGCCACCGCGAGTACCACCGCGAGTACTCGTGGCGGTGAGCCCTGTCGAAGGGGCCGGTCCACCGGGGAAGAGGGGGGATTCCTGCCACGTGGCGTGGTACTCCCGGCGGCGGAGGTCTTCTTGCACGGCGGCCCACCAGTCGGCGGTAGGGGAGGCAGGCGATTCAGAGACGGACGCCGGTAGTTTCCTCCCCTCCGTATCCGTTGACACCGTCCTCGCCGGTGAGGATGGTGTAGGAGAGAAGAGCGCCAACGGCATGAGCAAGATCAGGACGCCGAGGCTGGCCGGCAGCCGGTTGGCTGTTGGCAATTGGTGGTTGGCGAGTTTGGTCATCTCGCGGCGACTGGGCAGTCGGTATAGTACCATTGGGTCAATAACCACGTAACACAAGTGGGAGAAAGATCCTGAGTCGGACCTCGTCGGCTCCGACGTCGGGGAGTGGTCCGATGGGGCGAGTGTCGTCATCCACATCGCTGGTCACGCCGACGTCAATGCCGGCGTCAACGGCGGGCGAGTCGGGCAGCAGGTGGTAGTTCTGCTGCGCGGGAGCCACGAACATAGGCGGGTCGGCAAGCACGGCCGTGCCGCTGTTTGGGTTGTCACCATTGCCCCACAGCAGTGTGTTGCTTACAATCAGCGTGGCCCCCGCCGTCGCATTGATACTCACGTTGTGGTTGACGACGATGTTGTTGACGAGGGTGATTGTGATGCCAGTGACCGTGACGTCGATACCGGTACCCTGCTGCCCCGTCACACTGCCGACGAGCGTGTTGTGGTAGAAAAAGTTGTGAGGGCCAGCGCCGGTCTCAACCAACACACTCGCCTCGCTAGAGTCGGCCACGATGTTGTTGGTGACGGTGAAAGCACCGGCATCGTCCAGGTCTATGCCTGTGTCGCCAGCCTGGTAGACTTGATTGGCGTTGACGGTGGTATGATTTGCTTCCTCGGACTTGATGCCATTGTCTCCGCATCCATCAATGAGGTTGCCCGTGATCAGGACCGCGCCACCACTAGCGTCAATGCAGTCGTCGTCGACATTGTATATGGTATTGTGTTGGATGTCCACAGTGCTCGTGCCCTCAGCGTGGATACCGTCTTTCCCGGTGGTGTAGACAACGTTCGATGCCAGGACAATAGTCTGCCCGCGGGCATCAATGCCATCGCTACTCGTGTTGTAGACGGTGTTGCCATAAACCTCTACATTGATACTCGGGGGGTCGGTGTGAATGCCGTCAATGCCGGTGTTGTAGATAAGGTTGGCAGAG
The DNA here is from genome assembly GCA_964385635.1 of uncultured Anaerolineales bacterium. Taxonomy (GTDB): domain Bacteria; phylum Chloroflexota; class Anaerolineae; order B4-G1; family B4-G1; genus CAYLPU01. The sequence goes on from CAYLPU010000005.1 coordinate 76,703, forward strand.
ATCACGGCCGTGCCAGCGCTGATTCTGAAGCCCTCTTCGCCACTGTCGGTGATAGTGTTACCCTCAACCCAGACCGTGCCGGTCGTGACCTCGATGCCCTGTTTGGTGACCGATTGTATGAAGTTGTTGGTCAGGGTGAACACGCCCGAGAAGACATGGATACCGTCCCGGCCATTTCGGATGGTAAAACCATCGATCAACGCAGAGCCGGTCTTGACCGTCGCTGAGACGACATGGGCACCGCTGCCGTCAATGGTGGTTGGGTAGGTGGCGGGAGCCCGGTCGGTGAATGAGTTATTCCATCCCCCCCGCAACTTGACGCTGTGGGCGATGGCCAGGTTCTCGACGTAGGTGCCGGTGGCGACCCATACCTCATCGCCGGGCGAGGTGGCCAGGTTGATGGCCTGTTGGATGATGCCGCAGGGGTCGGCGAGGGTGCAGGTTGTGCCGCTGCCGCCTGCGCGCACGTAGTAGATGCCCTGGTCGGCGCGCACGACAGGGGTGGGGTGGATCAGGAGTAACAACAGAACGATGGTCAACCCGAGACCCAGGGCGACCGCGGATAGCAGGTTTCGGCTTTTCATTTTACGCTCCTTATCTTGGCTAACTGCTTGGCTAACTGCAGCGATGGGGGTGCTGAGGTTTATCTTAGCATAACTTCGCGTTGCTTGTCAAGTCCGCGGACGTAGGGATTATATACTGGTTGGCAGGGATAGGAAAGTGCGGTATAATCTGCGCCATCAGGGAGGCGACCGTTGCGAGCATTGATCACCGGGGCGGGGGGGTTCGTTGGGGGGCATCTATGTGCCTATTTGTTGGCACATACCGACTGGGAATTGACGGGCACGGTCTACCCCCAGCCGGTCGAGGCCCAGCCTCCTGAGCCACGTCTGCGGCTCAGGCACGCTGACCTGCGCGACCAGGAGGGGGTGCGAACGCTCGTGGGCGAGGTGCAGCCCGACTACATCTTCCATCTGGCTGCCCAATCGTTTGTGCCCACCTCCTTTGCAGACCCCTGGGATACGCTGGAAAACAACATCCGCGCGGAACTGAACCTGTTGGAGGCAGTGCGGTGGTCGGAGCGCGAGATGCGGGTGCTGGTTATCGGCTCAAACGAGGAGTATGGTGCGCCGAAGCCAGGGGAGTTGCCCCAGACGGAAGAGAGCCCGCTGCGGCCCAACAACCCCTACGCAGTGAGCAAGGTCGCCCAGGATTTCCTGGGGCTCCAGTATCACCTGGCCTATGGGTTGCCTGTGGTGCGCGTGCGCCCTTTCAACCACACCGGGCCGGGGCAGTCGCCGCGCTTTGTCGTTCCGGCCTTTGCCAGCCAGATTGCCCGCATTGAGACTGGCCTGCAAGATCCGGTGATGAAGGTTGGCAACCTGGATGCGGCCCGCGACTTTACCGACGTGAGCGACATTGTACGGGCTTACTATCTGGCGGTGACGCAGGGGGAGCCGGGAGAGGTATACAATCTGGCGTCAGGGCGACCGCGGTCGGTGCAGGGGTTGTTGGAGATGCTCTTGAGTTATTCTCAGGTGGATATCCGGATCGAGAGAGACCCGGCTCGCTACCGGCCTGTTGATGTACTGGTGGTCTACGGCAACGCAGAGAAGTTCCGCCGCCGCACCGGTTGGAAGCCTGAGATCCCTTTTGAGCAGACTTTGCGAGATACGCTGGACTACTGGCGCAGGCAGATTGAGACGGAAAACAAGTAGTAGATGAGTAAATGAGGAGTAGATAAATGCCCAAATCTCTCATCACCGGCATCACCGGCCAGGATGGTTCCTACCTGGCCGAATTCTTGCTGGATAAGGGGTACGAAGTCATCGGCGTAGCGCGGCGCAGTAGCACTGTCAACTTCTCTCGTATCGAGGATATCCAGGACAAGATTACGCTGGTCTCCGGCGATCTGCTGGACCAGGGCTCTCTCATCAATGTTCTGCGGGAGCATCGGCCAGAGGAGGTGTACAACCTGGCAGCCCAGTCGTTTGTGCCGACCTCATGGGCACAGCCGGTTTTCACTGGCGAGGTGACTGCTCTAGGGGTCACCCGCGTTCTGGAGGCTATCCGCACAGCGGATGCAAACATCCGTTTCTACCAGGCCAGTTCCTCGGAAATGTTTGGCAAGGTCCAGGAGGTCCCCCAGAACGAGAACACCCGCCTCTACCCCCGCTCTCCCTATGGCGTCGCCAAGGTCTACGGTCACTGGATCACAATCAATTACCGGGAATCCTACGGCCTCCACGCTGCCTCCGGCATCCTTTTCAACCACACCAGTCCCCGCCGCGGTCTGGAGTTCGTCCTGCGCAAGATCACCCACGGAGTGGCGAGGATTAAAATGGGGTTGGCTAACGAGCTCCGGCTGGGCAACCTGGATTCCTGCCGGGACATCGGCTTTGCGGGCGACTACGTGCAGGCGATGTGGCTTATGCTCCAACAGCCCGCGCCGGATAACTATGTCATCGCCACGGAGGAGACCCATTCCATTCGCGAGATGTGCGCGGAGGCCTTTGGGTACGTGGATCTGGATTGGCAGGAGTACGTGGTGCAGGACCCCCGCTTTATGCGGCCGGCGGAGGTGGACCTCCTGGTGGGAGATGCCAGCAAAGCCCGGCGGGTGCTGGGGTGGGAACCGAAAGTCGGCTTCCGTGAGTTGGTGCGAATGATGGTAGATAGCGATGTGGATCTACTGAAAGAGGAGCATAGGCTGAGGTGAGCCAGAGAGGGCTGTTGGAGGGCTGGGAGGAACGTCTGGTGACCGTCCTGGCCCAGCCGGACGTGGAACGGATCCTCCTCTTCGGCTCGCGAGCTCGGGGAGAGGCGGATGCGTTCAGCGACCTGGATCTCATCATGGTGCGGCGGACGTCGTCTCGGTTCTTGGAGCGCCTGGGGGAAGCGTACCAACGCCTGGCCGAGGCAGCCTTGCGACTGGGAGTGGATGTGGACGTACTGGTCTACACGCCGGCAGAGTACCGTCGCCTGCTGGCAGAAGGAAATCCGCTAGTGACCCAGGCTCATTGGGAAGGAAGGGTGCTTTATGAGAAATCCGCGACGGGAGGCGGAGCGCTGGTATCGCCAGGCTGCCTGTGACCTGGAGTTGGCCCGCTACGTGGCTCAGGGAGGTTTCTACTTCGCTGCTTGTTTCCATGCCCAGCAGTCCGCTGAGAAGGCCCTCAAGGCGTGTCGGTATGCCCAAGGGGAGCGAGTCGTGTTGGGTCACTCCGTCCTCCGGCTGGCGGAGGAATGTGACAAGGTGGACCCCCGCTTCGCGAACATTGCCCGCGAGTGTGGGCGGCTGGATGTGTTTTATATCCCCACTCGCTATCCCAATGGCTTGCCTGATGGCACTCCCGCCGAGGTCTATACGGAAGCCGATGCCGAACTGGCTCTTCGCCTGGCTCAGCAGGTGCTGGGTCTGGTGATGAAAGTGCTGGACCTGAAGTCCGAAACCTGAAATCTGGTGAAGGAGAGTCGCTATGATTGACATTCATTTCGGCACCGACGGGTGGCGAGCACGCATTGCCGAGGATTACACCTTCGACAATGTACGAAGGTGTGCGCAAGGCTTTGCTGATTATCTGGTAGCCCGCGACAAGGGGGTCGCCGATGTGGTAGTCGGCTACGACAAGCGCTTTGCCGCCGAGCACTTCGGAGCGGCCGCCGCTGAGGTGATGGCCGCCAATGGCTTCCACGTCTGGCTGACGGATACTGCGACCCCTACGCCGGTGATCTCTTATTCGGTTGTGGAACGGGGAGCGGCTGGTGGCATCAACATCACGGCCAGCCACAATCCGCCCTGGGATTGCGGCTTTAAGGTGCGGGACGAGCACGGGGCAGCAGTGGCCCCGGAAGGGCTGCGGGAGGTCGAGGCGGCCATCCCACCCATCAGTGAGGTCAAGCGGGCACCGTTGGAGGAGGCTCAGGCGAAGGGACAAGTTGTGGTCTGGGACCCTGCACCGGCCTACCTGACACATATTGGGAAGTTGGTGGAGATTGAGCCGATCAAGAAGGCCGGACTCAACATTCTGGTCGAGCCGATGTGGGGCAATGGTATGGGTTGGTTCCCGCGCATTCTCACCGGTGGCAGTACGCGGGTGACTGAGATCCACAACGTGCGTCACCCTCTCTTCCCAGAGATGGCCCGTCCTGAGCCAATCCCTCCCAATGTGGATGTCGCGTTGCAAAAGACGGTCGAACTGGGGGCGGACGTCTGCCTGATCATGGATGGAGACGCTGACCGGATGGGCATCGGCGACGAGAACGGCACTTTCATCAACCAGTTGCAGGTCTTCGCTCTCCTGGTTTACTATCTGCTGGAAGTGCGCGGGGAGCGTGGGCCTATCGTCAAGACCATCTCGACCACATCAATGCTGGAGAAACTGGGGGAGATGTACGGCGTACCGGTGTACCGGACTGGTGTGGGCTTCAAATACGTGGGCCCCAAGATGATGGAGATTGGTGCGATGATCGGTGGGGAGGAGAGTGGGGGCTATGCCTTCCGCGGAAGCGTCCCGGAGCGGGATGGCATCCTCGGTAACCTGTACTTCCTCGATCTGATGGTGCGCACGGGCAAGAGTCCCTCCCAACTCATCGCCCAGCTCTACGATAAATTGGGCGCTTCTTATTACTATGACCGGGTGGACACCCGCTTTCCCCCGGAGCGGCGGCCGGAGGCCAAGGCCCGGCTGGACGCGGCTCAGCCTGAGGCGTTGGCGGGGGTACGGGTGACCGACATTGTGAGACTCGATGGCTACAAGTACGTGCTGGAAGACGGAGGATGGCTCCTGATCCGTTTCTCCGGCACCGAGCCCATCATTCGCGTCTACTGCGAGACGACCGACGAGAGCAAAGTGCAGCCGCTGCTGGAGGAGGGGCTGATACTGGCAGGGCTGGCAGAGTAGTAGGCAGGGAGGTGAGGGTATGGTTTCGGAGGCGAAAACAATGACGCTGTCAGCAGCGAATGTGTTGCGGCGTCTGGATCGGCTGATGGCAGAGATGTCGGCTGTGCGGGAGGAACTGGCCCATCTGGAAGTTGGCCGTCCGCTTTCGGCGCAGGCGGTCGAGTGGGTGCAGAAGGTGAACACGGCGATCAATGATCCGACACTGAACCCGGAGGAACGTGAGGCAGTGGTCGAGGCAGTGCCATCACCACTGCGTCACGTCGTCGCTGCCGAATGCTACCGCACCAACGATAATGTCACTTTTGGTTGGGCGGCGACCATCGCTGGCATATTCACCTGGGAGGTACCCGATTTGCTGCGGGCATTCGGTGTGGAACCAGACGAAACACCGCTGACGACCGAGGAGATGAGCGAGCAGGTCGCACTGATCAGGCAGCACCGCCACGAGTACTCGCGGTGGCACCGCCATGATTCTACTCGACACTAACATCCTTTCCATCCTGGCCAAAGTAGACCGCCTGGGCTTGCTTTTCTCGGTGTTGGGAAGAGACCTTGCCGTCTCTCCGAATGTTCAACGGGAATTGGAGGAAGGCATTCTGGCCGGGCATCAGGTTCTACAGCCGGCGTTGGACATCATTCAACAAGAGCGGATAAGGGTTGTTGTGCTCGCGGAAGCAGAGCGCCAGTGGTTTCCTCGAATACTGTTCGGGCCTGAGAAAGGGGAGGCCGACTCCCTAGCGTACTGCCAGGAGCATAGGGCGATCTTTCTTACGAACGACGAGCGTGCTTACCGTAGAGGGAGAGCGATAGGGGTGAATTGTTTGTTGTTCAAAGCGTTCTTGCGCTCAATGTGGGAGGATGGGTTCGCGTCGCGGGATGAGGTACGGCGACTAATCGCTGATCTGGAGACCAAAGCAGGAATGGTGGTCAAGTATCGGGATGAAGTCTTCGCTGGTGCTCCTGATTGACTCCCACGCCCACCTGGATTTTCACCAATTCGACGCCGACCGGCAGGTGGTCATCGCCCGAGCGCGGAAGGCAGGGTTGGTCGCCATCGTCAACATTGGCACATCCCTGTCCTCTAGCCGGGCGGCGGTGGCGCTGGCGGAGCAGTACAATTTCATCTACGCCGCCGTGGGGGTCCATCCCCACGATGCCGGGACTGTCACGCCGGATGTCCTGGCCAAACTGCGTGTACTGGCCCGCCATCCGAAGGTGGTTGCCATCGGTGAGATCGGCCTGGATTACTATCGGGACCGCTCGCCGCGCCCGGCTCAGCGGCGGGCCTTCGCCGATCAATTGGCGCTGGCGGAGGAGTTGGCGCTGCCCGTGGTGATCCACGACCGCGAGGCCCACGACGACGTGCTGACGGCGTTGCAGGGATGGGGGGGAACCGGTGTCTTCCACTCGTACTCGGCTGGGTCGGAACGGCTGGATGAGGTGCTGGGGTTGGGGTTCTCCATCAGCATCTCCGGTCCAATCACCTTCCGGAAGGCGGGGCGGCTGCGGGCGGTAGCAGCGGCAGTGCCATTGGAACGGTTGCTGGTGGAGACCGACTGTCCCTACCTGACGCCGGAGCCGTACCGGGGACGGCGCAACGAGCCGGCCTACGTGCGCTACGTCGCTGAGGCAGTAGCCCGCGCCCGAGGGGTGGTGGCGGAGGAGGTAATGCACGCAACGGCGGACAACGCCCGCCGCATGTTTGACATTCAGAAGGCTTGATAGGTCTCAGAAGACCTATCAGGTCTTGAGGGGAACATCTTTGACAGAGTTATCCTTTCCGAGTCTGGTTCGTGATGACCTAGGACGGGTAGAAGCCTTGCTGCGGATGCGTTCTCCTGAGCAGCACGAGGCCATCGGGATGGCATTGGATCACCTGGTCGGTGGGGGGGGAAAGCGGTTTCGGCCAACGCTGGTGCTTCTCTCTGCCAATCTCTGTGGAGCGGACATGGACCGGGCCGTCTTCATTGCCGCTGCCGTCGAGATGCTCCACACAGCCACCTTGGTCCACGATGACCTGATTGACGGATCGCTGATGCGCCGGGGGATGGAGACGCTGAACACTCACTGGTCACCCGGCGCCACGGTGCTCACCGGGGACTACGTCTTCGCACGCGCCGCCTACCTGGCCTCCCAAGCCTGCAATGTCCAGCTGATGCAGTGTTTCGCTGAGACCCTGATGGACATCTGCACCGGAGAGGTACAGCAGATTTTCAATGGGCGGGGTAGCCGGGTGAGCCGCCGGGAGTACGAACGGCGTATCCGCGCCAAGACCGCGTCGCTTATCGCCATGTCTGCCAAAGCCGGTGCTATCCTGGCCGGCGCTGAGGAGGAGGCGACGGAGGCCTTACGGACCTACGGGGAACGGCTGGGATTGGCCTTCCAGATTGTTGACGACGTGCTGGATTTCGTGGCGGACGAGGAGACGCTGGGTAAGCCAGTGGGGAGCGACCTGCGACAGGGGCTAGTCACGCTGCCGCTGCTGTTATTCCTCGAGGCAGAGCCCGATCATCCGGGGGTCTGCCGGGTGTTGCAGGAGAGTCTCTCCGAGGAGGTAGTGCAAGAGGCAGTGCGGGCTGTGGCTGGGTCGCCGGCTATCGAGCGAGCGCTGGAGGTAGCAAGGTGGCACGCGGATCGGGCTAAGCAGGCGTTGGATGGGATACCGGGGTTGCAAACCCCCTTTGAGCGAAAATCGCGCTCTTTTTATCTGGCGGCACTGTTGGACCTGGCTGATTTCACCGTGCGCCGCCGCTTCTGATAGCACATAGATACACCCAGATGAAACGGGCTCTCATTGATTTTTTATCTTTATCCGCGTACATCCGTATGATCCGTGTTGATCCGTGTTCTATTCCGAGACGGCAGTGGTTGACCTTTCTATCGTAATTGTCAATTGGAATGTTCGCAGTCTCCTGCGGCGATGCCTGCGCTCAATACTGGATACTGGATACTGGATGCTGGATACTCGATGCTCAATGCCTGGGACCAGGACGGGGCAACCGGTAGCCAGCAACCAGCATCCGGTACCCGGTGTTGAAATCATTGTTGTGGACAATGCTTCTGGCGACGGCAGCGTGGAGATGGTGCGGACAGAGTTCCCTGGTGTGCACCTCATCGCCAACGTCGACAACCGTGGATTTCCGGCTGCCAACAACCAGGGAATCGCTATCGCCGGGGGGCGGTACATCCTTATCCTGAATCCGGATACCGAGGTAGTCGGTGAGACCCTGGCAACGATGCTCGCCTTCGCCGACGCGCACCCGGACGTGGGAGTGGTTGGCCCGCAGTTGTTGAACCCCGATGGCAGCGTCCAGTCCTCCCGCCGCCGCTTCCCCGCGCTGTTGATCGCCTTTTTCGAGTCTACGTGGCTTCAGCCCTGCGCTCCCCGCCGCCTGCTGGAGCGCTACTATGTCCTCGACCGACCTGACGATGTGGTACAGGACGTAGACTGGGTGACGGGAGCAGCGCTGATGGCCCGCCGGGAGGCCGTTGAGCAGGTGGGACCGCTGGATGAGGAGTTTTTTATGTACTCGGAGGAACTGGACTGGTGCCGGAGGTTCCGTGAGGTTGGCTGGCGTGTGGTCTACCTGCCCGCCGCGCAGATCGTCCACCACGAGGGTAAGAGCAGTGAGCAAGTCGTGCCCGCCCGCCACATCCATTTCCAGACCAGCAAGGTCCATTACTTCTACAAGTACCAGGGTCCATTGATTGCCGAAGCGCTGCGGCTGTTCTTGCTGGGAAACTACGCCTGGCAGTTGGGATTGGAAGGAGCCAAGTGGCTGGTGGGCCACAAGCGCCCCCTGCGAGTGGCCCGGATCGCTGCCTACCGGCAGGTGCTAGCCAGCGGCCTGCGACCGGCTCTTGCCGCATCCGTTGACGCGGACGGGGGTGATGAAAGGAAGGGCGATGCGCATTGGACTGGTGACGGGCGAATACCCTCCTGACCAGGGTGGGGTGGGGGACTTCACCCGCGAACTGGGGCAGGCGCTGGCGGAGTTGGGGCACCAGGTACACGTGATCACGGACAGATCTCAAGACCCAACGCTCAAAGCGGGTTTGCAACCCCCACGTATACTCTCTACTCCCTACTCCCTACTCCCTTCCTCAGATGTGCCGGTGCACCGGATATTGAGCGGGTGGGGGTGGGGGTGCTGGCGGGAGGTGCTCCGGGTGGCGCAAGAGGAGCGGTTGGAGGTGCTGGACGTCCAGTACCAGGCCTCGGCCTACGGGATGCACCCAGCGATCAACTTCGTGCCTCGTCGCCGGGGCCGGCCGCCGGTGGCGGTGACGTGCCACGACTTGAAGGTGCCCTATCTCTTCCCTAAGGCGGGTCCGCTGCGGTGGCAGGTGGTGCGGATGCTGGTCTGCCGGGCCGACGCTGTCATCGTCACCAATCACGAAGACTATCTTCGGCTGGAAGATGAGGTACCTACAGATCGGCTGAGACTGATCCCTATCGGCAGCAATATCCCACCCGCCCCACCATCGGGATACGACCGGGTGGCTGAACGGGCCCAGTGGGGGTTGGGGCCGGATGACCTGCTGTTGGGCTATTTCGGGTTCGTCAACGAGAGCAAGGGGGGAGAGGAGTTGATGCAAGCGCTGGACACTCTGGTTACCCGTGGGATACCGGCCCACCTCCTGATGGTCGGCGGGCGGGTAGGCAGTGCCGATCCCACCAACCGGGCCTACGCGGAACGGGTGGATGATCTGATCGCTGGTTTGGGTCTGGGAGAGCGGGTGCACTGGACCGGCTACACGCGCCCTGAGGAGGTCTCGGTGGCGCTGTTGGCTGTGGATGTGTGCGTCCTGCCCTACCGGGATGGAGTCTCATTCCGCCGTGGCACGCTGCACGCCTGCCTGACCCACGGGCGGGCGGTAGTCACCACTCGTCCGGAGGTGCCGCTGCCCCAGGTGCGGGATGGGGAGAACATGCTGCTGGTGGAGCCACGGGACCCGCAGGGATTGGCAGAGGCGGTAGCCCGGCTGACGGCTGATCCGGCGCTGCAGGCGCGGCTGGCGGCGGGGGCGACAGCGTTGGCGGCGGAGTTCACCTGGGAGCGCATTGCCCGCCAGACATCGTATTCTTTCGCTGTGCTGGTGAAGGGGTGGGAAGGTTGACGTGCCGCGTCGGTTTTGGCGTAAAGGGCTCGGTCGGGAGACCTTCGCCCATCAACCTGAGGTTTTGGCTCTGGTGCAGCGTTGTATCTTTGCTGTTGTTGTTCTGGGGGCGGGTGCTGGTCAACGTGCGGGACCAATCGCCGGTCGTAGACGAGCCGGTGCACCTGACCCGGGCCGTGGCGTACTGGCGGACCGGTGACCTGCGTCTGCAGAGTGATCATCCTCCTCTGAGCCACGCTTTGAGTGGCCTGTTTCTGGTGCTGGAACCGGACCTTCCATCGCCAGCCGACCTGAAGGGCTGGGACCGTGCCTCCCGTACTGACGTCACCTATCACCTGCTCTTGAAGCCCAGGCGGCCTATAGAGCGGGTGCTGTTTCTGGGCCGCTGGTCAGTGCTGGCGTTGGGGCTGGTTCTAGCAGCGCTGGTGGCCCGTTGGGCGAGCGAACTGTTCGGGCCGGGCGGGGGTCTGGCGGCGTTGTTGCTGTGTACATTCGATCCGAACATTCTGGCTCATTCCAGTCTCGCGACCACCGATCTGCCCGTCACTTGCCTGATGTACGCTGCGTGTTATGCTTTCTCCCGTTGGCTGGATCGGCCGGCTGCGGGGCGGCTTCTGCTGGCAGGGCTCATGCTGGGGATGGCGTGGGGGGCCAAGTTATCGGCGCTGGTCTTGGTGCCGGTTCTGGGGCTGGTACTTGTGTGGCACGTGAGGGGCTCGGTCGGGAGACCTTCCGCCCGCTGCGAGTACTCGCGGCAGGCCATCGGGCTTTGGGGCTGGTTGACCAGGTTTGCGGCAGTGCTGGGCGTGGGTGTGCTGACGCTATGGGTGGTCTATCGTTTCGAGGCAGGCGTGTATTCGCCGATCGGCACGTGGGTGGTCATGCCGACACACTGGAGTACCTTACGACGGCTGTGGCAGCATCAGGCTGGTGGTCACCGCGCTTTTTTCATGGGCCAACTCTCTAGCGAGGGGTGGTGGTATTACTTTCCGGTTCTGTTTCTGATCAAGACACCGCTTTCCTCGTTGGTGTTGTTGGTCGTGGCCGCGGTGACAGCCTGGCGCATGCGCAGAAGGGCTTGCTCTCATCTGTATCCGTTGACACGGGGGTTGCCAACCCCCTGTGAGCGAAAGAGGGGAGGCACGCTGCGAGTACTCGCGGCAGGGCTGGGGTGGTCTCCTGTGATGATCGTGTTTCCGGTGCTCTACTTTGCCGTGAGCATGGCCAGCAGGATCGACATTGGGTACCGGCACATCCTGCCGGTGGTTCCGTATGTCGTGATGGGTGCTGCGGCGGTCTTTAGCCCCTTGCTCAAGGCTCCCGTGCGTGGTGGGGGTCTGCATCGCTTTCGGTGGCGTGGTGTGGTGTTGGCAGGGTTGGTTGGGTGGGTCATGCTGTCGAGTTTGTGGATTCATCCGTATTACTTGGCGTACTTCAACGCGCTGGTGGGCGGGCCGGATCAGGGGTATCGCTATGTGGTGGACTCGAATCTAGACTGGGGTCAGGACCTGAAGAGACTGAAGGGGTACTTGGACGAGCGGGGGATTGAGCGGGTGAAGTTGAGTTATTTTGGGTCAGCGAAGCCGGAGGGGTATGGTATCGAGTATGACCCGCTTCCTATGCCACCTCCTTCGTCACCCTCGGACTTCAGCCCGTTCAATCCAGAGCCAGGGGTGTACGCCATTAGTGCGTCCAATCTGCAAGGTGTGCTTCTGGAGGAGCCGGACGTCTTCGACTGGTTTCGTCATCGCCAGCCTATGGACAAGGTAGGGTACTCGATATTCATCTACGAGGTGACAGAGCGGTTCGAGGGGAGATGGGCGGCGGTCTGCTATGGGCCGGCACCTGCGCTGGAGGGCGATCAGATTCGGGAGATGCTGGGAGGTTCGGACCTGCGTACGGCCTATTTCGACTGTCGCTCCAGTTGGGTGTATCCGGCTGGCACAGCCCCTGGCTGGTACGTCATTCCAGGTGTCACCGACGGGCCGACGGTGGTGCCGGCGTACTGTGACGATACACAGGTCATCTTTCACGGTCGCCGGAGCAGCGAGGGTATGGGTCTGACCATCTATGGGGGTGAGGGGGCCGGGAGTGAATCCGTTCACTGGCCGCATCCGTTGACCCTAGCGGCGCTGGAGGGTTCTGACAGACAGCCCCGGTTCGGTGAAGTGGCTCGTTTTTTGGGGTATGAGATAGAGCCAGTCAGGCCAGCGCCTGGGGATGATGTGATCTTGCGCACGTACTGGGAGGTGCTCAAGCGGCCTGAATTTCCTCTGTCTGTGATGGCGCATCTCGTTCTCGTGGGCGAGGCCGAGGCGCTGCTGGTGGGCACTGCCGACGGGCTGAGTTTTCCGGTAGAGAATTGGCAGGAAGGGGACGTGTTCGCGCAGATGCATTTCTTTACGCTCCCATCTGAGGGGGACGCGGCAGAGTACATCTTCAACGTGGGTCTGTATCGTCTGGACACGATGGAGCGAATTCCGCCTGCGGGGTTCGAGGCTGACCATCTGATCCTGGGGCCTGTTGGAAGGCACAAATAGCACACGGATACACACACATGAAACGGGCGCATCCGTTGACACGGGTTCTCACAGGTTTTTCATCTTTATTAGTTATTGGTCTGCTGTTGTTGTTCTGGGGGCGGGTGCTGGTCAACGTGCGGGACCAATCGCCGGT
>CAYLPU010000006.1:0-85217 GCA_964385635.1 uncultured Anaerolineales bacterium
TGAGAGCGGCCTCTTGGTCAAAGATCAGCGCGTCACTATCGCCGACGATCTCGCCGCCGGCAGCGTAGTAGTAGTACAAAAAGTCGCCGCCGTTCTTGGGGCGGTGCCACCAGCCGTTGCCCTCAGCGATGACGCCGGCATTAACGGCCTCTTCGGCGGTATCGAACATATCCTCCCAGGTAAACTCGCCGTTCATGATGCGGTCCGGCAGGCTCTCGATGTCGGCGTCCGACCAGCCCAGTTCCTTCAGCTTGGTCTTGTTAAAGAAGAGCGGGCGGGCTTCGGCGTCCTGCGGAACGCCCCAGCGGCTGCCCTGAAACTCGGTGGAAGTCCACAGGGCGTCAATCACGTCGTCGAACTCGGCATAGTCACCCAGCAGGCTGGTGAGATCAACCAGGTACCCGGCCGGGGCCCAGTCGCCGATGTGCTCGTGGCCGGAGCAGACGATGTCTGGCGCCGCGCCGGCGTCGGAGGCCAGTTCGAACTCGGTCTTGTAGTCACCCCAGTCCGCATTGTCCTGGATGATCTCCAGTTCGATGCGACGGTCGTCGCCTGCCTCGGCCAGCGCAGCGTTGGTGGCCCCTACGGCGCTCACCAGGTTGTTGCAGCGCCCGTCCTCGTGGGGCGGGGCGGCCTTGCAGCGGGCGACGATATGGACCAGTTCGCCGCCGACCGGCACCTCCACCTCCACCTCTCGTGTGACTTCGACTTCGACTTCGACCTCTTCCTTCTCGGTCACGACGCGGGTGACCTCAACGACCTCCGGCTCGGCTGGCGCGCAGGCCGCGAGCACCATGCTCAAGCCGACCAACGCTGCCAAGACGGTCCACAATCTATGCTTTTTCATCTTTCTCTCTCCTTTTCATTCTTGAAGTGGTTATCCGATTCGCGGTGCCCCGGTTGCTCCCGAGGCCAGGGTAAACTGACTCTGTTTGATCGTCCCGTGTCATCACCTCCTTTCAACAACTTTCCGAGTGTCTCTTGCCTTTTCCCCCCGTTTTTTTGTAGTCCGTTGACCGTGCTTTGCGCCAGGGACAGAAAGGCAGAGACGGGCGATTATATCAGGCAGGAGTAGGGGGAGGTCCCGTGCTGTCACGAATTACCAGCTTGGCTGGCATGATCTCAGGCCCCACGTCCTCCTGACCTTGAATGAGTGCCAGCAACATGTGTATCAGCCGTTGGCCCATCAGATCGGTAGGCTGTCGAACGGTGGTGAGACGGGGATAGCAATGCGCGGCAAACTCCACGTCGTCAAAGCCCACGACCGACATTTCCTCCGGTACCCGAATCCTGGCCTGCTGCAGACCGCTGAGCACGCCGATGGCGGTCATATCGTTGAAGCAAAAGACGGCGGTCGGTGGTTGGGTTCGGGATAGCAGAATTCGGGCTGCCGCGCTCCCCCCCTGCAACGTTCCGTCGCCTTCAACAATCAAATCTTCGTCCACGGGAATTCTATTTACAGCCAGTACCTGCTGGTAACTTGTCAGGCGGTCAGAATTGCTGCGGTGGCTGCGCCGGTTGGCGATGTAAGCGATTCGTCTATGTCCGAGTTGAGCCAGATGCTCAACGGCCCATTGAGCACCGGACGCATTGTCAGTAGAGACAGAATAGGGGTAAGTACGGCAGTTGGTCAGCACGACCGGCAGGGGAAAACGATCGCGCAACTGGAGATAACCCGTCTCAACCTGCGAGCCAATCACGATGATACCGCTGGTGCGGCGTCCGTGGAACGCGCCGACGACCTCCAACTCGCGATCGTGATCGAGGTAGGAACTGCTCATGAGAACCGAGTACCTCTGTTCTTGGGCGACTTCTTCGATGCTCGTGACCAGGCGGGCCAGGAAAGGATCTGCCGCCATGGTGATCACCACGCCGATAGTCGCTGTGTCCTGCGTCACCAGGCTGCGGGCCAGCAGGCTGGGAGTGTATCCCATTTCCTGTGCCAGGCGGCGGATGCGCTCTTTCGTCTCGTCGCTGATACGGGGATGATCGCTGAGGGCACGGGAGACGGTGGAAGGTGAGACCCCGGCAGCCTTGGCGATGTCCTTAATGGAAACTGTCATCCCTTTATCCTTGTGCATACGTTTGCACGGATGAGGATTTATTTACCTCGCCAGGGCGGGGCTTGCGCATACGTTTGCACAGGTAGATTTTACCACATCTTGGCCGGTTTGTCAATGGGATGCGCAGACGACCGCCACACATTGGGCCCTTCTTGCTCCCTGGTGGTTCCCCTCTTGGGTGTTGTTAGGTTGTTCTTGCTCACAAGGGATCGCCAGATCCCGTCCAGAGCGCCGGATATGGCTATCCGGCGCGAGCAGAGCGGCAGAGGTGGGACACTGCAGTCCAACAACACTCTACAGGGGGACTACCTGCTCCCTCTATTATAAGAAACGTAAGACCGAATTAGCGGGTTGGCGATGTTTGAGTCGCCCATACCATAGGCACAGCGGGTACAGAACCAGCAGGCCGAGCAACCAATAGGGGTACATCTCGGGAGCGTTGGTGCCATCTGGTGTCAGCCACAGGCCAAGTCCGGCGTATAAGAAGAGTTTCACGTAGCATCAGTCCGCTTCGATTTCTACCGTCGCCATCATTCCCCAACGGAGTTCTGGCGCGGCCTCATCCAGTTCGACGATGATGGGATAGGTCACATCGCCCCGGTAGTCCACATTCTGTAGTTTGATGCGCGCTACGCGACCGTTCAATTGCAGGCCGGGCAGCGCGTCCACCGTCACCACCGCCGCGCGCCCTTCGGCCACCCGCGCTACGTCCAGTTCCGTCAGGTCGGTGGTGCGCGCCTGGAACCGATCCAGCGTCGCCAGCACCACGATCACCTCGTCCGGCGCTGCCGTTTCGCCGACGTCAACGGTCACTTTCGTCACAGTGCCGGCAGAGGGTGCGCGGAGTCCGGTCCGTTCCAACGCACCTTTTGCCTCCGCCAGGGCTGCCTCGGCCTCCTGTACCGTCGCCTCAGCCACCGCGATCTCCTCAGATGCGGTTCCTGCCTGCAACAGATCGAGTTCCGCCTGGGCGACGTCCGGCTGGGTCGCAGCCGACCATACCCCGGCCTCCGCGTCACGAAGGCGGGCCTCGGCCCCGCCCTGCAGCGCCTCAAGCCGAGCCAGCGCCGCGGCCAGCGATTGGTTGGCAGCGTGAAGATGGGAAACGGCTTGCTTCTCCGCCATTCCCAGTTCGTCTAGTTCTGGACGGGTCATGCGCCCGGGGTCGCCCTGCTGTAGAACCTCGTGATCCGGTATTGTCTGGTCATATTGTAGTTGGGCCATCCACTGCTCCGCCTGGGCTGCTGCCATCTCCGCCTGCGCTGCGGCGACGTCTGCCTCGACTGCACCGGCGGCGAATTCATTCCGCTGGGCTGTTGCCCGGGAGAGTGCCGCCAGCGCCGCTTCCAGTTGCGCTTCGGCTGCAGCAATTTCCTCCGGGCGCGGTTCCGCCTTCGTCAGCGCCAGTTGGGCCTCGGCCGACGCCAGCGCGGCCTCGGCCTCCTGCACCACCAGTTCAGCGCCGGTGGGGTCAAGCCGCACGAGCAAATCACCTGCGGCGACCTCGTCCCCCGGCTCCACCAGTACTTCCACAACTGTGCCGCCGCTGGTAAAACGTAACTCGCTCCAATGGGCCGGTTCGATGACCGCTTCGGCGACCACCTTACCTTCAGCGTCCTGGGAAACCACGGGGACCGCGTCCGCCGGCACGGGCTCCTCCATTTTGACCTGGCTGCAGCCTGTGAGCAACAACATCCCTGCGAGCAACAAGAACGTCCACCTCTTCATGATTCAACTCCTCACAATCAGGACTCACGTTTCGTGTTTCACGTTTCGCGTTTCACGCTAGTCCGCTTCGATCTCCACCATCGCCGTCATCCCCCAAAGGAGCCCAGGCGCGTTCTCGTCCAGTTCGATGAAGACGGGATAGGTCACGTCGCCCCGGTAGTCCACGGACTGCAGATCAATGCGTGTCACGTAGCCGCTCAACCGCAGGTCGGGCAGCGCGTCCACCGTCACCGCCGCCGCCTGTCCTTCTGCCACCCGCCCCACGTCCAGTTCCGTCAGATCGGAGGTGCGTGCCAGCAGCCGGTCCAGCGTTGCCAACACCACGAGCACCTCGCCCGGTGTTGCCGTTTCGCCGACAGCGACGTTGACTTCCGTCACGACGCCGTCGAAAGGCGCGCGGATCTCGGTATGCTCCAGCGCACCTTTCGCCGTCGCCAGGGCCGCTTGGGCCTGTCGCACCGCAGCCTCGGCCACGGCGATGTCCTCTGGTGTGCTGCCTGCCTTCAGCAAGTCGAGTTGGGCCTGGGCGACCTCCCGTTGCGCCGACGCTTCCCATACCCCCGCCTGTGCGGCCTGGATCCGGCTCTCGGCCCCGCCCTGTTGCGCGTCCAGTTGGGCATACGCTGCGGCGAGCGCCCCAGTGGCAGCGTGTAGTTGGTAACGGGTCTGCTCCTCAGGTGGCCCTAGTGCTGGACAGATTTCAAGTTCGTCGCCATCTGGCAGTGTGAACTTGAAGCACTTCATCGTCATGTTATGCAGTTCCTCGGCCTGTTCCTGCTCCGCCTGGGCCGCGGCCAACTGCGCCTGCGCGGCGGCGATCTCCGCGTCGATTATCCCGGCGGTGAGTTCATCCCGCTGTGCCAGCGCCTGGGAGAGCGCGGCCTGTGCGGCCTCCAGTTGCGCCTCGGCCCTGGCGATCTCCTCCGGGCGTGGCCCGGCCTTCGTCAGCCCAAGCCGCGCCTGGGCCGAAGCCAGCGCCGCCTCCGCCTTCAGCACACCCAGTTGGGCGTCGGTGGGGTCGAACCGCACGAGCAGGTCGCCCTCGGAGACCAGGTCCCCTTCCTCCACCAGCACCTCGACAACCGCGCCACCGCTCTCGAAACGTAACTCGCTCCAGCGGGCCGGTTCGATGACTGCCTCAGCGACCACCTTGCCCTCGGCCTGGGCGACCACCGGTGTCGCTTCCTCCGATCCAGGCTCCCCCGGCGCGGCCGATCCACCGCAGCCTGCCAGCAGCCCAACGGTCGCCAACACCAGCAGCCCCGCCAATACCTGTCTCTTTCGCACCTCTACCTCCCTATTTGCAGGTTTATATTCTCCATTCGCTCACTCGTAAGCCAGCGCCTCCCGCACGCTGATCCGTGTCGCCCGCAGCGCCGGCCACAGGCTCGCCAGCGCCGAGAGCACGATCACCACCAGCAACCAGAGCACCACCCCGCCTATGGAGTAGTCAAAGTCGAGCGGCATCTGGAACAACGTGCTGCCGATGACGTTGCTAAAGACCCGCGCTCCCGGGTAACTGAGCGGCACGGCGAGCAGCCAACTCAACACACCTACTAGAACCCCCTCGGCGACGAAAATACCCAGGATGGCCGGCGACGTAGCACCAATAGCGCGCATCACGCCGATCTCCCGCCTCCGTTCGACCACATTGATGGACATTGTGCTCATCAGCCCGACACTGCCCACGATTGCCGCCAGGACTGCCATCGCCAACATGAGGTAGACGATGATGTCGAACTGTGCTTTGGTCTGCGCCCGCAGTTCGCCGCCACTCTGGAAAAACACAGGCTTGAGGCGACGTGCGTCGTAAGCAGCGCGCAGGTCGCGGATTATCCTCTGGTGCGTCTCAAGATCATGCTCTTTAGACATCATCATCATAAAGGCTCCGCGGTTGGTGTTACCGATTTCCCGTGCCAACGTGTCGAAGGGGACAAAGTTATCGCGCCCCAGGTTGTTGACGTTGAGGATCAAGCCTACGACCGTCCAGGTCAGTTCTCTTCCATCAACAGTCAGCGTGACCGTGTCTCTGACCTGGATGCCTTCATCTGTGGCGATCCTGTTGTTGAGCAAGATAGCGCGATCATCTTCGGGTAGCAGCGCACGGCCACTGACAATTCGGGGGTTGAACATCTCGGAGTTGTCCGGCACCGCCCAGAGTTGTCCCTGAATCTCTTCTCCGCTATCCAACTCCAACGTCGCGCCCCGCACATCCCATACCTCGGCACGGGTCACGCCGGGCACGCTCTCGGTTGCCTCGACCAGGCGCGCCACGCGATGTGCGCGGTCAAATACGACCAGTACATCGAAGCCGAAATCGTTGATCAGCACTTCGATGGTGTTGCCCATTGAGGCTCCCACGCTCATGACCACGATAAACATCGCGCCGCCGATCACCAGTGTGAGCATCGTCAGCGCGACGCGAGCCTTGCGCCGGAAGGTGTTGCGCAGGCTGAGGGCCAGCGGGCGCGGCAACCGGCGTACTCGCCCGACCAACCGGTCGAGCCAGTTGCGTCCAAACCCGGCCCCCAGTCCGTAGTTGCTGATGGCCTGGTGCGGCGTGATGCGCGCGCCGCCGATCACCGGCACCAGCGCCGCCAGCAGAGGCACGACCAGCCCTACCGCGATCTGAATGGACACCGCAACCGGCATCAGGCGGAACGGGCCGATGGCAACGTTGAACAGATTAAGCAGCACGCTCGCCAGCAGGTGGGCGACGATAGCCCCCAGCGGCACGGCCAGGAGCAGGGAGAGCAGGCCATAGATCGCTGCCATCGCCAGGTACACACGCATCACGCGCCACCCGGTCGCGCCGACCACCTTCATCACGCCGATCTGCCACACCTGCTGCGCGACGGTGGCGTTCATCATGTTGACGATCAGGAAGCCGCTCAACCCCAACGACAGCCCACCCAGCACCTTCAGAATGAGCAGTATAGAGTCCATAGTCTCTTGCGCCCAGTGGACTTCTGGATCGTTGGTTTCGTACCCGCCTACCCCCACGTCCAATCGTTCCAACCGCTCCTGGATCCGTTCACTGATCTCTTCCGCGCTCTCCTCGCTGAACGACTCCAGGAGAATGTGGAGCCTGTTGAACCCCTGCTCCTGGTCGGTCAGCCAGGCGACGGTCTCTGGAGTGGCGAAGAAAACCGCGTCACCGCCCCACTGTGGGGGATAGGCCTGAGAAATGCGCGCGACCCCCTCGACGGGCAGGCTCCGCTCGCTTCGCCCGAACTCGACGATGACCGTCGTGCCAGGGGGGATGCCAAAATACTGTGACGACAGTCGCTCCACGGCAAGCGCGCGTCCCGTTGGCCAACTGCCTTCTATCAGGCTATACAGGTCTATGCGCTGCTCCTCATAGTCGGTGCGGGCGGTCACGGCCCCGTCGCGCCAGTCTGTCTCACCCTCGAGCCTCCAGCGGATGGAGGCCGCACGTTGGGCTTCCACGTCGGCGACGCCGGCCTCGTGCCGTATCGTGTCAACGACGTCTTGATCGAACTGGCCTGTGTAGAAAATGATGTGCGGGAAGACACTCGCCTGGTGACTCTCTATCAGCCGAGTGCGCATCACGTCGGACGTACCGAAGACAAACCCGAGGGCGAACACGCCCACAGCGGTGGAAAGCACGACCAGGAACGTGCGGAACTTGTTGTGCCACAGGTCGCGCCAGACTTTACGCCAGATGATGCTCATCGTGAATGCCTCTTACCGGGAGTAGGGAGTAGGGAGTAGGGAGTAGGGAGTAGGACGTAGGGACTTGTCACCGTGTCCCCTTGTCTCCTTGTCTCCTTGTCCCCTCGTCTCCTTGTCTCCCTGTCACCGTGTCCCCTCGTCTCCCCGTCCCCCCGTCCTCTTGTCACCGTGTCCATTTACCGTTGTTCTCATCGCGGTGGAGACGGCCATCGAGGAGATGGATCACACGCTCTGTCCGCGCGCTCAGGCTGCGATCGTGGGTGACGACCATCAACGTCTTGCCCTGACTCACCAGTTCCTCGAACAGCGCGAATACCTCGTTTGCGGTGGTCGTGTCCAGGTTGCCCGTCGGCTCGTCGGCGACGACCAGCGGCGGGTCGTTCGCCAGCGCCCGGGCGATGGCGGCCCGCTGCTGCTCTCCGCCGCTGAGTCCGCTGGGCAGTTTATGCGCCTGATCGGCGATGCCCACCTGCTCCAACAGGTGCATGGCCTGCTCCTTGCGCTCGTGTCGCCGGTAGACCCTGCAAAAGTCCATCGGCAGCATTGTGTTCTCCAGGATGGTCAGCGTGGGAAGGAGTTGGAAGAACTGGAAGATGAAGCCGGCGTTCCGTCCGCGCCAGCGGGCCAGGCGGTTCTCGCTCAGCGCGTGGACGGCCTGGTCACCGACGAACACCTCGCCGCTGGTGGGCCGGTCTATGCCGGTGATCATGTTCAGCAGCGTGGACTTGCCGGACCCCGAAGGTCCCACCACGCTGACGAACTCGCCGGTCCGCACCTGTAGGGTGATGTCCTTGAGGACGGTCACGTCTCCCGCGCCGGTCTCGTAGGTCTTGACCACGTCCCGCAGGTCAATCAGTGCGCCATTGACATCAGTTTCCATGGTGGTGTCTCTCCCTCACTTGACTATCAGGCACGTCTCTTATCGAGGACACGACTATCATTTCTACGTAGATCATTAGCCAAAGTAGCAAGGTATCCTCTCAATAATCTGGGGTAGAGGCAGACCTACGTGTCTGCCCTCCAGGGCGCATACGCTGGTACGCCCCTACCGCCTTTACAGTGTAACACATGCGACTCGCCGGCGCATCGACCCGCCGGACAATCTTGGGATTGGACGAGTGGCCAATCTTTTACCTGGTCATGTGACCGATTGGCGCTGCAGCCCAGGGCTCTTGGGCACTAGCAAGCGGAAGAAAGAACCCAACCTGTCACATTCTACCCACATGAGTGATATTGTCAACACCAATACCCCAATAGTCTTCTCCCCATTTGTATTTCGAGCTTGACTTTATGCTTGGATTGTGCTAAAATGGATCGAAAGGTCTGATGATCTGATAATCAGTTAGTGAGACCCTATGATTATCCGATGATGATGGTGGAAATAGGAGTCGTAAATGAGTTCAGTAGCCTTGGTGGAAATAGAGCCAGCCAGCCGAAGGACGTTGGCCGAATCAGTTGCAGAGCAACTCATCTCTCTCATATTGGGGGGGCATCTGAGTCCAGGAGATAAGTTACCCTCTCAGCAGGAACTCACAGAGAAATTGCAGGTTGGGCGTTCAACTGTCCGTGAGGCCCTTGGCAGTCTTGCCGCAATGGGTCTGGTAGATATGAAGCAAGGACAGGGTACCTTTGTGAAGGAATTGGATGCCAGGACTATTATGCGTCCTGACCTCTTGGCTCGGATAATAGGCAGGAATTTGACTGAGCAGTTGCTAGAAGCACGACAGATCATTGAGCCGGAAATCGCGAATCTCGCAGCACAGAGAGCAACCGATGAGGATTTAACAGCCATACGGGAGATTCTAACCAAATGTGAGGCGGCCATCGAAGCGGGCCAATCGTTGTACCGTCTGTCTCCAGAGTTTCACCATACTGTCACACGGGCGGCCCACAATGAAGTCCTCTCAACGTTCATAGATTCGATTCTGGGTCCGCTGGCCGAGCGCGGCTTGCTCTTGGAGGAGAAGCCAGGTTATCTGGAATGGGAGTTGGAGTCTCACCGAGGGGTGTATGAGAGCATCGCTCAAGGGGATGGGGATAGAGCCAGGGCCGTCATGGCAAAGCACGTAGAGGAGTCTACTGTGGCATTGCTCGAAATGCTATCATGAATTGAAAGGACCTGACTGAATGGGTGAGGTCGGCAGCATGGGAAAGCCAACTCTGTTGATCATTTACTACAGCCGTAGCGGACACGTGCGGCGCATGGCGGAGGCCATCGCCGAGGGTGCACGAAGCGAGGGAGTGAATGTCTTGCTAAAGACTCCGGACGACTGCCCGCGCCGGCTTTTGTTGGAAGCAGACGGCTTGGCTTTTGGTTCGCCATCCTATTACAGCACCGTCGCCTGGCCCCTCAAGAAGTTCATGGACGAGGAAACGCACCCTCTCCACAAGAACTATCAACTCCGAGGCAAGCTGGGCTTTGCCTTCTGTTCGGCGAATTGGTGGCCCGACGTGCATCGCTGCCTCGTAGCGATGATGTGGTTTCTGCAGAATCACCGCATGACCATCACCGACACCATTGGCTTCACCGATGAATCGCCGGAGGATGTGGTGAGACAGGATTGCCTGGCCTTTGGCCGCAAGGCAGCGCAGGCCATACTGGAAGCGGTAGACTGAAGAAAGTTCTTCTATTATGTCGTAAGGCGTGTGGAGGAATGCCATGGGGCATGGGTATCACGAACGCTTGCTGTGGGTAGATTTGACAGAGGGAAGTTCCAAGACCGTGCCCCTAGAGGGAGCCCTCATCGAGAACTACATTGGCGGCAAGGGCTTTGGCGCGCGTTTGCTGTATGACACGGTTAAGGCTCAAACCGATGCCTTTGATCCGTCTAACCTCCTGATGTTCCTGCCTGGACCTCTGACCGGCACGGTGGCCCCCTCGATGCGCGAGGTCATTGTCTTCAAATCCCCCCTGACTGGAACGTATGGGGATTCGTTCCATGGTGGGACCTTGGGCCCCGAGATCAAGTATGCCGGTTATGATGGCATTGTCATCACCGGTCGGGCCAATGCGCCTGTCTATCTCTACATTGACGACGACCGAGTGGAGGTCAGGGATGCCGCTTTTCTGCGGGGTAAGGACACCTATCAGACCTACGAGAGCCTGTACGAGGAACTGAGAGACCGCACCTTCAAGATCGCCTGCATCGGCCCGGCGGGCGAGAACCTGGTACGCTTCGCCTTGATCGACGCTATGCCCCATCGCCAGGCCGGCCGCTGCGGTGGGGGAGCGGTGATGGGTTCCAAGAATCTCAAGGCCATCGTCGTGCGAGGAACCCATCGTTTGACCGTAGCCGAACCGGACCGCCTCCTGTCCGCCGTGCGCACATCCTGGGAACAGATCAGGCGAGGGGCGGAGATGCACGGTTTCACAGAGACTGGAACACTGGGGGGCTTCGACGCTCATAGTGACCTGGCCCTTTTCCCTGTCTACAACGCCAGGCAGGCTTCCTTTCCGGGGGCAGGCAAGATAGATGGGGTGATACACCATAAACACATCTGGCTACGCAACACGGCCTGCATGGGTTGTATCATCGCCTGTAGCAAAGTTGGCGTCCTGCGTCGCGGCGCTCACAAGGGTACTGTCTGCGAAAACGTCGAGTACGAGAGCCTCGCTTTGATGGGTAGCAACCTGGGGATTGACCACCTTGAGGGAGTAGCCTATGCCTGTCACTTATGTGATGTCCTGGGCCTGGACACCATGTCCGCCGGGGGAGTGATCGGCTTCGCCATGGAGGCGTTGGAACGGGGCCACCTGCGGCCAGAGGACGTGGATGGGCTGGACCTCAAGTTCGGGGCGTATAAGGCGGTGCATCGTATTCTGGAGATGATCGCCTTCCGGCAGGGAATTGGTGACGTCTTGGCCGAGGGCGTGAAGCGCGCCGCGGAACAAGTCGGTCAGGATTCGTACAAGTACGCCGTACATACCAAGGGGCTGGAGATGCCTGGTTACGACCCGCGCGGGTTGCCCGCCCATGGTCTGGGCTACATGACCGGGGACAAGGGTGGCGAACACGTGCAGGGCTACATGGTGGGCTACGAGGCCTGGGGAGGAACCTGGCACGGTCGCAAGTTCGAGCGTTTCGGCGTCGAAGGCAAGGCCGAAGTTCTGATCTGGCTGCAGGACTATCAGGTCGGGACCAACACACTGGTGAAGTGTGACTTCACCAAAGGCAGCAGCGAGGAAGGTGGCGGTACTTCGCCCGAGACTTTCGCCAAGATGTTGAGCGCCGTAACCGGCACCGAGTACACAGCCGAGGACATCAACCTCGTGGGCGAGCGCATCTACAACTTGACCCGGTTATTCAACCTGCGCGAGGGTTTCACCCGCAAGGACGACGATGTGGCCTATCGCTGCCGCGAGGATCCACTGCCCGATGAACCGGTCAAGGGCCGTCGGCTGACCCGCGAGGACCTGGACTATATGCTGGACGATTACTATTGCCTCCGAGGCTGGAACGAGCAAGGCGTACCAACGCCGACGAAGCTGAAAGAACTGGGGCTTGAGCAAGACGGGCGACAGCAGGGCATCGTCTGAGCTCCAGGCACGGTTTTGACAAGGAGAATGGATGCATGGATGCTGCGAAGGCGGGTCACCGCCACTTTCGTGTCTTGTCTGATGAACAGTGCCAGCAGATTCACCTGGCCAGCCTGGAGATATTGAGTCGCACAGGGATCCGGGTCATGGACGAGGAGGCGGTCGCGCTGCTACGGGAGGCTGGGGCCGACATAACCGACGGTAATCTGGTGCGCTACCCACCGCATCTGGTCGAGTGGGCATTGAGCGTGGCCCCGCCGCGCGTGGTGCTCTGTCACCGCAACGGCGAGCGGGTGATGTGGTTGGAGGATCGCAACGTCTACTTCGGCACCGGCTCCGACTGCCCCAATGTGTTAGACTCTTTCACCGGTCAGCGGCGGAAGTCCCTCAAAGAAGACGTGGCGCAGGGCATCCGTCTCTGCGACGCCCTGGCCAACATCGACTTTGTGCTGTCCATCGGCCTCATCTCCGACGTGCCTGTGGCTGTGTCGGACGTGCATCAGTTCGAGGCCATGCTGCTTAACACTGTAAAGCCTATCGTCTTCACTGCTCACGGACTGGAAGGCTGCCAAGACATTATTGAGATGGCCGAGGTTGCGGTTGGTGGTGCGGACGAACTGCGCCGTAATCCTAATGTAGCCGTATTTGTCGAGGCCAACCCCCCGTTGCAATTCAACAGAGAGACGTTGCAAAAGATCCTGTTCATGGCCGAGAAGATGTTGCCAGTCGTTTTCGGCTCTGGTCCCATGATGGGCGCTTCCGGCCCCCAGACGCACGCTGGCATCATCGCCCTGTCCAATGCCGAGAATCTGGCGGGCAACGTCATCGTCCAGCTCAAACGACAGGGCACACCCTTCATTTACGCTCACGGTATCCACCCGCTGGACATGCGTACCACCGTACTGCCTTACGGCGCGCCAGAGCTCTCGCTCAATACCGGGGCAGCGGCCGATCTCGCCCACTTCTACGATCTGCCGGTATGGGGCTATGCTGGCTGTAGCGACGCCAAGATACTCGACGAACAGGCGGCCATGGAGGCCACCGCCTCAGTGATCATGTCCATCCTGACTGGCAACAACCTGGTACACGATGTTGGGTATCTGGAGAGCGGTCTGACCAGCAGTTTCGAGATGATCCTCCTCTCCGACACGGCGATTGAGATGGCCCGCCACATGCTCAAACCTATCCAGATTGACGAGGAGTCGTTAGCGCTTGATCTGATCCACGAGGTTGGGCCGGGTGGCTCCTTCATCGAGAAGAAACACACCCTGAAACACTTTCGGGAGGTGTGGTATTCCGACATGGTTGACCGGTGGAACTATGAAAAGTGGACCGAAGCGGGCAGTCTAACGATGGGCGAGCGCCTCAACCAGAAAGTGAAGCAGATTTTGCAGGAGCACACCCCTGAACCGCTGCCTGATGACAAAGTGCGGGCTATCAAAGGGATCGTAGAACGAGCAGTGCAACGTTCAGTAGAATAGGAACAGTTAAGAAAATGCTTGACGTACTGATTCGGGGCGGCGCGATCATCGATGGCTCTGGCAACCCCTGGTTCAAAGGTGACGTGGCCATCAGCAGGGGCAAGATCATCCAGGTCGGGCGAAAGATTCGTGCACAGGCACATCGGGTCATAGATGCAAGGGGGTTGTTCGTCTCACCCGGCTGGGTAGACGTGCATAGCCACTCGGATCGGTCATTGATCTCACACCCCCACGCAGATAGTTTACTGATCCAAGGCTCAACACTCACTGTGACCGGAAACTGTGGCATTTCGGCAGCGCCTCTGATCGGAGTCGCTCTGGAGCAGAGCCTCTCAAGCCTCGATACTGCCACACAGGCTCCCGATCCGGATACTCCTGGTTTCGAGGTAGGTTGGTCCACTTTTGATGAGTACCTGAGCCGGCTGGAGCGGCAGGGAGTGTCTATGAACGTGGCCTCCCTGGTGGGACACAGCACCATCAGGTTGTGTATCATAGGACATGCGGAGAGGAAAGCCACCCCCACGGAACTGAGCGAGATGGAGAAACTGGTGGACGCGTCCATGAAAGCAGGCGCTTTCGGCCTCTCCACCGGGCTCGTCTACTGGCCTGGTTGCTGGTCCGATACCGAAGAGATAATCGCGCTCGCCAGGGTCGCAGCCAGGTATCAGGGGATCTACGTGTCGCACATCAGGGGAGAGCGTGAGACGAACATCGAGGCCACGAAAGAGGCTATCACGATTGGCGAAAAAGCAGGTATCCCGGTCCATATCTCTCACATGCAAAGCAAGTTTCCAGCGTATGGGAGAGTCGAGGAGAAACTAAGGCTTATGCACCAGGCTCGCCAGAGCGGTATTGACATCGCCTGTGATACGGACGCCTTCCCTTGGATATACTACGAGGCCAGTTCTCCCCTCCCTCCATGGCCGTTCAAGTCCGATCACGAGACATTTGTGGCTATGCTCAAAGATCCGGAGAGCAGAGCCAGGCTCAAAGAGGAAATGAGGGCCATCGACCCATACGGGCCACTCGGCAGAACGGGAGACGGCGGCATCTATCAGCAACGTGCCTGGGACAGGGTATGGATCTATGAGTGTAAGTCCGATCCCGGCGTCGAGGGGAAGAAGATATCGGAAATTGCCTCAGAGCGCCAGGCCGAGCCTGAGGACGCCCTATTCGACTTGATCGTTGCTGAGGAAGGCAAGGGGCCCCACGTGTTCGTCGCCCACATCGAGGACGATCATCACATCACTGCTCCCGACCCCCTGTGCATCTTTCCCAGCACCGACTGCGAAGCGATGGATCTCTCGAAAGTGGGACCGCGCTACATGCAATACAGCCAGGAGTGGCTCAGCATGTTCCCACGAGTGCTCAGCCGCTATGTCAAAGAAGAAGGGTTGATGACCGCAGAGGAGGCCATCAGGAAGATGACTTCCTTCGCCTGCCAGCGTTTTGGGATCAGGGACAGGGGCATGATCCGGGAGGGGATGTGGGCCGACGTGACCGTTTTTGACTATGACAAGATCGAAGCCAGGGGGACCTACGAGGACCCACTGGAGCGCCCTCGTGGGATTGAATACGTCTTGGTCAACGGCCAGGTGGCTGTCGAGGAGGGGGAGTACACAGGGAGATTGGCAGGACAGGTGCTAAGACACTAATATCCACATCTGACACAGATTGCCAGGTGAAGGTGAGGAGGAGGATATGTCAGTTTTCAGCCGCAGAGAAATGGATCGCAGGGCCAGGAACCTGCGTCAGAAGATGGCGGAACAGGGAATCGAATGCGTTATTGCTACTTCCTACGCCGCCTCATACTACTTGAGCGGTGCGCCCATCCACTGTTTCGGCCGGCCGATGGCAACGCTGATCCCTTTGGAGGGGGAAGCCGCGATCGTCGAGGCAATCATCGAGAAGGGGCATACTGAGAAGCAGTCGTGGATCGAGGATATCCGTTCCTATTGGGACTACAACATAGAGCCTACCTACGAGAATCCCAGACCTCCGCTGGCTTCGATGGTGCACCTGGTCAAGGGTGCTCTGGCAGACCGGAGGCTGGAGACTGGCCGCATCGGTATTGAGGAGGGGCACCTCCCGCTGGGGCACTACGAGGCTCTGAGGGCGGCGCTGCCGAAGGCTGAGTTCGTAGGTGTTTCCGATATGCTGGATCGGCTGCGCATGGTCATGTCGGAGGAGGAGTTGCGCTTGACCCGCTCGGCCGACGCCGTCGCAGACCTGGGACAGGAGACGCTGATCCGCGCTATCGAACCCGGCAAGCCGGCCTACGAGTTGGCCACGCACGTCAAGACTGTGATGACTGAGGAAGTCCTGAACCGGCACCCCGACGTGCCTTTTCTAATCCACGCTGGTTGTGGGCTAGGCTCGGCGGAAAAGGGAGCGGGTCACAGCGAGTGGACCACCTGGAATCTGGAGGATCGAGTCAAAGAGGGTCAACTACTGGAGACGGGAATGTCAGTCTGGCTGTGGGGCTACTGGGGCAACGTGGAGCGAGCGGTGGCCGTGGGTGAACCGACAGAGGTCGTGCGCCGGCCCTTTGAGATCATGGTGGAGGCGAATGAAGCTGCCATCGCTGCTATACGACCGGGCGTCCGGCTCGCGGACGTAGATTGCGTCACCAAGGACGTGTTCGCCAAATATGGCTATGGCACGCGCACCGGTTCGGGCTGTGGTCGGGGCATCGTCAGTTACGAGGGCAACGCCCGCGAACTGAAAATGGACCTGCGTCTTTACTCCGACGTGGTGCTTGAGCCGGGAATGGCCTTTTCCCTGGAACCCGACCTGCGGGTACCGGGAGTAGGAACCTTCCGTCACTGCAACACGATCATTGTCACTGAAGATGGCTGTGAGGTAGACTCTCGCCTCCTGAGGGGGGTGGTCTGGGTCTAAGTGTACAAGGAGGAAATGTCGTGAAAAAGTCTGCGAAAAAAGTCGTCGTAATCGGTTTTGATGCGGCCATCGTGCCGAGCATCTTACGTTTCATCGAGGAAGGTCATTTGCCCAACCTGGCTCGGTTGATGAGAGAAGGAACCTTTGCCGATAATTGTCTGGTGCCCTTCCCCACCATCACGCCGCCTAACTGGACGGCCATCTCGACAGGTGCCTCACTAGGCACACACGGCGTCACCTGCTACAACTTACATGATCCTGGCATGCCACTGGATGAAATCTACTTTGGGTGGCACACCGACGGATGTCGTGCGGAGTTCTTCTGGGACGCGGCCGAACGGGTGGGTAAAACCACAATCGTGCTGAACTATCCCGTAAGCATGCCGCCGACGGCCAAGAAGAGCTTGTTTATCGGTGACTACCCTGAGTCAAAGGGTGAAGGCGGCGGATACCAGCATCTGACAATCATTGCCGCTGGACAGCTATTCGCCACCGATATGTATCCGGTAGCGACGGAGATCGATTTGGACAAGGCCGAAGGCTGGAAGAACGTTGAATTGCAGGCCGACGATCTCGAGGTGGAGCTGCCGCTAAAGTACCGCTGGGTGTCCCACCGTGTAGGCAAGATTGAGCCACAGACGTGGCACCTGCTGGTACAAAAAGGGCCCGAGGGTGTGTACGACCAGGTGCTGATCAGTCCAACCAAGGATGCCGCCAGTGCATTTGGCTCGATCCATGCTGGTGAGTGGACCGAAAACTGCTATGCGGACTTTGACACTGCCAGCGGCGTACGGCGAGCAGTGTTCCGCTTCAAGCTGATGGAACTTTCTGAAGATGGGCGCGACGTGCGCATTTACCTCACCAGGCTGAACCCGGTGGACGGCTGGTCTTATCCAGCGGAGTTGGCCAGCGAGATCGTGTCGGACTTCATGCCTCTGGCAGGGGTTGGCTTCGAGGCCTATTCACTCGGTTGGATCGACATGCAGACCTTTGTCGAGTTATGCGAAATGCAGAACGCCTGGTACGCGGACGCGGCCACTCAGATCATGGCGAATCATGATTGGGATGCCTTCTTTATGCACGCGCACTGCCCAGACTTGTTGTACCACCTCGTGCTGGAGAGGGGGAGGTGGGGCAAGGAGACTACGCCGGATGGCGCCGTGACCGAACGAGAGCAGGAATGGATACAATACGAGCGCGCACTGTACATCAGCCTGGACAAAATGGTAGGTAGGATCGCAGAAGTGGCTGGCGAGAACGCACTTGTTGTGATCGTCAACGATCATGGTGCGGCACCGGCACACACCGAGATTCACCTACCGGATCTGTTCATCGAGAAAGGGCTGACTGTCCTGAAGGAAGACGAGGAGACGGGACAGAAAACCATCGACTGGTCCAAGACCAAAGCGGTCTTTCAGCGCTCGGTATACATCTACGTGAACCTCAAGGGACGCGATCCAGACGGTATCGTGGAACCTGAAGATTACGATAAGGTGCGCGAGGAGATCATTAGCACGCTCTACGACTACACCGAGCCAAAGACGGGCCGCAAACCCGTGGCGTTTGCCTTGCGGAAGGAGGACGCGCTCATCCTTGGCCTCAAGGGCGATCGGGTGGGTGACGTGGTATATGCAATTCGCGAGGGATTCGGCGGCGATCGGTGCATCCATGGGCCAGTGCTTCCGACCGCAGAGTACGGTATGGGCAGCCTGAGAGGTCTTCTTCTCATGTCCGGCCCGGGCATTAAGAAGGGCTACCGTATGGAGCGTACCGCCTGGCTGCAAGATATTGTACCCACCATCTGCTACTTGACGGGTACTCCGGTGCCAGCGCAGACGGAAGGAGGCATACTGTACCAGGCACTGGAGGAACCGAACGCGGTGCTCGAGGAGTTGAATAAGCTGTGCAAGAACTATCAGCGTCTGGAGGATGCCTACAGTCGTCAGCGCTCTTTGACGCACCAGTATAATCAGTAACTGTCAGGTATCGTGAGGGTCAAAGCCTTTCTGGAAGAGTCAAACGTACATTCTCAGAAGATCACACAATCATTCACCATGGCACAATAGGCGTGGGTGTGGGGTTGGCCATGACCGGCGCGGTATCGCCTATGGTGGCGGGGTGCCAGTCAATGGTTAAGAAACTAACAGTCCTCTCGGCCGAAGGTGATCCCAAGGCCATCAAGGTGGCTGAGAGGATCTACGAGCACATAATGGAGGTTTAGATAGAATATGACCACCTCATCACTGTCTGCAGGTACTGCAGGGGGTAAAGTGAGCTTTTCCTTGCGGATTAGAGAGCGAATCCGGCAAACGGGCCTGACGCTCCTCATGGCTCCGGCGATCATCCATCTCCTTGTCTTCCTTGTCGTGCCTCTGATGCGGGCGCTGGTGCGCAGCGTGTTTGATCCTACGTTCACCACGCAACATTACGCGCGCTTTTTGGAGGCGGGTGTTTATCGCAGCATAATGGTCAGAACGTTTGTCAGGAGTCTTGAAGTCACTGTGATCTGTCTGGTTCTGGGCTATATCGTCGCCTATGTGATGAACCGATCCAGCCCGACTGTATCTGGTGTGCTGGCTATGCTGACGATATTTCCCTACTTTACGAACGTTCTCGTGCGCACGTTTGCCTGGATTGTGCTGCTGGGCAAGCAGGGTACGTTGAACGACCTATTGTTGAGGTTGGGGCTCATCAAGGATCCTTTGTCTTTGCTTTTCAGCACGACCAGCGCGATGATCGGCATGGTGCACATCATGCTGCCGGGCATGGTGCTGCTCATCTACACCGTCATGCGCGGCATTGATGTCAGCTTGGTGCAGGCGGCGCAGGGACTGGGGGCGACGCCCTTGCGGGCCTTTGTCACGGTGTTCCTTCCGCTGAGTATGCCGGGCGTGCTGGTGGGTTGCACGCTGACGTTCATTGGCATGCTGGGCATGTGGCTGGTGCCCATCATGCTGGGTGGGCGCCAGGATATTCTCGTCGCGGGCATTATCGAAATGCAGGTGAGCCAGTTTCTCAACGAGGGCTTTGCCTCGGCGATGTCCGCTGTTCTGTTTGTTGCAACACTGACCATGTACGCTCTTGCGGCGCGCTACATTGGCATCAGCCGCATCTGGGGTGTCCAACTGAAGGCCACGGAGGGGCTGACCACTAAGGACGGTGACGATAGCCGTGCGGAACGCGTAGCAGCAGGTGGATGGCGTCGGCAGCTACGGCGGGCACAAGAAGGCTTGCAAACCCGCGTGCTCGACCCGGTCAGCAACTTTGTCTGGGCCAGTCTGGATCGTCTTGGACGCGAGTCGCGTGGGGACAGGAGACACACACGGGTTGACCTGGAGCGATGGATCCCTAACATCCTGGCCGCTTTCATCATGATCTATCTCCTCGTGCCAGAACTCGTCGTTATGCTCCTTTCGTTCAGTGGCCATCAAATCGTGCTCTGGCCGCCGGCTGACCTGGGTCTGAGGCAGTACAAGTTCTTCTTCAGTAGTAGAGACTGGATGCAGAGCCTGAGGACGGGTCTTTCCTTCGCCACGGTGACTATGTGCTTCTCCACAGTGGTGGGCACATTGACCGCTATCGGTCTGGTGCGTGGTCGATCGAGGCATAAGGAACTTCTCGTCGCTTTCATCCTGCTTCCGATGATTGTGCCTCCCATGGTCGAAGTTGTCGCCTACTATTTCACGAGCCTGCAACTGGGGATCATCGCCAGTCCTGTGCTGGTCGTTCTCGGCCAGGCCAAATACTCGGTGCCTGTGATAGTGCTGTTGGTCGCCTCGAACTTGCAGGGCGTAGACCCGGCGCTGGAGGAAGCAGCCATGAATCTGGGGGCCAATCGGCTGCGCACCTTTTTCTCGGTGACTTTTCCCTTGATCCGACCGGGCATGATCGTCGCTGTTTTCCTAGCCTTCTTGTACTCTTTTGATGACTTGCTGGTGATGATTTTCATGGGCGGCGGCAAACATATCTCGCTGACTGCCCGCATGTGGGCCGAATTGAAAGACAACATCACCCCTGTGCTGACTGTGGTTGCCGCACTGGAGATTATGCTGTCTATGCTTGTGCTGGTCATGATACTGATATACCAGGCGCGTCGCAGGCGTGCGTGAAGGCACGTATTGGACGCGAATGAAGCACGTTGGCTGCACTGTCACGCGCACGTCACATATCGCATTCTGTGCACACACGATGAGGAGTGTCAAATGAATAATAGTAAAGGGTACCAGAAGGGGACGGAGGGGGGTGCTACGAGTGTACGCCTTGAGGGGATTACCAAGACGTTTGGCTCTGTGGTAGCAGTAGACGGCCTGACACTGGAGATCGAATCTGGGGAGTTTCTAACGCTGCTTGGGCCTAGTGGATCGGGCAAAACCACGACGTTGCGCATCATCTCCGGGTTTGAGCATCCGACAGAAGGCGAGGTGCTGATAGGCGATACGCCCGTGACCTACATTCCGCCTCATAGGCGTGAAGTGGGTCTGGTGTTCCAGAACTATGCTCTGTTCCCGCATATGACGGTGTTCGACAACGTGGCCTTTGCGCTGCGGATGCGTCGGATGAGTCGCAAAGAGATAGAACGCAGGGTAGCAGCCACGCTGGAGCTTGTACAGCTTGAAGGCTATGGCAATCGTCTGCCCAAGCAGTTGAGCGGGGGGCAGCAGCAGCGCGTAGCTGTGGCGCGTGCGCTGGTGTTCAACCCGTCGGTGCTCTTGCTTGATGAGCCACTGGGCGCTCTGGACAAAAAGCTGCGCGAGAGCATGCAGATCGAGCTGAAGCAGATGCACCGAAAGTTGACAACGACGATGATTTATGTGACCCACGACCAGCAAGAAGCACTGGTCATGTCGGATCGTATCGCTGTAATGAATGAAGGACGCATCGAACAGTTGGGTTCCCCGGTAGAGATCTATGAGAACCCTGCGAACCGGTTCGTTGCCGACTTTATCGGTCTGTCGAATTTCCTGATCGGACGGGTCACGGCGGTCGCTGAGGGCGAATGTGCAGTCGAGACCGCGGATGGGTGCATGTTCAGGTTACCGGCGGTGGATGGGCTGGCTCTCGACGAGAGTGTCATTGCCAGTCTGCGTCCTGAGAAACTGTTCTTCATTACCGGGCCAGACATAGACGCCAGTTGCAGTCTCTTCGAAGGAGAGGTTACGGAGAGCATCTACTTGGGCGAGGCGACCCTGTATCAGGTCGACATCGGCGCTCGTGGAAAACTTGAGGTAAAGCAGCAGAATCGGGAGGGCATGCCTACCTATCGCATTGGCGATCGTGTTAGAGTTGGATGCAGGCCAGGTGACATCAACGTAGTGAGTTAGAGCGAATGCTTATCCGCTTCCGGTGCCTGTGTCTGCAATAGAATTCCGTGAAAGGGGGTGATGTAGCATACGGCTGTTCGAGGAGTAGTCCGTAGTGGCTAGTGGGTTGCACGCACGGTCGGTCTGTACTAGGATCTCCGGTTGTGAGGTTTCGGGGATGCGAAACTGCGTGGGTCATACCACGACTGCCCGATGCGGAAAAGGAAAAGTGGATCCTAGAAATGCATAGATAAGGAGGCATTTGAAATGACCACGAATCGCAGAGTATGGTTGACAGTAGCGCTGGGTATTTGTGTTGTCCTCGTGCTAGGCACGGCTTGTGGTGGGCCTGCGCCGACGGAACAGAAACCTACCGAGGCAGCGCAGCCTACCGAGGAAGAGGACAAGGGCGTGGTGGTGCCGGCTCACTGGGGTGGCGCCGCGGGTGAAGTAGCTCGCAAGCAATATGACAGTTTCGAGGAGGAAACCGATACCAAGGTCAACGATGTCACCATGGTTACCGGAGAGGTGCTGGCCAAGATGTCCGCCATGCAATCCACGGGCCAATGGCAATGGGACCTGGTTGAGGTAGAACCTTTCGTGATCTATCAGCGAGAGTTCGAGAATGCCTGGGCGGATATTGATTACAGCTTGTGGGATGAAGCAGACTTGGAGGCAATGCCGGAGGAGCATCGCCAAAAGGACAGGGTAAGAAATTCTTTGGGATCCCTTCGGTTCTGCTGGAATCCGGATGAGTTCGAGAAAGGTCCAGAAGGCTGGGTGGATTTCTATGACACAGAGCGGTTTCCGGGCAAAAGGGCCGTGACCGACTTTGCTAACTATGTGCTGGAGGGGGCCCTGCTGGCTGATGGCGTCGCACCCGAGGACTTGTACCCGCTGGACTACGATCGGGCCTTGGCAAAGATGGACACGATCGCTGACGATCTTGTGTTCTTCGTCGGAGGACCTCCCGGTATAGAACTGCTGGTCAACGGTGAGGTATCGCTCGTCTTCACGTGGAGTCCGGCCATCTTCCGCGCCATCGATTCCGAAGCCAACATTACTTGGGGCCTCGGTCAATGCCCCGCCTACGGCGGCTTCCTAGTGATTCCCAAGAATTCACCAAACCCGGAGAATGCGCAAAAGCTAATGGCCTACCTGAACCGTGCCGACGTTGTGTGGAAGGCCATTGTAGCGACCGGCGGTTCGCCCACGAACGCAAATGCCCTGCCGTACATTACGGATGAAAAGGCCCTGGCTCGAATGGTAACGACGCCAGAAAACATCTCCAAAATGTACTTCCCCGACTACGAGTGGTACGCGGAGATAGACCCGGACACCGGCTTGTCAAATGATGAGGTCGCACGCGAGAAACTCGAGGAATGGAAGTTGACGCACTAGTCACCGCGGCGCAAAGTGGCCAGCGGCGATCCGGACAGTGTGAGCATTCTGAGGTAACCAAAAGCCGTACAGAAGGGTGCGGTCTGACAACGAATCGGTGTTCAGGCCGCACCCTGCGATCAAGTTCACTACTCAGAGAAGAGCAAAGCGAGATTGGTCGTTTTGCTGTGCCGTAAAACATGCGGAGAAACTCAATGGAGCACGGGTATCATGAACGCTTGCTGTGGATAGATTTGACGGAAGGAAGTTCCAAGATTGAGCCCCTGGAGGGAACTCTCATCGAGAACTATATCGGTGGCAAGGGCTTCGGTGCACGTTTGCTGTGTGACACGGTTAAGGATAAAACCGACGCCTTCGACCCGTCTAACCTCCTGATGTTCCTGCCCGGACCCCTGACGGGCACGGTGGCTCCCTCGATGCGCGAGGTGATTGTCTTCAAATCCCCTTTGACTGGAACGTATGGCGATTCGTTCCACGGCGGGACCTTGGGCCCCGAGATCAAGTATGCCGGTTATGATGGCATCGTCATCACCGGTCGGGCCAATGCGCCTGTCTATCTCTACATTGATGACGATCAGGTGGAGGTCAGGGATGCTGCTTTTCTGTGGGGCAAGGACACTTATCAGACCTACGAGAGCCTCTACGAGGAACTGAGAGACCGCACCTTCAAGATTGCCTGCATCGGCCCAGCGGGCGAAAACCTGGTACGCTTCGCCTTGATCGACGCTACGCCCCATCGCCAGGCCGGCCGCTGCGGCGGCGGGGCGGTGATGGGTTCCAAGAATCTCAAGGCCATCGTCGTGCGAGGAACTCATCGTTTGACTGTGGCCCAGCCGGAGCGTTTCCTGTCGGCCGTGCGTATGTCCTGGGAACAGATCAGGGGTAGGCCGAAGGTGAGCATCGTTACAGAGTTAGGGACACTAAATTGCTTTGAAGCCCATAGCGACCTGGCCCTCTTCCCTGTCTACAACGCCAGGCAGGCTTCCTTTCCGGGGGCAGGCAAGATAGATGGGGTGATACACCATAAACACATCTGGCTGCGCAATACGGCCTGCATGGGCTGTATCATCGCCTGTAGCAAGATCGGCGTTCTGCGCCGTGGTCCTCATAAGGGCACCGTCTGCGAAAACGTGGAGTACGAGAGCCTCGCCTTGATGGGCAGCAACTTGGGAATCGACCATCTTGAGGGAGTAGCCTATGCCTGTCACCTATGCGATGTGCTGGGCCTGGACACCATATCCGCCGGTGGAGTGATCGGCTTCGCCATGGAGGCGTTGGAACGGGGCCACCTGCGGCCGGAGGACGTAGATGGCTTGGATCTCAAGTTCGGTTCATATAAGGCGGTGCACCGTGTTCTGGAGATGATCGCCTTTCGGCAGGGAATTGGTGACGTCTTGGCCGAGGGCGTGAAACGCGCCGCGGAACAAGTCGGTCAGGATTCGTACAAGTACGCCGTACACACCAAGGGGCTGGAGATGCCTGGTTACGACCCGCGCGGGTTGCCTGGCCACGGTCTGGGCTACATGACCGGCGACAAAGGTGGCGAGCACACGCAAGGTTACATGGTAGGTTACGAGGCCTGGGGAGGAACCTGGCGCGGTCGCAAGTTCGAGCGTTTCGGCGTAGAAGGCAAGGCTGAAGTTCTGGTCTGGCTGCAGAACCGTCAGGTCGGGACTAATACATTGGTCAAGTGCGACTTTACCGGCATTGCGCTCGAAACCTTTGCCGAGATGTTGAGCGCGGTCACCGGCACTGAGTACACAGCCGAGGACATCAACCTCGTGGGTGAGCGCATCTACAACTTGACGCGGCTGTTCAACCTGCGCGAGGGTTTCACCCGCAAGGACGACGATGTGGCCTATCGCTGCCGCGAGGATCCATTACCCGACGAACCGGTCAAGGGCCGCCGATTGACCCGCGAGGACCTGGACTATATGCTGGATGACTATTACCAGATCCGGGGCTGGGACGAGCAAGGCGTGCCAACGCCGAAGAAGCTGAAAGAACTGGGGCTGGAGGCAGACGGGCAACACCTAGGCATCCTGTGAGTTCCAGGCTTATGATCATGGCGAGAGGAGGGGTACCAGGGTATTCGTCTCTGTGATGCCATGCCCGATTCTGCGACGCTGAGCAACCATTTGGCTGTTATGGACTTTCTTTCAGACGATACCGCGGGAAATAGAGGATGCTGCTAAGATCAATGGAGCAGGACGGGTCAGAGTCTTGGGTAGCATATTCTTACCTTTGGCAGCACCGGGGATTGCAGCGAGCGGTACTCTCACATTCATCTCCTCGTGGAATAACTAGCTATTCTCATCTGTGATGGGAGGTCATACTCGCTTCAAATGAAGTCATGACCTTCATGGTCTTTATCCTCCTTGCTCTATTTTACAGACAGCTCCTCAAGGGGTTCTCGGCAGCCTACCTCAGGTGAACCCGTTTCGGGCTAGGAGGAACTCTCTGAACATTAGGGAGCATGAGCGTATAATAGTATCTCACTCTGCTACGTCTGCTAGAGGTGAACGATGGTGAGCCAGAAACTCTGCTTTGCTCCATTTCCGGTTCATCTATGTATGTCGTGCAGATTGTTTAGATGACCAACTTGCAACAGGCTTTTGAGCTTTCCGAGAGCTCTCTGTATCAGGGAGGTGAAGCCAATGACAAGTGAAACTGCTTTTACGATGGATACGTCCAGCATCAAGTATGGTCCCGGCGTCACACGCGAAGTAGGGCACGACATGAAACAGTTGAGCGCCAGGCGCGTGATGGTCGTGACCGATCCCAACCTGGCGGACAGCAAGCCGGTCTCTATCGCACTTGAAGCGTTACGGGCAGAAGAAATAGATGCCGTGCTCTTTGATCGTGTGCATATCGAGCCCACGGACGTCTCCTTCAAAGAAGCCATTCAATTTGCGACGGACGGTCAGTTCGATGGGTACGTCGCTGTCGGTGGCGGTTCGACTGTGGACACGGCCAAGGCCGCTAACTTGTACGCCACCTATCCGGCGGATTTCCTCGCCTACGTCAATCCACCCATCGGCGAGGGACGCCCGATCCCGGGACGACTGAAGCCTCTGATTGCCATACCCACCACAGCAGGTACGGGCAGCGAGACAACCGGCGTGGC
The DNA here is from genome assembly GCA_964385635.1 of uncultured Anaerolineales bacterium. Lineage (GTDB taxonomy): Bacteria > Chloroflexota > Anaerolineae > B4-G1 > B4-G1 > CAYLPU01. The sequence continues at coordinate 26,235 of CAYLPU010000006.1, forward strand.
GATTTTCGATCTCCTGGAGATGCACGCCAAGACAGGCATTGCCCATCGCGCGCTGCGCCCGGTGATGGGCATTGTGGACCCCAATAACACCCGCACGCTTCCCAGGATGGTAGCGGCTTGCACGGGTCTGGATGTGCTGTGCCACGCGCTCGAGTCGCTCACGGCGCTTCCGTTTCACCAACGGCCAGCGCCTGAACACCCCGGTTTGCGGCCTGCTTATCAGGGATCCAACCCGATCAGCGATGTGTGGGCCTCGCGGGCGATTGAGATGGTTTCTCAGAACATTGTCCGTGCGATTGAAGACCTCTCCGACGACGAAGCGCGCGGTCAGATGTTGCTTGCAGCCTCCTTTGCGGGCATCGGTTTCGGGAACGCTGGCGTTCATCTGCCACATGGGATGTCGTATCCGGTGTCTGGCATGGTGCGCGATTTTGTGCCTGAGGAGTATCCGCCGGATCACCCGATCATTCCGCACGGCATGGCCGTCACTCTCAACGCTCCCGCCGTGTTTCGCTTTACCGCGCCGGCAAATCCGGAGCGCCATCTCTACGCTGCTCAGTTGATGGGTGTGGACACATCCGACGTGGACCCAGAAGACGCCGGTGAACTGCTCGCCGGTGCGATTGTCGCTTTGATGCGTCGCACCGGTATGCCCAATGGGCTGAGCGCCGTGGGCTACGGGCCAGACGATGTGGATCAACTGGTCGCCGGCACTTTGCCGCAGCACCGTGTTACCAAACTTGCGCCACGTCCGGCCGATGCAGAGGATCTCAAGCAGCTCTTCCGGGACTCCATGGCATGCTGGTAACCCGGTGATCTGGAGGAAGTTCGAAATGGAGTTGACCAGCCGCGAGAGGGTCTTGTTGGCTCTGAACCATGAGGAGCCCGACCGTGTGCCGATTGCCTTTGGAGCAGAAGGGGCCACGTCTATGCTCGTGCCGGCGTACGAGAACCTGAAGCGGCACCTGGGGATAGATAGCAAGACGAGGCTTTTCGATCGTGCCTTCCAGTACGCTCGCATTGACGAGGAGGTCATGGCACACTTTCAAGCCGACCTTCGGCCTCTGGTGTGTCCAGTCTCTGCCCGCTGTGCTCCCGTAGACGGCCCAGGTGATTCGTTCATCGATCTGTGGGGCATCACTTATCAGCGCCTTCCCGGTGGGTATTACTATGACATGATCTCGCAGCCCCTGCAAGGAGCGCTCATGCCCAAAGACCTGGAGGAGTACCCCTGGCCGGACCCCGAGATGATGCTAGACCTGAGTGGCTTGGCCGACAGAGCCCGGCAGTTGCGCCGGGAAGGCCAGTATGCAATTGTTGGAATCCCAGGAGGCCCCAGTTCGATTTTCGAATTGGCGTATTGCCTGCGAGGCATGCCAGAGTTCATGATGGATCTGGCAGGCAATCCAGAGATGGCCCACGCCTTGTTTCGTCGCCTGACTGATTTGGCGAAGGCCACGACCGCGCAGTTCTTGCGCGAGGTGGGAGACTACATCGATATATTTCGGCTGGGGGACGATCTGGGTATGCAAACCGGTCCCTTCATCTCTCCCAGGATGTACCGCGAAATGGTCAAGCCATACATGCGGGAGTACTACTCCCTGATCCACAACTTAACGGACGCCCGTCTGTACCTGCACTCCTGTGGCAGTGTCTACAGACTGATAGAAGACCTGATCGAGATCGGAGTGGATGTGCTCAACCCGGTTCAGGTCAGTGCCAGGGACATGGATCCCCAACGGCTCAAGCGAGAGTTTGGCGACCGGCTCTGCTTCTGCGGGGGTATAGACACCCAGCATGTGCTTCCACAAGGGACGCCGGAAGAGGTGCGGGAGGAGGTGCGACGTCGCATTGGGGAACTGGCACCGGGCGGCGGTTACTTGCTGGCCGCTGTACACGCCATCCAACCTGACGTACCTCCTGAGAACGTCTGCGTGATGTTTGAGGCAGCGTTGAGCTATGGACAATATCCTGTACAGTAGTTTGCAGAGAGAGAAAGGGGGTGATAGCGGGGAAGGTTAAGACTGAACGATTGTCTGTATTGGGTCAGGATAAGAAACTAATCGAATTAAGGAGGAGCAAACATGAAACGGCTAGTCCTAACAATCAGTATTCTCATCGTGGCATCAATGCTGCTTTCCGCCTGCGCCACACCGACCCCTGAGGCCACGACGGCGCCACCGGAGGTGCCAACGGAAGCGCCAACGGAGGCGCCGACAGAAGCGCCGGCAGAAGCACCAGTGGAAGAACCGGGTGGTGGTTCCATCGTCATGGCCGACATGGAGCCCAACATCATGAACCCTTACATCGCCTCCGAGGCCATTGCCCGTGCCTGCATCGCTCTGGCGCAAAGGGGACTGGTGGGCGTGGACCCCGATGGCAACTGGTTCCCGGCGCTGGCGGCCGAGATCCCAACCGTGGAGAACGGCGGCGTATCTGCGGATGGCAAGACCATCACCTGGAGACTGCGGCCGGGACTGAAGTGGTCCGACGGCACGCCGCTCACCCCCGACGACGTCAAGTTCACCTGGGAAGCGGTCTCTCACCCGGAGAGCACAGCCACGCAGACACAGGGCTTTAACCTCATCGAAGACATTGAGACGCCAGACGAGGTCACAGCAGTGGTTCACTATTCCGAGTTCTACGCCGCCTGGATCACCCAGTTCGCGCTGGGACTTCTGCCCAGGAGCGCCGGAGAGCCGGCAGACATGGGGAACTGGGAGTGGAACCGCACGCTCGATCCGACCAACGGTCCCTTCATGCTGACGGAGTGGGTGGCCTCGGACCACATGATCTACGAGCGGAACCCCTACTGGCACGAGGAGGGGAAACCGTACCTGGATAAGATCTACTACCCCATGGTCTTCGAGCTGGAAACTCAGCGCCAGATGTTACTCGCTGGAGAGAACGACATGCACCACTGGCTGGACTCAGAATACGTCAACCAGATGGAGCAGGAGGGCATGACCGTACAGCTCAGTCCCTCTCCTTACTGGTACCGGATCCAGTTCAAGTTGAGTGAGTTTGGTGATGAGCGGGCTTCGCCTCCGGCCAATCCGCATCCCATCCTGGGCGACCCCAAGGTCCGCGGGGCACTCTTCTACGCGTTCAACAAAGAGGAGATCACGTACAACTACGTTGAGCCTGTGCTCGTGCATTCCATGTTCTACCGCGGTGCTTACAACTGCGAGGACGAGTTGGAGCCCTACGAGTACAATCCGGACCAGGCCATGGCCTTGTTGGAGGAGGCGGGCTGGACAGACGAGGACGGCGACGGCATTCGCGAGTGCCACGGCTGCATGTATGCCGAGGAAGGCGCTCCCATGCGGCTGATGATCAGCACCTACTCAGGCTGGGGCGTCGAGGACAACGAAATAGTTGCGGTGGAAAACCTCAAGGCCGTTGGCGTGGACGCCTACGTCCAGAACTTTGAGCCCACCATCCTCTACGGGACCTACGGCGAGGGCTCACCGGCCCGCAAGGGCGAGTTCGACATCCTCTTCTGGGACTATGAGCTGGGTGTCGATCCTCACTCAAAAGCCGAGGACTTTTATGCCACGTGGCGGATTCCGACGGAGGAAGACCCCGGTGGCTTTAACTGTACGCGTATCTCGGACGAGGAGATCGACGAGTGGCTAAAGATCGCCGGCAGCACGCCGGACGTGGCGACGCGCAAGGAGGCCTACTGCAACATCGCCAGGAAGATTCGCAACGAGATCTTCTCGGAGTGGGTCATTGGTGTGGGCACGAGTCCTTCCGCCAGCAGCCCAAGGGTGAAAGGCTGGTTAGTCAACGAGACCTTTATGCCCTACGGTTGCCTCGGCTGGGACGCCGAAAATTGGTACATTGAGGAATGAGATTGGTCTGTGGGGGAGGCGTCTTGCCGCCTCCCCCCAACCAATCACCAAACTTTTGAGGTAAGTGAGGGACAAGTCAAGCAAGTTTGGCCAGGTTCTCTCACATACCGGCTGCGTGGCATACTGTTTGAGCGCCTGAGCGTGTGGAGTATGAGGAACTGGAGTGCCCCCGCCGACGCGGCGGGATGAGGGCGACGCTCCACATTGAGCCGGAGTCGGCTGAGGCAGTGAAACGAAGGCTGATGGGTGTGACGCGACACGCCGCACTCGTCAGTACGCTTGCACGTCCGCCGGAGATTGCCATCCGCTCTGCATAAGAAAGCGAGTGAGAGGACATGGAACTGAGGTGCGCCGTTTGTCGCGTGCAAGCCTGTTGTGAAGAACCGGGCAGCAAACCCTATCCCTCTTTCTGCCCGATGTCCCAGGGGACGCAAGCCCTGGCCCAGGCCCGGGCTGTCTATGGCGACCAGGAGACGCGAGCCCTGGCCCAGGCTGCGGCGCGCACCGAGGCGGCGGGCTACTGCAAGGAGACCCGGGCTGAGGAGATCATGAGTTTCGCCCGGCGGCTGGCGATCAGGCGGCTGGGCATCGCCAGTTGTGTTGGACTCATCCGGGAAGCGAGGCTGTTGCAGGAGATCCTGGAGGCCAACGGCTTCGAGGTGTTCAGCGTGTGCTGCAAAATGGGATCGATCCCCAAAGAGGAGATCGGTCTGGCCGATGGGGAAAAGATTCGTCCCGGCCAATTTGAGGCGCTGTGCAATCCGGTAGGCCAGGCCCAGTTGCTCAACGAGGCCGGGACCGGGTTGAACATCGCTGTTGGGCTGTGCGTGGGACACGATAGCCTCTTCTTCCGGCATTCCGAGGCCCCGGCCACGGTGTTGGTGGCTAAGGACCGGGTGACGGGGCACAACCCCGCTGCCACCCTCTACACCAGCCATTCATACTACCGGCGGCTGCGGGGAGGCGGAGGGATATGAATGGCGGTCGCTGGTTCAGCGGCAGATGCGGCGAGGAGAGGGAGAATACCAGCGGCAGCAGAATAGGACAACGGGACGAACGATTACCCAAGGAGTTGATAAATGAGTCGTTATATCATCCGCCGGCTGCTCCAGGCTATCCCCCTCTTGTTTCTGGTGAGTATCTGCGTTTTTGGCCTGATTCAACTTGTGCCAGGCGGCCCCATGGGTGTCTATGGGAAGAATCCTAACTTGACGCCTGAGGCCTTGGAGAACTTGCAGGCCAAGCTGGGACTGGATCAGCCTTTGCATATCCAGTACCTGCGATGGCTGGAGAAGGTTCTACATGGTGATTTCGGTCATTCCTACGATACCAAACGGCCCGCTCTGGTAGAGATCGGTGACCGCTTACCTGCTACCCTGTATCTGATGACATTCACCTTTGTCGTCGTCTTGCTCATTTCCATACCTGTCGGCGTCTTGTCGGCGGTGAAACAGTATTCCGTTTTGGACGTGGTCATCACGGGCCTGTCCTTTGCCGGCCAGGCATTGCCCGTCTTCTGGATTGGATTGGTCCTTATGCTGGTCTTTTACGCCTGGCTGAAAAATCCTGTCACTGGCAAAGGACTTCTCCCGGCCGCGGGGATGTATACTCTGGGACAGCCTTTTAGCATAGTCGATCGCATCAAACACTTGATCCTGCCAGCCACGTCCCTTGGCCTGGCGTGGGTGTCATGGTATTCTCGCTACTTGCGGTCCAGTATGTTGGACATCATTCATGAGGACTATATTCGGACAGCACGTGCCAAGGGATTGAGCGAGAGGGTAGTCATCTATACACATGCCCTCAAGAATGCAGCCATCCCTCTCGTCACCATCATTGCCATGGACCTGCCCTTTCTTTTCAGCGGAGCCCTTTATACTGAGCAGATCTTCTCGTGGCCAGGTATGGGACGTCTGTTCTTTCGAGCTGCTGAGCGCCGCGACTACCCCATTCTCATGGCCGTGATCATGATCAGCGCGGTGCTGATCATCCTATCCAGCCTTTTGGCCGATATCCTGTACGCCTACCTGGATCCACGGATTAGATATGAGTGAAAAATCTAAGCAGGAGAACCGTATGAGCCGGTCGCCCACCGTCAAATCCATTGCAGGGGAAGAACACGGGCCATTGAACAGGGTACGTCCTCCTGAGACCATGATAGGCATAATTTGGAGGCAGTTCAGACGTCACCCTCTGGCGATCGCCGGATCAAGCATATTGCTCGTCATTGCGCTCATGTCCATCCTTGCGCCTCTGTGGCCCGACGGACCAGAGGCCCTCGATGTGACCAACAGATGGGAGCCGCCCTCGCTGGCCCATCCCATGGGCACCGACAGAATCGGCAGGGACATGATGGCCCGCATCCTTCACGGGGGACGCATCTCGTTGAGTGTGGGTATCCTGGCCATGCTCACAGCCATTTGTATCGGTACAGTTATCGGCGGTACAGCCGGTTATTGCGGGGGAGTGGTAGACAACGCGCTCATGCGCTTCACCGATTTTTTCCTTTGCTTTCCAAGTTTATTCGTGCTGATCTTGCTCTCATCTCTGCTGCGACAAACCCAAATCCCTTTCTTACAGGGAGGGGTAGCAAGCATCGTGCTCGTTATCGGTGCAATGTCCTGGATGTCCGTGGCTCGCGTGGTACGGGCTCTCTTTCTAAGCGTCAAACACGAGGAATTTATCGTGGCAGCACATGCCTATGGGGCGTCAGAACTGAGGATTATGTTCCGTCACATCTTACCCAACTCCGTAGGCCCCATCATTGTCAATGGCACCATGGGGGTAGCCTGGGCCATTTTGACCGAATCGGGCCTGAGCTTTCTGGGCTATGGCGTCCAGCCCCCCGTCCCCAGTTGGGGCAATATCCTGACTGGCGCCCAGGAATTTATGAGCCTGCATCCCTGGGTGGCTATCTTTCCTGGCTTTATGATCTTCATCACGGTCATTTGCATTAATTTTATCGGCGACGCGCTGCGGGACGCCCTGGATCCGCGCAAGGTGGTGGGCTTGCAGCGGGGGCAGTGAGCCAAACCCTTGCGAAGGTTTGTGAGCCGATTTCAGGCCAGAAGTGTCCTTGCCTGTCGAGAATCGTCCCATTGACAAGGCTATTCGCAACCTTCGCAAGGGTGGCTGAACGCTTACCCTATAACATCGAAGAAGGAGCTTTCCATGAGAAGGATGTTGGTCGCAAACTATGATGTCTGCACCGGGTGTCGGATCTGTGAATTGACCTGCTCGTTCGAGAAGGAGGGGGCCTATAACCCGCGTTTCGCCCGGTTGCGCGTGGTTACTTCCAACGATGGGCTGTGGAGCGACGTCGTCGTCTGCGCCCAGTGTGAGAACCCGGCCTGCCTGCGCGTCTGCCCCTCCAATGCCATAGAGAGGGACGAAGAGGCGGGCATTGTCGTTGTAGATCCTGAGCGGTGCACAGCGTGCGGTCTGTGCGCTCAGTATTGCCATCGGCAGATCATCAAGCTCTACCCGAAGGACGAAGGGGGCAAAGCCTATAAATGTGACCTGTGTGGCGGCCGTGTTCCATGTGTGGAGGCTTGCCCCACAGGAGCACTGCACCTGGTGGAATTGGAGGAGAAAGTTGTGCTACGGGTACCATGAACGCTTCCTGCATGTAGATCTGACGAGCGGTGAGATCGGCACTTTTCCCCCGAGCGAAGGCCTGATCAGGAGTTATGTTGGGGGACGGGGTTTTGCAGCCAAAATGATGTGGGACTTGGCTGCACCCAAGGTCGATCCCCTGGAGCCTGAAAACGTCTTCATGTTCCTCACAGGCCCACTGACTGGCCTGGGCGCGCCTTGCATGCGGTCTTTGATCGCGTTCAAGTCACCTCTCACACTCACCTACTGTGACAGCTATCACGGGGGGTTCATTGGGGCCGAGATCAAGTACGCCGGTTACGATGGCATCGTGATCTATGGGAGAGCCGATTCGCCAGTCTACCTCTACATCGAGGATGACAGAGTTGAGGTCCGTGACGCAGCCCACCTGTGGGGCCTGAACACCGAGCAGGTCTATCATGCGTTATATAAGGATATTGGCGGAAGTCGCTTTGAGATTGCCTGTATCGGTCCGGCAGGCGAGAACCTGGTGCGCTTTGCTATGCTGGATTGCTCCTATCACCGTCAGTCGGGCCGGGGTGGTGGCGGAGCAGTGATGGGCTCCAAGAATCTCAAGGCGATCGTCGTGCGAGGGACACACCGGCTGCGCGTGGCCGAGCCAGAGCGCTTTCAGACAGCGGTGCGCCAGGCTTACGCCGATTTGGAGACAGCACCCGGCGCGCTGGATTTCCGGCGTTACGCCACGCTGAGCGGCATAGTGGATGACAGTGAGAAAGGCATTCTGCCCACCTTCAACTACCAGCAGGCCTCCTTCAAACATGCGGCCAATTTGCTGGGCCAGGTATACGAAGAACGCATCTGGCTGCGCAACGCAGCCTGCATGGGCTGTTCCATTGCCTGCAGCAAGATGGGTGCTATCAGGCGCGGCAAGCACAGGGGCACAATTTGTGACAACGTCGAATTCGAGACGACGGGGACAATGGGTAGCAATCTGGGCTTCACCAAGGCGGAAGACCTGCAGTACGCATCCCACTTGTGCGATATCCTGGGCCTGGACACCATGTCTACTGGCGTCACCATCGCCTTTGCCACCGAAGCCTACAAGCGCGGTATCTTGTCCAGAGACGATCTGGACGGAATCGAACTGGACTGGGGCGCGGCCGATGCCGTTCATACAATGATAAAAAAGATCGCGCACCGAGAGGGAATCGGTGATCTCCTGGCACAAGGGGTGAAGCGGGTCTCGGAGAGGTTGGGGGGAGAGGCCCTCAAGATTGCTATGCACACCAAGGGACTGGAGACCCCGGGCTACGAAACGCGCGGTATGCCCGGTCACGCCTTGGGTTATGCCACGGGCGACCGCGGTGGCGACCACGAGCGCAGCTACATGGTGCACTATGAGGCCCGTGGTGCGCTGTGGCAAGGCAGGCCAGTCGACTCCTTTGCCCGGGAGGGCAAGGCTGAGATCCAGATCTACACTCAAAATACCACGGCTGGCAACGACACACTGATCCTTTGCCACTTTGCCAACGAAGTGGGGATCGAGACCGCGATCGAGATGCTAAACGCGGCTACCGGCTCTAACTTGACGGAGGAGGATCTTTTTATTGTTGGGGAACGGGTGTGGAACATCACGCGCCTGTTCAACCTGCGCGAGGGCTTCACCCGCGCTGACGACGACTTGCCGGTGCGGGTGAAAGAGGAGCCCTTGCCCGATCCACGGGTGAAAGGGCAGCGCATCTCGCAGGAAGACCTGGACTACATGCTGGACGACTACTACCGCCTGCGCGGCTGGGATGAAAATGGCGTGCCCACAGAGGAAAAGCTGACCGCGTTGGGAATCACTGCGCGTTCAATCAGGGGGTAGACCCCCAGAGACTTACATGGAGGCATAGAAAATGATCCCGGGCATTGGGAGAGAGAAGATAGAGCATCTGGTAAACGAGCACGAAAAGTGGCGCTCGGAGTGCGTCAACCTGATCGCTTCTGAGAATGTGCAGAGTCCCTGCGTCAAACGTTACCTGAACAGCGACCTGGTGCAGCGGTATGGTGACTACATAGGGCGTGACTTTACCGCGCGCAAGTACCAGGGTACGCAATGGGTAGAGCAGATCGAGGAGCTGGTCACTGACCTGGCGGCCGAACTCTACGGAGCCAGGTACGCGGAACTGCGGACCATCTCAGGGCACCTGGCAGGCGCGGCCGTGATCATGGCACTGACTGAGCCCGGGGATGTCATCCTGGAGGTCAGTCGCGAGATCGGCAGCCACCGTATGGCGTACAAGCTGGGGCTGACGCCAGCCATGCCCCTGGATGTGCGTTTCCTGCCCTTCGATCCGTGGGCCTACAACGTCGATGTGGCTCAGACCGTCGAGATGATTCAGAAGACCGAGCCGAGGATGGTGATCCTGGGTTCCAGCAATTTTCTGTTCCCGCATCCTGTGCGCGAACTGGCCGAGGCCCTGCGGTCGTTCCCGGAGACGATACTGGTCTATGATGCCTCCCACGTCTTCGGGCTGATTGCTGGGGGACGGTTTCAAGACCCGATCGCAGAAGGCGCTCAGATTGTATTCGGGAGCACCCACAAGACCCTGCCGGGTCCCCAGGGGGGGCTTATCCTATCGAATAACCTGGAGTTTATGGAAAGGATCGTGAAGGCCATCTACCCCGCTCTCATCACCAATCATCACCTCTTCCGGCTGCCAGCCCTGGGGATGGCACTGCTCGAGTTGAAGCATTGGGGCGCGGCTTATGCCAATCAGATCGTTACCAATGCCCGGCGGTTGGGCGCAGCCGTTCAGGCTAAGGGAGTGGAGGTGGTCTCGAAGAACGGTCACTTTACCGATTCACACACAATCTTGCTACGGGTGGCCCCCTTTGGGACCGCTCAACAGGCTGCCGCCCGGCTGGAGGAGGCCAATATCATTGTCACCGCCGCTCATCTGCCCGAGGCGTGGGGCACAGAGGGGGTGCGCATCGGTGTGCAGGAGATCACCCGGATGGGAGCCAAAGAGAGCGACATGGAATCTCTGGCCGAGTTGATTGTGAATGTGATCATGGGGACAAGATCTCCTCAGGACAGCGTGCCTCTGGCGCGGGAATTCGCACGGCAGTTTCGAACGGTGCATTTCACTTGGCAGTAGGAATGAGGGGGGGGGAAGAATAGATGGGCCAGGCCAGTGAGTACATACTGACTATTGACGTCGGGACGACGAACTGCAAGTGCGTGATCTTCACCGCAGATGGCATCATCGCGGGACGAGCGAAAGCATCATACCCCGAACATTATCCACAGCCCGCCTGGGTGGAACAGAGGCCTGAGGACTGGTGGTCGGCAACTGTCGCCAGTGTACACGGGGCCTTGTCTGCCTCGGCAGTCGAAAGAGAGAAGATACTGGCTATCGGCGTAACGGGGCAGATGCACGGCATACTGGCTGTGGGTGGCGATGGCCAGGCTCTGACGCCCTGTCTTACCCTGCGCGACCGACGGGCCACAATCGAGACAAAGGAAATAGTTGACGTGTTGGGGTTAGAGCGGGTCTACGAAATCACTGGTGCGCGTCTGGCCCCCTCGCTGCCTGTGGCCAAAATCCGTTGGATACGAAAGAACCAACCAGATCTGTACAGGCGGACACGCGCCTTTCTCCCGCCCAAGGACTACATCAGGCACTCATTGACCGGGAACATTGCCACGGAAGTAATTGATGCAGCAGGGATGCTGCTCTACGATGTGCACACTCGCATGTGGTCGTCGGAGATGGCCGAGGCAGCAGGGGTCTCGCTCGACAAGTTACCTCCTATCCGGTCTCCGTGGGACGTGGCCGGGGAGCTCCAGAAAGCAGCGGCCGAACAACTAGGCCTGGTCGCCGGCACGCCAGTTGTCATCGGCGCCGGCGATGACATCGAGTTTCTGGGCCTTGGCATGGTGGAGGCAGGCGCATCATTGGAACACTTCGGCACCACAGGTTCTATCATGACTTGCGTCGATCGAGCGGTGGAGGATCCAGCGATGGTTGTGGAGCTATACCCCCATGTCGATCCATCGCTGTGGCTCGTGGGGGGCTCGGTCAACGCAGCCGGTGGGGCCATTGATTGGGCGCTTCGAGTGTTTTCCGGCGAAGGGTCGGACGACCTGGATACGATATTTAGTTGCCAGGGGAACCTATTGCCATTGCTGGATGATCCAGTGGTCTTTCTGCCCTATCTGGCCGGCGAACGCTGTCCCATCTGGAATCCAGCGGCCAAGGGTGGTTGGTTTGGACTGACCATAGCGCACGAACGGACCGACCTGCTGCGCGCGGTACTGGAAGGTGTGACATTTTCTCTCAGGCATGTGCTGGAGAAGATCGAAGCAATGACTGTCCCCGTGACCTCGCTCGCTGTCCAGAAACCGTCTGAAGACTCGCCGTTGCTAGCCTTACGGGCTAACATCTATGGTAAGCCGCTGAGATTGCTGAACAACCCTGAGCCCACTTCGCTGGGGACAATGATCCTGGCCGGCATGGGCATTGGGCTCTTTGCCGACATGGCACAGGGAGTGGGGGTTACCCGCGTGCCCGAGCGTCTGATTAACCCAGACGAGCGGGCTTCCGCTCGTTATGAACAGCTCTACGCTCTATACAAGGAGGCCTCCTCTGTGTGTCGTCCCTTGTTCTCCCATTTTGATAGTCACCTATAGTGAACTCTGAGAAATGGGGATTTGAATCATGTCCAAGTTCACCCTCCTTGATCTGAAACCTTACTTCAACGCTGGCCGTGACCCCGGTGACTGGCATCCGGAAATCGGGGGGAGGCTCAAGGCGCTACCCGCTGGACAGCAGACCTTCTGGGGCATTCCCTTCGACCTCGGCCCGACCGAGGGCAAATGCTGGCTGGTGCTGGACCGCGGTAGTGAGGCTGTAACGCTACGACTGTCCGGGACAGCCAGATACCTGGTGATAGCGCATTTCTGCGATGAGTCGCACGACCCTGAGGGGCAGGCGCAGCCGGCCGACTACGCAGTCGGGGACATCACGCGGCCGGGGGAGCACCTGGCTGACTACATTCTGGCCTACGCCGACGGGAGCGAATACCGCCAGATCATCCGGAACCGCTTCGAAGTCAGCGAGGCGGTGGTATACTGGGGACAGCGGGCCTTCGCCGCTCGGCCACACGTCGAAGACGAGCCCTGTGACTGGCGTGGGCCCTATCCGGCCAGGCGATGGGGCTGGTACCAGACCGGCGTTGATCCAGGACCCTATTGGGAAGGGTCTCAATACTGGATCTATGCCCTGGAGAACCCGCATCCGGACAGGGAACTGGTGGCCATCCGGCTGGAGCCTACAGGTGCCAACCGGCTGGCGGTGGCTGGGATCACCCTGTATCATGGCCAAGAGCATCCATTGCGACACCACCGCCTGGAGTCGCTGCAGGTCACATTGCCGGATCCAGCCTTACCCGGTGACGTGGAGACCTCTGTTGATCTAGGAAGCATCGCCCGCCGCTACGCCGTCCCGGCCTTCGATCCGGGAAGCTGGCTCGAGGATCAGCCGAAAGGCTGGGGGGAGGAGGTCTCGCCACTACAGCCCACCTCCCAATTGCTGCTGGATGTCACGGCCAGTCCCGACGCTACGCTGCGGGTAGACGACCATCAGGTAGACCTACGCCCGGTCTATGAGGACGGCCAGGGGCAAAGCGCCGACGGGCGGGTGCGCGTCGAAGTCCTGACTCCGCACAAGACGTGGGTCCACGTCATCGTTGAGGATGAAAGCACCGGCCGGCCAACCCCCGCACGCGTCCACTTCCGAGCACGCGACGGCCGCTACCTGCCACCGTATGGCCACCGTCACGAGGTCAACGACAACTGGTTCGAGGACTATGGTGGCGACCTGAAGCTAGGCTCCACTCAGTATGCCTACGTGGACGGTCGCTTTCAGATCGAGTTGCCGGTGGGCGAAGTATACGTCGAGATTGCCAAGGGTTTCGAGTACCAACCAGTGCGACGACGGCTCGTCATTCAGCCTGGGCAGCGCGAACTGACGCTGCACATCCACCGCGCCTTTGATTGGCGTTGCCAGGGCTGGGTGACGGCCGACACCCACGTCCACTTTCTGTCCCCACAGACGGCCTGGCTGGAGGCCCAGGCTGAGGGCGTCAACCTGGTCAACCTGCTGGCTTCGCAGTGGGGCGATTTGTTCACCAACGTGGCCGATATTACCGGCGACCTATCCGGCGTCAGCCGTGATGACACTCTCATCTGGGTGGGCACCGAAAACCGCCAGCACATGCTGGGGCACATGAGTCTGCTCGGAACGAAGGGGGAGCCGGTCTTCCCCATGTGCGCCAGCGGCCCTGAAGAAAGCTACCTGGGCGACCCGACCTGGATGAGTCTGGCGGAGTGGGCCGATCTCTGCCGGGAACGGGAGGGACTGGTCGTGATCCCTCACTTTCCGAATCCGTACTGCGAGGTCGCTGCGGACATCGTGCTGGGCAAGGTGGATGCGGCCGAGATTCGCTACTTCACCCCCGCGCTGGACAGCTTCAACGTGCGCGAGTGGTACCGCTTCCTGAACTGCGGCTATCGGGTGGCGGCCGTGGGTGGAACGGACAAGATGAGCGCTGGGATGCCGGTGGGCGGGGTGCGTACCTACGCCCACCTTGGGGATGAGGAGTTCGTCTTCGCCAATTGGGCCAGGGCAGTGAGGGCCGGGCGCACCTTCACCACCAGCGGCCCATTGATTGGACTGTTGGTCGAAGGATGTGCCCCAGGGGACGAGATTCGCCTGCCGGCTGGTGGTGGCACGCTGGAGGTGGAAGCGTGGGTGCAGTCCGTCCAACCGTTCCACGAGTTACAGATCGTCGTCAATGGGCAAATTATGGCGCGCCAGGAGACTGAGGAAGGCACATTGCAGACGCGGCTGCGCAGCAAGGTTCGGCTGGAGGGGAGTGCCTGGATCGCTGCTCGCTGCGTCAGTCGGCTGAAGGTCTGGCACGTCCGACCCGTGCACATCGCGGCTCACACGTCACCGGTGTACGTGTGCTGCGGCGACGCAGAGCTGTTCAGCCCATCCGATGCCACCTACATGCTGACGCTGATTGACGGTGGGCTGACCTGGCTGGACACGCTATCCATTCCGGCCAGCCCTGAGCGGTACGCGCGCATCCGTGGCGTGTTTGAAACGGCTCACGCCAACCTGAGTCAGCGCCTCGCCAAGCACAGCCACACCGCATGAATGCAGGCTCAGAGCTGCAAGAGTTCGGAAGCCAGATGGAGGTAGAAAATGATGACGATAGTAATCAAGAATGCCAGGATCATAGAAGCCACAGGCGCTGAACCCATCGCCGATGGCGTTGTGATAGTAGAAGGGGAGCACATCGCGGCGGTCGGCCCCAGTGATGCGGTCGAAGTGCCAGCAGGCGACGACGTGCGAGTGATTGACGCTGAGGGGGGAACTGTCCTGCCCGGCCTGATGGACATGCACGTCCATATCGTAGGGGAGATGACCGTAGAGGAAAGATTGGAGGGCTTCACCCCACGGGTGGTCGCAGCTCACACGCTACGGGTGATGGCCACGTTGGAAGACGTGGTGCGCAGTGGAGTGACCACCCTGCGCGAGTGTGGTTTTCCGCACCATGGGGTTTTTGCCTTACGAGAGGCCATCGACGACGGCCGCTATCTCGGGCCCAGACTGTTCCTCAGCGGGCGAGCGCTCACCGCCACGGGCGGTCACGGCGATTGGGTCAGCGTGCAGGTGGATGGCCTCGACGCGGTAAGAAAGGCAGCTCGTGCCGAGATGAAAGCCGGGGCCGACTGGATCAAGTTGATGGCTACGGGCGGCACGGCCACGCCGGGAGAGCGCACCTTGGATGTGCAGCTTACTGTGGCAGAGATGGCAGCAGCCGTGGACGAGGCACACCGTCGGGGCAAAAAGGTATGCGCCCATTGCTCGTGTCTGGAGGGGGCGCGAGCACTCGTCGAGGCCAGGGTGGACTCCATCGAGCATGGCATCGTGCTTGACGACGGCGTGGTCCAAGACATGGTGGATAGGGGTATCTGGCTGATGCCAAGCCTCAAGTGCACGGCCATCGAAGGCGAGAGCGGACCGGAGAGCGGGATTGCCGATTTCATCCGGGAGAAGGCACGCGGAATCTACAAGACGCAGATGCGATCTTTCCAGCGGGCGCTGGCGGCAGGGGTACAGATCGCGGCCGGCACCGACGCCGGGCCGCCCTACCTGCCGCTGGGACGAGAGAGCCTGGTTCTGGAATTGGCGGTGATGGTTGAATTAGGCATGACGCCACTGGCCGCCATCGAGTCCTGCACACGCCAGGCTGCTCGTTTACTGGGGGCGGAGGACACCCTGGGCACGCTCGAGGAGGGCAAGTTGGCCGATATCATGCTGGTCGACAGAAATCCGTTGGAAGACATTACTACGCTGAATCGCGTCCGGTGGGTGATGAAGGCTGGGAGGCTTATTGAGAGCGGCTCTCGGTAGACATAGGGCCCGGGCCTGAAGTCGAGACGAGAGCAGGTTTTTGCCTGTCTATTTGAGCGGCGATGCGTAATGAGCAAGGAGGATAGGATGGCTGACAAGGTACGGGAAATCGTGTACTTCGAGAAGCCTGGAAAGGTAAACACGGACAAGGTGATTGAGGTCGTGGCCAAGCGGATGGAGGAGGGCGATTTGGACACCGTGATCGTGGCCAGCACCACCGGCTACACAGCCCTGAGACTCTCTGATGCGCTGGGCGACCGGGCGCGTATCATCAGCGTGGCCGAGACCCCGCTGATACGTGAGTGGGGATACGAGTACCCTTGCCTGGACTCTGACAACAAGGCAGAGCTAGAGCGGCGTGGGGTGGTCGTCGCAGACAAGGTACCCTACCTGTTTCACAGCTCGGTGCTGGACTACAGCAAGTGGAAGGCCGCGACCCCAGAGATCATCCTGCGCGAGACGTTGTACGCCTTTGGACAGGGTCTCAAGGTAGCCGTGGAGGTGGTGTTGATCGCTGTGGCTAGCGGCTTCGTCGAGCCCTTTGGGGACGTGATTGGCATCGGCGGCACCTCACGGGGGGCAGACACAGCCATCGTGATGAACGCCACCTATCCTAACCATGCTTTGAGCAAGGACCCTGAGAAACGAATGTGCATCAAGGAGATCTTGTGCAAGGTACGGTAGAGGTGATATGATCTGGAGGTGTGAGATGGAATTTGATTACGCTACTCTTTCGGGAGCCTACACGGAATGGATCGATTATCCGAGCTATGATCTGGGGCATGATTTTTCCAGGGAGGAGTATGAACTCCGCCTGGCGCGGGCGCGGGAGTTGATGGCCCAAGAGGGGCTCGACGCGTTGGTGGTCACCACGAGTCTGAATGGGCACTGGTTCACGAGCTTCCTCGAGCCGCACGAATGGCATGATCAGTGCCAGGCACGCTCGGCATGGTTCATCCTGACGCCAACCGATGACTATCTGTACATGACACCGACCGCCTGCGGCGAGCACTTCAACACCACGCGTCGAAGCACCTGGGTGACGCACATCCGTGCCATCGTCGAGAGAACCCTTTGGCCGCGCTATGAAATATGGGACGTTGCCCAGATGCCCTGGGTCTTCACCGATCTGGGGTTAGAACAAGGCCGCTTGGGTTTCGAGTTGGGCGACTGCATGACGATGGGTATCACTTTCAGCGACTTTATGCGCTTGCGGGAGCTGATGCCTCACGCTCAGTTGGTGGACGGATCCCCGGTGATTCGCAGGCTGATGCAGATACCTACGCCAGAGGAGGTATCGCGTGTGCGCCAGGCTTGCCAGGCGGGCGTGTGGATACACGAGCAGGTCCCTCATATCCTCAAGCCAGGTTTGACGGAGAAAGAGTTTCGTCGCAAGCTGGAGGATGCCTTTGCCGCGCAGTTCGGTGAGGGGTATTCCTATCGGAGCGATGGCGCATGGGACATCCGCAACCCTGAAGGCGGAGATTCGTCCCCCTTCCACTTCGTCGCCACCGACCGCAAGTTCCGGAAGGGGGACACCATTTGTCGTGGTTGGAGTGGCGCTATCTATCGTGGCTATATCGCCGACCTGGACCGTGTGTGGCACATCGGCGAGCCGCCAGAGATCGTGAAGAAATGGTATCGGGTGAACTGGGAGTGCGTGCGGGCCATGGAGGAGATGATCAAGCCAGGCAATACTCTCTCCGATGTCTACGCGGCGTGCGCCCGGGTGGAGCAGAAGCACAATATGCCAGAGCGAGTGGCCGGCCGGGCGGGACACGGGCTGCGCAATACCAGCGGTCTCTCTGTTCATCCGGACAACCACATAGTGCTTGAACCAGGTATGCTCTTTTCCTGCGAGCCGATGTTCTGTAGTGAATGGGGCTTTTTTGACCTCGAGGATCAGTTTCTGGTCACGGAGACGGGATACGAGATCCTGCACAAACGGGCTCCTGAGCAGATACCTACTATCAAAGTTTGAGTGTGCCGGTGGGTCCGTTGTATTGGCACAGGGAGGTAGAAGGTATTTTTTCGATGAATCGGGGTAGGGGCAGGCCTTGTACCTGCCCAAGAGGGCGACCACGAGGGTTCGCCCCTACATATTGATGATACGGTAGGAGCCATGTTTGATCTGATCATTCGCAACGGGCGTGTTATTGATGGCACTGGCACACCCTGGATGCGAGGTGACATAGGCATCCAGGGTGAGCGGATCGTAGCCTTCGGTCATCTGGGCGCAGCGGAAGCCGGGGAGATCATCAATGTGGATGGCAACGTCGTCTGCCCGGGAATCGTGGACATCCATAGTCACTCCGATTGGTCCATCACGTCGAATCCCGGGGCGGATAGCACCCTGCGACAGGGTGTGACTACGGAAGTGATGGGCAACTGCGGCATGTCGATATCGCCCGTCAGCGAGCGCAACCGGGCGATGGTGGAGAACCTGCTCTGGAAAGCCAAGTCCGATGACACCGTCAACTGGACAACTATGGCCGAGTGGTTCGACCGCGTGGAAAAGGCCCAGCCGGCGATCAACGTCGTCTCCCTGGTGGGGCACGGGACCATCAGGGCTGCTGTGATCGGGGATGAGAGCCGGTTCACCACGCCCGAAGAAGTCGAGGCAATGAAGATCCTGTTGGAACAGGCCTTGGACGAGGGGGCCGCAGGTTTGTCCTCGGGTCTCGAATACCTGCCGGCCAATCAGACATCCACAGAGGAGTTGATCGAGTTGAACCATGTGGTGGCGCGTCACGGCCGTATGTATGCGACCCACATGCGCGATCGCAGTTTCTGGTTCGTGGAGTCGGTGCAGGAGTGTATCCACATCGCCGCTAAGACCGGAGTCGCTTTCCAGTGTTCGCACATGGGTGCCAAGCCTGGCCCAGGCGACCGTGACATGGTACAGCAGACTGTCCAGAACATGCTACTCGACGCCAGGAATCGCGGCATTGATATCCTGGCAGATGTCAACCATGTTTACCGGTGGGGCAATGGTGGCCTGCTGCCCTTCTTGCCCCCTTGGGTGACGGCGGAAGGAATCGAAAAGGCGCATATCTGTCTGAAGGATTCTGAGATACGGGAAAGGATCAAAAGGGATTTCGATCGCTACTGGCTACATCCCAGGGAAGGGCGATGGGATGACATCAGGTTGAGACGTGCGCCAAGCTCTCCACAATGGGAAGGTATGACCATCGGGGAAATCAGCCGCCAAGAGGGACGAGATGGCTACGACGTGATCATGGACATCCTGGACGCCGACCCCGAGATGCAGGCTATGGCCAACGGCCTGGAGTATACTGAGGAAACAGTGCGTTTGCAGGCGGCTTCCCCTCTCTTTGCCATTGCTTCCGACACGACCACGCTGGCTCCCACGGGACTCCTTGCCTCCTACGCGGCTCACCCTCATCACTACGGGTGGGTCCCGCATGTGCTTGCTCGCTGGGTGCGAGAGTGGAAGTGGTTGAGTCTCGAGGAAGCCATCCGCAAGATGACCTCCTTACCAGCGTCCAGGGTGGGCTTGAAAGATCGTGGCTTGATCCGGCCCGGCATGTATGCGGACCTGATGGTTCTCGATGATTTGAAGATCCTGGACACCTCGACTTTTGAGAACCCGATCAGCCTCCCGGAAGGGATTCACTACGTCATTGTAAATGGCCAGGTGGCTGTTCGGCAGGGAGAACCTACCGGCGTCAGGGCAGGCAGAGTGCTGCGTTTCTGAGCCAATGTGTGAATAGCGCGGACGAGCGGTTAGCAGAATACAAGAGTAGAGACAGCGGTGATAAAATCGCATAGTACGCGTACTCGCAATCCAGCTCGAAACACCAAGAGTCCCTACCTGCTAGGCGTGGATGTAGGCACATTGAGCACCAAGGGGGTGCTGACCGACATCAACGGTGCGGTTTTGGCCAGGGCTGCCGCCGAGCACAGCGTGCGCCATCCTCAGCCTGGCTGGATGGAACACGATGCTGAACGGGATTGGTGGGGCGATTTTGTTAGGGTCGTGCGCGAACTCTTGGAGAAAGCCTGCTTGCCGTCGGGAGAGATAGCCGCTCTGTGCATCAGCGGCCTTTTCCCAGCCTTGTGCCCTGCCGATGAGACAGGACAGCCTCTCCGTCATGCTGTCCTCTACGCTGATTCCAGGGCAGCGGATGAAGTGGAACACGTAAGAACTGTAACCGGGGCCACGCTGAAGGGAGACGAAGTTGTTCCCAAACTCCTCTGGCTGCGGAAGAATGAGCCTGATGTTTTCCTGCGAACGAGAATGGTCTTCAGTGTGCCAGGATATGTGGTCTATCGATTAACAGGGCAGTATTGCATGGATCCTCAGACGGCTTTCCGCATGGGCGGTATAGCCGACGAGAACCGCTGTGGGTGGCGGGAGGATGTCTGTGCTGAACTGGGCATCGCAGTTGAAATCTTGCCTCCCATTCATTCCTCATTGGACATCATCGGTGGGGTCACAGGTGAGGCGGCTTGCGAAACCGGGCTTTCAGAGGGCACACCAGTCCTGGTCGGGACAACAGACACTCTGGCCACGCTCCTGGGCAACGGCGTCGTGGAGCAGGGCGAAGCCATGATCTACTACGGCACCACCGGCCTGCTCACGGTGTGTAGCCGGGATCTGGAAGAGGTGTTGACCACTTCCGGACTGATTGACGATGAGACACCTTTTATCCTTGCCGCTTATCTAATGAATTTCGGTGAAGCGCTTGAGTGGTTTGTCGGCCACTTCTTGGAAAAGGAGAAGGGGCTTACCTGTGAGACCTTCGAACTGTACGGAGTTCTGGAAGAAGGCTCCACGCAGGTACCTCCAGGCTGCGAGGGCCTGCTGGCAATGCCACATTTCGCAGGTCGTGTTCTCCCCACCGTGGACCCTTACGCGAAAGGGGCTTTCTTTGGATTGAGCGCCAGGCACACATGTTTTCATCTTTGGCGGGCGTTGCTAGAATCCTTTGGATACGAGATCTATCGAAGTATCATTGACTTAGAGAGTAAAGGAATCTCTCTCAGCAGAGTAGTAGCCTCTGGAGGAGGAGCACAGAGCAGGCTGTGGCGACAAATCGTCAGTGATATCACCGGGGTGCCCCAAGAATACGTAGAGAATGGCGAGGCAGCACGTGGCGCGGCCTTTCTGGCAGGCTACGGTTTGGGGCTCTTTAAGGATTTGAAGACCATACAGAGGGATTGGCTCCAAGTCGAGGATACGACGAGACCGTGTACAGAGGTGCGAGAGAGGTATCGGAGGCTGTTCGCCGTCTACCGGGATCTGGATTCGGTCCTTGGTAAGCACTACCAAGCGTTAGCAGAAGCATCGTAAGGCGGCGCAATATGGCCGAGTACAAGTAGGCACAGACTTCTATTTCCTTGTATATGCTATCAGTTGAACAGCGCCAGGAACTCGGCCAGCACGATGGCGGTAGCGCCCCAGACCTTGTGCTCGCCCAGGGCGTAGAAGGGGACGTGCAGTGGTGCCCCGCGCCAGGTCCAGTCCTCCTCGCGCCGCGTCGCCGGGTCCAGAAGCAGCGGCAGAGGAACGTCCAGTAACTCGGCCACTTCCCTGGGATCGGGCTGAAAGAGCGTCCCCTTCCTCCCACCCGCCTCCGGGCAGCGAGATCTGGCCGCTGTGGTAGTTCAGGTCGGACGTGCGCACGGTCAGCACCAGGTGGAGCACGCCGTCGATGGGGTACAGGATCAGCAGGACGCCAGCCTGCCGGGGCTCGACGCCGGGCGGCGGATTGAACGGGAGCGGGCGCGGGGCCATCGTGATCTGCGCCTGGGGGCCGGGCAGCGGCCCGTGCATTGCGGCGCGGACGTGCTCGATGGTGGGAGCAAGCGAGATGGCCTCGGATGGAGAAACACACGATTTTCCCGTCCACCCAGCGTGCATTTCTTGACCCGTGGTTCTCTGTTCAGGCGGGGAATCGCGCATCTCCCAATCCACCAAGTTATGCCTCCGGTGACGAATCGCTGTTGGATCACTGAGACACTGAAATTCACTGATTTCGCAAAGAAAAAAGCGGAGGTCAGTCCTCCGCTTTGCTTTCTCTCCGTCTTGCTCCTATCCACCAGCCGGGGCCAGTGCCCTATCACTCGGCCAACCTGGCCCCAGGCGACAAGATAATGATGTCATAGGCGGGGCCGACGGGATTTGAACCCGCGATCTCCGGCTTGACAGGCCGGCATGTTAAACCAGGCTACACCACGGCCCCGAACGGTGCGTATCATACCACAACACGTTCTTTCCGTCAATCTGCTCTTGAGTACGGTGTTTGCAGGGACCGTTCCGCATCAGGGGATGCTTCACTCCTCGCTTTGACTCACGCTTGCACTCCACAGTGTACCGGGTTTGGTGCCCCGCGCCAACGGTCGATGGCAGGTACAAGACCTGCCCCTACTGGAGGGCGCGGGGCGACGCTATTTGGCTGGCCGGGCAGAGCCCGGGCGCGACCGGGGCCGGGTCGGGCACCCGCAACTTGGCCAGAACGGCCACAAATGGTATAGTAGCATAATGACCCTCAAATGTTCCCTTTTCAGCGTCTACGACAAGACCGGCCTGGTCGACTTTGCGCGTCCGCTGGCCAGGCGGGGAGTGGAACTCGTCGCCAGCGGCGGCACCGCTCGCGTCCTGCGCCAGGCCGGGCTACCGGTGCGGGCGGTCAGCGACCTGACCGGCTTCCCGGAGATCCTGGGCGGCCGGGTGAAGACGCTTCATCCGGCAGTCCACGGCCCCATCCTCTCCCGCCGCACCCCCGCCGACCGGGCTGAACTCGCTGGCCTGGGCTGGGGCGAGATCAACCTGGTCGTGGTCAACCTTTATCCCTTTGAGGAGACGGTGGCCGGCACTCAGGCCTCGCTGGAGGCGGCCATCGAGCAGATTGACATCGGCGGCGTGGCATTGCTGCGCGCAGCGGCCAAGAACTTCGCCCACGTGACGGTGGTGTGTGACCCCGCTGACTACGCGCCCGTCCTGGCGGAGATCGAGGCCCAGGGGGAGGTCTCGCCGGAGACGCGGCACCGGCTGGCGGTCAAAGCGTTCGCCCGCACCGCTGCCTACGCCGCCGCCATCTACCGCTACCTGGCCGGCGACGACTCCCTGTTACCTGAACGGTTGGTGCTGCATCTGCGTAAACTGACCGACCTGCGTTACGGAGAGAACCCCCACCAGCGGGCAGCCCTGTACGCCCCACCCGGCGTGACCGGCCCCCTGGGCGGCGAACTGCTCCAGGGCAAGCCCCTCTCGTACAACAACCTGTTGGACCTGGACGCGGCCTGGCGGGCCGCCGTTGGCTTCGAGCACCCCACGCTCGTCATCGTCAAGCACCTCAGTCCCTGCGGCATCGCTTCGGCCGGCACCCTGGCCGAGGCCTTCCCGCTGGCACTGGCCGGCGACCCGGTCTCGGCCTTCGGCGGGGTCATCGCTGCCAACCGGCCCTTCGATGGCCCCGCCGCCCGTGCCCTGGGCGGCCTGTTCGTCGAGGCCATCGCTGCCCCCGCCTTCACCGACGAGGCGCGGGAAACGCTGAGCGGTCGAAAGGGATGCCGCCTGCTGGAGTTGAGCCGGGCAGCGCCCGACGCAATTGAGGTGCGTAGCGTCCAGGGCGGATTCCTGATCCAGGAGCGTGACGCGGGCGACGAAGCCGAATGGCAAGCGGTCACCAGTCGCGCCCCTACCCAGGCGGAGATGGAAACCCTGCGCTTCGCCTGGCGGGCCGTGGCCCACGTCAAGTCCAACAGCATCCTGCTGGCCCGGGGCGAGGCGGCGGTAGGCATCGGTGGGGGGTTGCCCAGCCGGGTGGATGCGGTGCGGCTGGCAGTGGTCAAGGCGGGCGAGCGGGCCCGTGGCGCGGTGCTGGCCTCCGACGGATTCTTTCCCTTTCCCGACGGGGTGGAACTGGCCGCCCAGGCCGGGGTGACGGCGGTCGTTCAGCCCGGCGGCTCGGTGCGCGATCAGCAGGTCATCGAGGCGGCCGGCCGGCTGGGACTGGCGATGTGCTTCACCGGCGTGCGCCATTTTCGGCACTGAGCCAGAACGCACGGCTGGATCTGGCGATCCAGCCGGAGCAAAGTCGAGGACTGAGCACGCCCAAACGGGTTCTCACAGATTTTTTATCGTAAGCGTTCAGCCCCCTCTCCCTGGCAGGGAGAGGGTTGGGGTGAGGGTGGAAATTTCTCTCGAAAAAGACTGAATTTACGAGCTCTTTCGCCAGTTTTGCAGACTTTACCCTCCCCCTGCCCCTCCCTGGGAGGGAGGGGTGAACACTTACTTTTTATCTTTATCTGCGTACATCCGTCTTGGAGAGTAAGACTTTCGCAACCTTTTGAGGTATAATACGTAATAGAGATCACCTGGAGACATCCAGATTGAGTGGAGCACACGTGTGACCAACGAGGCAGAGTGGATCAGACTGGCACGGGCGGGCGACCAGGCTGCATTCGGTCGCCTGGTTGGGGCTTACCAGACACGCGTCTACAACCTGGCCTACCGGATGCTGGGCAATGCAAGCGAAGCCGAGGAAGCCGCACAGGAGACATTCCTACGGGTCTACACCCACCTGCACAGTTACGACCCGCAGCGGCCCTTCCGCTCCTGGCTGTTGTCCATTGCCTCCCATTACTGCATCGACCGGCTACGCCGCCGGCGGATCGTATGGCTGCCGCTGGATGAAGAGATCGCAGTGCCTGACAGGCTGGTAAGCGACCGCCCTAACCCGGAGGCTGTGACGATACAACGAGAGCGGGAGGAACAGATACAGCGACTGCTGGCGGCTCTCTCGCCCACCGACCGGGCGGCGATAACGCTCCGCTACTGGTACGATTGCTCCTACGAGGAGATCGCCGAGATGCTGAACCTGACGGCGAGCGCGGTCAAGTCACGGCTCCACCGCGCCCGGCGTGGTCTGGCGAAGATGATGCAAGGAGAAACGGCCAATGCACTGTGAGCAGGCCAGTCAAATGATGTCGGCACGGCTGGACGACTGCCTCGACAGCACGGAAATCGACCTGCTGGAAGATCACCTGGCTGCATGCAGCGGATGCCAGGCCGAATGGCGCAGGCTACAAGCGCTCGACCGTCTGCTGGCGTCCACTCCGATGCTGCGCGCTCCGCTCCGTGTGCGCGTGCAGGTCATGGCCCGTCTGAACCGAAGGGAACAGACGCGCCGGGCGATCATCGGCAGCACGGCACTGGCGCTGGGGACGGTGGCGCTGGCGCTGCTCGCGCTGGCCCCGGTCTTCCTCGGCCTGCTGGATGCGACAGGCATCACGCCGGCACTGATCAGCGGTGGCCCAGCGACTATCGTGCAGTTGCTGACCTTTCTGAGGACGATATGGCGCGCACTGTTGGTGCTGATAGAGTTGGTGCTGATAGAGAGGTCTGCCGTCCCTCTCGCCTTCCTGGGCTTGTGCGGACTGGTGATCGCACTGGCGTTGAACGGCCTGTGGGTGGGCGCGGTGCGCCGCCTTCGCACAGCGCGCTGACGCAGGTTTGACGATACGATACACACTTTCGGGTAAGGAGATAGTCATGAGGAACTTTTCAATCACACTGGCGACACTTTTCCTGATCGGCAGCACCATCGCGTGCGGCACAATACCGCAAGTGCCTGAAATCGAAATACCGGAAATCGAAGTGCCCGACATCAACGTGCCAACCCTGGAGGCTGGGGAGATGCGGGACGAACAGGAAGATATCCCCCTGTCGGGGGCCGAATCGGCCACCGTCGAGATCATCTTCGGCGCTGGCAAACTGGAGATTGAGGCCGGGACCCCCGGCCAACTCTTCTCCGGTCACTTTCAGTACAACGTCGAGCAATGGGCACCGGAAGTGACCTACGAGGACGGCGTGTTGACCATCGAGCAGCGCGGGGAAGATTGGGGCATCCCCACCGCAAATATTCACAACGAGTGGGAACTGGAATTCTCGCCCGAGATACCGCTCGAAATGGACATCGAGGTCGGCGCCGGCGAGGGAGAGTTGGACTTCACCGGGCTGCAACTTACGGCACTGGATATGGACCTGGGTGCAGGGGACTTCGATGTACGCTTCGGCAAGCCCAATGCGGTCGAGATGAGCGATCTCACGCTAGATACGGGGGCCTCAAAACTGGAACTGATCGGAATCGGCTACGCTGGCCCGGAGCGGGTGAGGGTGCAGAGCGGCGTAGGCGACATCACCCTCGACTTCACGGGGGCCTGGCCCCGCTCAGCCAATGTGCAAGTCACAGCCGGCGTCGGCTCGGTCACTCTGCGCCTGCCCGACAACGTGGGCGTGCGCGTCGAGACCCAAGGAGGGCTATCGAACGTGGAGGCGTCCGGCTTCGAGCGCGTGGACGATGCCTACGTCAACGACGCCTTCGGCACGGCGGAGATAGAACTGCATATCCAGGTCACAATGGGCATCGGCAACCTGCGCCTGATTCAGGTGTCCAACGAGAACTAGGACGGCACGGGGATCTGGCGATCCCCTGCAGATGAATGGAACAATCAGGTATCGCCACGGAGGTGAAACAATGCATAACCGACAATCCGCAGTCCGCAATCTGCAATTTGCACTCTGTTCCTTGCTGCTGGCTACTGTGATGCTGTTCCCGGCCACGCCAGCCCTGGCAGATGGAGACCCGCCCAGTGACGACGGTACCGTCGTATGGAACGAGGACTACACGCTGGAGGAGGGCGAGCGGCTGAATGGCGACCTGGTCGTCTTCAACGGCGACGTGACCCTGGAGGCTGGCAGCCGCGTAGAGGGTCACGTCATCGTCTGGAACGGGAGCGCCGAGGTGAAGGGCACCATCGAGGAGGACCTGGTCGTCTCCGGTGGGGACATCACCCTCGACGACAGCGCCCGGGTGGAGGGAGCCGTCGTATGCAGTTGGAATTGTGACCTTGATCGGGAAGAGGGATCCCGCGTGGATGGAGGGATCATCGAGGGGGTTCCCCCGTATGGATTCGACTTCGAACACCAACGCGGTTTCCCGATCCCGGTGCCATCCCCATCCCCACTTGCTTCCTGGGCTTCCGGCCCGCGATGGGCGCTGAACTGGATGCTCAAGGCCATACGCGGCGTGGTTGCGATACTGGTGATCGGCGCAGTCGCGGGGCTGGTAGCGCTGATCTGGCCTCACCAGACGGCGCGGGTCGGGAGAGTCGTCGTCGAGGCACCGGGACCCAGCTTCGGGATAGGGTTGCTGACGGCGGCAGCCGCCACAGCGCTGATCGCCGTGCTGGCGATCACCATCTGCCTGGCACCGATCGCAGCGCTGGCGGCGCTCGCCCTGGGCGCGGCCGGGCTGCTCGGCTGGATCGGGATCGGCGCACTGGTCGGGGAGCGGCTGCTGCAGGCACTCAATGTCCATAATGTTGCGCCACTGTGGGCGGCAGGGCTGGGAACCCTGCTCATCACACTGATCGTGGGAGGGCTGAACGTCGCTCTGTGCCTGGCGCCGCTCGGATGGCTCATGATCTTCACCCTGGGCTGTGCGGGACTGGGTGCTGTGGTGCTGACTCGCTTCGGCACGATGGCCTACGCGCCACCTCGCCCCATCTCACCCCCACCGGTGTCAGCGCCGATTGAGACGGCTGCACCTCCTGAGGCATCGGAAGGGGAAGGTGTCAACGGATGAGGGGAAGGGGAAGGCGGGGTTCGGGGTTCGTAAGCGTTCAGCCCCCTCTCCCTGGCAGGGAGAGGGTTGGGGTGAGGGTGGAGATTTCTCTCGAAAAAGACTGAATTTACGAGCTCTTTCGCCAGTTTTGCAGACTTTACCCTCCCCCTGCCCCTCCCTGGGAGGGAGGGGGGAACGCTTACGGGGGTTCGTAGGTTCGGCCGGAACCAACCGCTGCCGGGCAACGTCTATACAATACAGACATCTAACCAACCAACCATAGGGAGGCAACTGGTGAAAACGCAATACCTCGCCCTTTTATCCCTGCTGGCACTCCTGCTGGCGGCCTGTGGGACGTCTCCTCTCGGCACCGAGGCTGTCCCCGGCACCCCAGCACAGCCCACCCCTGAGGTCAGCCCTGGCATACCGGCACGGCCCACCCCCGGCGAAAGCCCCCTGCCTGAACCGGAGGTAAGACCCGTCTCGCCCCTGCCGATTCCTCCAGCGGCCCCCTTGGACGCGGCAGTGGCGTACCTGGCTGCTGAGCTCAACGTCTCCCCGGAGGAAGTAACCGTCCTTTCCTTCGAACCGGTCGAGTGGTCAGACGCCAGCCTGGGCTGCCCACAGCCGGGGATGATGTACGCACAGGTCATCACGCCTGGTTACCTGTTCCTCCTGGAGGCTGGGGGCAGACGACACGAAGTCCACACCGATCGCACGGGACAGAACGTGGTCATCTGCGAGCGGGAAACCTCCGGGGACCTACGCGACCCGGAGGCCGCCTTCCGGGTTCTCTTGGCCCACCTGATCCAGACGACCCCTGGCTTTGGCCTGGACCAACAGGGAGAATGGATTCAGGATGACATCACATCGTCGGGACTGGTGGGCGCATCCACCCGGGCTTGGCGGAGTGGGGAGTGGACCCTGGAGATGTCCTTCCCGGTACTACCGCAGCCGGTCTACGAGATCGTCCTGGCACACCAGCGGGCTGGTCTGGTCTGGACCGGCACGCTGGAGGCCGCTGGCACGGTGACTCCCGCCGACGAACCGCTTTTACTGTCGTTCGACGTGGGGTCGTGCGACGAAACCGTACCGCCTGATAGTCTGAATGAGTGGGCGGGGGTTGAGTTCTCCGTTGACACATCCGTTGACACCGTCCAGGAGGGGGCCATCCACATCGAGCAGAACCTATCGTATGTCTGTTGCGCGGAACTGGCGCTGACGGCTGGACGAGAGGGCGAGGTCATCAAGGTGATTGAGACCAACGTTGGTGAGGTATGTCGCTGTATGTGCGGCTACCCGCTGACGGCAGACCTGACCGGGCTGTCCCCCGGCACGTACACCGTGGAAGTCTGGGGGGTGCAGCACTTTGACGTACACCCGCTGGAGTTGCTGGGCAGCGGGGAGGTGACGATCCCGTAGGTCTGCCACTTGCTTGTCCAAATGCCCCTTTCCTGTTATCATAACCTCTATGTCAACACACAGGATGACGTCAGCTTCTTCAATCCACAATCCGCAACCCGCAACCTGCAATCCTCTGATCCTGATCACCAATGACGACGGCGTCACATCGCCGGGGCTGCGAGCGGCAGCGCAGGCCGTCCTGTCCCTGGGGGAAGTCCTCGTCGTCGCCCCCGCCCAGCAGTGGTCGGGCGCGGGCAGGAGCATGCCCCGGGGTCTCAAGGGGCACATCGCGCGCTACCCACTGGAGGTGGACGGACAGCCGGTCACGGCCTACCAGGTAGACACCTCCCCGGCCCTGGTTGTGCTACACGCCCTGCTCAAATTGGCCCCTCGTCGCCCGGCGCTCCTCATCTCCGGCATCAACTATGGCGAGAACATGGGCACCGACGTCACCATCTCGGGCACCGTCGGCGCGGCGCTGCAAGGAGCGGCGCTTGGTGTCCCCGCCCTGGCAGCCTCCCTCCAGACCCCCAAGGAGACCCACGCCGACCCATCCGACAGCGTGGACTTCACCGCCGCTATCCACTTCACTCGCATGTTTGCCCGCCGTCTCCTCACCACCTCTCTCTTGTTTGACCTGTTCGACGTGGACCTGCTCAAACTGGACGTGCCGTCCAACGCCACGGTGGAGACCCCCTGGCGACTCACCCGCGTCTCGCGCCACACCTACTTCGCCCCCATTCCGCCGCAACGAGTCAGCCCAACAGACCAGGCGCGGATTGACTACGCGTCGCTCGCCCACCCCGAGCGCACCGAGCCCGATTCCGATATCTACGCTCTGGCGGTGGATCGAGTTGTCTCCATCGCACCTCTGAGCCTGGACCTGACCTCCCGGGTCGACTTCGGGGAAGTAGAAGCACTGCTTTAAGCCTTGCGGAGGGTTTTTTTGTAACCTTCGCAAGGCTGTGTTATAATGCACGCAATCACGTTTCACACATTACGTGTTTGAGTACGGACCCAATGGATACAATTGATCCCACCCTCGACCTTTCCATAATACTGCCGGTCTACAACGAAGCCCGCTCCCTGCCCAGCCTGATCCCCGAACTGACGGCCGTGCTTCAACAACTGGGCCGCAGTTACGAGATCATCGCCGTGGATGACGGCTGCTCCGACGACAGCGTGGCTGTCCTCCGCCGCTTGCAGGAACAGGAACCGCGCCTGCGTATCGTCCAGTTCCGCCGCAACTTCGGCCAGACCGCTGCTTTCGCCGCCGGCTTCGACTACGCCCGGGGCGAGATCATCATCACGCTGGACGCCGACGGTCAGAACGACCCGGCCGACATCCCCCGCCTGTTGGAGGTGATGGAGGGAGAAAACTACGACATGGTCAACGGGTGGCGGCAGAACCGCAAGGAGCCTTTCCTGACCCGCAAACTGCCCTCAATGATCGCCAACTGGCTTATCGCCAACGCCAGCGATGTCCGCCTGCATGACCGGGGCTGCTCACTCAAAGCCTTCCGCCGCGACCTGGTCAAGCAAATCCACCTCTACGGTGAGTTGCATCGCTTCATTCCGGAGATCGCCAGCCTGATCGGAGCGCGCGTAGGCGAGATACCGGTCAACGACCGTCCGCGCAAGGCCGGCAGTTCCAAGTACAACGCACTCTCCCGCACCCCTCGCGTCATCCTCGACCTGATCACCGTCTCTTTCCTGCTCAGCTTCTCTAACCGCCCCATGCAACTCTTCGGCGCGGTGGGACTGCTGAGCAGTGGGATAGGCGGACTCATCGGCATGTACCTGGTCGGTGCTAAAATCGTCAATGGCCTGCTCTACGGTGAGGAAGGGTTCCGTGCCTTCCGCATCGGCACCAGCCCGTGGCTGCTGCTGGCCGTGTTGCTGATCGTGTTGGGCGTCCAGTTCCTGATGATGGGGCTGCTTGGCGAGATCCTCACCCGCACCTACCACGAGGCACAGGACAAACCCATCTACGTCGTTCGTCAGGTGCTGGAGTACGAACAAGAGGAAACATGAGCCGCACACTGATCATAGGAATCGATGGTGGAACCTTCGACCTGATCCGTCCCTGGGCGGAGGCGGGCGACCTGCCCAACCTGGCCCGATTGATGGCCGAGGGAGTCCACGGCCCGCTGGAATCCACGCTCCCACCGGTCACCTCGCCAGCCTGGCCCACCTTCGCCACTGGCAAGAACCCCGGCAAGCACGGCGTGTTCGACTTCATCCGGCCGATGGGCGGCCAGTTCGAACTGGTCAACGCTACTTCCATCCGCGCACCAACGCTGTGGCAGATCATTTCCGAGGCTGGCCGCAAAGTCGGCGTGATGAACGTCCCCGTCACCTACCCGCCCACCCCGGTCAACGGCTTCATCGTCACCGGGATGCTCTCGCCTGTGGACGGCGATATCACCTATCCGGCGGATTTGCTCGACCGGTACACCGGCCGGATGAAGCCTTACCGCATCGCCCCCCACGTTCAGTACAAGCCGGGTAACGAGGCGGAGTTCACTGCCGACCTGCTGGACCTGGTCGAGCGCCGGGGGGAGTACGCGCTGCAATTGATGACCGACTATCCCCACGACTTCCTGATGTTCCACTTCCTGTCCACTGACACTATGCAACACGCCTTCTGGAAGTTCGTTGATCCCACCCATCCCCTCTACGACCCCCAGGCCGCCGCTCGCTTCGGCCCTGCGCTCAAGCAGGTCCACCAGCGCATAGATCGATTCATCGGCCAGATGCTTGACCGCATCACCGACGACACCACCGTCATCGTGATGTCCGACCATGGCTTTGGCCCGCTACATTACGTCGTCAACCTGAACCTGTTCTTTCTGGACCAGGGCCTGTTGCAACTGAAGCGAGGAGCATGGACACGGCTCAAGACCGGCCTCTTCCGCGCCGGCCTCACTCCTGCTTCGATCTGGCACCTGATTGAGCGTGCGGGCCTGCAAAACTACATCTGGCAGGTCTCTAAATCCACCCGCAATAAGGTCGTGGGCAAGTTCCTCTCCTTTGACGATGTGGACTGGTCGCGCACGCTCGCTTACTCCATCGGCCACGTCGGCCAGGTCTACGTCAACCTGAAGGGGCGCGAGCCGGCGGGCATCGTCGAGCCGGGCGCGGAGTACGAGGCCGTGCGACAGCAGGTGATCGAAGCACTGCCAGAACTGCGCCATCCAGTGACCGGCCAGCCTCTGGTGGATCGGGTCGTCACCAGTGACCAGGTCATTCATGGCCCATACACCCACCGCAGCCCCGACCTGCACGTCGTCCTGGACGGCTACCGGGCTATCGCCTTCCCCCTCTTCGCCACCGATAGCCGCGTCGTCACCCGCCAGATCCGCGGCGACTCAGGCTGCCACCGGCTACACGGCATCTTCATCGCCTGGGGACCGGAGGTACGGCGCGGTCAGACCGTGGAGGGAGCGCGTATTCTAGACCTGGCCCCGACCATCCTGCACCTGATGAGACTGCCGGTGCCGGACGACATGGACGGGCGCGTGCTGACTGAAGCGTTGGCTACCTCTCGCCCCGTCGAACACCGGTCCGTCAGCACTGTTGGCGAGGAGGCCGACACCGGACTCTCGGCGGAAGAGACAGCCGAGGTGGAAGAACGCCTCCGCGCCCTCGGTTATCTGGGGTAAGAATGACAAATGACACAAATAGCAAATGTCGAGAGGCAAATGCCAGACAGCGCCCAGCATTTGTCATTTGTTACTTATCATTTGTCATCTTGGGCTTCCTCCTCCGTCTGGCCCCCCTCGGGCGGTACGTGGCCCCTGATGAGCCAGCCTGGGTCTACCGCTCCATCCGCCTGACCGACGCATTGCTGGCCCGCGACTGGGCAGCAGTCCCTTCCACAGGCCACCCAGGGGTGACAACGATGTGGCTGGGGGCTGCTGGACTGGCAGTGCAGCGGTTGCTGGATCCCCTCGAAAGCATCACCCACCTGGATTGGATCCGCCGCCTGGTCTGGCTGGCCCCGGAGAACGGGCAAGCCTTCCATCACCTGGCTTTCTTCCTCCCCTATGGTCGCGTCGCCGTCGCGCTGGCCACCACGCTGGGCCTGGCTGCACTCTACCCGTTGCTCGTGCGTCTTTTCGACCGGCGTGTGGCACTGCTGACAGTCGGCCTGCTGGCCTTCGACCCGTTTCTCATCGGTCACTCCGGCCTCCTCCACACCGACGCGCTGTTGGCGACCTTCAGCCTTCTCGCCCTGGTGACCGCTCTCAACGGGCTGCGAGAACCGCGCCGCGTCGTCTGGTGGGCTTTCTCCGGCCTTTTCACCGGCCTGGCCCTGCTGACCAAGACCCCGGCCTTGATCCTGGTCCCATTTATCCTGTTCCTTATCGCCATTCCCGATCTGCAGTCTACAACCCGCAATTCGTTATCCACAATCCGCCATTGGCCATCAGTCATTGGTCACTGGTCGTTGTTCCTTCTGCTCATCGTCATCACCTACCTTGCCCTCTACCCTGCCCTGTGGGTCGACCCCGCCAGCCCACTGCGCGCCATCTCCGCCTTCGCCGGCCAGCAGGTCGAGGCGGCACAGCGGCCCATCTTCTTCGCCGACCAGATGACCTACGACCCTGGCCCCGCCTTTTACCCAACCGTGTTCATCTTCCGCATCTCACCAGTCGCGCTGGTTGGTCTGATCCCGGCGCTCATCGCTGTCGTGCGTACCGCTCGCGAAAGGGTATGGAAACCGTGCCCAGACAGGACACGAGAACCGTGCCCCTACGATATGCGGTGCTTTGCGATTTTGGCACTCATCACATTCGCTGTAGGATTCGGTGTACTAATGAGCCTGGGAGCCAAGAAACACGATCGTTACCTGTTGCCCGCCTTGCTCCCACTAACCCTCGTCGCCGCCCTGGGGTGGGAGTATTTGAGTAAACGAGTAATGAGTAAACGAGTGAATGAGTATCAAACCTCATATACCCTCTACTCATATACTCATATACTCATCTTTCTCATCCAACTCGCCCTTGCCCTCGCCTTCGTCCTCCATCCCCTCACCGCCTTCAACCCCCTTGTGGGTGGCCCCTGGGTTGCCGCCCGTGTGCTCTCTGTGGATTGGGGGGAAGGAGCAGGTGCAGCAGCCCACTGGCTGAACCAACTGCCCGGCGCCGACCAACTCACCGTCGCGGCTTCATCCGTTCCATCCTTTGCCCCCCTCTTCGACGGTCACACCCTCCCGCTCAATCGCGCCTCCCTGGCCGACTACATCGTCCTCGACCCCAACCAGCCGCTCAAAGGGGCCTGGTCTCAGAAAACTCAACCCCCGCCCCCGCCCGCCTATGCCGCCACATTCGGCTTCCTCGACCACGCCGTCGTCTATACCAACACCGCACCCTTCGAGCAAAACGCCTACCTGGTCGCCCGCGCGAAACCAGGCGACCTGATCCTACTGGACGCCGACACACCACTCTTGCGCTGCTACAGCGGCCCCGGAACCCTTGCATCCATCGCCGACCTTCCCGACCAGGCCAGCGTCGCCGCCCGCCTGGCCGAACTGAGCGCCAGTGTCAACGGATGGGTCAACCACTCCCGTCTCTGGATTGTCGCCGACCCTGGTGCCTCCCCCATCACCGCCGCCCACTTGCGCAAGGAGATGGAGACCATCGGTACGACTGTCACCAGCGCCACCGTCGCCTCCGCCACCATCTCGCAATACGTAGTATTTGAAACGATGCCCCAATCCCCAATCCCCAATCCCCAATCTCAAATCTCAACATTCGGCGACCACCTCATCCTCGTTGATGCCTTGCTGCCCGCCGAACCTATCAATGCCCCCTTCCCCGTCTTTCTGCGCTGGCAGGCCCTGGCCCCATCCGTTGACACCACCACCCTGCACGCCTCCCTCTACCTGCGGGATTCGGCCAACCACCTGTGGGCCGAGGTGGGGCAACCAGTGCTCAACGACGTCACTTTCCCCACTTCCGCCTGGGCGTCCGGCGAGTGGGCCGATAACGGACTGACGTTGAAACCGCCGGAACGCATCCCACCCGGCATCTACGGTGTCCAACTCACCGTCACAGACAGCGGGGGCGCTCAACTGGGAACATGGAACGCCGACGGCCGGTTCCGGGGCGTACGTGTCCCCCTGGGTGACGTGGAGATTGTCCCGCCCGCCGAGCCTGTGGGGCCAGCGCCGTGCACAGAGGACCAACCCCTCACCGCCGGCCCGATCCTGGCCTGCGTTCCCGACCTGCCGCCACAGGCTATCCCATCCGGCGACATGCTTACCCTGGCCCTCACCTGGTCCGCCATCACCCCGCCGCAGGCAGACTACAGCGTCCGCTACCGGCTGGTAGACGGCGGTGGCTCCGTGGCCCTGGAGCAGACCGCCGCCCTGTGCTCCCATGCCACCTCCCGCTGGCGGGCGGGCGACAGTTTCGAGTCCCGCTATAACCTGCGGTTCGACCCTGCCCTGCCCGCCGCCGGCTACACCCTGGCGCTCAATGTCCTCACACCCGACGGTCGCCCCCTCTGGGCCAAGGACAAGACACTGACCGCCGTCGAAATTCTGCCTCGCGAGCGACTGTTCGAACTGCCGTCCGACATCACTCACCCACTCGACCTGACGTTGGACACCGTTGACCCATCCGTTGACACCGTCGTCCATCTGTGCGGCTTCGACCTGGACCACACCCAGGCCACTCCTGGCGACACCCTGCACCTCACTCTCTACTGGCAGGCCGAGGGCCCCACCTACCTGGACTATACCGTCTTCGTTCACCTCGTTGGCCCTGACGGGCGACCCCACGGCCAGGTGGACCGTTTCCCCGCCGGAGGTGACGCCCCCACCACCAGTTGGGCACCTGGTCAGGTCATCGTAGACGAAATTGTCCTTCCCGTCGCCGCCGATGCCCCCGCGGGCGCCTACCACATCGCCGTCGGGATGTACGATGCCGCCAGCGGCGGTCGCCTGCCCCTCACCGATGATTCCGGTCAGTTTCTCCCAGACGACCAGGCCGTCCTACCGGTTGAGATCACCATCGCCGGAGGCCTCCAATGACCAAATCGGCAAATCGGCAAATCGGCAAATCGGCAAATCGGCAAGTTGGTCATTTGTCATTTGCCATTCCCCCCCAATGGGGGGGAGGAAGGGGGGGCTATCGTCATTGGCCACTGGTCATCTGTTTGCTGTGCTCCATCGCCGTCGTCCCGCTACTCCGCAGCGAGAGCCCCTGCACCCACGACGGCGCTCTCCACTACTTCCGCGTCACCGCCATGCGCCACGCCCTGCAAAACGGCATCCTCTTCACCCGCTATCTCCCCGACCTGGCTTTCGGTTACGGGTACCCTTTCTTCAACTATCGCGCCGCCCTGTCGTACTACTTGGCCCTGGCGCTTTACCTGACCGGCCTGGCGCTCCCGGCAGCCCTCAATATGGTCTACGTTCTGAGCATCGTCGGCTCTGCCCTCGCCGCCTACCTGTTTGCACGCGATCTATTTGGTCCCCGGGCCGGCATCGTCGCCGCCGTCGCCTATGCCTACGCCCCCTACCAATTCCTCGACGCCCTCCTGCGTGGTAATGCCCCCGAATCAGTCGCGCTGCCGCTCTTCCCCCTCATCCTGTGGGCCTTTCGCCGCCTGGCCCTGACCGGGCACCGGCGTTGGTTTCTGGTCAGCGTCGTTTCCCTATCCGCCCTCCATTTGAGCCACGTCATTTCCTTTTTCCTTTTCACCCCCCTCCTGCTCGCCTACCTGGTTGTGCTATGGCTGGTCCACCGTCGGGAAGGCCACTGGGTGGCCACTGGTGGTGCGTTCGCTATGGCGTGGGGGCTGACCGCTTTCTTCTGGGCACCCGCTCTGCTGGAGAGAGGCTACATCCAACTCCACATGTCCCGCGTCACCCGCAACAACGACTTCCACTACAACTTCCTGGCTCTGGCCGAGATCTTCGCGCCGCCTGCGCCGGTGGACACCTCGCTAATGAACCCGCCGATGCGCATCCACCTGGGGCTGGTACAGGCGATCCTGGGTGGGATCGGGCTTGTCGTAGGGCTCATCCGCTGGCGCGACCGGGAGCGACGGGCGACGTTGGTCTTCTTCGCTCTGACCGCCGTCGTGATGCTCTGGATGAGCACCCGCGCCTCGCTCTGGCTGTGGGAACACGTGCCGCTATTACCATTCGTCCAGTTTCCCTGGCGACTCGTGGGGCGTGCTACCCTGCCGGTTGCCTTCCTCGCCAGCGCCATCGCTCCCACGCGCCACGCATCACGCACCACGTTTCACGTTTCACGTTTCACGTTTCACGTTTCACGTTCCCTGCCGCTCGTCTCCATCACTTTGCTCATCCTTGCGGCCCTCCCCCACACCTACCCCCCCCACGGCTACTGCCCCAACGCCCCCTACCCGACCATCAACGACGTCTTCGCCTACGAACACCGCTCCAAACTGGTGGGCGTGGACCCGGAGGGGTCTTACTTCCCCGCCTGGGTCAAGTACCGGCCCGAGGGATCGCCGCTGGAGGAGCAGTACGCCGCCACCGGCCCGATCTCCCGCTTCGACGAAACTGCCCTGCCCGCGGGAGCCTCCGTCGTCGAGGCCGGCTACAGTCCCAACCGGGCGCAAGTCGTCGTCGAGACTCCGGCCCCCTTCCGCGCTCGCTACCTGGCCTTCTACTTTCCCGGCTGGCGAGTGTGGATAGACGAAGAACCAGTGGAAACGACCGCCAGCGACCCCGCCGGGCTCATCACTTTCGATGTGCCCGCAGGTCGCCACACTATCATCATTCGCTTCGGTTCCACCCCTGTCCGCACCACCTTCACTGCCATCTCCCTCCTCAGCCTCGTCGCCCTTCTCATCCTCACAGTCCGCTACCCTGGGCAAGGACAAGCCTCGCCCCTACGCAATCCGCAATCCGCAATTGTTCATTGTTCATTGTCCCATTGTTCATTGCTTACTCTCCTTGCCCTCCTCCTGCTTGCTCTCAAACTCAGCGTCGTTGATCGGCTGGAGACACCTTTTCGCCGCCCCACTCTCCAGCCCGACAACACCCTGCCCGGCGTCGAGCACCGGCTAGACCAACCCTACGCCGACGGCCTGACCCTGATTGGCTACGATCAAGACCGCCTGGGGCTCCCCGCCGACGGCACATTGCGACTCGACCTCTACTGGACTGCTCACGCGCAGCCTACCGCCCGCTACCAATCCGTCGTCCACCTGGTCGCGCCTGACGGGCTGCGCTGGAGCCCGCCGGACACCTTCCGCCCACGCGGCTATGCCGACTACCCGCCCTCCACAACCTGGAGTCCGGGCCGTTACGCGTTGGATAGCCACGAGATCGAACCGCTGCCCGGCACGCCGCCAGGCACCTACGACGTCGTGCTGACTGTCTTTGACCGGGACACCCTGGCCCCGCTCTCGGTGCTGAACGAGCAAGACCAGCCTGCCGCGCCCACCCTGACCCTGGGGCAAGTAACACTCACTGCACCACACCGCCCTGTCGGCCCAGACGGACTGGATGTCCACCATCGCCTTAACGTGGTCCTTGGCCCCCTCACCCTCCTCGGCGCCGACTTCGACCGTGGCGAGGCCGCCCCCGGCGACCCCATCCTCCTCACCACCTTCTGGCGCGCCGACCAGCAGCCTGGCGAGGATCTGACTCTCCATCTGGCCCTCCTGACCCCAGATGGCTCCACCGCTGCGGAGTATGATTTTAGAGAAACCGGGTTTTTCGGAAAAAACCTGGTTTCTACTGGCGACGTCTGGCGCGGTCAACACTTCCTCCACCTCCCTGCCAATCTCGACAGCGGCGACTACACCTGGCACCTCACACTCCTCCCCACCTCCTCGTCTACCCGTCTACCCTCTCTACTCACAATCACCGCTCCATCTCGCACCTTCACCCCCCCCTCTTTCCCCCCCATTGGGGGGGATGAAAGGGGGGGCGTGGACGTCACCCTGGGCGACCTGGTGACGCTTTCTGGCTTCGACGTGGGTGTCAACGGATGGGTCAACGGAGCGGAGATGGCGCGACCGGGGGAGACCCTCACTGTCACCCTCGTCTGGCGCGCCGAAGCAGAGACCCACACCTCCTACCACGTCTTTCTCCACCTCATCGGTCCCGGCGGCGCACTGGTGGCTCAATCTGACGGCGTCCCTGCCAATTGGAGCCGTCCCACTACCGGCTGGCTGCCCGGCGAATACGTCACCGACACACGTGTGCTCACCCTGCCCGCCGACGCTCCGGCGGGGGACTACGTCCTCTCCGCTGGCCTATACGTCCCCGGCGGCGAGCGACTTGTTATCCCTGATGGCACCGACGCCATCCATCTGACCACGATCACGGTAGAGAGTGACTATTCATCAAGACCTGACAGGTTTCGGAAAACCTGTCAGGTCTGTCCACCCGACCACGATCACGGCACAAACACGGTACAAATCCAATGACTAGAACTACACCCAAGAGTCGAGACCAGGTTTGGGCCGCTCCCATCATCCTGATAGCCTATGCCTTTATCACCGGCCTGATGGTCTGGCCGGCACCATTGCATCTCTCTCAACGACTCATCGGCAATAACATTGATAACTGGATCTTCTACTGGAATAACTGGTGGCTGGAACAAGCCATCACTGAGGGGCTCGATTGGTTCTTCACTCCCTACATTTTCTACCCCCAGGGAGCGTCTCTAATCGCTCATTCTAACTCCCACATCAACTCAATGCTGGCCTTCATTCTCAAGCCCCTGATGGGACCGGTATTTGCCTACAACCTGACTCTCATCCTGGGACTATGGCTGAGTGCAGTGGGGATGTTCTTGCTGGTGTACGAGGTAACTCACTGTTTCTCTGCTGCTCTCCTGGCGGGTTTTATCTTCGCCTTCGCCCCCTACCACCTGACCCAACTGCTGGCCCACGCCCACCTCGGTTCGATCCACTGGTGGCCCTTTTATGCCCTGTTCCTGCGCCGTTCACTCCGTGGCCATCGGATAATGGACACACTATGCGCGGGCCTGTGCGCCGCACTGACGCTCTGGTCGGGTCTTCAACTGGCGGTGCTTCTGGCACTGTGGACAGCATCCTACGTCGGCTGGCACCTTCTGCGAGAGACGGCCTCGCGCACCGGGCGCGGGCGCTCCTGTCTTCGTTTTGCCGGTATCGCCGGCCTGATTGGAATCGTCGCATCAGTACTGAGTGCTCCAATGCTTCTCCCTGTTGTAAGAAACTGGCCCCGACTGGCGGGGGAGGCTGCGGTTTTTGACGAGGGAATGATCCAACAAACCGATCTCCTGGCATATCTCCTACCTCCCACCTACCATCCACTTGCAGGGCCGTATGTGGTCCCCTTCTATGAGCGTTTTCTGGCCAACAAGGTGTCTACACCCTACCTGGGCTATACGGTGTTGGTATTGGCCTTGACTTCATCCTTCCTGGGGCTCACTCTACAACCTGAAACCCCCAACCCGAAACCTGGATTCTGGCTTCTCAGTACAGGCTTCTGGATAGTGTTGGCCGCTGGCCCTGCCCCCCGCATCAACGGCGTCCTATACTCGCAGATTCTGCTGCCGTACCGCTTCATCGGACGCCTCTTTCCCATCTCTGCGATTCGCTCGCCGGACCGTTTCAACCTGCTCGTGGTCTTTTCGCTGGCTATGTCG
Source organism: uncultured Anaerolineales bacterium (assembly GCA_964385635.1). Lineage (GTDB taxonomy): Bacteria > Chloroflexota > Anaerolineae > B4-G1 > B4-G1 > CAYLPU01. The sequence goes on from CAYLPU010000006.1 coordinate 66,776, forward strand.
GCTGGACTGGGAGCTGCCTATCTGGCGAGACGGCGGCGCTGGCTGTTGATTCCCCTGGCGCTCCTGGTCCTCGCCGAATACCTGTGCATTCCTTTGCCGATGTGGGAGCTTCCTCCCACCTCCTCCCTTTTCTTCGAGCAGATGGCACAGGAGCAGACGCTGTACGGCATCGTGGACTATCCAATGGGATACACCGCCAGCAAGCTGTGGCTCTACTACCAGACGCTTCATGGCAAACCGGTGGTGGAGGGCCATATCTCCCGCTACACGTTGGAGAACTACTCCTTTATCGCTTCACAACCCTTGCTGCGGGCATTCTACCAGGCAGCCGAACGGCCGGTTCATCTCCCGGCGGACACGTTCAACAGCAAGACCATCCCCGTCTCGGCGCTGGGCCCAGCACTACGCTCGCTGGAAACCTCCGGTGTGCGCTATATCTTGCTCCACAAACCTTACCTGGATGCCGCTCTCGAAGCCCACTTCCAGCGCGTGTTTCCTATTGTGCCTGTCCACGAAGACCCAACCTTAGCGGTGTATGATACCGCTCGCCCCCTGCCCGCTTGCTATGACAACTTCCCGGTGCTGCTCACTCCCGACGTGGCCCTCGCCCGGTTTGACGTTCAACACACTGACGGGGATCCAGAGTGGCAGTTCCAGATACTGACCATCCTGCTCGCCCCGCACACCTCCCCGCTCAATTGCCAGATCCGACTGACCGGAGGGAACGGAGACGTGCCTGCGTCGCCACTCACCTTGTTCGGAACGCTCCCAGAGGGAGAAGATACGTGGCAGGCAGGTGACCTGGAGCTACAAGCAGTCACGGCTCCGCTTCCTCAAGAACTGGGGCCCGGGGCATACCATTGGACGGTAACCTGCCCGGGGCCCGTATCCGTTGACGCGGCCGTCTACACCGCGCCAGAAACGCTGCGGGTGTATGCCGACGGCCACACCACCTACCTGCGCCGTTCGGTGAACCTTCGCTACGGTGACGCCATCCGACTCTCGGGGTATCGCTGGCGGACGACAGGAGCCGACCTGCAGATCACGCTTCTGTGGAAAGCGTTGGAGGAACCAATCGCTGACTACAAGGTCTTCGTCCATCTTCTGAATGTCGGGGGAGAGATCGTGCGGCAGTACGATGCGATGCCCTGCAACTGGCTGTGTCCTACCAGCCAATGGCAGGCGGAGGAAACCATCTCGGACCAGGCAATCATCCCCCTGTGGGGATTGCCTCCAGGAGAATACCGCCTCGCTGTGGGGCTCTACAGCGCTGAGACGCAGGAACGATTGCCCGTGCGAGGGCCGGAGGGTACACTCCAGCCCCCCGCTTACTTCATCCTCCCCGACGCTTTCCTGGTCTCAGAAAACTGCCTTCAACAAACCGCTCAAAGGGCCACCGCTCGAAGGGGGTTTGCGACCCCCGTCCAACCAACCGCTCAAAGGGCCACCACTCAAAGGCCAACCCCCGTTTGTTCATTGTCCCATTGCCTTCAGGAGCCGACACCTTGATCGACAAATTCGAGAGAACATTCTCTGGGTTGCAGGGTGTCCTTCGAAGGCACTCCCAATCCCTCATATTCCTCACTTCTTTTTACCTACTCTCCATCCTCGCCATCCAACCCCTGCTCACAACCGACTTCACCTGCGGCTACGACAACGTTTTTCATATGTGGCGGGCTGTCGAACTGGGCCATTGCCTGCGCCAGGGCTACCTCTACCCCCGCTTTGCTCCCGACATGGCCCACGGCTACGGCTTCCTCCTCTTTAACTTCGTATCTCCGGGTTCTGCCTACATCGCCGCTCTGCTCAACCTGCTGGGCCTTTCCTGGCCCCTGGCCATAAACACCACTTTCGTCCTGGGAATGCTCCTGGGGGGATTGTTCGCCTTCATCCTTGCCCGTGACCTTTTCGGACCGGTGGCCGGACCCGTCGCTGCCGTCGCCTATCTCTTCGCCCCCTTCCAGGCCTACGACGTGTTCAACCGGGGCGGCTTGTCCGAATCCTTCGCTTGGGCCTTTCCACCCCTCGTCTTGTGGGCCGTCCACCGCTGGTCGACCCGGGCGGAGCGTCGTTTTCTCCTGCTGGCGGCTCTCAGCCTGGCCGGGTTCATCTTCACCCACAACCTATTCGCCTTCCTGTTCGCACCGCTATTGGCAGGCTGGGTGCTCCTGGAAGGCTATCTGGCCCGCGACTGGCGCGTGATCGGGCGGGGAGCACTGGCAGGGTTGCTAGGGCTGAGTTTGTGCGCCTTCTTCTGGTTGCCTGGGCTGGCCGAGCGCGGCTGGGTACAGACCAACCGGCTGCTAGGCACATGGGTCTTCGACTACCGTAACAACTTCCTCGACTTGAGCCAACTGCTAGCTCCCCCTCGCGTCGTGGACCCCACGCTTATCAACGACTGGCCACCCAAGTCGTTGGGTCTCTTGCCGGCCCTCATCGCGCTGTTGCCGCTGGTCCGTTGGCGCTGGCTGCATCGTTCAACCCGCTACCGTGCCGGACTGCTCCTGGCATCTACCGCCGGATTCGCCTTCCTCACCCTTCCTGTCTCCCGCCTGCTCTGGGATCACCTGCCGCTGCTGCCCTACGTTCAGTTTCCGTGGCGCTTCCTCGGCCCGGCCGCTTTTTGCTCCGCCCTTCTCGCCGGCATCGCCGTCGCCCCCCGCACCACCAACCTACGCCCAATATCCAATACCCAATATCCCATTGCTCATTGTCCCACACCACCGCTCAAAGGGCCGCCGCTCAAGGGGCCACCGCTCAAAGGGGGTTTGCAACCCCCGTCCGTTCATTGTCCCATTGTTCTCGCCGCCATCATCATCATCGCTCTTCTTGTCCTGGGTAACCTGGGTAGGTTCTATCCCCGCCGCTGTCCCCCTGCGAAGGACACATCCATCGCCGGAATGATCGCCTGGGAGCGAGCCACCGACACTCTGGGGGCTACGGCCAAAGGGGAGTACCTCCCTATCTGGACTCATACTATGCCCGAAGACCCAGCCCTCGACGCTACATACGGTGCTGGAGGCCCCATCGTCCGCATGCCGCCGGAGAGCCTGCCCGAAGGAGCCCACGTGCTCCACGCCGACTACGGCCCTGTGGACGCCACCATCGTCCTGGACACCCCCGCCCCCTTCCGAGCCCGCTATCTGGCCTTCTACTACCCCGGCTGGCGCGTCATCGTGGACGGCAACCCCGTCCCCATCTCCCCCACCGATCCCGATGGCCTCGTCTCTTTCGATGTCCCGGCCGGTCGCCATACTATCCGCGTCCGCTTCGACGAAACGACACTTCGCCTGACAGCCGACGCCCTCTCCATCCTCAGCCTGGTCGCCCTCTTCGCCCTCATCATCCGCCCACGCATCACGTCTCACGTTTCGCGGCTCTTGCACTCCATCTCTCCTATCCTCTGTGGTATCACGCTGCTGACGATCCTACTGCTCACCGCTTTCGCCCTCAACCTCAACCCTTACCTCCGTGGCCCGGACGAGTGGCGCTGGGCCTACGCAGTCCCCAGTGACCCAGCCCGTCTCTGGATTCCGGCTCTCACGCTTTCGCTCTACCTGATCCTCACCCTCATCTGGATTAAACAAGCCACCCGGCGACCCCCCTCCTCCTCCAGGTGGCAACGGCGAGTACTCCTCCTTGCCCTGGTACTGGCTGTTCCCCTGATCCAGGCCAGCCTCCTCGCCATTGGAGACCGCGATATCCTTAGGCCGCTCTTCTACCGCACCGTCTCGGCTGGCGCCAGTGGAGTCTTCTCCGTCGGCAGTACCATAGAGGATGCAGCCGATTTCCTGCGCCGTTACCCGACACTGATGCCGACGTTCCCCGTTCATCCCCAGCGCTACCCTCCCGGCCTGCCGCTCTTGTTCTACCTGGCCCGTCGCATTCTGGAAACGTTTCCTTCACTAAACGATTTGTTGGGTTTCCGCCTCCGCCTCTACCAGTGCCACGATCTGACCCTGATGCGCCTCTCTAACGCGACGATCAGCACCGCCATCATCCAGATGGCCCTGCCACTGCTCAGCGGGTTCACCCTGCTTCCTCTCTACGGGCTGGCCCGGCAGGCCTACGGCCAGCGCACCGCCGCCTGGGCTGTCGCCCTCTACCCGCTCGTGCCCTCCTTTGCCCTCTGGTCAGCCCGCTGGGAACAGTTTTATCCCTTTCTGGCAAGCCTGTCCTGGTATCTACTCTACCTCGGCCTGACTCGAACCCGCCGCTCCGCGCTGCTGGCTGCTGGCCTCACCCTGTCCCTCGCCTCCCTGCTGAATTTCGGCAACCTGGCCCTCCTACTACCGATGGCCCTCTTCGCCCTGTTCTGGCTCCGCACCCAACCATCCGTAACCTCCAATCTCCAATCTCTAATCTCCAACCTCCTCGCCTTCCTCGTCGGGCTGACCTCTCCCTGGCTCATCTACCAGTTCGCCTTTGGCACAGGCTTTCTCGACATCTGGCGCGTCTCAATGTCCTATCACCTGGGCCTGGACCGGGGCTACTGGACCTGGTTGGGCTACCACCTGTACGATTTTTTCGTCTTCCTTGGCCTTCCGCTGGCGCTGCTATTTTTGATCGCGCTGGTGAAGGCAACACGCGACTTGCTTCAGCCTATCACTTGCCGTTCGCCGCTCGCTGCCCGCCGCCGGTACTCTCGCCATCCACAATCCGCAATCGACACACTCACCCTGAGTTTCGCACTGGGGCTCCTGCTCCTTGATCTCTCCGGCACATCCCGGGGCGAGGTCGCACGGGTGTGGCTTTTCCTGACCCCCTTCGCGGTCATCTCGGCCGCCCGCGGACTGACACGCCTCCGCCTGGGCCGGCCAGGCCTTGTCCTCGTCACATTCCTGATGGCACTCCAACTGTTCACGTTCAACACTTTCCTCCGTGTCGTCACCACGGGTTTGACCGACCCACCGTTCCGTGCCCGGCACTTCGACGTAGACCAGGATAACACGCTGCCGCCCATCACCCACCCCCTGAGCGCTCGCTTCAGCGTAGAAAACGCGGATTCTATCGCCCTCCTGGGATACAATTTGGATCCCGATGCATCCGTTGACACCGTTGACACCGGCGACACGCTTCATCTGACGCTCTACTGGCAATCCCTGAAGCCGATGACCCAACCATACACCGTGTTCACCCACCTGGTCGGATCAGATGAGCAGTTGGCCGGACACCAGGATAACATGCCGCTGCGAGACACTGGTCCGACCACCTGCTGGGTCCCTGGTGAGATCATTGCCGATCCCTATGACATCCCCATCAATCCCCAGGCACCGTCGGGTGACTACGTTCTGGAAACGGGATTCTATCTGTGGGAGACTGGCGAACGGCTGCCTGCCTCTGGCCCCGCTGCTACCCCAGACCATCGTATCATCCTGACCCACATCCTGATTGGAGAGAGATGAGACACAAACAGTTTCTGCTCTCAATTACATCTCAATTCAGCGGATCTGCAAATCTGCAAATCCGCAAGTCTGCAGCAATCTGTATTATATCCCTTGCTCTGTTCTCGATTCCAGCCCTCCAGCCGCTGCTGACCCCCGACTTCACCTGCGGCTACGACAACGTCCTCCACCTCTGGCGGGCCGTCGAAACCGACGCACTGCTTGAGCACGGTCTCATCTATTCCCGTTGGCAACCCCACATGGCCTTTGGCTTTGGTTACCCGCTGCTTCTCTTCAACCCTCCCATCTCTCCCCTGTTCGCCGCTCTCTTCCACCGCCTGGGGCTGGCGTGGCCTGCCGCCATCAACACCACCTTCGTCACTGGCACACTCCTCTCGGCCTGGACGGTCTGGCTGCTGGTGCGGGAATGGTGGGGAGATCTGGCCGGCGTGGTCGCCGGTGTGATCATAGTCACCCTCCCCTTCCACGCCTACGTCAACTTCCACCGCGCCAGTATGTCCGAGGCCCTGTCCTGGGCGTTTCCGGCGCTGATCCTCTGGGGACTGATCCGCTGGCAGAAATACGGACAGCGGCGCGGGTTACTGGCGGCTGCCGGTGGGCAGGCCGCCCTGCTCCTCACCCACGACGCCTCCGCCTACCTGTTCCTCCCCCTGCCGCTGGCGGCCGTCGTGGCGCTGGCACTGGCCTACCGCAGCAAATCAATGCTGGGGCATGGAATCATCGCCCTGGTCATCGGCATCGGCATAGCGGCCTTCTTCTGGCTCCCCTCCGTGCTGGAACGACCCCTCGTTCAGTTCAACCGCGTACTCGATTACCCTTACGCCGCCAGTTTTGTCGCTCTCGACTACCTGCTGGAGCCCCCCCGCGCCGCCGATCTGACCTGGATTAACCCCTGGCTCCCCAAGGGCATCGGCCTGCTCCCAGCGGCGCTCATCCCTCTATCAGTGATGACCTGGCTCCGCGCCGAGCGGGACCAGCGGTTCTGGCTGGCGGCGGTGGGCATCGTCACAATGGGCTATATATGGTTGACCCTGCCCTACGCCCGGTCTATCTGGCGCCTGATCCCCGTTCTGCACTATCTGCACTTCCCGTGGCGCTTCCTCACTCCGGCGGCGGTCGGCGTAGCAGTCCTGGGCGGGGCCGCCACGTTTTACGTTTCACGTCTCACGCTTCACGTTTCACGTTTCACGCTTCACGTTTCACGTTTCACGCTTCACGTTTCACGTTTCACGCCTCACGTTTCACGTTTCACGTCTCACCTCTGGCTCCCTGCCATCGCCAGCGCACTAACCCTCGGCTCCCTCGGCTGGCTCTACCCACCGCACTCCCCCCTCCCCCAGCCAGCCACCCTGCCCGGCATGCTGGCCTACGAGCAGACCACCGGCGAACTAGGCGGCACCTTCTTCAACGAACTCCTCCCCGCCTGGGTGCACACGATGCCTGACAGGCATGCCCTGGACGATGACCTAAACAATGGACAGGAGCCGGTGCGGCTGCAGCCCGAGACACTGCCAGAAGGAGCACGCGTGCTCCGCGCCGACTACACCCCTGTGGAGGGTACCATCGAACTAGAGAGCCCTGTGCCTTTCCGCGCCCGCTACCTGGCCTTCTACTACCCGGGCTGGCGCGTCACCGTGGACGGAGTGCCTGCCCCCATCGACCCTACCGAGCCCGATGGCCTCATCTCTTTTGACGTCCCGGCCGGCCATCACACCATCCGCGTCCGCTTCGGTGAGACTCCCCTCCGCCTGACCGCCGACATCATCTCCCTCCTCAGCCTGGTCGCCCTCGCCGCTGCCCTGTTCATCCCACACCCCGGCCAATCAACAAACCAGCAAATCAATAAATCAACAAATCAGCAAATCAATAAATCAACACATCAACAAACCAACAAATGGCTCCTCTTGGTCACCGCCGTCCTGTTGCTCGTGACCAAGCTCGCCCTGATTGACCGCGTGGACACCCCTCTCCGCCGCGCCAACCTGGTGGATGGTCGCCTGCGCGACGTGGACGTTCCCACCGAGATCACCTTCGGCGACGAGTTCGTCCTCCTGGGCCACGAGACCCTGCCCGAAAGTCTCCCCAGCGGAGAATGGTTCGAGGTCAAGACTTACTGGCGGGCGCTCCAGCCTGGTGGCCCAGATTACGGCGTCACCATCAACGTCGTGGACGCTCAGGGCCACCGCTGGAATAGCCCCGATGTCCGCCCTCCCCGCTGGCACCGCACACCGCCCCCCGTGTGGGAGTGGCCGCCCGACCAGTACGGTATCGTCGCCCTCTCCGTCCCGCTTCTCCCCGGCACCCCTCCCGGGACCTACACCATCGAGGCGGTCGCCTTCGATATGGACACACTCGCTCCCCTCACCGCCCACGACGCTGACGGGCGCGCCCTCGGACCAGCGCTACCTCTAGGCCAGATCGCCGTCACCGCCCCTCGCCGCCCCGCCGACTCGGACGCGCTGGGCATCCGACACCGCCTGGACATTTCCCTCGGCCCCTTCACCCTCCTCGGCGCCGACTTCGACCGTGACGAGGCCGCCCCCGGCGACCCCATCCTCCTCACCACCTTCTGGCGCGCCGACCAGCAGCCTGGCGAGGATCTGACTCTCCATCTGGCCCTCCTGACCCCAGATGGCTCCACCGCTGCGGAGTATGATTTTAGAGAAACCGGGTTTTTCGGAAAAAACCTGGTTTCTACTGGCGACGTCTGGCGCGGTCAACACTTCCTCCACCTCCCTGCCAATCTCGACAGCGGCGACTACACCTGGCACCTCACACTCCTCCCCACCTCCTCGTCTACCCGTCTACCCTCTCTACTCACAATCACCGCTCCATCTCGCACCTTCACCCCCCCCTCTTTCCCCCCCATTGGGGGGGATGAAAGGGGGGGCGTGGACGTCACCCTGGGCGACCTGGTGACGCTTTCTGGCTTCGACGTGGGTGTCAACGGATGGGTCAACGGAGCGGAGATGGCGCGACCGGGGGAGACCCTCACTGTCACCCTCGTCTGGCGCGCCGAAGCAGAGACCCACACCTCCTACCACGTCTTTCTCCACCTCATCGGTCCCGGCGGCGCACTGGTGGCTCAATCTGACGGCGTCCCTGCCAATTGGAGCCGTCCCACTACCGGCTGGCTGCCCGGCGAATACGTCACCGACACACGTGTGCTCACCCTGCCCGCCGGCGCTCCAGCGGGCGATTACACTCTCTCCGCTGGCCTGTACGTCCCCGGCGGCGAGCGCCTAACCACCCCCGATGGCTCCGATGCCATCCATCTGACCACCATCACGGTGCAAGCCCAATGACCCAAATCCCAAATCCCAAATCCCGAATTCACAGACACAAGGCCAACATCGCCATCCTCGCGCTCTACATCTTAATCAGTATCGCTCTCACCTTCCCCCTCCCTCTCACGATGGACCGCTGTCTGGCTGGCGACAACATTGACGCCTGGCTAAATCCCTGGGCCAACTGGTGGACACAAAAGGCATTGTCGGAGAGGTTGCCTTTTTATCACACGCGATACCTGTTCTATCCACAAGGAGCCAGTTTGATCTACCACAGTTTCAGCCATACGAATAGTGCTTTGTGGTTGGTCCTGCGACACCTGGCGGGCGATTTACCGGCACATACTCTGACCATTCTTTTGACTTATCCACTTTCGGCCTTCACCCTCTACCTCTTTGCTCATTACCTAACTAAATCCCGCCCCGCTGCATTTATCGCTGGCTTCATATTCGGCTTTAGTCCCTACCACGTGGCTGAAAGTTCTCATCCTATCCTCTGCACGATCCAGTGGATCCCGCTTTTTATGCTTTCATTGGAAAAGGTTATCACTCAAAAGAAAGTCAAGGCAGGGCTGTCGGCGGCCTTTTGGCTGTGGCTTACGGCCCTCTCGGGATGGCATCTCCTGGTTCTGGCGCTCTCCCTGGGGATATGCCGCGCCCTCTACCTGCTGCTCACGGAGCGCCAATGGAAGAGCCGGAAAGTCCGACAGGGCTTGCTGACCGCATCGCTTGCCTTTGCCATCTTGACACTTCCTTTTATGTGGCCCCTGTTGCGCGAGCAATTCACCAGCGCTACCTCCGGCTATTTTATCGCCCACCAGGAACGATATGCCGGCACTGATCTCTTGGCTTTTTTCACCCCCAGCAATTACCATCCCTTGCTGGGGCCATCCGTCAACGACATCTATGAGCGCTTCTATCCTGGACTCTGGAAATCTCCTGCTTTCATCGGCTACTCAGTTCTGGCTCTGGTATGCATAGGTGTCTTGCGTGGTGGACGGCGAAGTCGCTTTTGGTGGATAACAAGTATCGTGTTGTTTGTTCTGGCCTTGGGACCACGCCCTCGAGTGCTCGGCCAGCCTCTCTTCTCACATCCCCTACCCTGGGGCATCCCCTTGATACGGCTTATCCGCCACGCGGGACGAGTCAACATACTGCTTACCCTCTGCTGGTCATTGCTGGCGGCGTGGGGCTGCCTTGCTCTCCTTCGGAGACTCAAATCACAGCGCCAGGCGTATCTAGTTACAGTGGGCATGTTTATCCTAATCGCTTTCGAGTATTGCCCTGTTCCCTTCCCCAGCACTTGCATAGAAGTCCCCCCCTTCTACCTTGAATTAGCGCGGGAGCCGGGCGATTTTGCCATCCTGGAAATCCCAATAGGGCGGCAACCCGCCAAGATTAGCATGTATTATCAGACCATCCACGAACATCCGCTGCTGGATGGCCACATCTCGCGCACGCCGCCTCACGCCTACGATTTTATCGAAGGCAACGAGTTGCTCTCGCTGCTCCGGCAATACAGTGTTCCTGGTCATGAAGGCCCCTTCACATTGCCCTTCCCCGACGTATCACGCCAACTGGAAGCCCTCGCCGAAGCGGGGATTCGTTACGTCGTTTTCCATCGCGACAGGACATCTCCTGCGTTGCTTGCTGCCTGGCAGTCCTTTGTCGTCGTGAATCCCATCTACGACGATGACAGTCTCGTCGTATACCGCACTCATCCCACAATCGGCGAAGACTATCGTGTTTCGGTTCGCCTTACCGAGGAACTGGGACTGATTGAAGCGGACAATCCCTTGCCGCCCGTCGTCTCCCAGGCTTCGTGGTTGCAATTTGATCTTCATTGGACGGCACTGGAATCCCCTCCTCGTGAGTATCACTACCGGGTGACTCTGCGCGACGCTACCGGCGAAGCGGCTGTCAGATATAATATGGAACTTGCCCCCGAATGGCCAACGTCCCGGTGGCCAGCAGGAACTCTATTTACATCTCATTTCGCAGGCCAAATTGATCCGTTCCTGCCGGCGGGTTGTTATCAGGTCACTGTGGAGATCATCAATCCGGTAACTGCTCAGGCAGTAGGCCAGTCCGCAAACCTCGGCTCCCTGGAGGTACAGGCCCTACCCCGCCAATATGCCCGTCCCCAGGTCTCCACCGAAGCGGATGCCGTCTTCGGCGACCAGATTCGCCTCATCGGCTCTGACGTGGAACAGACGGGAACGTTTCTGAACCTCACCCTTTACTGGCAGGCTGTGCGCCGGATGGATCGGGACTATAAGATCTTTGTTCACCTATCCTCCCTGGACAATGGCGCAATCGTGGCTCAGCATGATGGCATGCCACGTGACTGGACGTATCTGACGTCTTGGTGGGACAAAGACGAGATCGTCACCGATACAATTGCTTTGGACGTGAGCAAATTGAGTACGGGACGCTACGAGGCGGCCGTCGGAATATACAATCCTGACACCCTGGAACGTTTGCCGGTGGTAGATCAGGCTGGCACATCGCTGCCCGAACAGAAACTTGTACTGCCTGCCATTACGGTAGAAACCCAATGACCAAATCCCAAATCCCAAATATCAAATATCAAATATCAAATATCAAATACAAGGATTTGTCATTTGTCATTTGTCATTTGTCATTTCTCCTTGCCTTCGCCCTGCGCCTCTATCGCCTGGATGGACAGAGTATCTGGGTTGACGAAGGGATCAGCCTCCACTTAGCCACCTCCAGCCTGGCCGAGATCGTCGCCAACCGGGCAGCCAACATCCACCCTCCCCTCTACTTCTTCTTGCTCAAAGGGTGGGTAACGCTGGCGGGCGTCAGCATTTTCAGTGCCCGCTTCTCATCGGCGATGGCAAGCCTCTTGCAGGTGGCGGCCGTCTACACAATCGCCCGTCGCTGGCTGGGCCGGCCCACCGCCCGGGTCGCTGCCTTCCTCACCGCCCTCTCCCCCCTCTCTGTCATCTACGCCCAGGAGGCCCGCGTTTACGCTCTGCTCCCCCTGGTCTACCTGACCCTGCTGGCCATCACGCACGAACTGACCCACAAGCCCGGCCCTCACCGCCGCGCCACCTGGCTGCTCCTGGGCATCGTCGAGGTGATCGGACTCCATCTGCACTACATGGTCTTTTTCGTCGTGGTCTACACGGGAGGCTGGTCACTCCTGACTTTTTGGAGAGAGCGGCGGTGGACTGACCTGCGCCGCTGGTGGATCACCCAACTCCTGGTGGGCCTCGCCAGCCTGCCCTGGCTGGTCGCAGTCCTCACCTACTGGCCAGCCGTTCAAGCCCGGATTCAGATAGGCCGAGGCCTCACGGAATCTATCCCTGTGGATTACCTATTGAGCCAGGTCTGGGTCTTTCATCTGACAGGTCTCACTGGCGCCGTAGGCCGCCCCGAAGTGCGGCTATTGGCCAGCCTCACCCTCTTGCTCCTGGCCGTGTCACTGCTCCTCCGGCTCATCCGACCTGCCACCCGCCGACCCGTTGCCCAACTGACGGCCCACTGGCTCATCCCGCTGGGCTCCACGCTCCTCGTCTGGGCCGTGCGTTCCTTCTCCCATCCCCGCTACATCGCGCTCTACGCCCCCGGCCTGATTCTCCTGGCCGCCTACGCCACCCACCCTTCAAAGCCCAAAGCCCAAAGCCCAAAACCCAAAGCCCGAAGCCCAAAGCCCGAAGCCCAAAGCCCAAACCCCAAACCCTCTCACGCATCGTGCTTCACGTTTCACGTTTCACGTTTCACGTCCCACGTTTCAGTTTTCACGCTGGCAATTACTTTGGTCTTGATCTCCCTGCTTGGGCTACGGGCCTACTTCTTCGATCCGGCCTTCGCCAAGGACGATGTGCGCGGTTTGGCCACCTGGCTGGAGGCCGAGACCACCGCCGGCGACCTGATCGTCGCCCCGTGGCAAGACTGGTCACTGGACTACGCCTACCACGGCCCGGCGACCATCATCCGACCCAACCCGGCCGATGAGACTGCCACCTGGGATGCGCTGGCGGCCCATACTTCTCCTGCCAGGCGCGCTTTCCTGGTGAACTATCCACGTGACAATCGGGACCGCCGGGACCTCGTCCCCTTCGCACTAGAATCCGCTGGCAGCCTGATCAAGCGCCACTCTTTCAAGGGCCTCCTGGTGCACCTCTACGAACTGGACAGTTCCCCTTCCTCCCCCCCATTGGGGGGGATAGCCTCCCCTTCCTCCCCCCCATTGGGGGGGATAGCCTCCCCTTCCTCCCCCCCATTGGGGGGGATAGAGGGGGGGTACTTCGGCCCCCTGCACCTGACCGCTGCCTGGATTGAGCCCAGTCCCGCAGCCGATACCGCCGCCACGGTGGCGCTGCGATGGTGGCTGGAGCAGCCCACCGGCGATCGCTATCGTATCGGCCTGCGGCTGCGCGATTTGGATGGCTGGGAACTATCGGCCGCCGACGCCTGGCTGCTGGACAATCGCACCCTCCCCAGCGACCGCTGGGCCGCCGGCGAGGAGGCTATTACATACCACATCCTGCCCCTCGTGCCAGGCACACCGCCTCTTACCTACACCATCTCCATCGGCATCTACATCACCGGCGACGAGGGGACTGTCCACCCACTCGACCTGCTGGACGCGGCGGGCAACCCCCAGGGGCAGTCCTACGACATCGGCAGCGTGACTCTCGCGCCCGCCCGTGGCCTGCGCGACGACCCCTACGGCGTCTCTCCCGACCTGCCACCGCTGCCCGAGCCGGCCGCGCTTACCGAAGGGCCTGCCCTGAGCGTAGCCGAAGGGCTGCTGCTGGAGGCCGCCGCGCTCGACCGCCAGACCGTCGCTCCAGGCCAATCCCTCTTCGCCAGTCTGCGCTGGCGCGCTGTGACCGCGCCCCTACCTGACCTGCGCCCGGCCCTGACCCTCAGCCAGGCAGGCAATACCCTGGTTTCTGTAGAAGACGCGCCAGCTGGAGGTCGCTACCCCACTGACCGGTGGCAGGCCGGTGAGGTCGTCCTGGAACACCGCCGCCTCACCATCCCTCCCAGCGCCGCCGACGGCCCCGCCACCGTTGCCCTCGAACTGGCAGGCCGTCGTGTCGTCCTGGGCAGTGTGGAGATCAGCGCCGGAGAGCACGTCTTTACACCACCGCCGATGGCCTACGAGGTGCACGCTCGCTTCAGTGACGTCGCCGAACTGTTGGGCTACGACCTCCCCCCCGGCCCCTACACCCCCGACCAGCCTATCCCCATTACCCTCTACTGGCGCGCTCTCGAGGGAGCCGCCGGTGCCGACTACAGCGTCTTCACCCACATCCTGGCCGCCGATGGTCACCTGGTTGCGCAGCACGACGGCCCTCCGGCTGCGGGTGCCCGCCGCACTCCCGGCTGGCTCCCCGACGAGGTCATTACCGACCATCACGACATGGTCTTCCGCGAAACATACACCGGCCCGGCCGTCATCGAAGTCGGTCTGTACAACCCCGCTACCATGGAGCGGGTGACTGTCGCCACGGAGGAAACCTTCATAATTCTGCCCTCATCCCTGAACATAGAAGAACCTGATTGGTAACCGCTCAGCCATCTGTGTGTATCCGTGTGCTATTTTCTCGCCCTCTGCTGTCTGCCCATTTGCCACCTGTCATAGGTCGGTGGTATAATTCAGACAGGTACAACCACTGCCAGGAGGCGGACAATGATCGAGGTTAAAGTAGACAGTATTCAGGTGAGCCTGATGTCGGAGCACCGCGTGATCATCCTCAAAGACATCAACGTCGAACGGTACCTGCCAATCTGGATCGGGCCTTACGAAGCGGAGGCCATCGCCCTCCGATTGCGAAACGTCGAGGTCGCCCGTCCCCTGACCCACGACCTGCTCAACAACGTTATCTCCAAGATGGGTGGTGAGGTTTCCCATATCATCGTGAACGACCTGCGCAACGACACTTTCTACGCCAGCATCAACGTGAACGTGAATGGGCACAAACTGGAGATCGACTCGCGCCCCTCCGACGCTATCGCCCTGGCCGTGCGTGCAAACACCCCTATCTTCGTCGAAGAGGACGTCATGGCACAGGCCAGCATCATCCCAGAAGTGGACGTCAGCGAGGATGCGGATGACGAAACACTGACGGCCTTCCGTGACTTCGTTGACGGCCTCGACCTGGATGACCTGCCCTTACAATAGGAAAGCGTATGGAAACTCCCGACAAGATGATCCCTCATAACGTTGAGGCTGAGGAGGCGGTTATTGGTTCCCTCCTCATTGATCCAGAAGCGTTGTTTCGCGTCTCCCCCTTTCTGAAGGGGGAAGATTTCTACATCCAGAAAAACGTCTGGATCTACGAGGCCATCTTTGCACTCCACGAACGGCGCGAGCCGATTGACTTCGTCACGCTGTGTGATGAACTGGAGCGCCGGGGGCAACTGGAGGAGATCGGCGGTGCCGCCTACATCACCCATCTCATCAACGCTGTACCCAGCGCCATCCACGTCGAGGCTTATGCCCACATCGTCGAACACGCCGCCATTCGCCAGCGGTTGATCAGCGCGGCCAGCCAGATCGCGCAATTGGCCTATCAGGAAGCCGAGGACATCGACCAGACCATTGACCGGGCCGAGCAGTCGCTCTTCAGCGTCTCCCAGCGCCGTATCACCCGCGATCTGGCCCCCATCCAGGAGATCATCCGCCGTTACTACGATCGCATCGAGTACCTCTATGCCCACCAGGACGAGCCGCTAGGAGTGCCCACCGGCTTCATCGACCTGGATCGGCTGCTGGGCGGACTCCAGCGCTCTGATTTTATCCTCATTGCCTCCAGGCCCTCGGTCGGCAAAACCTCGCTTTGTCTCTCGATCGCCCGGAACGCCGCCCGCCACGGCCAGCACGTCGCCGTCTTCAGCCTGGAGATGTCGTCCGAGCAGGTCGTGCAGCGGTTAGTGGCCGCCGAGACCGGCATTGACGCCCAGCGGCTGCGGTTGGGCGGCTTGCGAGAGGAGGAGTGGCCCCTCTTCGTCCAGGCCACCGGCAAACTGGCCGATCTCCCGGTCTTCATTGACGATACTCCCTCTATATCGGCCCTGCAACTGCGCACCAAGGCCCGCCGCCTCCACGCCGAGCACGGGCTAGACCTCATCCTCGTGGACTACCTGCAGTTGATGACCGGAAACGTGCGCTCCGAAAACCGGGTGCAGGAGGTCTCCTACATCTCCCGCTCGCTCAAGGGACTGGCAAGGGAACTGGACCTACCCCTGGTGGCCGCCTCCCAACTCTCCCGCGCCGTCGAGCAGCGCACCGACAAACGGCCTGTGCTGGCGGACCTGCGCGACTCGGGGTCCCTCGAACAGGACGCGGACGTGGTGATGTTCATCTACCGCGACGAGTTGTACCATCCCGAGACCGAGAGGCAGCACATCGCCGACATCCTGGTGCGCAAGCACCGCAACGGCCCCACCGGCACCATCCAACTCTTCTTCCGCGAGCGCCTGGCCCAATTCCTCGACGCCGAGACGCGCCAGCAGCCGGTCGAGTTCGCGTAAGCATGCCCTTGACTCTCCTACTGCATTGCACTGCGGTGATTTTGCCATATAATACGAACAGCACCTGGGGACACAGATTTTCAAAGTCTCTACAGGCTCAATCAGGACAATTGAAGCGAGCCTTTGGGAACCTTCCCAACTTCTTGAGGAGACACGAGTCGGCATACAGAGTGATGGTGGGGAGAAACTGATAGGGCAATCGCATTTATCCCATTCGCTCGGCCTGGATCGCCAGATCCAGGCCCTAGCCACTGGATTTGGCAATCCAGCGGGAGCAAAAAGGGCTTTTCGGTGTCCCAAAGTCTGCCCGACATTATAAATGAGTGTCGTGCAAGTTTCAAGGGAAAGAAGGTCAAATTGTGTTGGACCAGATTCGGACCGTTGACAAATCCCGGCTAGTGCGGAAACTGGGTCGAATAAGCAAAGCAACTCAGAGGGATGTACTCAACACCTTAGCCGAGATATTTGCAGAATAGACCAATATCTGTGTTCAAGTAACTCTCCCTCCTACCGGCTCGCCAGCCACGCGGCGGCCAGGGTCAGGATCTCGCCGCTGGAGGCCAGTCGCTCGGGGTCCAGACGGTCGGCGGTGTCGGTGGGCAGGTAGAAGTCTTCCTCTGCTTCGTCCCAGATGAGTTTGACGGTGGGGATGCCGGTGGTGTTGAAGAGGGCCTGCCAACCTTCACCGGTGCTGCCCCTGCGCCAGGCCCGCCGGTCCAACCGGGCGGAACCGGCTTCGAGCCGGTGGATCAGCGGCAGGTCGTGGTCCCGCGTGCCGTAGAAGAGCAACCTGTATCCCCTGCCCCCCGCGATGCTATCGAGCGCGATGATGCCCACAGTCTGCATAAGCGGCACGGCGGGCCGATCCAGGTAGTACGCGACCCCGGCGCTGTCCAGTTCCTCCGCGCCCCAGGCGGCGAAGAGCACGCTGCGGGCGGGACGGTACCCCGCCGCCTGCCACACCCGCGCCATCTCCAGCAAAGCCCCCACGCCGGACCCGTTCCGGTTGGCGCCGGGATAGTAGAGGCCATCCGGCGACTGGCCGATGTGGTCGTAGTGAGCGCCGACGATGAGCAGTTCGTCCGCCAGATCGGGGTCGTTCCCTGGCAGCAGGCCCAGGACGTTGGCGGTGAGAGTGGTGGTGACAGGGGCACGCACGAGGGTCTGGCGCACCCCCATGCCCAGCGGCAGCGCAGGGGGCGCGGTCGCCAGGTCATGGTACTCCATCCCCAGCCGCTCCAGCAGCGTCTCGAAGGCGGCCCCGGTGATCTCGAACACGGGGATGGTGACCTCAGATCCGAGGGTGGGCCGGACGTGGCTGGCCCGGAGGTCGCCGGATGCTCTATCGCTGACGACGATCAGCCCACCCGCGCCGTGGTCCTGCAGTTGGGCGGCGCGGGCGATGGGGTCGCGCACGTCCCGTTCGAGGACCACGGCCCCGCCAAAGCGCATCCCGGCCGGTATCGAACCCCGCCCTCCGGCTCTTGCGTGCACCCACACCAACTCCCCCTCGCCGATTCCCTCCCCACCGCTTTCCAGGAAGTCCTCGCGGTAGGCGAACTGGTGGAGCAGCGCGCCGCCGGCGTCCAGCAGAGTGAGCGCAGGGGTGGTGATGAGATGGGTGCGGGAGATGGGGAACTGTTGCAGGTAGCCATGCTCGCCGGTCTCCGATCCCGCCAGCAGGTCCCCCACAGGTTGGAGACCCAGGGCGGCGAATTGGCCGGCGATGGTTGCGGCAGCCAGGTCTGCCCCGGTGGTGCCCGGTTCCCGTCCGCTGTACTCGGGGCTGGCGAGGACGGCGACGTGGGCCAGGGCCCGCTCTGGGTCGAAGCGCTGGGCCAGTGACACCAGGTCGTCTGGCACGCCGGCGGCTAGGACGTGCTCCCGCCAGCCGGCCTGGAACCGCTCCGGGTCCACCCCCAGGGCGGTGCGCAGGGATGTCGCCATGTCTCTGGATGGGTGTGTGGGTGTGTGGGTGTGGGGGTATGGGAGTGTGGGAGCAATGATGGTCTGGGCGATGAACCGCCGCAGGCCCGCCAGGCCGTACCGCTCGGCGACGAAGGAGGCGACCGACCAGGACTGGGCGTAGGCCAGTTCCACCTGCTCCTCCGGTAGATCTTCGAAGGAGGGCAGATCGTCCAGCGGGAAATCGCGGTGGCGGCGCACCGCCTCCTGCACGATGGGCATATACTTCCCGGCCATCCAGTGACCGCCCAGGGAGATCACGCGGCCGGC